>DASYZE010000017.1:0-80631 GCA_035946625.1 Terriglobia bacterium | reverse complement strand
ACGCGGCGTTGCTGCATCACCCTTTCGGGCATTGTGCAAAATTCCCCACTGCTGCCTCCCGTAGGAGTCTGGCCCGTGTTTCAGTGCCAGTGTGGCCGTGCGCCCTCTCAGGCCGGCTACCGATCATCGCCTTGGTGGGCCATTACCCCTCCAACTAGCTAATCGGCCGCAGCCCCCTCCCCGAGCGACCCTTGCGGGCCTTTGATTCCATCTCCTTGTGAAGTCGGAATGTCGGGGGGTATTAGCCCGGGTTTCCCCAGGTTATCCCCGTCTCGAGGGCAGGTTAGCTACGTGTTACTCACCCGTACGCCACTTTACTCACCCTCGTGTATTGCTACACTCAGGCTTTCTCGTTCGACTTGCATGTGTTAGGCACGCCGCCAGCGTTGATTCTGAGCCAGGATCAAACTCTCATTTGAAATTTGGCTCACGCGCAGGTTCGATGCTCAACCGGTTGGAACTTTGACGCCCCTTCAGACTGACTCGACCCTCTGCGCGGTTTTTATATTTTGAGTCCTCCCGTCCTACACGAACTGAACGGAAGGTTGCGTCTCGCTCCGGACTCCGGAACGAAACTTGTCACTCAGCTTGCACTTTAAGCCTGAACTATTGGCTTGAGATTCGGTCTTCCTTAGCCCCTAATCCCCGGCCCCCAGTCCCTGCCTTCGTGCATTGACGTGGCATGCTCAACTCAATTGTCAAAGAGCAAATTTTCCCGTTATCAGGCGGGATCCCCAAAAGCGGGGGGTGTCCTAGAGACGATTACGCCCCTTGCGAAGGATCCTGCGGTGTGCATTCCCGCGCGCGGACAACTCTGTGAGGAAACTTCCTTGCAGAGTGAAGTAACAAGATATAGCAGCTTTCTTCGATTGTCAAGCAGAAGATGCAACTTTTTTTGTTGTCTGTTCCTCCCTTCAAGACCGCCCGTATGACCGCCCATTGTCCGCCTAGAGATGAATGGCCGATTGCGGATTTGGAGTTGCAGATTCCCTCGTCTCAATTCTCCTGTTTGCCGACTCCCATTCCCAATCTCCGCCCGCGAACAGGAGCCTCGCCATTGTATTTAGCCGCAACACGGCGTATGTTATCTCCGGCCGTCCCGATGGGGCGTAGCTTTGGGTGGCCTGCAAAATTCCGGGCATCGCATCAAGTTAGAATGCAACATAGAGGGAGGGAACCGCGTGGTGCCGACGAAAAAACGTCGCAGCGACCGCATCTCTGCCGAACTTCCCATCGTCATTAGCGGTGTGGATGTTCTGGGGGAAAACTTTGCCGACCCCGGGCGCACCATAGTCATCGCTCGTTATGGGGCCAAGATTCTTACTTACCGCAAGCTCACACCCGAACTGGAAATTCTCATCCAATGTTTGATGACCAAGGAGGAGTCGGAAGCGCGCGTCCTGGGGCAAATCCGCGAAGGCACCGAGGGCATCTACTATGGTCTGGAACTTCTCGATCAGCAGGTGAACCTGTGGGGCGTGGAATTTCCTCCCATCGAAGAATCCAAGACCGCGGTCGGGCGCGCCTTGATGGAATGCACCCGATGTCGGAATCGCGAGTTGGTGTATCTGAATGAGTTTGAGGCCGAAGTGCTGGGCGGGTATCACTCCCTGTGGAGGTTTTGCAAAAAATGCTCGGATACCAACTTGTGGAAAGAGACGTGGATTCAGGCGGGCGAAGAACTTCCGCAGGAGATTACGGGCGCTGCTCCGGCCACTCCGACTCACCTTGCTCCCCCTAAACGCACGCGGAATGACCGGAAGTCCGTTCGGTTGGAACTCCATATGAAAGCATTAATCCGGGACCCTCAAGCCTGGGAGGAAGTGGTGGTAACCGAAGACATCTCGCGCGGGGGCCTCCGCTTCACCAGCAAGAAGCATTACGGCGAGGGCTGGAAGATTGAGGTGGCGCTCCCCTATTCCCCCGGGGGGCACAACGTCTTTTCCATGGCGAGAATCAAGCACGCCATGCCCGTGCCCGGGACACAGGATTTCGTCTATGGGGCGGCGTATATTCCCTGGCAGGATGCCTGGGTCGATGGATGAACTCGCCCCCATCGTCGAATCTTGGTTCAAAGGGCGGACTTGTCGGTTGATGGACAGCGCCCCATTGCGTCCAAGAAGCTTTCGATTGCGATCCCGCTCAGAGGGACCACTTTGGGTTCGTCGGTCAGAAATGAAATGCGAGGCCGGCGGCAACACGCATTTGGGTGTGATGATCGGGATTGAGATTGGCGTGGAGATAATCGACCTGAATAGCGCGAACCCACAAAGGGCCGGCCAACTTAAAGTCCACGCCGCCGCCCACCGCCGTGGCCAACGTGGTCCCCAAGGCGATCCCGATTTGCGAACAAATAGGACTACCGATGGGGCAAGCTATGCCCAGGGGAATCACCCTGTTGGTGCCGTGAACGGCGCCCACCAGAATGTGGGCAAAGGGCATCACTCTTTTGATTCCCGGCACGGAAACCTGCGGCCCAAACAGGAAGGTGGTCTGTTTTTCCTGCAACCCGGAAGGAGTTCCATACTGCTGGCTGACGTCGCCCACCAGACCAAGCCACGATGCGGGCTTCAGCTCCGCCGAAGCGTCCCAGCCGTTCAGATTGAAATTGAACCCGCCATTATTCTGCTGGGCGCGCACCAGCGTGTAGCCCCCAAACACTGTGACCTTGGGAATGATTTGCGCTGACGCGGCCCCCGCAAGACTAAGAATTACGATGAGAACAAGAAGCAGTTTTTTCACGCCACACCTCCATACGCGAGTATGATGGCGATCCGATACCAAAGGGTTGGAGCAACCTTCGCCCAATTCTATTTTTAACTTTGATTCCGAAGAGAGGACTTCACATCTTAATGAGCACGTCAATGCCTCAGGTGATGCGCCCATCGACCTTTTGCAAAAAGAGCAAATTGCCCCTTTTTGTTCACTGCCTATTGACCGTGAGTTGGTTGGAGTGCAGAGGCGGCATTAGGCCGCCCCTTCGCTTTGAGCCAAGAAGCGTTGTGGGATGAACCCGCCGCTACGCAGTGCCGGCGGCGGCAAACGCCTTCTTGATGGCGGACGCGGTCCGAAGGCAAGCCTCATCCCCCGGCAGCGCCGCCAGCGCTTTATTGAACGGTTCGGCCTGGATGGGCCCATCGTAGCCGATGCGGAGCAGCGCGCCCAAAAACCCGGCCACGGGAATCACGCCGGTAGCGCCAGGCAGCTCGCGCGAGCCATCGTGCTGGTCATCGAGCGGAACGCGGGGAGCGTCATTTAAGTCCACGGTTGCAATGTCGCGGCTGCGCAGCGTCCCAATGTCCTCGGGCGTTTCCTCGGCGTTGAACCAGTGGAAGCTGTCGAGTTGTACGCCGAGATTGTCCATGCCAATCGCCACTTGAAGTTCTTTCATCTCGCTCAACGTGTGGATGAATGAGTGGCGCTGGCTGCGCCAAAAGGTTCGCGGGCCACAATATTCAAGCCCCAACTGTTGGCCATGGTCGTGGAGGATCGAGGCGCAAGCTCTCAAGCGGGTGGCGTGCTGGCGGAAGTTTTGGAGATACGTCAAATCATTGCTGCACGGCAGCACCCAGGTGCTCACGCGGCGCACGCCCGCGCGCTGGAGCGCTTTGGCAACGTCAGGCAATTTTGCCAGGCCGTCATTGAAGACTGACTCGTTTTGACGAAAATCCAACGGCAATCCTGCCGCGCCCAATTTAATATTCTTCGCCTTCAGGTCGTCGAGCAATTTTTCAAGCTCGTCTTCCGAAAGGCGTGCGAAGAGCCCTGCGTCGGGGTCCACACCTTCAAAGCCGTATTTCGTGGCCAGAGCGACGGATTGCTCGAAGGTGCCGTGCAGGCCGAGCCTTCCCAGGCTTAGCACCGTGTAGAACTTGCGCGATGGCGCTGGTGAGGATTCGGCTCCGTCCGGCAAAGTCTCGGCGGCGAGGCTCTGCGGTGTGAGCCCTGCTATACCCGCTCCGGTGGCTGCCATAAACCGTCGGCGCGTGAGCCTGTGTGTGTCCATGATTTTTCTCCCCGCCCACCTTACGCCTACCCCGGCCTCGTTTCAACTTTTATCGCTCCCAACAATTCGACCTCAAAATTGGATTGGGAACTCCTTACTCGACAGGCAGGGAGGAAACCATGTCACTTGCTTCAATTTTTCAGTTGACCTAATTTCACGCCGCCTATAGATTTACCCTCTCTTCCGCGGCCATTCGCGGTTTATCCTGGCGACCGCGGGGATGGCAGCCGGACCGGTCTTCGGGGTCCGTGCCTGCTTCCCGCGCGCCCTGAATTGGAGCAGATCTATGAAAGTAGGAGTATTTACGGCCCTCTTTGCGAAACTGACTCTGGACGAAGTGATCAAGAAAATCAAGCCGCTTGGAATTCGAACCGTGGAACTGGGCACTGGAAACTATCCCGGGGACCCACACGTCAAGCTGGACTGGCTGGGCGCACCCGCCAAGATTAAAGAGTTCAAGCAAAAGCTGGACGACCAGGGCATCACCATCAGTGCCCTTAGTTGTCATGGCAACGCGCTGCATCCCAACAAGAAATTCGGCGAAGCGAATGCGGAGGTCAGTCGTAAGACGACTCTGCTGGCGGAAAAGTTGGGCGTTGCTACCATCATCGATTTTTCCGGCTGCCCTGGCGATTCGGACAACGCCAAGTTTCCCAGTTGGTCGCCCACTCCGTGGCCGCCCGACTTTGGAGATCTCTTGAAATGGCAATGGGAGAAGAAAGTGATCCCCTATTGGAAAAAGCGCGCCAAGTTTTCCGAGGACCACGGCGTGCGCGTGGCTATTGAGATGCACCCGGGATTTTCCGTTTATAACCCGGAGAGCATGCTCAAGCTGCGCGCCGCAGCGGGCCCAGCGATTGGCTGCAACTTTGATCCCAGCCATATGTTCTGGCAGGGCATTGACCCCTGCGCCGCCATTCGCGCCCTGGGCGAAGCGGTGTTTCACGTCCACGCCAAAGATACCCGCATGTATGAGATAAACTACAAAGTGAATGGCGTGCTCGACACCAAACCTTATAGCGACGAGAAGAATCGGTCGTTCATCTTCCGCACGTGCGGCTATGGCCACGACGCCGATTTCTGGTGTGATATGGTTTCTACCCTCGAAATGGTGGGCTATGACGACGTGCTCTCCATCGAACACGAGGACAGCTTGATGTCCGTGGACGAGGGCCTGACCAAGGCCGCGGAATTCTTGAGCCGGATCGTGATCAAGGAAAAACTAAAGGAAATGTGGTGGGCCTAGAAGAATTGGGCGATTGAGTGATTTGGCCATTGAAAGAAAAAAAGAGCCTTCGTCCTTCAATGGCTCAATGGCCCGATGATCCAATGACTCAATTCCTTGAATTCCCGCACAACTCGATAGGAGAGAGAATTGATGAGCGACGTAAACATCGCCTTGATAGGTTACAAATTCATGGGCAAAGCCCACTCCAACGCCTATCGCCAGGTGAGCCATTTCTTTCCCGGCAAGCTGACGCCGCGAATGAAAGTAATTTGTGGACGTGACCGCGAGGGGGCGGAAGCGGCGGCGAAGCAATTCGGCTGGGAAGAAGTGGAAGCCGACTGGCGCAAGGTGATCGAGCGGAAAGACATTGACGTGGTGGATATCTCGACACCGGGAAATTTGCACCACGAAATGGGCGTGGCCGCGGCGCGAGCGGGCAAGCACATCATTTGCGAGAAACCTCTGGCCAATACGCTGGCGGATGCGAAGGAAATGTTGCGGGCGGTCGAAAAATCGGGCGTGAAGCACATGATCATGCACAATTACCGCAAAATTCCCGCCGTCGCCTTCGCGAAGAAACTGATTGAGGACGGGAAAATCGGCGAGATGTACCATTATCACGGCGCCTATCTTCAGGACTGGATCATGGACCCGAATTTCCCGTTGGTGTGGCGCCTGGAGAAAAAGTTTGCCGGCAGCGGCGCGCTGGGCGATATCGGCGCGCACGCCATCGATCTTGCCCATTATTTGAACAGCGACATTCAATCCATTTCGAGTCTGGTGACTACCTTCATCAAAGAGCGGCCGCTGGTGGGTGCCGGAGCTGGCTCCTGGGGTGCGAAGGGAAGCAAAGGCAAGGGCCGCGTGACCGTGGATGACGACGCCAACTTTCTCGCTCGCTTCAAGAATGGCAGCGTGGGCGTTTTCGAGTCCTCCCGATTCTGCGGCGGCCGCAGAAATTACAACACATTTCAGGTGTACGGCAGTAAGGGCAGCCTGGCATTCAATCTGGAAAAAATGAACGAGTTGGAATTTTACGACCGCACGGAAGCCCAGGCCGATCAGGGGTTCAAAGCAATAATGGTTACCGAGGGCGCGCACCCTTACGTCGGAGCGTGGTGGCCACCCGGCCACATCATCGGCTACGAGCACACTTTCGTCCACGCAATTCATGATTTCCTGACGTGCCTGGAGAAAGACACCATGCCATCACCGAATTTCCGTGACGGCGTGAAGAATCAGGCTGTGCTCGATGCGGTGGAACGCTCGGCGAAGTCAAATCGATGGGAAAAGGTTTAGGGGCAGAGACGAGTAACAAGTGACGAGCGGAAATAAACGCTCTAGCTCTGATCTCTTCACATGCCGCTTGTCACTGGTCACTGAATTTATGTCCTACATGATGGGCATTGACGTGGGTACCACGGGCACGCGGGCGATTATCGTGCGCCCGGACGGGCACGTGGTGGCCGCCGCCTTGGCCGACCATCAGCCCATGCGCATGGCGCAGCCGGGCTGGGCGGAACAAGACCCGGAAGACTGGTGGCAAGCGACGGTGAGCGCGGTCCGCGGCGCGCTGAAACAGGCGGAGCTCAAAGGCTCGGATATTGCCGCCGTTGGACTCTCCGGCCAAATGCACGGCGTCGTGTTGCTGGACAATACGCGCTCCGTTTTGCGCCCCAGTTTGATCTGGTGCGACCAGCGCAGCCAGGCGCAGTGCGACTGGATTACCAACAAGGTCGGCGCCGACCGGCTGATTCAACTCACTTCGAATCCTGCCCTCACCGGATTTTCCGCCCCCAAAATTCTCTGGGTTCGTGACCACGAGCCGAAAATTTACGAGCGCGCCGCGCATTTTCTTTTGCCCAAAGATTTCGTGCGATTTCGATTGACGGGAGAATTCGCCACCGACGTTTCCGATGCCTCGGGGACGTTGCTTTTTGACGTCACTCATCGTCGCTGGTCGAGCGAAATGCTGGCCGCCTTGGAAATGGATTCCAAGATTTTGCCGCGCGCCTTCGAGTCGCCGGAATTTACGGGACAGATTTCACGCGAGACCGCGCTGGTCACGGGCCTGGCGGCAGGGACTCCCGTGGTAGCGGGGGCCGGCGATCAGGCGGCGAGCGCCGTGGGCAATGGAATTGTTCTGCCCGGACTGACCTCGGCGACCCTCGGCACTTCCGGCGTGATCTTTTCCTATACTGACAAACCCAAACTCGATCCGCGCGGACGCATCCATACTTTTTGCCACGCGGTTCCCGGCAAGTGGCACGTGATGGGCGTGACGCAGGGCGCGGGCCTGTCCCTCCGGTGGTTCAAGGATCAATTTGGAAATTCCGAATCATGGTATGCGCGCCAGCTTGGTGTGGACGTCTACGACTTGATTATCCAGGAAGCGGAAAAAATTGCGCCGGGAAGCAACGGCCTGCTCTTCCTGCCTTACCTGATGGGCGAGCGCACGCCCCACCTGGACGCCCAGGCGCGCGGCATGTGGTTTGGCCTGACGGCGGCCCACACGCGTGGGCATTTAATTCGCTCGATCCTTGAGGGCGTGGCGTTCAGCCTGCGTGATTCGCTTGAGATCTTCAAGGAACTGGGGATTCCGGTGGAAGAAATTCGAGCCTCGGGCGGCGGTTCGCGCAATTTTCTCTGGCGCGAAATCCAGGCTGATATTTACGGCAAGGACCTGGTGATCCTGCGCGAGTCGGAAGGCTCGGCTTTTGGTGCGGCGTTGCTGGCGGGCGTGGGTGCCAAAATTTATTCCTCGGTTGAGGAATCGGCCCGCCAGGCCATCCAGGTGTGCGATCGCATGACTCCGAAGAAAGCCAACGGCGAGACTTACAATCGCCAGTATGAAATTTATCGGAATCTCTACCCCGCGGTTCAGGAATTGGCCCACCAACTGGATGGAATCACCGTGGCCGGCACAGGAAATCAAGCGGTCACATGATAAGCTTGACGACCGCCGCCCCGTGACGATTAAGAGGTGGGGAAGATGCGACCTAGTAAATCTGCGAGTGGACTCATATTAATGCTGGTTAGTCTCTCCTCAGCCGCCCTGGGCGCGGGACAATACGCCGTCACCCAAATAGTGGTTGAAGGGCACACTACCTACCATCTGCTCGATTCCCGCCGCCAGATGGATTTCGGCGTAGTTCCGGACATCGGGAATATGGGATACGAATTCAAAGTGAAGGGCCAGGACGTTTTGGTCCCGCTCGCATCATTCAAAACTTATCTCGAGAAAAGGTCATTTTGCTGCGGAATTCCGTTTCTCTCGCCCTGGGCCAACCGCCTTGACCATGACTACTACTTTTTTCAGAACAAAAAATATCTGCTCAACGACAGCCTGGATAATTTCCGGCGCGACCAGTTCCAGCAGCCCATCCATGGCTTGCTGGATTTCGATTCGCGATGGGAAGTAGTCAAGTCCGGTGGGTCAAAATCAGAAGGAGCGTTCATCACGTCGCGCCTGGACTTTTACAAGTATCCCGACCTGATGGAGCAATTCCCATTTGCCTGCACGGTGGAAATTACCTATCGGCTGAAGGATGGGAAGCTGGAGAATTCGACGGTGGTGAAAAATGTCAGCAACGCGGATATGCCGGTGATGATGGCGTACCACCCCTACTTCCATCCGGGCGGCGACCGCGAAAAATGGGAAGTCTCCATCGGCGCCCAAACTTACTGGCTGCCTTCAGCTCAACTCACCTCGACGGGTGAAACCGAGCCCATCGATAAATTTCTGCCTGGCGCGGCCCATTTCACCCTTGGTCAAAACGTTCTGGACTCCGTTTTCTCCACCTTCGACCGCAGCGCGGACGGCCTGGGTCACGCCTGGGTAAAGAGCGAATCCCGGAAAATCGAAGTGGAATACAGCAAGGAATTTGATTTTGCGGTCGTCTACGCCCCTCTGACCAAGGCCACCCCCTTCATCTGTTTTGAGCCGCAAACCGGGCCCACCAATGCCTTCAACCTGAATCACGAAGGGAAATATCCAGGACTGGTGGCGCTCGAACCGGGCCGGACATTTACGGCAAAGTTCTGGATTGTGCCGACGGGATTTTAGATTTGTGATTTTGGATTTGCGATTTGTGATTGTCGAGGCGGCTTTTTATCGGATCGGAACGTAACCGGCTAAAAGGGTGAAGAAAAGATGACAATGTCTTCTCAGGTCGGACCAACATTGCCCACTGACATCAGAACTTCCCAACTCAAATTCCCCGGCAAATCGCGGTTTTCTTTCGCCCTTGTTATTCTCTTGTTTAGCGCGAGGCTCATCATGGCCATGCCCCCGGCTACCTATCAGGCAAAACTCGAAAAGGCGACCTTCAAGGGTTGGAACGTGTATCGCCTATCGAACGGCATCATCAGCCTCATCGTGGCGCCCGACATTGGCGGGCGCGCCATTCAGTTGCAGCTCGGCGATCAGGAATTTTTTTTCAACAATCCGGATTTTCTCGGCAAGATTGTGCCGCCCGAGCAGAACAACGTGAAGGCGGGCTGGGCGAATTATGGCGGCGACAAAGTTTGGCCCGCCCCCGAAGGTTGGATGAATGACAACGAGTGGCCCAGCATTCCTTATTACATCCTCGACGGCAGCAAATTTAAATCCGAGATAGTCGCTGAGACACCCGCTGAAGTCGCGGTGCGCGTCACCAGTCCACCCGACCCGCGCACGGGCGTCCAATTTGCGCGGACGTATCACGTTTATGCCGGGACCACGCGTGTGCAGGTGGACCAGGTGATGCGCAATATCAGCCGCCGCCAGATCCGCTGGGGCATATGGCACCTGGTGCAGCACGATGCCGCCGACGCGCACGATCCCACCAAGCCCAATCCTGAACTTTATATGTACGTTCCGCTGAATCGGCGCAGCATGTTTCCCCGCGGTTTCTACAACCCTTATGGCGATGCGCGCCACCCCAGCTACCAGGCGCAGCATGGCGGAGGCATGCTGCATATTCATTACCTGTATCGGGTGGGGAAGGTGGCGGCCGATTCCGACGCCGGCTGGTACGCAGTGGTAAACGGCCAGAAAAATACCTGCTTCGTCGAAAACTTTAAATATTTTCCGGGACAGGAATATCCAGACAACGCTTCAGTTGAGGAGTGGAATGACGGTCCCGGAATGATTTCCCGAGACTCGTGGGACCAGACGCTGGCGGATGACCCGAAAAAAACACCCTATTTCCTCGAATCGGAAGTCATCAGCCCCTTCGCCACCCTCGATCCCGGCGAAGAGTATTCGTTCACCGTCCATTGGTCGCCCACCCGCGCGCCCAATCCCATTCGCACCACCACTTGGGCGGGCGCCATCAGCGAACCGTTGACGGCGAAAGTTGATGGAGCACAAATTCAATTGTACGGCGTCTTCGGGGTGTTTACCCCCGGAACCATTGAGGCAGTGTTTTACAGTAATTTGGGGGAAGAATTGTCTCACGAGATACTCCAGGCGGTGGACCCGCGCGAAGTTGTTCGCTTGGACAAGTCAGTCCCCCTGCCCGAAGGAACGTTTCGCGTCAGCGTGCGCGTGCTGGACGCGGACGGTGAGAACCGGGGGTTTTTGGGAAATGTGGTTTTGAAGTAATCGAAGGGACCTTTGATCCGCATGACTAAGAAAACGAATTATCAAGAATTCAAAGCGGAAACCCTGCGCAATCCCAAGGTTCGAAAAGCGTATGAGGAAGGTCTCGATGACCTTCGCATCGCCGTGCGCCTGGCGGAGCTTCGTGAGAAACGCGGACTTACGCAAACGGAGCTGGCGGCCAAAATTCACAGCAGCCCTGCGGTTATCTCCCGTCTCGAACGCGGCCACAATGTGGAATTCAGGACGCTCAAGAAAGTAGCAGCGGCCCTTCATGCACGATTGACCGTTGAAGTGCTCGCGTCCTGACCGGGTCGAGTCCGCCTCCCATCCCAAACCGCAGGGCATTTAGGGAGAGTGTTTGATAAGCTCTTCGAAGTCTGCTATGGCATATCCCCAGTATTTCTGTTCGTCGAAGTCCATCCAGAACCAAGTCTTGCGTTTTCTGCCGAATACGTAGAAAGCGCCGCCTTCTGGGTCGCCAGGGATCACCAGAAAAAGCAGGACGGAGGCTGGAAACTGGACCCAGCGGGCAATTTCTGGATGGTCGGTTTTGTCCAAAAGTGCTGAAACCGCCGTATCCAGTTCACTGTGATCATCAGAACCCCCACGTTGAAGCCGAATCAGCGGGTCTACGGTCATTTGTCCAAACATAGTGCCTCCTTTTTCTTGTAGAATTTGAGTAATGGGGAAAAGCAAGCCCGTCGGATCGGGGCCAGCAGCCGAGGTCGGACCTGAGGGAGCCTGGTGTTACCTTCTGAGAAGCTAGAAATCGCTGTCAATCGGTACGCTAAGCTTCAAGGTCGTTCCGCGCAAACAAGTATTACAGGCCTGATATTAGGTATTGGTGCCAGCGATTAGGGACTTGTAATAGAATGGCTACGTTCTACTTTAATGGGTTCGAGGCCATGCATTAAATATCCTGCCATCGGCGCCGAACGAGGCAGGACAAATGGCAGGCCCGTCTTAGTATCAGTGTGCTAAGATTTCCGAGACTTCATGGCTGCGAGGAACGCGGTCGGACCTTCGCATTGCAGTATTCTGGCTCGGGACCGACGCCTCGGTGAACTCACACCCCACTGACTGGCACAGCTCGGGGTTAATCGGGAAGGCGAAGTTGAAAATGGAGCCAAGCAACCAGATCCTTCTAAGAGCTGTCTGCGTACTCGTTGCAATTAGTAGCTCACTCCAATCATCCGAAATCGAAGTAAGGGTTGGCCCGAACGTTCGAGTCGGCCAAGCGAAGACTCGACAAGCCGAACCGTATATTGCCGCACACCCTGAAGACGCTAATCGCCTGATCATTTCTACCATGGAAAGCGTGGACGGGCTCGTTGGCGGAGGTTTCACTGCTCAAACCTATCTAAGCAGTGATGCTGGTCAGACATGGTCCGTTTCCGAACTGCCGGAATTGCGCTCCGGATTGCTGAATGGCCGATTTTTGACCTTGCAAGACGATTGGATCACCTTCGCGCCGAATGGAGATGCCTATTACTCAGCTTCTCCGACCACCTCGGATAGGCGGCAGCCCATATTCGTCTTCCGCTCAACCGACAACGGACACTCCTGGAACGGCCCCACAGAAATTGGGGGCGTTGGCTTCGATCAGCCGAAAACGATAGCAGCCTTTCGCGACGCCAAGGTGCGGCTTTACATTGCGGTGAGCAGCGGCAAGGGACGTGCCGTTTGGCTCGATTCAGACGACGGCGGGAAATCCTTCAAATCTCTTGGGCCTATTCAGGCTGATGCCAAGCCCTATCGCGCGTTGAACCCACTGGTCTTGGCGGACGGCTCTATCTTGCTTCCCTATTCGGCGTACCTGCCCCACAGTGCGCCCAGAGTCTACATCGTGCAGTCCGGGGATGGTGGGGCGACCTTTAGCGCGCCTGTGCTTGTGCCGCGAATGGACCATGCTTTTCAGGATACGTTGGACTTCGCGAACGACCTCTCACAAGGCAAATATCGCGGACGTATTTACGCAGTCTGGGAGGAAGGTGAGTTCGATCCTCACATGGCGCGGGAGGAAGATCGGGTCGTGCAACATGAAAGCGGAGCGCGACGGGACGTCATGGTCGCCCACTCAACTGATAACGGCCAGACCTGGTCTCCAACCGAGATCCTTCGCGCTGAAGGCCGGGGCCCATCAGATTTCGCCACTATGGCCGTCTCCCGTGGCGGCGTCGTTGGTGTACTTTGGGTCCAAAACGAGCGGTATGAAATCGACCCGCGCTCGTATGACGTCTGGTTTACCGCTTCCGCGGACGGCGGCGAGAGTTTTTCTCCTCCTATAAGGGTCTCAAGCGAGACTTCCCGCCCTGAGACGAAGCTTAATCCGGAGTTTTCCTTCGCATCTGGATGGGGAGGGGGCGACTATATCGGACTTGCTGCCTCAGCCGACGGTTCATTTCACGCCGCTTGGATCGACGCGCGCGATGGCGCCTTTCGCCTTTACACGGCGCGTATAGAAGTTCGCCACTGACGTTTAATCACGCTTCGTTGCGTGGCGGCGCTAGAAGAGTATGGGACTCGTTTCGGCGGATCACGCGCCGCCCCTCAACCAACTCCAAGCCTCTGGCGGTTCATTTATTGATAAGTGATCAGATTAGGCTATCACGGTGGGTCTGCACTCTATGCCCACATCTCTTGGGCAGGGCTATTGCACCGGGGACGCTATAAACCTCAGGAAGCGGGAGCCGAGCGAAGTGACCTGCCCAAGTGACTCGAACTTGAATGGTCCCTGAGTTGTCACTCGATACAGGTCTTGAGGTCCTCGCGCAACCAAATGTTGGGGCATGCCTATGAGCCCTCTGTCGAAGATCTCTTTAACTACTTGGTCGAACATGATTCGATCCTTTTGATAGGCCGGGATCGAAGCGATTGGAACAGGAGGACTCTGGAACAGCTTGAGCAATCTCAGATGTTGCGGGGTAAGCAAATCGATGAAGTTCAGGAACATTAGCACGAGATCTTCATCCGCCTCATTCCCGGACGCAACATTGAGCACTGCATTACGAAGGGCCTCTCTCTTCTCGTTTTGGTGGGACCGAATAGCTATCTGGGTGGCGTGCATGATCGTTGAAACAAAGAGCGGGTTCTGGCCGAGCGACTCCACGGACATGCCCTTGAATTTCGTCTCGAGCTCCCTGATGCTGTCGGCGACTGTGTCCCTCCACTCCTCAAGCCTCTTAGCTACAGGCGGTTTCAAAATGAAGTCGATCAGTTCCGCTGCTGGTCCTCCAACAATTGGGATGACGGCGACAGCGGCTTTGACGCCTGAGTGAACGTAGTCTCCGGGACCAGCCTTGGGAGGTACCAGATCTTCGCCTTTCATGGTTTCTAATTATACAACTTTCGCCGGTCGGGCATCTACGGGTCAGATCCCCACCCAAGCCGAAATTTCCATTTCGGCATACTCGCAGGCATTAAGTACCACTTCCAAGGAACCATTGGTAAAATATAGCTTTATTGGGAATGGGAGGTGCCGAGCTCACTCTCGCGCGTGGTATCTCATGCATGAGATTGCTTAAGAACTTCTTTGAGCCGATGGGAGGCCGCCTGTAGCTTCGGCAGATCTGCGGGAGTCATGCGCCCGATGTCCGAGTACTGAAACGATCCGTCGCTCGCCCGCGAGACGACAGCAGCGATGTCCTGCTTGGACGTGCTCGATAGGCGTCGCGCCAGAGTCAGCACCTCGTTCCGCAATTGATTGAAGTCAGCCGCTGGACCGTGACCATTGCCGCTTGCACATTTGGCGTTGGGACCTTCAGCGCGAGGCTGGGTCTCGACAGTAGCGCCGGGCTTCAGCCCGGCAGGTGCCGCCCTGAAGGGCGGCGCTACATTCGAAGAACCGCCGATTGTCGCCGCACCGTTACCGTTCTTCGGCTTGTCTGTAGAACAGCCATTTGACGGTGGTGCCCCAGCCTCCTCAGCATGACCATTTGAACCTTCCGCCACACTCGGTTCATCCTCCGTCTCAAACCCGAATCCGTACTCAAGATGGCGAAGTGTACGTCCGATCGCCGAGGTTTCTCCATTCTCGAAGGGATTCTTAGCGTCCACTCCCTTCGCATTGTCTTCGAGGTTCGCTGTTGCGTGGCCAGTCGCCAAGCCAAATTCCGTTTCAACCTCCGCCGACCAAACCAGATACTGGCCTTCGACATGCCAGGCGGTCACGATCCGCACCAGCTTCTGCCCGTCTGCGCCGGCCACTCGACGCGCATCATCCCAGGCCCAATTAAGCTTTCCCAGCAAGCCCTCGGTGGTGAAGTATGGGCAGAAGTATTTCACCCAGCGGTCAGACTCGCCGTTGCGCTCCTTATCGTTTTTCCACTGCGTCAAGACTCGCAGCCACGCATGGTAGCGTTTTGGTACAAGAGGCTCAGCGTATGCCAAAGCCTCGGCTTCCTTTGAGAACATCATCGTTGTTTTCCTCCTTTGGATTTGGAATTGAGTTCATTCTTCGCACTGGATGCATCTTGCCAGCCTTACTGACTTCCAAGCACCCGAATAGAGCGGGGCTGGAGCACCGCCGAGTGCGCTGTTTGGGGGGGCGCACTTCGCCAATTATCAGCTTAAGTGCCAGGCTTTGCGACAGGAGTTGCAGGTGGGTTAAGGCGGCCGGGAATTCTCGTTCGTGACCAACGTCTATATCCCCACAGCCATCGGTCTCTTCCAACCCGACAGGCGGAGGGACGCCTCCAGCCATTTAAGAATGTAACTTTCGTCAACCATCTTTACTCGCGGCGCAAGTTGGAGTATTTTATGTCGCTTACATCAAGCCGTTGATTGCACGTCAGGCTGAACCGAATACTCATGCTCGTATCAGGAGGAACATCACATGGCCAAGGTCAAACAAGTTACCGCTTGGGCCGACAGCTTGCCGGGGGTGATTGGTCGGATCGCCAAGGCATTTGCCGAAGCTAAAATTAATATCACCGCGTATACGGCATACGGCACGGGCGGCGAAAGTCCCATCCGCATGCACGTGAGCAATCCCGCCAAGGCGAAGAAAATTCTTCAAGACCTCGGCTTCCGCGTGACGGAGGAAGAAGTAATGCGCGTCACCGTGCCGGAAAAGCCGGGCATGCTCGCCGACATCGGGAATCGGCTGGGGCAGGCTCGCGTGAACGTGGATTATTCCTACGCCACCGTGGCCAAGGGCGGGAAAAAAGTGGATGTGGTGATTGGCGTTTCCGACATGGCCGGCGCCGCCAAGGCGCTGCGCGGGCTGTAGTCAGTGCCTTTGGATGTAGCGCCAACCACTAGGTCAGCTCGTCGAGGCCCCGGGAAAATGCGGACCTCCCGCTGCCGCGGGGCTAGTTCCGGTCGCCGCTACGCAAAGGGATAGTGGTTGAGTTCGAGGGCCCGGTTGGCCACGCGACGTTTGAGTTCGATTGAGTCGGCGGGCGTGCGGCGCAGAAACCGTTTAAGAAGGCCCAATTGGGCGCGAAGCGTGTCGCCCTCGGCAATTCGAGCCAGGCCCCGGCGAGCTTCTGATTCCATGCGGTCGGCGGCATCGTAAATGTAACAACGCGCGGCATGGCACTCCGTGGCGCAGGATTCCGGCGAGTTTTTCGAGAGCTTCTTCAAGGTTCGCAGCAGCACGCTTTCCATGGCATAAACTTCCATCACCAGATTGCTCAGCACCCCGATCACTTCCTGTTCGTCTGCCAGCGCCGTCATGTATTTTTGCACCGCGCTGCCCGCCACCAGGAGCGCCACTTTCTTGGCGCCCTCGACCAGATTGGATTCTTCCGCCAGGGGCCGCCCGCCTTCAGTTTCCTCTGGCGGCGACATATTCAAAACGTCGTCCAACAATTTCTGGGCGGCGGCAAAAAGCGCCAACTCACCCTTCATGGCGCGCTTCATCAACATGTCGGTGATGAGCAGGCGATTGATTTCGTTGGTGCCCTCGAAGATCCTGTTCACGCGCTGGTCGCGATAGCCGCGTTCGATTTCATAATCACTCGAGAATCCATAGCCGCCGAAAATCTGTACGGTTTCATCGGCCACAAAGTGCAGCGTCTCCGTGCCCATCACTTTCAAGATGGAACATTCCACGGCGTATTGCTGTAATGCTTCCAGGATTTGTTTGCCCGCGGTGGATGATGCCTGTTCAACACCTTCAAGCATTTGATCAATCATACCCGTCGAGCGATAGGAGATGCTCTCGATGGCGTAGGTGCGTACCACCATTTCGCCCAGCTTTTCCTTGATCATTCCAAAGTCGGCGATTTTGTGGCCAAATGCGTCGCGTTCTTTCGCCCACTTCAGAGCCTCGGCAATCAGGTATTTCGATCCGCCCACACAGCCCGCGCCCAACTTCAGGCGGCCCATGTTCAAAATGTTGAAGGCGATTTGGTGGCCTTTGCCGATCTCACCCAAGACGTTTTCCGCCGGCACCTGCACGTTTTCCATAACCAGGGGCGTGGTGGACGATCCGCGGATGCCCATCTTGTGTTCTTCGGCGCCGGGGGAAACGCCGGGAAACGCGCGCTCCACGATGAAGGCGGAGAATTTTTCTCCGTCCACTTTGGCAAAAACGGTGTAGATGTCGGCGATGCCGCCGTTGGTGACCCACATCTTGGTGCCGTTCAAAACGTAATGCCGGCCATCCGCGCTGAGCACAGCCTTGGTTTTGCAGTTCAAAGCGTCCGAGGCTGAAGTCGCCTCACTCAAACAATAGGCGCCCACCCAATCGGCGCTGGCGAGTTTGGGCACGTATTTTTCCTTCTGGGCATCGGTGCCGAAGAAGGCGATGGGAAGAATCCCGATGCCGGCCTGCGCGCCCATGGTGGCCGCCCAAGCGCCGCTGCGCGCCATCTTTTCGGAAATGATAATGCTCGATATTTTGTCGAGCTCCAGGCCGCCGTATTTTTGCGGAACGTCGGTGGCGCCCAAACCCAGTTCAGCCGCCTTCTTCAAAAGCTCGCGCAAGACGCCGGGCTTCTTGTCTTCCATCTCCTGAACGCGCGGAATGATTTCTTTTTCCACAAATTCCTGCGCGGTCCGGGCGATGAGGCGGTGCTGATCCGTCAGGTCTTCCGGGGTAAAGATTTCTTCCGGCAGGCGCGGGTCAATTAAAAAGCTTCCGCCTTTGATCTTTTTCGGAGTTGTGGTTGGGGCCGTGGCCATTTTATTCCCTCGATCCAATGCTTGACTGGTTTTTGGGTGATTCCGATAAATCCCATCACCGGGCTTTTTGGGGCGCGCTTTTCATTCATTGATTCACGGGCACACCTTCTCGCAGGATTCGCTCCAGCGTGATGGCGGGACAAACATGCTGGTGCAGATAATTGATCAGATTAGAAGCAACGCTCCGCACGTATTTTTCCATCGCAGGGTCTAACGGATGACCTTCCGCATCAAAAACCTTCTGCACGTTGGCCACAGAAACGGGAAGCGGCAGCACGATGCTGCCGATATGAGAGCACACGCCCCGCAGGTGTTCGAGCGATTTGATGGCGCCAATCGCGCCGGCGGCCACGCCCAGGAGAGCCACAGGCTTTCCGGCGAGGACGGAGGGGAAGCCGAGGTTTTCGATCACCAGCTTCATGACGCTGGAAAAAGTTCCATGGTATTCGGGCGTCGCCAGCACCACTCCGGCTGCGGCCTTAACGTCGGACTGCAGGGCCTGCGTGGCCGGTGAATTCGGGTTGGTGCCGGGCCAGGGCAGGTTGAGTCCGGCGGGATCGATGACCTTGACCGAATAATCCGAATGCTTTTTGAATTCATCGGCTACCAGCGCCACCGCCATGCTGGTGTAGCTTTTCGGGCGAACGCTGCCTTGAATGATGACTATGGGGATGTGATGATGCTCTTGCTCCATGAATTCCTCTCAAGACCAATGGAATGAAATTTCACCGGCAAAATTTTGCGCGCACGTTCAGGATTGCAAATTTTCAAAAATCCCCGCCGCGCCCATGCCGCCGCCCACGCACATGGTCACCATGCCGTAGCGGGACTTGCGCCGCTTCATTTCCGCAAGCAAGGTGGCGGTAAGCTTGGCGCCCGTGCAGCCCAGCGGATGACCGAGCGCGACGGCGCCGCCATTGACATTAACTTTTTCCGGATCGAGTCCCGCCAGTTTGATTACCGATAGGGCCTGGACGGAAAACGCTTCGTTTAGTTCGATCAAATCGATATCTTCGATCTTTAACCCGGCGAGTTTAAGGGCCTTGGGGATGGCGTAAACGGGGCCCACGCCCATCTCTTCCGGAAGCGTTCCCGCTGCCGCGTAGCTCACGAAGCGGGCCAGGGGCTTGGCGCCGAGCGATTTCGCTTTCTCCATGGACATGACCACACCGGCGGCGGCGCCATCGCTCATTTGAGAGGAATTTCCCGCCGTCACAGTTCCATAGGCGTGGAACGCGGGCTTGAGTTTAGCCAAGGCTTCCAGAGAGGTGTCCCGCCGCGGGCCTTCATCCGTCTCGAACACAAACTTGCGCGCGTTCGGTTTGCCATTCCCGTTGGCGCTCACTTCGATGACTTCAAGCGGCACGATTTCATCTTTGAATTTTCCCTCGGCGATTGCGGCCAGCGCCCGCTGATGGCTTCGAAGCGAGAACGCATCCGCCTCTTCGCGTGGGATCTGGTGTTTGCGCGCCAGGTTTTCCGCCGTCAGGCCCATGCTGAGATAGGAGTCCGGGTAATGGTCCATCAAATATGGGTTGGGGGAAAAATGATAGCCGCCCATGGGAATCATGCTCATGGACTCGGCTCCGCCTGCGACTATGACGTCCGCAAAACCCGCCATGATTCGTTCTGAAGCGAGCGCGATGGACTGAAGGCCGGAAGAGCAAAACCGGTTGATGGTCATCGCGGAACAAGAGACGGGCAGGTCGGCGCGCAGTGACGCGACGCGTGCCACGTTGTTTCCCTGCTGAGCTTCCGGCATGGCGCAGCCCAAAATTACGTCTTCGATTTCATTGGCTTCCAGCCCGGGAACACGCCCAATGATTTCCCGGAAGACGGCCGCGGCCAAATCGTCCGGCCGCGTGTTGCGGAGCGTGCCCTTGGGCGCCTTGCCCACCGCCGTCCGCGCGATGGAAACAACCACTGCTTCCTTCATTAATCCCTCCCGCTCACTTTCCGGCGCGAGTCACTCGTGAGATTAGGATGAGTTTTTATTTGCCAATTTCGAGCTTCCGATTTCCCAATTGCAATTAGAAATATGTTCCCGTTTGATCGCTCCAATCAAATTTCCCTTCGTTGGAGTTGGTTCCTTTAAATTCCAGCTTATTTCCAAACTCGTCTCGGTAATGCACATATTTTGACTTGGCCTTGATCGAGCGATGGACGTTCCAGGTGGTGTTGTTCTCCACCACCACCGGAGTCTTCTTGTCGAGTCCCATAATGTAATCTGCCTCGAACCCGCCTTCGTCGCCGATCTTCAGCAGATTGCTCTTGTCACCTACTTTCTGCTTGATGGCGGCCGCCTCCACGTGATCGGACTTGAGAATGTGATCAGCGATGGCGCGTAGGGCCGCGGCCTGGTCGGGCGTGGCGCTCGAATCGATGTACCAGACCTTGCTCTTGTTTCCGTGTACACCCGCCAGGTGGAGGCTGTCCAATTTCACGTCGCCGTAATGGCCCTTCTCGATAGCCAGGGAAAACATCGTGTGGCAATAGTGCTTGGGCGATGGTCCTTCTCCAAAGTTGCAGGTGCAGGGGACAGCGCAACTGCAAGTCTCCGTCAGGTCGCCCTGTATTTCCCAATGCACGGTGTCTGGCTTGGTGGAAAATCCCGAGGCTAAAACATGAGTTGCGAAAATTGTGAGAAGGAATGTGACCAGATAGATCGAATATTTTTTCGTCATTTAGTCCCCTGAACTGCCAATGTTCGCCACGATTCCTAGTCTAACCCCTACGCCTGCATTCCTCAATGAGGCCTGATGCCCTTGGGCTTTTCCCTATCGTTGTGGGAATCTTTTCCAGGTTGGCCAGACTCATCTGCCTTCTCAAACTGGAGTGTCTCAAGCTCGTGCAAGGCCTCGAGTTCAGGCAACACAGCGAGGTCGCGAGGTCTGCCTGCGGCACGCTTGGCGGCGATTAAACCCTCGAGCGAGAGGACGTGGCAGGGCCGGCCGAAGAGTTCGAGCGTAGTCGATCGAGCGAGAGCCTCTTTGTAATGTCCAATACCTGCCACTTCGCTCAGCAAGTTGATGTCGGCCGGGTCGGTGGTCAAGGTGAAGTTTAGACCCCTTCGGATGGTTTCCGAGTCGAAGAGGAATGGCAGTTCAGCCGGAGCGCCGCGAAGGCGAGGATGACAGGGTTTGAGACCGTCGACGAGACGGAGAATATTTTCAGGGCTGCGGTCGTAACAGATATCCAAGTCGAAGGTTACGTGAGCCGAACCATGCGCCGAGATCGCAACTCCGCCGATGACCACAAAGTTCACGCCGCCTTCGAAGAGGTTAATAAGCGTCCGCTCGAAGAAATTCACCGCCGCCTCATGGATTGTCGAAGTTCTTCATGGAACTGTTGGGCTCCGGCCAGTTCCTGCAGTCGTTCCGTAGGCGTTAGATTGAGGGTTCGCACGAGAAGCGATAGGTCGATGCCGTACTCTTTGGCGGCCGCGAGCTTGCTCCCCTTAGGCGGGTTGTTGATCAGCCGAATTAACCTGTCTTGTTCTCGAATATTCATCCCGCGCCTCTATTTAGTACGCGTCCTTCAGTTGAGGAGTATGACTCGCGCCTCCTAAGTTCACTTCGGAAGCATCCCTTAATTCGATGCTCCACGCCCTACTATCGTCGCGGCGACTTTGCTTCGCGAACCAGGGAATGTCTCAATGAGTTGTTCACATTGCGATTCTTAATTCCTCAGCGGTTTTCCTTTTTTCAGCATGTACTGCATTCGCTCGACGGTTTTCTTTTGGCCGCAGAGGCTGACGAAGGCCTCGCGCTCCAAGTCCAAAAGGTATTGTTCGGATACCCGCTGCGGGGAAGTAAACTCTCCGCCGCCGGAAAGGATTTTGGCCAGGTGAGTGGCGACCACCACATCGTAATCGGAAATATATTCAGCCCGCCGCATCAAATGCAATCCCAGCTTCATCTTTGCGAACGCCGCCTGGCCCAGCACTTGAATATCGACGCGTGGCTTGCCGGGGCGATAGTCGAGACTCACCAGATCGAGTGCCAACTGTTTAGCGTCCGCGATTTGCCGGTCGCGGTTCATACTGATGGAATCGCGCGGCGAAAGATAACCCAGCTTGCGCGCCTCCTCGCCGCTGGTGGATACCTTGGCCATGCCGATGTTCAGGAAAACTTCTTTGATATTCACAAACGGGTCGGCTTCGTCGTCCCGCGGGGCGGCATCCATCGTGCTTACCAGCATCTCCTTGGTTCCGCCGCCAGCGGGTATAATGCCCACTCCAGCCTCCACCAATCCCATGTAGGTTTCGGCCGCGGCGCGAACGCGCGCGGTGTGCAGGCACATTTCAACTCCGCCGCCCAAAGTCAATCCGAAAGGCGCGGCCACCACGGGTTTGGGCGCATACTTCAGCGCCATGTTGGCGTTTTGGAAGGCGCGCGCGGCCTGGTGCAAGTCATCCCACTCGCCCTCCTGAATGGCCATCAGCACCAGCATCAGGTTGGCGCCCACGCAGAAATTCGGCGCCTGATTGCCGATCACCATCGCCTCAAAATTTTCGTTCAACGTTTTCAGGCCGGCGTGAATCATTTGTACGGTGTCGGCGCCAATCGAATTCATCTTGGAATGGAATTCGAGGCAGAGCACGCCGTCGCCCAAGTCGATGAGGCTGGCGCCCGCATTTTTCCTAATTTCGCGCCCGGTGGCTTTGAGTGAGGGCAGAAGGATTACCCCCGCGTTCGGCGTCAGCGCAAGGGAGCCGCCACTGGCCAAATCGAAGTAACGGGTCAAGCCATCCGCTTTTTCGTAAAAGGTTTTCTTGCCCGCGCCCAATAATTTTTCCACCACGGACGGGACGGGCCGATTGTCCTGCTTCCATTTCTCAGCTATAGCGCGCACGCCCACGGCGTCGAAGAGCTCAAACGGCCCTGCCTCCCAGTTGAAGCCCCACTTCATGGCATTATCCACGGAAACGATGTTGTCCGAGATTTCCGGAATGCGTGTAGCGGCGTAATGGAAAGCGTCGCCCAGGATTTTCTGGTAGAACTGGCCAGCGCGGTCGTTCGACTGAATCAGCGTGGCCACGCGCTGGCGCGGGTTTTCGATGTTGGCCGCCATTTCCAGGGCCGGCAACTTCGCTTTCTGGCGCGGACGGTATTCGAAGGTTCGCAGATCGAGAGTTTGAATTTCGCTCCCCTCGCCTCCTGCTCCCTTTATCTTTTTGTAAAAGCCCTGCTGGGTTTTATCGCCCAGCATTTTGTGCTCGATCATCCGCGCCACAAATTCCGGCACTTCGAATAACTCACGCCGCTCGTCATGGGGCAGGGAACGGGCGAGGTTGCGAACCACGTGGACCAGCACGTCGAGGCCGACAATATCGAGCGTCCGGAAAGTGGCGGACTTCGGCAACCCCATCGCCGGCCCGGTAAGCGCGTCAATTTCCTCAATGGAGTAGCCGTCCTGCTGCATGATGCGGACCACGTTCATGGTCAAGAAGGTTCCAATGCGGTTGGCGATGAAATTCGGAGTGTCCCTGGCCACCACAATCCCTTTGCCCAGCACCACGTCGCCAAAGTGTGCGACCGTTTGCACGACCTCCGGCAGCGTGTCCGGCGTGGGAATAATTTCCAGCAGTTTCATGTAGCGGGGAGGATTAAAGAAATGAGTGCCCAGCCAGTGACGGCGGAAATCGTCGGAAAATCCCTCCGCGATCCGGGCAATGGAGATGCCCGAAGTATTCGAACTGACCAACGCCTGCGGTGCGCGCACGGATTCCACCCGGCGAAGAAGGGCGCGCTTTATTTCCAGGTCCTCGGTCACCGCCTCGATGATCCAGTCGCAGTCTTTAAGGCGGCTGAGATGATCTTCAAAGTTGCCGATCGAGATCATCTGTGACGACTCGGGGACGAAGAAGGCGGCCGGGCGCGATTTGAGCGCGCCATCCAGTCCTGCTTGCGCTATTCGATTGCGAACCCGTGGGTCGGAGAGGTTGAGCTCTCTGGATTTTTCCGCCGCCGTCAATTCGCGCGGAATAATGTCCAGCAAGTCACACTGGACTTTGGCGTTGGCCAGGTGGGCGGCGATCCGCGCCCCCATGGTCCCCGCGCCCAGGACGCCAACTTTACGGATTTGGAACAACTGAACCCCCTGATGAAATAGGTTGATGAACGACGGAAGTATTATGGTGGAGGGGGACGGCGAGGGTCAAGATGGTCGAATTGTGGTCCTTAAAGATGGGTCGGCGGTGCGAAGTGGCGCCACAGATGGCGTTGCGAATCCTACGGTTCCCAAATCATCTACTGAATTCCTACGACGTGCGCGGGTTGGCCGCCTGGAATTGTTTCATGGCCGCATCGTTGATCTTCAGTTCTCCGGTGCGGATGAGTTGCAGCTTCAAGTTGCTTTTATAAATCTCAAACGCCAGAGAGCGTTTGCGCTCCAGCAGCTCTTCCGTAATCTGGTCTTTCTGAGCGGCGAAATCCGCATCGATCGGGGCCGTGTGGGCGAGCACATTAAACACCACGCTGTGGTCACCCACCGGAACCACGTCGCTCGTTTTTCCCGCCGCAAGGGTGAACGCAGTGGGCAGCGATGACGCCGAGCCCACATTCTCCACGCTATCCTGTTGGGCAAAGTCCTTGCTCTCTTTCACCGTGAGCTTGAGCGCGCGCGCCGCGGCCTTAAAGTCCTCTGTTTTGCACTTCGCGGCAAAGTCGTGCGCCGCGTTGGCCGCCAGAATCTTGGATTGATCGGCGCGGTAGTCCTCCTCCGCCTGGGCTTGCACCTCGTCCAACTTGGCCGGATGTTCAGGGACGATGGCCGTCACCTGGATAATCGCCAGCCCTTTGGGAACCGTAATCGGATCGCCCACTTCATTCAAGCGAAGCTGAAACGCCAGGTTGGCGAAGGCTTCGCTGGTGCCAAAGTCCGGAACCGTTTCCTTATATTTGAAGAGAGGTGATTCTTTCACTTCAAGGCCCGACTCCCTGGCAATGTCCGCAAACTTCTTCGGGTCTTGTTTGAAGCGGTGCCCGAGGTCGTCGCTGGCCGTCTGCTGGGCCTGATCCAGTTTTTGCTTTTCCAATGTTTGCCGGATATCGTTCTTCACTTCGTCCAGCGATTGCAGGTGCGCTGTCTGGCGGTCCAGCACCTTGATAATGTGAATCCCGTAAATTGTTTTGACCAGGCCGCTCACCTGTCCGGGTTTCATGGAGAACGCCGAGTCTTCAAATTCCTTCACGGTCTGACCGCGAACAATCCACCCGATATCTCCGCCCTTCTGGGCGCTGGTATCGTCTGAATATTGTTTGGCTAACTCGCCAAAATCCTTCCCGGCTTTGATTTGATCCAAAACCGAGGCGGCGTTTTTTTCAATGGCAGCCACTTCCGCCGGCGTCTTGCCCGTGGTTTTAAAAAGGATGTGCTGCACATGAGCGCGGTCCGGAAGCCGGTAGTCGGAAAGGTGCGACTGGTAGTATGAATTCACATCGTCGTCGGTCACGTTGACCTGGCTGCGCAAGTGGTCCGCGTCAATCAGGACATAGCGGACTCGGCGTTCTTCCGGCAATTTGTAGCGAGCGGCGTTGGCCTTGAAGTAAGCCGCCAGGGCGTCCGGGGTTACTTTCACGGACTTAATGTACTGGCTGGGATCGAACAGAACGTATTGGATCCTGGCCTTGGTATTTCGTTTGGTAAACTCGGCCCGCACTTCGTCCGGGGTCACTTGGACTCCGTCGGAGACAATGTCCTGCATTTTTTGGTAGATAATACTATCCGAAATCTGGCTCTCGAACTGGCTCATGGTCATGCCTGTGGCCTGCTCGAATTTTTCCTCGCTCGCCAGTGCCCCGCTATCGGCCAGGCCGGGAATGGCTTGCGCGGCTTTTCGCACTTCTTCGGGGGAGGCGACGATTCCCAGCTTTTTCGCCTGGACCAGAATGGATTCGTGCTGGATCATGTCGTCAAGAATCGGCTGGGCCATAATCGAAGCGATGGCCGGGCTATAGCCGTACTGGGAGCCCTTCATCCGATTCCGAATGGCATCGTCCAATTCCTGCGCGGTGATTTTGCGTCCGCCGATTTCCGCCAGGTAGCTGGTGTCGCCGCGCTGGGCGTCGCTGGGACTGAGGGGCATCAGCGTGATGACCATGCCGAGGGATACGATGCCCAGGAAAAAAATCAACAAATACTTCTTAACCTTTTCGCTCTTTCTCATGAATCTAAACATACGGGCTCCTGAGGATCGGGATGATCCTTCTCATTATAGGGGCAAAGGAAGAAAAGTGGCAACTTGGATGTGCACCCAGGTGATTATTACGGCAGCTTGAAATAAAGGTCTTTCAAAATCTTGCGGTGATGGAGCTCGTGTCCGGCGATGATGTAGGCGAGCGCGCGGACGCTCACCTCCGCCTGGTTGGCCACTCCGCGGCGCAGCCAGGCGTCCGTATCGAGACCGCGGAACAAATAAAGGCTGGCGTGGCGGACGCACGCAAACTCCTGCGCTAAATCCCGCAGCCTGGAGTTTTGAAACGGGCCGTTGCGGACGTAATCATCCTGCTCGAATCCCTCGATGGGAGTGCGGTCGTTGCGGGAAATGCGCAGCGCGCGATAAGCAAAAATGCGCTCCGCGTCGATGACGTGCCCCAGCACTTCTTTGGCGCTCCATTTTCCGGGCGCGTAGCGGTAATCGCCTTTCTCCTCGCCCACGGACATCAACCAGGCCAATGAATCGTCCGCCTGCTCCTGTAAAGTTTTGAGAATGTCTTCACCCGTCACCATGGAAATGTATTTGCCATAATAGGGCAAATATTCGGTTGATTCAGGCCTGGCGATAACCAACTGATTCGTTTGCATCTGGGCCGACCTCCTATTCCTTGCACTGGGAGCGCCAAATATTCTAACCCGGAATGCACCCACTCAGTGGCTTTTGGAAGATCTCACCCGGAATTCAGGGCTTGCTGGCCGGCGGGAGGGTGAGCCCCTTTCTCATTCTGCCATTATGTTTCCCGTGGACATCGCCGGGACTTAGAGGCACTCCAAAAGTTTCGTGGGGGGGGATGGTCCCATTGCCGGATAACTCCACGCTTTGAGGGCTGCCAAAAGCGTTATCCGAAATCACGATGGAGCCGGTACTGGTTCCACCATTGATGGGAGTGAATGTGACATTGACGGAGCAGCTTGCTCCAACTGCAAGAGAGCCTATGCAATTGTTGGTCTGGGCGAAGTAACCGCTGGTGGCAATGCCTGAAACAATCAAGGTGGTGGTACCCGAATTGGCGATCGCCAACGTTTGTTGGGCGCTCGTAGTGCTGAGCAACTGATCGCCGAAAATCAAGCTGGCGGAGGAAAGGCTTGCGGCGGGCCCCGTGCCCGTTCCGCTAAGAACGACCTGATTCGGGTTGCCGGCGGACGCGTCGTCAGAAATGGTTATCTGAGCGGCGAAGGCGCCCGCGGAGGTGGGGGAAAAAGTGACTTGAAGAATACAATTCGTCGCGCCCGGCATGGCGGCCGGGCAATTGTTGGTTTGATTGAATCCGGGGCCTGCCGAAATGGCGTAGATCTTCAGCGTGACGCTGGCTAAATTTGTAAGCGTGACGGGAAGGCTGGCGCTGGCAGTGCCGGCGAGTTCATTGCCGAATGTCAAAGTGGAGGGCAAGAGCGAAACGGTGACAGAGGTAATCCCGCCCCCGGTCAGATTGATCAGGTGCGGGCTTGCCCAGGCATTGTCGGCAACCGTGACCGCGCCGGTTCGGGGGCCATAATTCGTCGGGGTAAAAGTAATGGAAAGGTTGCAGCTTCCCCCGGGCGCAACCACCGCGCCGCAATTATTGGTGACGGCAAAATCGTTATTCGCCACGATGCTCGAAACATTGAGCGCGGCGTCACCGTTGTTGGTAAGGATGACCGTGGTGGGAGGGCTTGTGGTGTTGACGCCCTGGTTGGCAAAAAGCACGTTGGTTGGGGACAAAGTGGTGACGGGAAGTTTGAGACCTGATATTTTAGCAACGAAAGCGTTGTAGGCTCCGCCTCCGTAAGTAGTCATCAGCGCCCCCGGTGTGACGGGGAAGTCAGTGGAGAAGGTTCCGCCCGCGATGTATGCACTCCCGGAAGAATCCACGGCGATGCCTTGCGCCGCGTCGTTCCCGTTCCCGCCCAGATACGAGGAAAAAATCAAGGCCGATCCGGTGGAATTGATCTTGGCCACGAAGGCGTCATCCTCGAAGCCGCAGACAGATTGCAAAGGGCTGACAAGCGGCATGCCCTGCTCGTAGGCATAGCCGGTAATATAGGCGTTCGCGGAGGCGTCGAGGGCAATCCCGTACGCCACCTCCGTCCCCAGCCCGCCAAAGTAAGTGGAATAAAGCAGGGCCGAGCCGGCCGAATTCAGCTTCGATATGAATGCGTCATAATTGGTGCCTCCGCCGGTGGTTTGAAACGCGCCCGCCGTTACGGGAAAATTGGTTGAAGTCGTCAGGCCAGTTACGTAGGCATTGTCGGCCGAGTCCAGCGCGATGCCATAGCCGTAGTCTCCGCCCGTCCCGCCCATGTAAGTGGAATAGACCAGCGCCGAGCCGCTCGGGTTTAATTCGGAAACGAAGGCGTCAAAACAAGGGGTGGTGCCGCAGGTACCTCCAGACCATGATTTTTGCAACGGAACCTGGGTGGGGAAATTGGTGGAAACCGTAAATCCGGTTACAAAGGCATCGCCGGTGGAATCCACCGCGATGGCGGCGCCATGGTCTTCTCCGCTCCCGCCCAGGTAGGTTGAGTATGCGGCCGTGTTGCCCGCCGGATTCAATTTCGTAACGAACGCGTTGTAAACACCGCCGCCATAAGCACCTTGCAAGGATGATCTCGTGATGGGGAAATTCGTGGACGAGGTTGACCCCACCACGTACGCGGCACCGAGCGAATCGACGCTGATTCCGGAGGCGATGTCATTCCCCGCTCCTCCCAAATAGGTGGAATAGACCAGAGCCGATCCGGCGGGGTTTAGTTTAGCCACGAAAGCGCTATAGCAAGGCGTGGGGGAGGAGGGCGACCCGCAATTGCCTCCCCCGTACGCGGACTGAAAAGCGTTGACGGTGGGGAAGTCGGTGGAGACGGTATATCCGGTTACGTATGCGTTGCCGGAGGAATCGAGGGCGATGGCGGCGCCACGATCATCATTACTTCCACCCAAAAAAGTTGAATAGAGCAAGGCGGCGCCAGTCGAGTTCAGTTTGGTCACGAAAGCGTCAAAACAATTATAAGGGTATTTGAGGTCGTCCGTGCAAGTTCCGCCCCCCGGTCCCTGCACCGAACCCGCGGTGGGAAAATCAAGCGAATCGGTCATGCCGGTGAGATAAGCATTTCCGGTCGAGTCGACGGCAATGCCATAGGCGTAATCGAGGTTGGCGCCGCCCAGGTAAGTGGAATAAGTCAACACCGGGTCAATCACGAGGGGCTGGGCGTGATCATATTGAGCAATCTGGAATGTAATTTCATATTTGCGATTTGCGGTCTGTGATTTCCGATTGAAAGCGCGGAGAAGGTAACGGCCATTTAAGAAGTGACGGGTGGCGGGGGGCGAGGGGCTGGTTTTGAATTGCGAGTTTCGAGCTTCGTTTCTAGCTGTCAACTGTGAACTGTCAACCGTGGCCTGCTCTTGATAGACCAAAGGCTTGCGCAGACGAACTTCGCCGCCGCCGGTCTTGAGAATCAGGCCGCCCTGGGCATCAAGGCGCAAGGGGTCCGGCGGTGGACGCCCTTCGTGGTAGGGCGCCGGGTCCGCCCCTAACTCCAGTCGAATCACGCTTGGGTCCGCCCCCGGAGCCACTACAAAGTCGTATTCCAATTGTCCCTGATTGCCGTAATAAACCAGATCCACACCGGAATAGACATTTTTGTACTTCACTTTGGCGTAGTGGGCGACATTCGTCCGCCACTTATTCGGATCGTTCCCAAGTATATAATTGCTCTTGGACGGAAGTTCGTCGAGGCCGGTCACGGCGGCATGGGCATTGGCGCCCGCCAGTCTCAATCGCAGGACACCGCCCGTATTGCCGATTGCCGGTTGCTGATTGCCGATTGAAGAATGCGTCTCACGAATTTTTCGGTCTTCCGCCTTTGACTTTTGACTTTTGATCTTTGACTTGCCTTTCCGCAGCACCAGCACTGCTTCGTCGCCTGTTAGGAAAAGGTTATAACCCGGCGCGCGCGACAAGAACCGCACCCGGCTGTTCACCTGCCCCCGGTTTTGTTCAAAAGCCAGAGGCAGTTTGCCGTAGGCGTTGCTAAAGCGAGTGCGCAGTAGCTTCTCCTGTGCTGGTGCAGTGAATTGTGGCTGTTCCTGCCTGGAAACAGGCTCAAGCGCCTTGCCGCTCTGTGAAATTTGGACGGTGCGGCGCGGCGGCACGCGGAGCGGACGCGCGGGCAACCGTGTGATCAAAATTGCCGATGCCCCCAACCAGCAAATGAGAATCTTGTTCAAGTCTGTGCGATCCATCTTCCACCCCCAGCCCGTTCATCGGCCGATTGTGGAGAGGGCATTAGCCAGAAGTTTAACGCGGCAGGAAAGATTTGCGAAAGGCAGGGAGTGAAGTGGGGGATCTACTTCAAAACTAAAACTTCTCTGCGTCCGGAACGGGTGAGAAAACTCTTCAGGTTTCCGGCGGGAAGAAACTTTTCCACGTCGCGGCCGGTGACAGGGGAGAAAGGGAAAGACTTATTTCCATCGCCGCCCGCGCAGAGAGTGGTGAGGCCCTCAAGCCACCAAATGGAGTCCGCGCCCTTCTGGAGGTAAGGCTCGCGCAACAGGAAAAACAAAACACCTCCGCCCTGCAGAGAGAGAAACAAGCGGTCCATTACCGCCAGTAATGCTTCGCGCGGGATAAGGTCCAGCAAGTGCCAGCAGAAAACTGCATTGAGGGAGCTGGGAGGAATGGGCGGCATCTGGGCGAGAAAATCATCCACCAGAAACACCGGGACCTTCTTGGACCGGTCCCAAAGCATGGGATTCACGCGCTGAACTGTGGATACGAGGTCAGCGACAAATATTTTCGATCCCCGCCGCAGCAGCAGGTCCACCGTCTGGGGTTTCACTTTCCCGCAGTCTAGGATGTGGGGATGGGGAACGTCAGAGAGATATTTCCAGAGCCACTCGAGCGCCGGACTGGGAACCGCCGGACTCTCACCATTCTGCGCGTTCGATTTCCAAGCCACTTTGCTTGCCGTCGACGGCATCACAACCTGTTTGCCCATTCAAGGACCGGTCGCCCTCGTTGTGATGGGGGAACACAACGAATGGACGGCCAGCTGAAGCTCAACAACCGCCCTGGCGAGGGAGGGCGGGAGGGATTCCCGGCGAACTTCGGGCCGGTTAGAGCTTGCTCGAAGCCGATGAGGCGGATGAGGCGGCCACCGACGAGCTCGCCGCTCGAGACGCGCTCCCCGACACCTTGTCGCCCTCGCGCAAAATCTCGATGCTTCCCTTAAAGTAGGCGCCGTCTTCAATGGCTACGCCGGCAGCCACCAGGTCGCCCAGCACGTGGCCGGTCTTGCGAATTTCTATTTTTTCGCGCGCTGTCACGTTCCCGTTGACCGAGCCGTGCACCACCACCTGGCGCGCGTGGACCTCCGCCTTGACCTGGCCCTTGGGACCCACCGTCAGGCAATTGTCCTGAAGATTAATGGTGCCGTCAAACTGGCCCTCAATCTGCAGGTCTTCGCTGGCGGAGATTTCACCGTGCATTACGGCCGAGCGGCCGAGAAGCGTGGTGCCTTGATTTACTGGAGCGGAACTCGGTACTTTCGGTATGTTATCAGTCATAGGGGTTTCCATTTTGGGAGCCGGCGGAGGGACCCACTCCGGCTCTGGTTTTTTGGGCTCACTGGCTTGCGGTTTCTTCTCCCACAACATAGGTTTTAGTCCTTGCCCGTCAGGGACGGCCGAGCACAAGCCGCTCTCCGCTCTTCGTTGCCCCGCCAAGCGTGAGCATTCTACCCCAGCACCGCCCTTGGTGTAAACTACGGATTCAATTTTATTGAATTTGGATTTTAGATCGGGCAAATTGCACGTGGTGAAAACGTTTCGCCCTGAATTTTTGAAAAAGTTGCCGAAACGCCGAAGTCGCTCCCGCAAAGGCTCGAAGTCGCAAAGGACGCCAAGGCAATGCATAAGTTATTCCTTGCGATACTTTGCGACTCAGCGCCTCTGCGAGAGCATGTTCATTCTTTCATGTTCTCATTGGGGAATATATTTGTTGCCTGCCTCCCTCGCAATGGACGCGACGTAGTCGCCACCGGCGGACCGACAGAATTGATACGGACTTACTGGCCGCCCAATTTCACCGTCGCGTGCAACGGCGTGTTTCTGGAAGAACCGCCCACCCAAACCTGATAGTCGCCCGGAACCAGTTCCCACCCATCCTTCTCCACGTTGAAAACGGAGAGGAAGAGCGGTTCCACCGAAACGGTGACCGTTTTTGATTCGCCCGCAGCCAGTTCCACCCGCTGCCAGCCCACCAAACGCCGGGGCGGTTCGTGGGTGCCGCTCGGCAGTCCGGCATAGACCTGCGCAATCTCGGCCCCCGCCCGCTCGCCGGTATTTTTTACCGTAAAGTTTACGCGCATCCCCTCTCCCGCACTCGCCTCGAGCCCGGAATAAGCGAAGGAGGTGTAAGACAGTCCAAAGCCAAAAGGAAACAGCGGTTCCTTCTTCTCCGCGTCAAACCATTTGTAGCCGACTTTCAGGCCCTCGTTGTACGTGATGTCAAAAGGATTTGTGTTGAACCGAAAGCGTCGAGGGGGTTCGCCGGGAGGGGGCGGCGGCATCGGGGGTTGTTCGAAAACCGTCAGGTGGGGCAGGTCCGCGTCCGACTTGGCGAAAGTGATGGGGAGCTTCGCCGAGGGATTCACGTTGCCAAAAAGAATATTGGCCAGTGCCTGGGCGCCCCGAATGCCCGGATACCAGGCTTCAATCGCAGCATCGACGTGATCAATCCACGGCATGCTCACCGGTCCGCCGGTCTCAAGCACCACGATGGTGTGCGGATTGGCTGCGGCCACGGCGCTGAACAGCGCGTCCTGATTGTCCGGCAGCGAAAGGCTGGGCGCGTCTCGGCCTTCCGACAAAGGCTGATTGACGAAAACAATGGCCAGTTCTGATTCCTTTGCCAGAGCCGCGGCGGCTGCGGGATCTTTGCCGTCGTTGAATTCCACCCGCGCTTGGGGCACTTTGGCCTGAATCGCTTTCAGCGGAGACGAAGGATAATAAATCGGCATCTGCCAAGCCCGGGCCCAGGATGGGAGGCCCGGCGGAGGCGCGGCGTTTCCTCCCGGTGGATCAACCTGCGCGGAGCCGCCGCCGGAAAGAACGCCTACGTCGGCGTGCGAGCCAATGATGGCGATTGACTTGACTTCGGATGAGTTCAGCGGCAACTGGTGATCCGCGTTCTTCAGCAGAACGATGCCTTCCTCGGCTACGTCTTGGGCCACCTTCAGTCCGCCAAAAACGTCCACCACCATCCGGTATTGCGGCTCGTCAAAAAGTCCCACGGCAAACTCAGTGCGCAGAATGCGGTGCACCATGTCATCCAGGCGCGCCATGGGCACTTGGCCGCCCTCGACCGCCTGCTTGAGCGCGTCGCCAAAATATTGATGGCCCGGCATCTCGATGTCGAGCCCGGCCAGGGCCGCCTTCACCGTGCTATGCGTGCCACCCCAATCCGACAGCACAAACCCTTTGAAATTGAAATCCTTTTTCAAGACATCATTTAAGGTGTACTGGTTTTCACAGGCATGGTCGCCGTTGATTTTGTTGTAGGAGCACATCACCGCGCCCACCCCGGAATCACGAACGCCAATCTGAAATGCCAGCAGGTCGGACTCCCGCATGGATCGTTTGTCCAAAATGACGTTGCCGATGTTGCGGCCCGTTTCCTGATCGTTGAGCGCATAGTGCTTGATGTCCCCAATCACTCCTTGCGCTTGCAGGCCTTTCATCTCCTGTCCTACCAGGGTGCCGGCCAGAATCGGATCCTCGCCTTTGTACTCAAAGTTGCGGCCATTGCGGGGCTCGCGCGTGATATTCACGCCGCCTCCGAGTGACATGGTATAACCCTGGTCGCGCAGTTCCCGGCCAATCAACGCCCCATACTCATAAGCCAGCTTGGGGTCCCAACTGGAAGCCTCCGCCGTCCCCGAGGGCAGCGCCGTGGAGTAGCGGCTGTTGCCTGCTCCCTTCGTGACCCCCACCGCAGCGTCCGCCATCTGCAGGTCCGGAATGCCCAGGCGCTCGATGCCCGGAATATAGCCCGCTCCGCCCAGCGACCGGGTGGGCGGCGCCGGCGTGCCGGGCGGCGCGAAGCCCCGTCCGCTGCCATGTAGCAGGCTGATTTTTTCATCCAACGTCATCTGCTTGATCACCAGGTCGGCGCGTTGGTCCGGTGAAAGGCTCTTGTCCATCCATGGCCCCTTCGACGTTTCCTTCGGCCGCGGGTTAAAGCCTTGTGCCTGAGCGGCGGTAAGTCCGCCTCCTAGGAAAGTTGCCGCCAATAAGGAGGCCCATCCGAGATGCTTGATCGACAATAAACTTTTCATAATTCCCCCCTCATCATTTTGATCGCCGTTGCTCCAGCTGTAAAATTTTTACAATTTCGTTCCGGATCTGCCGGCAGAGGATTTAAAAGCGAATGGACGCGCGAATAAATCCGTCCAGCGCGCCGGCAACCGGATTGTTCCATGGGCCAGTGGTTTATCGAAATTAATGAAGGCCTGTCAAGACTTATTAATTTCCGAGGATGTTCAGCTTAGTTCGGAGATCAATCGGTCAGTCGATCCATGACAATGGCCGATCCATTGTCAATCGGATTTAATCTTCAAGCGCATTAAGAAGTAAGTCCAACGAGTAAAGCTGCACTCATTCAGGGCATTTCGCGCGGCCCGTTGACGGGGGGCGGAAAAGGTGCGACAGTTTATAGGTGACGCAACCAGTGATGGCTTCGCCCATTCGTTCATTGCTTCCACCCGGCGCCCTCTGGCTGGGAATTTCATAAATCCGAGGTTGGAAATGACTAAAGGAAAAAGGCATCTGCTGGCAGCCGCGCTGGTGCTGGGCGCGTTGGCGTGGCCAGCCGCGGTTCCGGCTCAGGATTTGATGAATACGGCGCTTTCCAGTTTTCCGACGGGCACCATTCGCGTGGAGTATTCCAGCCCCGCCAAGCTGCGCGCGCTGCCTGATTATGCCGCACTCAGTAAACGTTATGTAGGTCCGAATTTGATCGCCTTGGAAAATGATTTGGCCAAGTTGGGCATCCAGCAGGAGGATATCGACGAGCTGGTGATCGGTTGGCAGGCGCGCGGCGCCTCCATGGAATTGAGCGGCGTGGCGCAGGGACGTTTCGATCCCAAAGCGGTTGCCGACCGCGCTGCTGCCCAGGGATTGGCGGCAACTCCGGTGGGGGGGACTTCGGCCTACTGCCTGGGGGCAGGCGTGGGTGGAAACTGTGTGGTTATTCTGAACGAATCTCTGGGCGCTTTTGGTGCCCTCGATTCTCTTGGGGCCATTATGAAGGCGCGCGCCGGTGAAGCTCCCAACGCCGCATCTGACACTAAGTTCGCCAAGCACGTGGACGATGCCCGCACCGATGCCGCCATCTGGGGGGTCGCAGTTGGGCCCGCCATAGCGGACTGGTTCAAGGGATGGATGCCCAACCAGGGCAACGTGCAATTGGATTGGAAGGCGACCTTTCAATCCGTGGAAGTGCTCTCCTATAGCGTGCAAGCCGCAGACAAAGTCAACTTGGACGTCAAGCTCGATTGCACCACGTCCTCAGCCGCGCAGAGCCTGACGCAAGTAATGCAGGGGCTCAAGCTCCTCCAGCAAATGGCCTGGCAGAATCAAAATCCAAGAGCGCCGAATCCATTTAAGTCGCTGGTGGTGGACCGCAGTGATACCCAGGTTCGCTTGAATCTCACCACCGAATACTCCGAGCTCGAAGCCGGCATCCCGGGAAATTCTTGATCTAAGTTTTCAAATCGCCGTAGTGCAAATCCGAATTCCCACCATCCCCAATCCCTGGACGCGGACTTGATCGGGGTGTGAGTCCGGTGCGGTTTTGCCGCTTCGCCCCTCGCCGCCTCCACGGCTTGATTGGCAATCATTTCCCGAAACCATTTCCCAACGAAATGCGTCTGGACTATCAACCCGTCGCGAAGTAGGCTATGCGGCGGCCACACGTGTTCAAAATTTATATAAGAGGGAAAAAAGTGAAACTATTTCGCGCGATCTTGTTCGGAGCTCTGCTGATCATGCCGCTCGCCGGACTGGCCCAGAAACCCGGGGCCAATCCCGCCCACGAAGGCGGCGCCAAAGGAAAATCGGACCCGGCCCAAGCCTTTGCGGGTATGACCTTGCGCTCCATTGGTCCGGCCATGATTTCCGGGCGCATCTTGTCGATTGCCGTGGACCCAGCCCATCGCGCCCACTATTTCGTTGGGGCGGCCTCGGGCGGAGTGTGGAAGACGATGAACGACGGCATCACCTGGACTCCGGTCTTCGAGAAGGAAGGCTCGTATTCCATCGGCACGGTAGCGCTCGATCCCAAAAATCCCGCCGTGGTCTGGGTGGGCACGGGGGAAAACAACAGCCAGCGCAGCGTGGGTTACGGCGACGGCATTTATCGTTCGGATGACGCCGGCAAAACGTGGAAGAACATGGGATTGAAGAAGTCCGACCACATCGCGCGCATTCTGATTGATCCGCGCAATTCGGACGTGATCTACGTGGCCGCCCAGGGACCGCTCTGGGGGCCGGGAGGCGATCGCGGCCTCTTTAAGTCCATCGACGGCGGCAAAACTTGGAAGAACATTCACTCCATCAGCGAGAACACCGGCGTCACCGACGTGGTGATGGAGCCCGATAATCCGGACGTGCTGTATGACGCCACCTATCAGCGCCGGCGGCACGTTTGGACGATGATTGACGGCGGGCCGGAGTCCGCCATATATAAATCGACCGACGCCGGAGCCACGTGGACCAAGCTCCATTCCGGACTGCCCACCGTGGACATGGGCCGAATCGGGCTGGCCGTTTCGCCCTCCAATCCCAACCTGGTCTATGCCACGGTTGAAGCCGCCCAAAAGAAAGGGGGAATTTTCCGCTCCAAGGATCGGGGCGCCACGTGGGAAAAACGCAACGGCTACGATCAGGGTGCAATGTATTACGCCACTATTTTCGTCGACCCTAAGAATGAAGACCGCATTTACATAATGGGAGTCATTATCCAAGTTTCCGACGATGGCGGCAAAACTTTACACCCGCTTAACACGCGCTCGAAACACGTTGATAATCACGTGATCTGGATCGATCCCAACGATACGGATTATTACCTGGTGGGTTGCGACGGCGGCGTCTATGAAAGCTTCGACCGCGGCGAGAATTGGACGTTTAAATCCAACCTGCCCCTGGGGCAATACTACGATGTGGCGGTGGACCACAACGCTCCCTTCTATTACGTCTACGGCGGCACGCAGGACAATGCCAGCGAGGGCGGACCCTCGCGCACGCGCAGCGCGGCCGGGATTGTGAATTCGGATTGGTTTGTCACCGCCGGTGGGGATGGGTTCCGCTCGCAGGTGGACCCGGACGATCCCAACACCGTTTACGCCGAGTCGCAAAATGGCGGGCTCATCCGCTACGATCGTCACACGGGCGAACGGGTGGATATTGTTCCTACCGTCGCCCCGGGCCAGCCTCCTCTGCGCTGGAACTGGGATTCACCTATCCTGATCAGCCCCCATTCCCACTCGCGGCTCTACTTTGGCGCCAACATTCTCTACCGCAGCGACGACCGCGGCGATTCCTGGCGCGCCGTCAGCGGCGACCTCACCCGGCAAATTGACCGCGACACTCTTCCGATGATGGGCAAAGTGTGGGGCCCGGAAGCGGTGGCCAAGAATACTTCCACCGCCTTTTACGGCAATGCTTCAGTGCTGGCCGAATCGCCCAAAAAAGAAGGGTTGATTTATGTGGGCACGGACGACGGTTTGATCAACGTGACCGAAGACGGCGGCGGCCATTGGCGCAAGATTGAAAATTTTCCCGGCGTGCCGGAGCAAGCGTACGTGAGCCGCATCTTCGCATCCCAACACGATGTCAACACCGTCTACGCCGCATTTGACAATCATCAAATGGAAGACTTTAAACCCTACCTGCTGAAGAGCACCGACGCCGGAAAAACATGGACCGCTCTCCAAAACAACCTGCCTGAGAACGGCCCGGTGCTTGCGATTGCGGAAGATCCCGTGGACGCCAAGCTCCTTTTTGTGGGCACGGAGTTCGGATTATTTTTCTCGAACGACGGCGGGCAGAAGTGGCTGCGCTTGCGGGGAGGATTGCCCACCATTCCGGTGCGCGATCTTGCCATTCAGCCCCAGATGAACGACCTGGTCCTGGCCACGTTTGGCCGAAGCTTTTATGTATTGGATGACTACTCGCCCCTCCGCCTGGCCACCGTCGAAACCCTGGCCCGGCCTGCCGCCTTGTTCCCCGTGCGTGACGCGTTGATGTACGTCCCGTCCAATCCGATTGGCGGCCGAGGCAAGGCCCACTTGGGCGAAAACTTTTTTGAGGCGCCCAATCCCCCCTTTGGCGCCACCTTCACCTACTACCTTAAAACTGCTTTGAAGACAAAAAAAGAGGAGCGATTGGAGGCGGAGAAAAAAGCTGAAAAGGCGGGGAAGACCTTTCCCTATCCCACCCTTAAGGATTTGGGGCAAGAAGCCGAAGAAGAAGCGCCCACCGTAGTTTTTACCGTTTCGGATGGCAGCGGCAATGTGGTTCGGCGCATTGATGGTCCAGTGTCAGCCGGGATGCATCGCGTTACGTGGGATTTGCGTTTCCCGGCGTCCATTCTGGCCCCAGCGCGCCCTGTTGGCGGGGCGGGGAACCCATTCCGCAGGCCGCCCTCCGGCCCCATGGTGGCGCCCGGAAAATATACCATCGCCATGGCGGAACGCTTGAATGGCGAGGCTAAGCCGGTGGGCAGCCCGCAATCGTTCAATGTGGTCGGGGATGGCATGGAGCAAATGTCCGCTGAGGATAGAGCCGCTTTGGTCGCGTTCCAGGAAAAGGCGGCGAGGCTGCAGGGAGCGGTTTCGGGGGCCATTGAAGTGGCGAACTCAACTGAATTGCGATTGGGTTTGATCGAACGCGCCGTGGACCAGACCCCGGCGGCGGATCAGAAGTTGCGTGATTCGGCGCGCGACCTGCACCAAAAAATCAAAGACCTACTAGCCGCTCTGCGCGGTGACCCGGTGGCGCGGGAATACCAGGAAAATACGCCTCCCTCCATCCAGGAGCGCGTGGGCAGCGTCGTGGGTTCGGGCAGGTCCTCTTCCGCCAAACCCACCGAGATTCAACTCAGCGACTATAAAATCGCCAGCGAACAATTTGCTGACGTGCTGGCGCAACTTCGTACCCTCGTGGACGTTGACCTGGCCAATTTGGAAAAAGCTCTGGACGCAGCCGGAGTCCCGCACACCCCCGGCCGCATCCCGGCGTGGAAGCCGGAATAATCAGGGGCGACACAAAGCATGGAGGGAGGGAGGGAGGGGGAAAGGGGCTTTTTGAGCTATCGTTCCAAAATGAGGCGAGTTGTGGCTTTCCAGTAATTGAAAGAGGGTAGGTTGGCCTGTTCGCGGCCGCTACGATCGGTCGGGATAGAGTTGATGAAGAAAAAGCCCCAGCGGCCGCGGTTGAGTATATTTTAGTTGGCAGAGGAGGCTAAATGGAAGTCTTGGCTAGTTTTTGGGACAAACGCACAAGATCAGTAGGGCGAAAACCCGATGCAACTATTCACGGCGATCTAAATGGTAGCACCGCTTGTCAGTGCCGACCTAACGAAGTTCGACCACCCGGTCTCCGGCTTTAAGGGAAGCTTCAACGCCTGGCCAAAGAAGTTGCAACCTTGAAAGCAACTGCGGCGTGCGGCAATTCCCGAAGCGGACCCACAGGAACCGGGCCTTGTTTTGCTGGCCACCGGCGAGGAAGAGGAAATCTTCATCTTTACTGATCACAATTAAGTTCGTGCTCGTCCGCGTATCGCCAGATATCCACATCAGACAATTTCTCCATGTCAATATCCAAGACATGCCGGCAATCATGGCCACGGGAAGCGAGAAACCTGGAGAGGGCAGGGGGGAGTTGGTGATCTACGAGGAACTTCACGAAGGTTGAAGCACCGAGTGATCGGCTTGGCGCGCGGCATATTCAATGGCCGCCAGGATATCTTCTCTCTCGAGGGACGGATAATCTGAAAGCACTTCCTCAATCGATGCTCCGGCAGCCAGTAGCTCCAGTATGTCGGAGACTCGAATCCGCTGCCTTCGGATGCAAGGACGTCCACCACACTTTCCTTCTTCAATCGTAATTCTCTTCAGGCGCTCAGGGTCCATCACCCTGAAGCTTACGCCGGTGTGTGAATGTATGCAAGGGCAAAGCGCGGAGGACCATCACCTGCGACGGCGCGGGAGGGCGGGCCGCGCCGGCAGGCTCTTTTACATTCCACCCGGACCTCCCGGTCACCATAGTGGTGTGGTCGGTGATGCGCCCAACGTCTCGCCACATTTTCTCGGTGCCAGCCACTCCCCAAACAAGTAAGTATTCCAGGCAATTGGGAGGCGGGAAACGCATCGATAGGGATGGCCTTCACAGGAAATGTTGTTTTACACTGCGGAGGTAGGTTGGCGAAACGTGCGTATCGAAATCATCGCAAATTCTGCTTCAATCAAGTCTTGGAAATAGTTGTTTGTCAAATTACAGTTCACATGGTATAGGCTTTGTGCTACTGAGGGGCGAGCGGAACGGGCGTTTGTCACCGGAGAATGGATGCGTATTGGGAGATTCGAAATTTGAAACGAATCCATCTAAATGTTACCGCTTGTCAGGCAATGGATTCGGCGAGAATAACAAGCGTCGCAAGCACAGATTCATTTTTTGAATCAACAACATAACCCATTGGTAAAAAATCAAAAATCTGGAACGAAGCCAAGATGTGTTTAGAACTAGTAATCCGTCCCAAAAACGGACACAAAACGGCCTCCAAATTGCCATTTTTCAAGAATCGCCTCGGAAGTTAGAGTAATACTTTAAGTACATATAGTACATATTACTAAATAAGATAATTTTCCCGCCCTTCCCGGCCCCTCGAATTGATGGCCAACAACTACGGCCCAAACCAAAGCGTTCCCCGCCTTAATTTACTCAATCTGAATGAGCGGAAGATTTTTCTAACGGCGGGCAAAGATTACACATGGGGTGCGAGTCCAGGGGAACGGCATTCCGAAGGCACGCCGGGATTGAATTGCATTATTTTCAGGACAATTCCTCGATTCTGAGTGAGTCGTAAGACTAATGCGCCCCACACCCCAAGCGCATTTATCGAATCGCAGGAGAAATAGCGCCTCGGAAGGGAAAATCCACCGCCCGCATTGGCATGATAATTGCGTCTATCTCTGTTGGGAGATAATTTTCAAGGGTAGTAGGGGGTGTAAATGAAAACCTTTATTCGTACCACGGGCCTTTTTATACTGGCACTATCCATCGGCATTTTGCTGGCACCGAGAGCCGGAAGCATCGCCCAACTTACAGCCAGCGCCCTGCGGAACCAGATTCATGCCCTCGCGGGACAAATTCAAGGATCACTGGATGCGGCGGCGCCCGAGGTGGCCGTTCATATAGCTACCGTCCTCATCGGCCTGGGAGCGGTGGGCCTAACGTTATTCCTCTATTTGTTGGTATTCATGCCTCTGCGCATCCATTCCATGCAGCGTGAAATGCGGCGGCAGAGGGAACAACTCCAGTCCATGATGAGCGAGGTCCATCTTTCCAGTGAATTGCTGCTGGACGCGCGGCGCGACTATCAGGCACAAGGGGAAACCCCCGTGCAACGCGAAACCGCCCCTTCGCGACTGCACCAATGGACCGTACCGCGCGGCGCAGGGCAGCCCGCCAAGGGCGCCACCCACCCGTGATTCCCGCGGCGGCGAAAGCCCATCATTCGGAAAGGGTTGGAAAGGCCGGATCGTTTTCACCTAATGTTGATGCGGGTCCAAACGATGTGCGGGCGCAAGTGGTTGAAAGCGCGGCGAATAAATTCCTTGACTAGGCTACACGGTGCGGGTAATGTAGCCTACATGCTGCGGGCTGAGTTCTGTAGCTTGGAGCATGGCCTTATTGCGTCGGGTTTTTCTCTGGTCTCTGCTCGGGTGTCTCCCTGGGTCTCCGCTCGTTTGTCTCCTTCGGTCTCTCTCGGGTGTCTCCTCTGATTTCCTCTCGATGCCTTCGGGCTGCTGCTTTCCTGCAACAGGGGGAAATAGTGTGAGCGTTTCCCGGCATTAAATCCAAATCATGGGGAGGTCAGTAACATGGCAAAAAGTGAAGAAGGCATGAATCAATCCGTCCAATCAACTCGGAGGCATATGCTTTCGGAGATTACCTGGGAGGAAATCAACGATCCCGGATCCTATGTCGAGCGGGGCAGCGGGGATCTTTACCGCTTTCCCAAGGAGGCGTTGATTCCCGGGGCCTCACCCTCCATCGTGAAGGAATCCCGCGGGGCTTCGGTGTTGGTGAAGCTCAGTGACGATCCCTTTGTCACCACGTTCAAGGCCAGGCTGCTCGCTGCACAACACAATATCGAGCCGAACTTCTAATTCATCCATAAATCAATTCCTGATGGGTGGGAGGTTGGACCGAGCCGGCTTCCCGCCCCGAAGGATTCCTTCATGCCTTTAGAACTGCCTCTTCCATGGCCTCCGCGCTGATCGTTAGTGTCGCTTCCCGTCTGCGGGGCTCCCGGCTTTCCGGTTTCCTTCCCCCCGCTCCCGGTCATCATGTTGAATAGAACGCGCGCAGGCGGAGCGGCCGGATTTGGATTTCCCGTCTCGTTTCTGGGGGAGCGCGAGCGATTGTTTTGCTGGTCGCTTCGGTACTCAGCATGAATTGCTTTGACTCGACTGGAAATCGGCTCCGCTCCGGGTTAGGATGAATAGATCACAACGCGGAGGCTTGAGTGGATTCCCTGGCTGTGCTGCGCATCGCGCTCTACTCTCTTGAACGCCACAAGATGCGGTCCATCCTGACCATGCTGGGCATCGTGATTGGCATCGCGGCCGTGGTTACTTCGGTGAGTTTTGGCGAGGGCGCCAACCAGTTGGTCCAAGCCCAAATCGCCAACATGGGGACCAACCTTCTCTATGCGTTTGCCGGCAGCATGGGGCGCGGTGGCGTTCATCAAGGCGGAGGATCGATCTCCACCTTGCGCCCGGAGGATGCGGACGCGATCTTGCGTGAGTGTTCGGCCGTCAAGCTGGTTTCATCGGGAACGGAAGGAAACGTCCAGGTAGTTTACGGTGATGAAAATTGGTTTACGGATTTGGACGGGGTGGACGTTCCCTTCATGACCATCCGCAATTGGCCTATGGCCTCAGGGGTATTTTTCAGCGAGGAGGATGTGCGGCGCGCCGCCAATGTGGTGGTATTGGGCCAAACCGTGGTGCAACAACTTTTTGGAAGCGAGGATCCTGTGGGCAAGACAATTCGGGTGAAAAACATCCCGTTTCGGGTCATCGGAGTATTGACTTCCAAGGGCCAGGCGGCATTTGGGTTTGACCAGGATGATCGCATCGAGATGCCTTACACAACCGCGCAAAGGAAAATAATCGGGAACACTTATTTGCAGTTTATTGCCATCTCGGCCGTGGATAGGGAAGCGGTGGGCTTGGCCCGGGATCAGGTGGAAAGCCTTCTTCGAATGCGGCATCACATTCGTTCCGATGAAGATGAGGACTTCACAGTTAGGAGCATGACCCAGGCCGCGGACGTGGCCGCCTCCACCGGCGAGGTAATGACCCTTCTTCTGGCCAGCGTGGCGTCCATTTCGCTGCTGGTGGGTGGAATCGGGATCATGAACATCATGCTGGTTTCGGTTACCGAGCGAACTCGGGAAATCGGCATCCGCATGGCCACCGGCGCCACCGAGCAGGACATCCGCCGCCAATTCATCATTGAAGCCGTGGTCTTGAGTCTGGCGGGTGGTGTATTTGGAATCGTGTTCGGCGTCGCCTTATCCCAGTCGCTGGCCAGCCTGCTGGGGTGGCCGCACTCTATTTCCCGCATGGCCCTCATCACTGCCGTGGTCTTTTCCACTCTAGTGGGGGTGTTCTTCGGCTATTATCCAGCCGGAAAGGCAGCCAAGCTTGATCCCATTGAAGCCCTACGATACGAGTAGTGCTTGCCCTGGATAAACTGCTACAGAGGGACGAAAGTGGATTAAATAAGGGCAGCGCACCCCTATAAATCCCCCCAAAAGACGATGATCCAGGGATGAATTGTGAAAAATAATTGGGCCGTACATATAGTGGTGTAACCTCCTGATCATACAAGATGTCGGATAATTTACCGAAAAAACCGGACAACTTCCCCCCATTGCCCCCCCAAGGAAAGATAGAAAACGGAAAAAGTACTTGACAACGAAATATCAAAGCGCGTATAAGCCGAGCCATGGGCCCCGATTCCCGGGGCAATCGAAAGCGATCTCCTAAAGATTTTTTTAACAGCGGAAATTGCTCCAGCAGTGGCCGGGAAGGTCAGTGGGAATGGTAGAAACCAGAGAAGTGATGGACATTCGGGAAGCATCCCAGTATTTAGGAGTTTCGAGGGAAACGCTCTACAAGTACGTGTACGAGGACAGGATTCCGGCTTTCAAGCTGGGGAACCGGTGGAAGTTTAAGAAGACAGTGCTCGACCGATGGATGGAGAGGCAGAGTACTAGGAACGAAGAGCGCGGCGAACGTAAAGGACGCGCCGACATTCGGTAGGGAGCAACCAAATATGTTTGGCATGAGCAAGACGAAGGGTTTGGTAGGGTTGGACATCGGCTCCAGTGCGGTCAAGGCCGTGGAGTTGAAGAAGAAAGGCTCAGGCTACGAGTTGGTGAACGTTGGTCTTGAAACGCTGGGCCAGGATACGGTGGTGGATGGCGCCATCATGGATGCCATCTCGGTGTCCACGGCCATCGAAAAGATCTTTGCCGACCACAAGATCAAGACCAAGGATGTGGCCACGTCGGTTTCCGGCCATTCGGTGATCGTCAAGAAGATCACGGTGAGTGCCGCCTCTGAAGACGAGGTGGCGAACGCCATCGAGTACGAAGCGCAACAGCACATTCCCTTCGATCTGGCCGACGTTTTCAAGGACTACCAGGTGCTGGGGCCGGCTTCCGGAGGAGGCGGGTACGATGTGATGCTGGTGGCGGTTAAGCGAGAAAAGATTTTAAACCACACCAACGTGCTCAGCCAGTCCGCCAAAAATCCCACCATTGTCGATATTGATGCTTTTGCCATTCAGAATGCGTTTGAGGTAAGCTACGACCCGGCCCCCGAGCTGATGGTAGCGTTATTGAACGTGGGCGCCAGCATCATGAATATCAACATCGTGCGGGGCGGAGTTCCTTTGTTTACCCGCGACGTTTCGGTGGGAGGGAACCAGTACACCGACACTCTGCAAAAGGAACTGGACCTCAGCTACGAGGATGCGGAAAAACTGAAGCAGGGGCATGAAGTACCCAACATTCAGCCCGACCAAAAGACTCCCCACATCCGCTCCGTTTCCGAAATCCTCCTGCTTGAAATCCAGAAGACTTTTGATTTCTTCCGGCAAACGGCGTCCACGGAAAACATTCAGCAAATCTATGTAGCCGGTGGAACGGCGCGTATCGAGGGATTGGTCGATTTGTTGAAGGAAGAATTTAACATTCCGGTCGAGGTCTTGAATCCTTTCAATAAAGTAACGATCGGCTCCAATTTTGATGCCAGCTACATCAACGACATTGCTCCACGCATGACCGTTGCCATGGGCCTGGCGTTGAGGAGTTTTGACTAGCCATGATCAAGATTAACCTCTTAGGAGTAGCAAAGCCTGTCGCCCAGGCTGCGGGGCCTTCCGAGGGCATCGCGCCGGAGGCTATCATCATCCCCGGAGCACTGTTTGTTGTGTTGGCCTTGATCGCCGGTTTTGTTTACTGGTACCTGAACAGCCAGATCAACGCGCTGGGCACGGAGCTTGCCAAGCAGCAGCGCGAAAAGGCGCGCTTGGCGGGAATTATGGAGCAAAATAAACACTACGAGGAACAATTGAACCAGTTGCATTTGCGAATCAACACCATCCAAATGCTTCAGAACAGCCGGGTGGGTCCGGTGGAGATGATGCACGTTTTGGGCCTCCTGGCCAATCGTTCCAACAACCTTTACCTGCTTTCAGTTTCCAACACCGCGGGCCGGCTAGTGATGGATGGGCAAGCGAGTTCAACGGATGCCATCGCAAATTTTATCGGGTCTTTACAACGTTCCGGGTCATTTGACGACGTTCAGTTGACGAAGTCTTACGAAGACGATCAGTATAAACGGGTCAATTTCAAGTTTAACTTGAATTGTGTCTTTAAACAGTCTGCAACCGGAACCCCGGCCGCCCCGGCAGGGCAGGGCGCAAGTTCGCCTGCTCCTCCCCCGCGCCGGGCAGGGTTGTAAGGGAAGGAAGCGACTATGGCCAGAAGCTTCAAGGATTTTCCACCCCTCGCCCAGGCGGGCATTATCGCCGTGTTGGCAGCCGCGCTGGTGGGGGTGGCTTCTTATATGTATGTATTCCCGCTGTTCGAGACACGCGCCACCTTGAGCAAGCAAGTTGCTGACCTCACGGCGGAAAACAAGGTCAATGAAGCCTATGAGCAAAAGCAGACTGAATACCGAAACTTAATCGCCCAGTTGGAAACGCAACTCGCGACGCTTCGGTCCATCGTCCCCGACGAGCAGGCCACAGACGAATTCATGAAAACGATTTTCAACGCCGCGACGGAGGCGTCCATTCATGTGCGTACCTTTGTGGCGTCGCCGCTGGTGACCAGAGATTACTATGTCGAGATGCCCTTCAACATCCATTTAGACGGAACTTACTGGTCTTTGGTCAATTACTTCGACCGCCTGGCACACGAGCAACGAATCATCAGTGTGACCAGCATCAATCTCGGTCCGCCAGCCGCAGGGGGCATGGGGTCATTTGAAGTTTCACCCGCTGAAACCGTGTCCGCCAATTGTACCGTGACCGCTTACTTCAACCGCACGCAGCCTGCTCCGGGCGCGGCGGCGCCCGTGAAAAAATAGAGAAGGATCAGAGCCATGGTCAATATCGGGAATACCCAAATTCGGAAAAGGGTTTTTGATTGCGTCCTGTTGAGCGCAGTCCTGGTGGCGTGGGGGTGGGCAGGTATGGCAAGCGCAGTCGCGGCAGGCACCCCCGCGGCAAAAGGAAAACCCAAGAAACCCGCCAAGGTGGCCGGCAAGTTCGCCCCCAAGCGCCCGGCCGCTAAAGCTGAAACCTCATTCCGCTCGTCGGAGGGGCTTCGAGACCCATTTAGGCTCCCCCCTCCGCCTAGCGAAGGAGAAGGAGCGCAGGCCGGTGAAATGGCGACAGGTCCTATGCCTCCAGGCTCGCGGGGCCTGATTATCGATCAATTGAAACTGGAAGGAATAGTCCGGCAGGGCAAAGAAAATCCCAAAATGATCGCGGTTCTAGCCAATCCGGCCAATCGAGCTTATTTCTTGCACGAGAATGATCCGCTTTACAACGGCGTCATCACCAAGATCACGCCGGATTCGGTGTATTTCAAAGAGGACGTTCGCGATGCGGCCGGCAAGACAACTTCTCGCGAAGTGATCAAAAAACTGGCTCCGGCTCCTGGAGAGAAAAAATGACACGAAAAAATATTTCCAAGACGGCGATGCGAGGAATAATCCTCCTTCTGGTCTGCGCTGCGGCGAAACTGGGCATGGCGAATTCTCCCCCGGCCACATTGAAGGCCATTTCAGTTTCTGCCCCGACGGGCGCCAATTGGCTCCAATTGCGCATTGAGGGCGCATATTCCTTCAATGCTGTTCAGGCCACGCCCGACACCCTCTTTATTGACTTGGCGCCCGCGACCGCCGAAAACATTGCCGCCACGGGGGAGTGGGCAGGCGGATTGCTTACCGGATATCGTATCGTCCAGTACACGAACTCCGCCAAGCAACCGGCGGTGCGCCTCCAGGTGGAGATGAAGCATCATCAAGAGTTTCAAGTCCAGAGGACTACTGATGCACTCTCTTTTGTTTTCGGCGATAATTCCACTGTGCCACAGCCCGCGGCGGTTTCCCCAACACCCGTAGCCGTGACAACGCCCGCGCCCGTGGCCGCTGTACTGCCGCCTCAGCCCCAAGCACCGCCGGCCAAATCCACTGGCGATTTTGCCGAAGTTTCCGGGGTTTCCATCAAACCGGGACCCGACGGAGAGCTCTTCGTAGACGTTGCGATGACTCAGCCCACCACCTACCACGTTCTTCAGTTAAGCAACCCGCGGAGGTTGGTGATTGATTTGGACAAAGCGCATCAGGTGCTGCGCCAAAAAACTTTTCCCGGGCAGTCACCCCTCTTGAGCGATGTGAGGGTGGGTCAGTTTCGGGACAAAAACCCTGCCATTGTTCGAGTTGTGGCGGACCTCACCGGCGATGCAATTTTTGACGTCCACGCGCAGCCGGGAGGGATTCGTATTGAACTGAAACCGCATGTGACCGTGAGCCGGGCCATCGGGCCGTCCGCCCCTTCGTCCGTGGCTGCTGCTCCTCCAGTCCGGATGGAGGTGATCGCCCTTCCTGCCGCACTTAAGGTTGGGACTTCTTCGCCCCCGGCTGAGGGAACAGTTAAATCAGCGGAGCTGGCGAAAAGGGAACCTGTCGTGACGGCAAAGACCGAAACCAAATCGGAACAATTTACCGCACCTCATGCGGAATTCCAGAACGCATTGCCGCCATCGACCGGCTCAAATGAGGTGTCCGCAGCGCCCCGGCAGAGCCCTTCCGACGAGTCTCCCGAATCTGTTCAGGCTGCCCGCGCCGCCAGGGTGTTGGCGGGTTCGACGGAAGCCAGCATTGAGCCATCTCCTGCTCAGAATTCTGGAGCAGTCCCGGAACAGACGCATTACACCGGAGAGCCCATTTCCCTCAACTTGAAAGACGTTGACCTTAAGGACTTCTTCCGCCTGATTCACGAACTCAGCGGCCTGAACATTCTGGTGGACCCGAACGTCACCGGAACCGTGACCATGGTGCTGGACAACGTGCCCTGGGATCAGGCTCTCGATATCGTGTTGAAGGACAATCAACTGGGAAAAACTCTGGAGGGCAATGTTTTGCGGATTTCGAGGATTGAAACGCTTACCGCCCAACAGGAGGCGGCAGCCAAGCTGATCCAGGCGCACGAGGACGCTCAACCGCTGGTCACCAAGTTTATTCCCGTAAATTATGCCAGCGCGAAGACCATTCAAACGCTTTTGAAAGGTTGGGTAGGCGGCGGCGCACTGAGCAAGCGTGGAAATATCCTGGTGGACGACCGGACCAACACGCTGATTGTTTCCGACATCGCGTCACAGATCCCTGTCATTGAGGACATTATCAAAAAGTTGGACACCAAGACCAAGCAAGTGTCCATTGAGGCCCGGGTAATCCTCACCACGCAGAATTTTGAACGCGACCTTTCCGGGGCGCTGAACAATGGCATGGTAAACGCTTCCAACACTACCGTGACCGGCGGTACCACAGGATCCGGCTCCTCGGTGCATGGTAATATTCCCACTGCGTCAGGCTCCACCACCCGCATCACCATTGGCCAGACGAGCACGACTGGATTTGGGGCTTACGCCATTTCGAACGAAGGGGCACGCTACTTTATCAACGCAATGCTGGCGGCCTCGGAGCAAAAATCCGAGTCGAAAACACTCTCCAAGCCAATGATCGTGACTCAAAATAACGTGGCGGGAACGGTCGAGCAAGGCGTCGAGATTCCCGTTCAGACGAGTATTAACAATACGATCTCGGTGAACTATGTCAACGCTGCGCTCACCCTTACGGTTACACCCCAGGTCACTCAGGATGGCAACGTGTTTTTAATCATTAAAGTGGATAATGCATCGCCTGGAGACATTGTGACCGGAGCCGGAATCAGCATCAACAGACAGAGTGCGAACACTCAAGTGCTTGTACCCGACGGAGGAACGGTAATCTTCGGCGGTGTCACAGTGAATGCCAACAGCAAGGCAGCCACCTATGTGCCGTGGCTGGGACAGATTCCTATTCTGGGGCAACTCTTCAAGACATCCACAAAGAAGTCGAACGAAAACGAACTATTGTTCTTTGTGAGTCCGAAAGTGCTGCCGGGATAGCTCGAGTCACGACCCATTGAAAGCGTATTATCACTCAAAGGGAGGAGGCGGGAGTCTCCTCCTTTTTGTTTCTGAACATGAACCTGGAATTTCCCGCTCATCCTTTCCAAACCAGGCTGGCCAAACTGCGGGCAAAGCTCGAAGGGCGGAAGCTCCCGCTGCTGCTAGTCACCAATCCCCGCCACATCTTTTATTTGACAGGCTTTCGTGGAAGCGCCGGCATGGCGGCATTGGGCTCTTGCGAGGCGGTCTTGTGGGTCGATCCGCGCTATACACTTCAGGCAAGAGCTGATGCTCGAAATGTTGAAGTGATCGAGGAACGGGGATCGCTCCTCAAGGCTGTCAGCCGCTGGTTGCGGAAGAAGAGGTTCAAACGAGTGGGTTTTGAGGATGCGCAGGTCACCTACAGCGATTATCGTGCTTTAGAAAAAGACAGCCGCGGTAAGGTCCGATTTGAGCCGGCGTCAGGAATCGTTGAAGGAATCCGGTTCGTCAAGGATCAGGTCGAAATCACGCAAATACGCGCGGCGTGCCAGGTGACAGTGGACGCTTTTGCTGAGGTGCGTTCATTAATCCGGCCCGGGGCCAGAGAGTCCGATTTGGCGGCGGAGATTGAGTTTCGCATGAGGCGCAAAGGCGCGGAAGGCCCGGCATTTGATACCATTGTGGCGTCAGGCCCCCGCGCCGCGGCCCCCCACGCGCGTGCTTCCCACAAATTATTGGGGAAAAGCGAATTGGTTATCTTTGATCTGGGTGCTATACTGAATGGATACGCGGCGGACATGACCCGGACCGTTTATCTGGGCCCAAAGCCCGGGAGAAGGATCAAGAGTCTCTATAAAGCCGTCTTGGAAGCCCAGCACCGGGCCGTAGAAAGCATTCGGGATGGTGTCGAGGCTCACGCGGTGGACGCGGCGGCCCGAGACGCTCTTTCGCGGCGTGGCCTGGCAAGTTACTTTACCCACAGCACCGGACACGGCGTTGGCCTTGATATCCATGAGACACCACGCCTGGGTCGAAATGACAAGACCCGGCTGCAAACGGGTTGTGTGGTTACCGTCGAACCAGGTGTCTATCTCGAAGGCCTGGGCGGCATCCGTCTCGAGGACACCGTATTGGTGGGGCCGAATGGCCCCGAAATTTTGACTTCTGCTCCCCTGGATGGTTGGATAATTTCTTAGAAACTTAGGAGCTCAACTGATGCCTGGCAGGAAAGGGAAACAAGGGAAAAAGGCGCCATCCCCCGCTTGGGATCTGCACGAGATTCGAGACCTTCTCGATCTCCTCATCAAGCGGGAGATTACCGAATTTGAATTGGAGAAAGGGGGAGCGAAAATCAGGGTCAAGCGGGGAGACTCCCGCTCCGAGCCGCAGGTTGTGGCCCCCTACAAGGAGAATTCATTCCTGCCGCCACCGCCTCCCCCCCCAAGGCAGCATGTGGATACTCACGCCGCCGTCGCGGTTACGGGCGAGCCCTCAGGGCAGGAATCTACCGAGGGGCTTTTCGTCATCAAGTCGCCTATTGTCGGGACTTTCTTCGCTGCGCCCGCTCCCAATGCCCCGCCGTTTGTCCAGGTGGGCGACAACGTGAGTGTGGGGCAGGTTTTGTGCATCATTGAAGCCATGAAGTTAATGAATGAAATTGAGTCGGAGGCAGCGGGAGAGATTGTCCGGGTCTACGTTGAGAATGGCCAGCCCGTCGAATACAGTCAAAGTCTTTTCGCCATCCGACCCTCGCACAAAAAGTAGCCAAGTTTTTAAAGTTCAAAGCTTCATCCAGCCTGGCGGACGGGGAGGAGGCCGGCAGAATCACTGGCGGGTACTTTCTTCCTTAACTCTAAACTGTCGATTTTAAACGGTGCGCTGTTATTCCCCCATGTTCAAAAAGATCCTGATTGCCAATCGTGGTGAAATTGCCCTGCGCGTCATTTGCGCTTGCAAGGAATTGGGCATTCAAACCGTCGTCGTCTATTCCGAAGCCGACCGCTACTCCCTGCCGGTGCGGTTTGCGGATGAGGCCGTCTGCATCGGCCCGCCCCGAAGCTCGGAAAGCTATCTCAACGTCGCCAGCATTATTTCGGCGGCTGAAATCACCAATGCCGAGGCCATCCATCCCGGGTACGGGTTCCTGGCGGAGAATGCCGCCTTCGCCGACGTCTGTGAGGCATCCAAAATCACTTTCATCGGCCCCCGCCCCGACGTGATGCGTCTGATGGGCGACAAAGACAAGGCTCGGAAGGCCATGGCCAAGCTGGGGATTCCAGTGCTCCCCGGTTCGGAGGGAGTGGTCCAATCCGAAGCCCAGGCAATGGAAGCGGCGGAGAAAATCGGTTACCCGGTAATGGTAAAAGCCACGGCGGGCGGTGGCGGCCGGGGGATGCGCGTGGTGCCATCACAAGAAGATTTGATGGCGGCCGTTCGGACCGCGCAGAATGAAGCCACGGCGGCCTTTGGGACGCCGGACGTTTACCTGGAAAAATACATTGCCAGCCCGCGCCACATTGAGTTCCAGGTTCTGGCGGATGAGCACGGCAAAGTGGTCCACCTCGGCGAACGCGAGTGCACCATTCAGCGGCGGCACCAGAAGCTGCTGGAAGAGTCGCCTTCCACTCAGATGACTCCGCAAATGCGCAAGCGGGTTGGCCACCAGGTGGTGAAAGCGCTGAAGGAAGTCGGCTACACCAATGCCGGCACGGTTGAATTCCTGATGGATGAGAATAAGAATCTCTACTTTCTGGAGATGAACACCCGTATCCAGGTGGAACACCCGGTGACGGAATTGGTGACGGGGCTCGATCTGGTCAAAAAGCAAATTCTGATCGCGGCGGGTGAGCCGCTGGCAATGGAAGGAGAGACCGTGGGCCTGCGCGGCCACGCCATCGAGTGCAGGATCTGCGCGGAGAATCCGGAGACCTTTGCGCCATCCGCCGGCAAGATCACCGAATTCCATGTTCCGGGAGGTACGGGCGTGCGCGTGGACACTGCGGCTCACCAGGACTCCATCGTCCCGCCCTATTACGATTCGCTGATCGCCAAGCTGACCGTCCATGGCGATAGCCGCACAGAAGCCATCAACCGGATGGAGCGCGCTCTCGAAATGTTTATCGTGGAAGGGATTTCTACTTCCATCCCTATCCACGAAAAGATCATGGCCGATCCCGACTTTCGCGCCGGGAATTTTGACACCCGTTTTCTCACTCGATTTGTCCCTAACGGCGACATCTGATCACGCTTGCGATCGCACGGCCGGCATATGAGTTTCCCCATCCCACGCCTTTACGCTATCATCGACTCCGCGCAGACGGCCGGAAGATCGCCCGTGGCCGTTGCCGATCAGTTGCTGGCCGCAGGCGTGAAGCTTGTCCAATGCCGCGCCAAGCGCGCAACGGCGCGACAATTCTTGGATAGCTGCAGGCAAATTGCGGAACGAGCGCGAGGGGCACGGGCGATATTCATCGTAAACGACCGGGCGGACATTGCTCTAGCTGTAGATGCGGAAGGCGTCCATGTGGGTCAGGACGACCTCCCCCCTGAATTGGCGCGAAGGTTCCTGAAGCCGGGGAAATGGATCGGCTATTCGACCCACTCCCTGAACCAGGTATTGGAGGCGGAGCGGACTTCGGCGGACTACATTGCCTTCGGCCCGGTTTTTCCCACCCACAGTAAAGAAAACCCGGATCCGGTGGTGGGACTCGACGGTCTGCGCAGGGCCCGCCGGGCAACGCGGAAGCCCCTGGTGGCCATCGGAGGAATTACGGCGGAGAACGCTAGATCCGCCATCGAGGCGGGCGCGGACTCCGTGGCGGTGATGAGCGACCTGGTGGGCGCCAGGGATATCGAATCCCGGACGCGAGAATTTCTGAAAGCAGTGGAAGAAGTATGAATTCTGAATTATGAATTACGAATTGGGCATAAGCAAGCAAGTACCAACGATTCGGTTCATCCTTATACTTCATAATTTATAATTCATAATTCATATCTGTTTATGTCCACAACCAACATCACACAACCAACTACCGAGCCTGGCGCGACCGAGCTGCGCAAGACCCTCGGACTTTACGACTGCACCACCATCGTGATGGGGTCCATGATCGGCTCGGGGATTTTTATTGTTGCCGCTGACATGTCCCGCCAGGTGCGGTCGCCCGGGCTCATGCTTTTGTGCTGGGTCTTAAGCGGCTTGATGACGGTGATCGGCGCCATTTCTTACGGCGAACTAGCCGCCATGATGCCCAGGGCGGGCGGACAATACGTTTACTTGCGCGAAGCCTTTGGCCCTCTTTTTGGATTCCTCTACGGCTGGACGTTGTTTCTGGTGATTCAGACCGGAACCATTGCCGCCGTCGCCGTGGCCTTCGGAAAATTCCTCGGCGTTTTTATTCCCTGGATTTCGGCGCAAAATCTGCTGATTGATCTGGGCAGCGTGAACCTCTTCGGCCACGTGACGGCGCTGACCTTCTCCACCCAGCAATTGATCGCCATCGCCTGCCTGTTTTTCCTGAGCGCCATCAACATTCTGGGGATTCGCACCGGCGCCTTGGTCCAGAATATTTTCACCACCCTCAAGGTGGCCACCCTGCTGGGCCTGGTAGGGCTCGGACTGTGGTGGGGCAGCGCCCACTCGGCCGTTCCGGTGCCACCCCAGGGAATGTGGCAGGGGGCGCGCTGGGACCTTGCCACGCTCACCGTGGTTTCCGTGGCGCTGGTGGGCCCGCTGTTTTCCTCCGATGCCTGGAACAACGTCACGTTTACCGGCGCGGAGGTGGTGAACCCCAGGCGCAATCTTCCCTGGGCGCTGGCCACGGGCACCCTCACCGTTTGTACTTTGTATTTTTTGTGCAATTGGATCTATGTGAGAGTCCTCCCCTTTTACGGCTCGCCCGCCGGCATCGGCCCCCTTCAGCGCGGCATTCAAAACGCCGCCGAAGACCGGGTGGGAACGGCGGCGGTGCAGGTGATGCTGGGCGCGCGCGGCGAAGGACTGATGGCGGCGGCTATCATGATCTCTACCTTTGGCTGCATCAATGGCCTGGTGCTGGCGGGCGCGCGCGTTTACTACGCCATGTCCAGGGATGGATTGTTTTTTTCGAGCGTGGGCACGGTGAATCAAAAATATCGCACCCCCGCGGTTTCCATTATGGTGCAGGCGGTTTGGGCCGGCTTACTTACCCTCTCCGGCACTTACAATGACTTGCTCGAGTACGTAATTTTTTCCGTGGTCCTCTTTTACATTCTCACCATTGGCGGCCTTTTCTGGTTGCGGCGCACGCGGCCCGACGCGCCTCGGCCCTACCGCGCCATCGGTTATCCGGTGCTGCCCGCAATGTACATCCTCTTTGCGATTTTTGTGGAGTGGGCGCTCCTCACCCACAAAACCGCCCGCAGCCTGACCGGGCTGTGCATCGTGGCGGTGGGCGTTCCGGTTTTTTATATTTGGAAGAGGCGAAGCAAACAGTTTAGCGGAAATGTTAGTATGTCTGAAAGATCAGTTGGAGATAGAGGGTCCGATTGAAAGCAATCCCGGGGGGGAATCGGTATGAAAGCAAAATGTCGCTCGTTCCTGCACCGCGCCCTCTTCCTGGCTGGCGTCATGATGCTTGCGGCTACTTCGACTACTGCTTGGGGCCCGGAGGGGCATCGCGACGTTGCGGCTATTGCCGAGAAAAATCTGAAGCCGGAAACGCTGGCGGCGATCAAGGCCATGTTGGGACCCTACGACACATTAGCCGGCGATTCTGTTTGGGCGGACGACATTCGTGAAGAGCACCCGGAAACGGCCCCGTGGCACTATATCGATATTCCGCTCATGGCCTCCAGCATCGATATGAACCGCGAGTGCGCCCAGGGAAACTGCGTCATTGGCAAGATTTACGAGTTTGAGGCGGTGCTCAAGAATAAATCCGCCGATCCCGGGGTCCGGCGCGACGCGCTCAAGTTCCTGGTGCATTTTGTGGGCGATTTGCACCAGCCGCTCCACTGCGAGGACAATGGAGACCAGGGCGGGAACAAAGTCCAGGTGATTTTTTTCGGACAGCCCATGAACCTGCACGCCGTGTGGGATGGCGGCATCCTTCGCCGGGAGAAGGTCTATGGATTGAGGCTTGCTGCCGAACTCAACAGCCGGATCACGCCGGCCGAAAAGACCGCTTGGGCGCGCGGTACCATTGAGGATTGGGCAATGGAAAGTCACGCGCTCGCCGTGCAGGTTGCCTACGGAAAACTTTCTCATCAAACTACGCCCAACCTGGGCGACGATTACTTCAACGCCGCCCTGCCCGTGGTCGAGCTGCAGATTAAAAAAGCGGGCATCCGCTTGGCCAGCCTGCTGAACCAGGCGCTGCCTTAGTGATCTACCGCAACTGCGTTCTGGCAGTCTCGGGCAAGGCGGCAGGTCGGAGGGGATTTGGTATTGTGGCCGTGGGCATTCCGGTTTACTATCTTGGGCGATGGCGTCGCCGCGTAGTTCCAGGAAATATACTGTCTAAGCCCGCCAGGAATTCTTCTTGCGCCCGGCATGCTGCCCTCGCGGGTGGCGTTGCTTCGCAGAATACAAGATTTTGCCGTGCATCCTCGCTACAAGGAGTTTGAATGGCCAATTTACTGGCGACGAAATCGGTGGACACGATTCTTGCCGAAGCCCACGAGACGGGCGAGCACAGTCTCCGTCGCGCTCTCGGGCCCACCAACCTGATTACGCTCGGCATCGGCGCCATTATTGGCACGGGCATTTTTGTGATCACCGGCACAGCCACGGCCGAGCACGCCGGCCCTGCCATCCTTCTTTCTTTCATTTTTGCCGCTGTCGGCTGCGTGTTTGCCGGGCTGTGTTACGCGGAATTTGCCTCCATGATTCCGGTCGCCGGGTCGGCCTACACTTACGGTTACGCTACATTGGGCGAAATATTCGCCTGGATCATCGGCTGGGATTTGGTGCTGGAATATGCCTTTGGCGCGGCCACGGTCGCTTCCGGATGGAGCGGTTACTTCGTCAGCCTGCTGGGTGATTTTGGGATTAAGCTGCCTGCCTCGATTGCGGGAACACGGTGGGATGAGTTTATCTTTTACCAGAACCATTGGGAGCCGATCAAACTGCTTCTGCCCAAACTGAAGGCGGCGGGAATCGAACCCGCCACCCTCCCTCACGCCCACGGAGCGTTCAACTTGCTTGGGTTCCTTGCCATCCTGATTACCACGGCCATCCTGGTGATTGGCATCAAGGAGTCGGCGAATTTCAATTCGGCCATCGTCATCATCAAGGTGGCGGTGCTGATTGTGTTCATCGGAATCGGGGCCAATTACCTTTTCAATCATCCGGATCTGACCCGCGTCAACTGGCACCCCTTCATTCCGCCCAATACAGGAACCTTTGGTGAATTTGGGATCTCGGGAATATTGCGCGCAGCGGGAATCATTTTCTTCGCCTACATCGGATTTGACGCCGTCTCCACCGCTGCCCAGGAAGCCAAAAATCCCGAAAGAGATATGCCGATTGGAATACTGGGGTCATTGGTCATCTGCACCGTGCTTTACATTCTGGTGGCAGGAGTGCTCACCGGACTGGTGAACTACACCAACCTCGATGTGCGGGACCCGCTGGCCATCGGCATTGACAGCACCGGAGTGAGCTGGGGCAGCTTCCTGGTGAAGATTGGCGCTCTGATGGGCCTGAGCAGCACCATCGTGGTGATGCTGCTGGGCCAGTCGCGCGTTTTCTTTTCCATGTCGCGCGACCGCCTGTTGCCCAAGGTGTTCAGCGACGTTCACCCTCGATTCCGCACCCCCTGGATTTCCTCGATTACCGTGGGCACCTTTGTGGGGGCGCTGGCCGCGGCTCTACCCATTAACGTATTGGATGAAATGGTCAGCATCGGCACCCTGCTGGCATTTGTGATCGTCTGCGCCGGGGTGTGGGTTCTCCGCCGCCGCGATCCCAATCTTTCCCGACCTTTCAGGACGCCCTGGGTGCCCTTCGTGCCCATCATGGGCATCGTGATCTCCCTGGCCATGATGGTGAGCTTGAGCGGGCTCACCTGGCTCCGCCTGGCGGTCTGGCTGGTGATTGGAATGTTTATCTACTTCTTCTATGGCCGGCACCACAGCCGGGTGCAGAAGGGCGCCGGGGTTCCAGAGCCGGTGGGGCCTCGGGCGTAACGGGCGGGGAAATTTCGGCGACCTTTTTGAAATGCCTGGTGCCTGGGGTGGCGTAACGCGCGCACCGCTGGTATTCTAGCCTGTGCTGCTCGAATCCCTCCGTCATGAGTATCGAAGCCACCGGATGGCGCGCTTTGCCGTCTGGGTGGCAGCCTATGGTGCGGCCCTTTGGGTTGTGGGCCGGACCACCGGCACTGTTCCCGGAGGATTGTGGCTTCTTTTCTGGATCACCTTCGTTCCCACCGCGTTCTATTACCTCTACCGGATGGTCAAACTCTTCAAGCAGAAATTACTTTGGCGGTTGCGTCGCCGTCTGGCGGTAACTTACGTCTTCATCGCCGTTGTTCCCATCTTCCTGATCCTGTTTCTGGTGGCTCTGGGCACCTGGCTGGTGAACAGCCAGTTCGCGTCCTATTTGGTGGCCTCCAAACTGCGCGATCGAGCCGCGGTGCTTCGACATTTGGACCGAGTGATCGTCCACGAAGCCGACCATTTGCGGCTGAAAACACCCGAGGCCATGCTCGACGAATTGCAAAACTTTTTCACCTCCGACTTTCGCGAGCATGCTGCGAATTATCCTGGCCTCACCCTGACCTTGCGCCTGGGTTCCCTGGTGCGGACTTCCAGCCTGGACCCTAACCTGCAACCCCAACCGGTGACCATCCCGGCCTGGATCAAGGATGAAGATTTCTCGGCCATCGTTGTTGATGAAGGCAAGCTTGCGCTACGGGCGGTTGACCGCCAGCAGACGAATAAAGGGGAACTTATTGTGGTGCTTTCCCAGCCCTTCACCCCCGATCTCCTGGACCAGGTGGGCGAGGGTATTGGCCCCATTACTCTCCTGACTCCGCACCAGCTAAACCCCGCGGCGGGCAGTCAGCCCGCGCAATCCGGCCCGCGTGCTCAGGGGTCCGGATCGAAGTCTCCGAATTTGATCTTCGACACCGATCATGGTCGGGTAACTGAAGAAACCAGCATTCAATCCAAGTCCATCGCCGTGCCTGCCCCCGCCAATCGATTTGATTATATCGTTTACAACTGGGCTACCCTGGATCCAATTCTATGGGGTGGAGACGCGCAAGCGGAGCGGCCGGAGGCGGGGGTCTTTCTGGTGACCTCGCGCTACATCACTCTCGATCGGCAACTGCTCTCCACTCTGGGACAATACTCGGGACTTTACTGGTCCGCTTTCGCGGTGGTGGGCATAGTGTTTCTCATCATCGAGCTGGTGGCCATGGTGATTGGGTTTCAGTTGACCCGGTCCATGACCACGACGGTGGACAAGCTGCACGAAGGTACCAAACGCGTGCAGGTCGGCGATTTCTCCTATCGGATTGGTTTGCCCGCGCGCGACCAGTTGAGCGCCCTGGGTGAGGCTTTTGACGGCATGACCTCCTCGGTGGAACGCCTGCTCCGGGAATCCCTTGAAAAGACGCGGCTGGAAGGCGAACTTGAAATTGCCCGCGAAGTTCAAAGCCAGCTTTTCCCCCAGGTGGTTCCTGAAGTTCCCGGCCTTCAGTTATACGGCGTCTGCAAACCCGCGCGCATGGTGAGTGGCGACTATTACGACTTTCTTCGATTGGGCGATGACCGGGTGGGCTTGGTGGTGGGCGACATCAGTGGCAAAGGAATCTCCGCCGCCTTGCTCATGGCATCGATCCAGTCCGCTCTTCATGCCCAGTTTTACGACGAGCACGAGCCCGGAATCCTTTCCGAAAAAGCTCTGATGTCTTCCGCCGGGGTTGTGGGGCGGCTCAATCGCCAGCTTTATGCCAGCACGCCAACGGAGAAATATGCCACCTTTTTTTACGCAATCTATGACGGTGCCACGCGCCAGTTGACGTTTACCAATGCCGGCCACCCGCCCCCTTTTTATTTCCATCGCGGTAAAATTGAACGTCTGGAGACGGGCGGAACGGTGGTGGGACTGTTTGGACCAGCAACCTACGAGCAGGCGGTGATCCAATTGGAGCCGGGCGATATGCTGATGGCATTCACGGACGGCATGACCGAGCCCGAAAATAGTTTTGGCGAGGAATTTGGCGAAGATCGCCTGCTTGAGGCAGCCCAACGGGCGTCGGCATGCCCTCCCGAGGAGATGGTGAAAGAGATTTACCGAACCATAAACGATTGGACGGGAAGCCCCGAGCTCCAGGATGATATGACGCTGGTGGTGGCAAGAGCGATTGACTGACAATTTTCGGGTGGTTTTGTCATTGGCCAGACGCGGGCGTTCCCGGATGCCGTCATCCCCGCGCAAGCGGGAATCAGCCGCGAAGGCAAATGGAAATGCGGGGCCTTGGCGACGCTGGATTCCCGCTTGCGCGGGAATGACTTGCTCTTCGAATGTGAGGCGACTCCAAATGACACCGCTACCATTTTTAGCGTATCGTTGCCCGCGGATGCCAAGTCCGGTACACTGGTCGAAATCGGAGTTGGTTGAAGGAGTAAAACTTTGCCCCTAAAGCATCGCGTGGCCCTGGTGACAGGCGCTTCGCGCGGAATCGGAAAAGAAATTGCTCTGAGCCTGGGACGAGCCGGCGCGCGCGTGGCGGTCAGCTATCGCACCAACAAACTGGACGCCCAGAAAGTGGTGAACGAGTTGCGCGCTCACGGCGGGGAAGCGCTGGCCGTGGCCACCGACATCACCGATCCAGCCCGCGTGAAGGAGATGATCGACGGCCTGGTGCGACATTTTGGCCGGCTCGACATCCTGGTAAACAACGTGGGCGATTTTCGCTGGAAGCCGGTGGTGGAATCGACAATCGAAGAGTGGCACGCGATTCTGAATTCCAATCTGTCCAGCGTTTTTTATGCCTCCAAGTTTGCCCTGCCCGCCATGCGCCGCCAGCGCTGGGGGAGAATGATCAACCTGGGAGCGGTGGGCGCGGAGCGCGCCTTCGGCCAGGCCAAGATTTCCGCCTTTTCTGCGGCAAAATCGGGGTTGGTAGCGTTCAGCCGGTCGCTCGCTCTCGAAGAAGCTCGCAATGGAATCACCGTGAACGTGGTCAACCCCGCTATTATTGATGACAAAGAACTCACTCGCGAAGAAGCAGGCCGGATAGCGGACGCGCGCTTTCCCGTCGGGCGCCCCGTCACCGCCCAGGACGTTGCCGCCGCCGTCAAATTCTTCGCCTCTGAGGAAGCCTCCTTCATTACCGGCCAGGTGTTGAATGTGAGCGGTGGGTGGATGTTGTAAGTCCCATCTCCGTTCATGCTTGTTCCTGGAACATCATCGCCTGGTCCGTAGCGCCGGCATGGTTTTGTGGGTGCGACCTTGAAAAACCTTAAGGGCGTTGCAATTGTATTCCTGCTTGCTTTCGCCCTCATCGGCCTGGGCACGGCGGGGTTTCACATTATCGAGGGCTGGACGTGGTTCGATGCTTTTTACGGAACCCTCATGACCGTATCCACCATCGGCGCGGACCCCGTCAACCGCCTTTCCCATGCCGGCCGGATTTTCAACGTCGGCCTGATTGTGCTGGGCGTGGGCGTCGTCGGCTTCGCCATTGGAACCTTCACCCAGGCGATGATACAATTCGAGCTCGATACCTTTGTCGGACGCCGCCGCATGGAAAAAGAAATCTCGAAAATTCGTGACCACTTCATCATCTGTGGGGCGGGCCGTGTGGGCCGGCGGGTGGCGACGGAATTGGCGGACCGCGACCTCCCGATCCTGCTGGTGGACAAGGACGCCGCCCGCGCCCAATGGGCGCTTGAAAAGAATTTTCCCGTCATCATCGGCGATGCCAGCGACGAAGGTGTTTTAAGAGCGGCAAGAATCGGGTTTGCCAAAGGCCTGACCAGCGCCGTCAACACCGATGCCAACAATATCTATATCGTGCTGACCGCCCGCGGCCTGGCCCCCAGCCTGCCCATTGTGGCCCGGGCCAGCGACGAATCCGCGGAATCCAAACTGATGAAAGCGGGCGCGACCACGGTGATCTCGCCTTACACTTACGCCGGGCAACGCATCGCGCGCCTGTTGACCAAGCCCTCTGTCCAGCATTTTATCGATCTCGCGTCCACCTCCCTGACCAGTGGCAAACTGGATCTCCAAATTGAAGAGATGCGCGTTTCGAAATTGTCCAAACTCACCGGGATGACTTTGACGGAAGCGGATATCCGGCACCGGTTGAGCGTGATCATCCTGGCGATCCGGCGCGACGGCGGGGATCTGGAATTCAATCCCCCATCGGAAAGAAAGATTGCATCGGGTGATTACCTGATCTGCATGGGAGATTCGAAAAAGCTTAAAGAATTGGAAAATCTGGCGGTGGTGTAGGCGATGAAAATACTAACCGCCGCCCAGATGCAGCGCGTCGACCTGCTGACCACCCGGCAATACCGAGTGCCCAGCCTGACCCTGATGGAGAATGCCGGGCGCGCGGTGGTGGATTTTCTCACTGAGCGTTTTGCGCCACTGGCCTCGCATAAAGTAGCGATTGTTTGCGGGCGCGGAAATAATGGTGGCGACGGCCTGGTGGTGGGGCGATTGTTGCGCGACCGGGGTATGGCTCCCCGCATTGTGCTGCTGGCCGATCCCGCCACCGTCAAAGGCGACGCCGAGCACAACCTTAAACGCCTGGCCGCGCAAGGCGCACCTGAGGTTGCTTCGGATCTCGAAGCTTGGCGGGCGATCAAAGGCAGCCTGGAGGGCACGACGCTGCTGGTAGACGCCATTCTCGGCACGGGGCTCTCCCGGCCGGTTGAAGGTTTTCTTGCCGGCGTCATACGTGATCTGAATGGCGCTTTCCCTTCCTCAAGGATCGTGGCGGTGGATCTGCCTTCCGGGATAGGCGCCGATTCGGGTGATTTGATTGGCGATTCGGTTCGCGCGGGCACAACGGTAACTTTCACCGCCCCCAAATGGGCGCATGTTTTTCCGCCTGCTTGTGAGACGATGGGGGAATGGGTGGTCAAACAAATCGGGACTCCGCCGGATGTGCTGGACGACGATCCGGAACTTCTCTTGAACCTCACTTGCATGGCGGATTTGGCGTGGCTGGTGCAGCCCCGCAAAATTGACGCCCACAAGGGCGATTTTGGCCGGATACTGATTTTAGCCGGGTCAGTCGGGAAGGCCGGAGCGGCCGCACTGGCGGCGAAGGCCGCGTTGCGGGCGGGCGCCGGCCTGGTGACGGTGGCCACCGCCAAGAGCGCTCTGCCGATTGTTGCAAGCCTGGGAATGGAATATATGGCCGAGCCCCTTCCCGAGACTGAAGCTGGCACGGTTTCGCTTCGCGCCCTGGATTACGGGCGCATGGAAAAGTTGATGGAAGGGAAGACAGTCCTCGCCATCGGTCCGGGCCTCGGCACGGTTCCGGAAACGGCGAAATTTGCCAGGACGGTGGTGAACGAATCAAAAATTCCAGTGGTCGTGGATGCCGACGCCTTGACTGCTTTTGCCGGTTGCATGAATACTTTCCGTGCCGGCCGGCCTTCGCCGCCAGAGACCGTACTGACGCCGCACCCGGGCGAGATGGCGCGCCTGACGGGCGTGCCCACGGCTGAAATCCAGGCACGGCGAGTGGAATTCGCGAGGGAGTTTTCTACCCGGTACAAAGTGAATCTTGTGTTAAAAGGGTATCGCACTCTTGTCGCGGCGCCCAGCGGCGCAGTTTCGGTAAATCCCACTGGAAATCCGGGGATGGCCAAAGGCGGGACGGGTGATGTTTTAACGGGTATTATGGCCGGCCTTCTGGCACAATATCCGTCGATTCCTTTCGCTCAGGTGGTGGCAGGTGCAGTATACTTGCACGGCCTTGCCGGTGACCTTGCGGCCGCTCGTTTGGACTCCGCGTCGATGATTGCCGGCGACCTTCTGGAAGCTATTCCGCAAGCGTACGGCGTGCTCAGAAAGAGTCAGGTTCGGTGAAGCAGTGTCGGACGGCATGGCGAGGAGGAGGCAGGGCGCCGAAAGCGCGAGTGAAGGCTAAAACACACTTTGAGGTGGTTACCCACTCGCCCGCGGAAACGCTGGAATTCGGACGCGGGCTGGCACGCGAGCTTCATTCGCCCTGCCTGCTGCTGCTGGAAGGGGATTTGGGGAGCGGCAAAACCACCCTGACCAAAGGCATTATTTCCGGATTAGGTTTGGCGGGCGAGGATGAAGTCACCAGCCCGTCGTTCACCCTGGTTCACGAATACGGGCGCGACCAGAAAGCTTATCATGTGGACCTTTACCGGATTGAGGGAACCCGTGAATTGGCCACCCTGGGTTTGGAGGAAATATTCAGCCATCCCGCGATTGTGATCATCGAGTGGGGAGAAAAGCTTGAGGAAAAATTCCGTGGTCCCCACCTTAGAATTCGAATGGAGCATTTAGCCAGTGAAGATCGCAAAATTACGGTCGAGCATCGGTAACAGTTACTTTGGGATTCTGGCCGCACTTCCGCTGTGGATTCTTGCCCTGCTCGCAGTGGGTTGTGGCGGAAAAATTCCGGCGACGCGCTATTATTCATTGAGATTCCCTCCGCCGGCCCCTCATACGGACCCCAAGACTTCCCTGACCTTGAGTATTGAACCGTTCCGCGCCGCAATGAGTCTGCGCGACGACCGGATTATGTATTACGAGTCGCCCACTGAATTCAGCTACTACGAGTACCATCTCTGGAGCCCGGACCCGGCAACCCTGCTGGCTGAACTGACCAGACGACACCTTAACGAGATGGCGATCTTCGCCCACGTGCATCTGGCTCCGAGCCGCGGGCGTGTTGATTACGTTTTGCGAGGCCACTTGTTGAATTTTGACGAACTCGATTACGTGCCCGGCGGCAAAGCGCGCGTCGCACTCGAATTGAGACTGGTACGGGCCAAGGATCAGAAGATTGTGTGGTCGGACCGGCGCGAGGTGGAGCATTCCATCGAGGGCAGCGGCGTGGATGGCGTGGTCAATGCCTTGAGTGCTGCGAGCGATCAACTTTTGAGCGAGGCGCTCCCCGGGCTGGCCGCCGAAGTGGAAAGCGAATCCGCGGAAAGCAGCGGGAAACCCCAATAAACCGAAAGGAATTAGGAATGACGGAGACTTCCGGCGGAACAAAGTGGGCCCTGGTGGTGGGTTCATCGAGCGGATTTGGCGAGGCGGTCAGCCTGGAACTGGCCCGCTCCGGTGTGAATATTTTTGGCGTGCACTTTGACCGCCGCTCCGCCATGGTTCACGTTAACGAGATCATCGAGAAGATTAAGGCCGCGGGACGTGAAGTGCTTTTTTTCAATATCAATGCGGCGGATGCCGGCAAGCGTGCCGAAGTCCTGAACCAGATGCAGGAACATTGGAAGCAGGCAGGCGGCGACCATTATGTGAAAGTGTTTCTGCATTCGGTGGCCTTCGGCTCTCTCCAGCCATACTTCTCCGAAGACCACGAGGGGGAAGTGACGCAGGCCCAGATGGAAATGACCCTCGACGTGATGGGCAGCAACCTGGTGTATTGGATTCAGGAGCTCATGCGGCGGAAAATGATGGGCTCCGGCTCACGCATCTACGCCATGACCAGCGCCGGCGGGCACAGCGTGATTCCCACCTACGGCGCCGTCTCAGCCGCCAAGGCGGTGCTGGAATCCCATATCCGCCAGTTGGCTTACGAACTGATGCCTTACGGCATCACGGCCAATGCCATCCAGGCTGGCATTACCATTACGCCGGGTTCCAGCAAAATTCCGGGAATCGAAAAGCTGGCGGAATTCGCCAAAATGAGGAATCCCGGCGGGCGCTTGACCACGCCCCAGGATATTGCCGAAACCATCGCGGCGATCATGGACGACAAGACCCAGTGGATGACCGGCAACGTGATCCGCGTGGACGGCGGTGAAGATATAGTTACGTAACTGCGAGCCCCCTTCCCAATGGTCCTGGTCACATTCATTTTTAACTTGCATTCCCGCCTGGGCTCTGCCTTTCAGCGCGCCGGCCACCGAACACATGAATTGTCCTGGTCCCGGCCTCCACTTCACCACCGTGATGAGTCCCACTTGGGATAAAGCACTCTTCGCCAGCTTTGACGGGTATGCGCTTCCCATCAATAATGACGGTGAGGCAACCCTGGAGAACGGCGAAGTACTCGTGGAAGTCATGGGTGTGCGGCGCTGATTGCGCAGATTCCCGGCATGTGTAAAAAGTCATTTGACTACCGTCCGCTACTTCAAATACGTAGCCTTCCACTCCGGGCGTGGCGCGACTGCCCACGGCAATGCGATTGGCCGCGTTTTTCATGAATTCGAGGAAATCTTCCATGGCGACTCTTAAACTGTCCTCCTGAATGTCTTATTTACCACCTGATTTGATTGACTTCAGTGTCTCGCCCCGCGCAAGCATGCGGCGGATCATCCCCGATGTCATCTTCTGGCCCGTCGAATTTCCGTCCCGGTGGACGTCTGCGAATTGGGCGATGGTGATGGTCTGCGGATTGGCGCCGGGGGAAATGCGGATTTCATCGCCGGGGGTAATCACGCCTTCCTGAGCTACTGACAAATAGAAGCCATTCCTTCCCGCATCGTCAAAAGTCTGTACGAATTTCGAGGAGCCCATGGCGATGCCGAGCTTGTAGCAGGGAAAACGCGGCTGGGTTACACGGAAGCGCGCCGTGCCGATCTCCAGCTCATCGCCGATGCGGACCTCGTGGTCCAGCATGCCTTCCACGGTAAGGTTCTCTCCGAAGCTGCCCGGGTGGAGGTCATCGCGCTTCAGGAATTTCTTCCAATACTCGATGTTGTCCTGCGAGTAGGCGTAAACGGCCTTGAACTCGCCGCCATGGACGGAAAGATCGGCCTGACGGTCGCCATCGAGGTTTAGCCTGCCCGCCTTCACCGGCCCGCTCACCGGTATCTTGAAAATGGCGGTTTCAACTTCACGTTGACCGGCAAGAACCTCCCTGGGCACACCGATATTGATGGATATCAGTTTCATTCAGGTGATTGGATGCGCTGCGGCGCGGAGGGATTCTTGAATCTCAAAATGGGCGTTTTTGACGGGGTAAGGCGAATCTGCTAGGATTAACTCCGGGCGAAAATGTAATCAGGCATCTCGCTTTTATGAAGATCAAAAAGCTCCTGCTCGCCAAACCTCGCGGGTTTTGCGCCGGCGTTGACCGGGCCATCGATGTTGTGGAGATGGCCCTCACCCTCTACGAAGGACCCATTTATGTGCGCAAGGAAATTGTCCATAACAAACACGTGATCCAGTCCCTGGCCGCTAAGGGCGTTATTTTTGTGGACGAGATCGATCAGGTTCCCGAAGGCGCGGTGGTCATTTACAGCGCCCACGGAGTTTCTCCGGAAGTCCGGGCCATGGCTGCCGCAAAACACCTCACTGTGATTGATGCCACCTGCCCTCTGGTCACCAAAGTACACCAGGAAGCCATCCGCTTCGCCAACGAAGGCCGGTCCATTATCTTGGTGGGCCACGAAGACCATGAAGAGGTCGTCGGCACAGTGGGCGAGGTGCCCGATAACATTCAAGTGGTGGAAAGTGTGGAGGAAGCGCGAAAAATCCACGTTGCCGATCCCGCTCGAATCGCCGTCACCACCCAGACGACTTTGGGTGTGGACGATACCAGGGAAATTCTCGACGCCTTGAAGGAGAAATTCCCGATGATCATCGCGCCCACCAGCGACGACATTTGTTACGCCACCCAGAATCGTCAGACGGCCATCAAGACGCTGGCGAAAGATACCGATCTGGTGCTGGTGATCGGGTCCGACAACAGCTCAAACTCCCGCCGCCTGAAAGAGGTTGCCGAAAGCATGGGGGCGCGGTCCTACCTGATCGACGACGTTTCGGAAATCGAGCCTGGCTGGCTTGAGGGCGTCGAATGCGTAGGCGTCACGGCCGGCGCTTCCGCTCCCGAACATCTGGTGCAGGAAGTGGTGGAATATTTCAAGAAACTGGGCGTGGCCCAGATCGAAGAGGTGGCGGCAGTTGAAGAGAAAGTCACCTTCACTCCTCCCCCCGAGTTGGCCCGCAAATTGGCTGAACGTGCCAATCCCACCGTTTAGTGGGTTGCGTCTTAAGCCCCTCAAACCTCAGGGCATGGCGGCGTCTTTGTAGCGCCTGGTTTTAGCCCGGCATGCCCCCCTGAAGGGTGGCGCTACTTAAACCGTTTTATCCGGTGCGTCGCAAAGGGATTCGATGGGGCAGGCCGCGCACAAAGGCTTGCGCGCGAAACAGGTTTTTCTTCCAAACCAAATCACTTGGTGACTGAACGAAATCCAGCGCTCCGGCGGCACCAGCTTCATCAAGTCTTGCTCCACCTTTTCGGGAGTCTTTTGTTGGGTTAGTTTCAGGCGGCGCGCAATGCGGAAGACGTGAGTGTCCACCACCACGCCGCTGGCGATGCCGAACCCGGTTCCCAGCACCACGTTGGCCGTCTTGCGAGCCACACCGGGCAGGGTTAACAACTCGTCCATGGTTTGGGGCACGCGGCCAGCGAAGTCGCTCACAATCCTACTGGCCGTGCCAATGATGCTCTTCGATTTGTTGCGGAAAAACCCGGTGGAACGGATTTCGCTTTCCAGGACTTCCTGCCGCAGCGCAGCCAAATCCCGGGGAGTGGGAAACTTCTGGAAAAGTCCCGGCGTGACTTTGTTCACTCGCTCATCCGTGCATTGGGCCGAGAGGATGGTGGCCACCAGAAGCTGAAATGGGTTTTGGTGCAGCAAAGCGCACGTTGCGCGCGGGAACATTTTATCCAGGGCGGCAAAAATCTTTTCCAACCGTGCGGGCGAAGTGTAGTCAATTTTAGTTTTCTTCGCCGGGTCCGGGTGCGCCGCCATGGATTTCTTTTTAGACTTCGTCTTGGGCGCCATAGGAAGGGTGGAAACTATATTTTGTATCTCTGGATTCTAACCCCCAAATCCTGACTCCACTTCATCCTCCCAACAATTCCAACATTTCCGGCAGCTCGCGATGTATGCAGGTGAAGATGGGCGTGTCGCGCAGGGTGTAATTGCTGGCTTCCGCGCCGCGCAGATCCATCACCAAGTCAAGGAAATCCTCGGGCTTGTCTGATTCGAAAGCCACTACAAACTCCTGGTCATCAAGCCCGAAGGAATAGGTGGTGTTCAGGCGCACGGTGGGATACTTGTGGCCGATCTCGATGTGTTCGTTCATCATGCCCTGGCGCGCCGCCTGGCTCAGCCGGTACCAGGCGCGGGTTTTAACGAACGGATAGACAAAGAGGAATTTGAATTGTCCCGGGGTCAACCGTAATCGCGTCCCTTCCTGGTCCGCGTGCACGTGCTCGCGCACGTAGGTGGAGCGCTTGGTCATGGCGATGTACGAATACGGAACCGTCAGATACTTTCCCAGTCCGGTGGCCAGCAACTTCGCCGTCATTTCCTGGAAGGCGGTCAGGTCGTAGCTGATCCGCCAAAGCATAAAATCGCAGTCGCCGCGAATGCCCACCATGGAGTAACAAATCACCAGCATATCGGGCTCGAACGATTTCACCACTTCGATGAACTGGCTCTTGCCGCGCTGGCGCTCCTCTTCCCCCAGGCGGCGCCATGCGGGATCCACTTTGAAATAGGCGAAATTAACAAACTGCCGTCGATTATCTTCCGCGGCGATTTCTTTCCTGGGTGGCGCCAAGGTTTCCTAGCCTCCCTGTGACGATGGAGCCCGCGAAAAGATTCACGGGCCCTGCGAGCTGGATCACTTAACTCGTGATTTAGCTATGTACCCAATATAGCATGAAAACTTCTTTGGTCTGGGTTCATTCATTGCCGGGCGGGGATTAAACGGCTGGGCCGGATGGGACTCGGCATTCAATTCTTAAGGGTTGGGCCGACCCCATGCCCAATTGGGTGCTTAAGGCCGGACCGTGGGGAAGACAATTCCATGTCTGGTAAACTTCAGCTCATGCCGTTTCCGAAATCTGCCTTGAGACCACCACTTGGTTACGCCCTTGTTCTTTGGCCATGTAGAGAGCTTTATCGACAGAAGCCAGCAACATTTCGGCTGTCGCCCCGTGATCAGGGAATTCGGCAACCCCCAGAGACAAAGTGATGGTTCCCAAAGATTGCCCGTGATGTACAACCACAATTGCTTTCGCGTCGCGGCAGATTTTTTCCGCGCGCTTTTGGGTGGCTTCCAGGTTGGCGTCGGGCATGATGAGCATGAACTCCTCGCCACCGAACCGGCACGCGATATCTTCCCCCCGGATGTTGGAGCGAAGGTGTTTGCCCAACTCGCGCAGCACGGCGTCGCCGGCCTCGTGGCCAAAAGTATCGTTGTAACGCTTGAAGTGGTCAATGTCGAGCATGATCGCGCCCAGGGGTTTCCTGTTTCTTGAGGCGCGAAGGAGCTCTCGCGGCATGGACTCTTCCAGGTAACGCCGGTTGAAAAGGTTGGTCAACGGATCTCGGATCGATTGCGAGCGCAGGGTTTCCCGCAAGTTCAAGTTGGCGAGGGCGAGGCCCACGTGCTCTCCCACCGCCGACGCCAGTTGAAGTCTCGACAACTTGATTTGCTCTGGCGTTCCGTGCGGGCGCGTGGGCGTTATCGTCCGCCAGTGCAAATGGAGGATGCCCAGGCTTTCACCCTGAGCCAGCATGGGGACGCAGAGATATGCGACCCCTTCCTCGGCCGTGATATGCCGGCAGGTCCCCGCCGACTTTTCGCCTTCTATGTAATTCGGGCGCCCGGTTCGCAGCGCCCAACAATCCTCGACTCCAAAGACTTGTCCGCCAAAAGGTGTTTCGCCCCATTGGGCGACGGCATGCACAGCCTCTCGAGATGAGGCAATCATGAAAACTCCCCCGGAGGTTGCGGGAAACAAATCCAGCCCGTATTGCGCCAGCACCTTGTAGGCTTCCCCAAAAAAAAGGCAGCTTTGCAAGTCGCCCCCGAGCTGGCTCAATAAGGTGATTTCTCTTTTTCGCCGCTCAAGGTCCTGAACCCAGATCGAAAGTTTGTCGTTGGCTTCTTTAAGGTCTTCCTCCCCGCGCATGCGGTCAGCGAACTGGCCAACCTGGCTGCCGATAGCCGACCCGGTTTTGAGGATCAGGTCATCGAGGTTCCTGGCGCGGCGGCTGAAAAATTCCATTACCCCCAAAACCTCGGTACCCAGAGTGACGGGGAAACCGAGGGCGGCGCGAATTCCGTTCTGCGCCGCGGCTGCGGCTCGGGGGAAGTTTGGGTCCTGGGTAACCTCGGGAATCCACAGAGGCTGACCGCTGGCCCAAACGCGTCCCGGAAGGCCGACACCGCGTGCCATGGTCATTTGCCGGCTCGCGGTATCAAAGGCGGCCAGCGGACCGTTCACGGATTGCCAGCTTTCTGCCAGCCGGAGCACGTCCGCATCCTTATCGATTGTCCAATAAGCTCCCAAATCCCAATCCTGGCTCTCGCCCAGGGCCTTGAGGATGCTCCGCGTGGCCACCTTAAGCGTGGCAGACTCCGCCAGGGCGCGGGCCGCAGCATACTGGGCGCTGATGCCTTGTTCAATTCTCTTGCGCTCCCGAACATCCCGGCGCATCAGGCTGTAGGCCGTGGAAACCAGGACCACGGTCAGCAGCGCCAGGGCAAACATCGTGATCATGGCCTTGGAGGCGGTGTGCTCGGATGCGTCCGTGCGGACCCGCAATAATTCGATTTCCAGTTTGGACATGTCGGCGATCATCCGCCGGAGGTCGTCCATTTCTCCTCTCCCCTTCTTCGACGAGATCAGGAGCGAGGCAGCTTCAAACCCCTTTGCCTTACGGGTTTCGATAACCACCTCGTTGAAATCCATTTTCTCTTTGATTTTTCTTGCCAGCACGGGAATTTGCAACTGTTTTGACGGGTTGTCTTCGGCCAGCCTTTGCAGCCGCGCAACGTGGTCCTGGATCTCCGTCGCCGCGGCTTCGTAAGGGGCCAGGAATTGCTCATCCCCTGTGATCACATAGCCGCGCTGGCCGGTTTCAGCCTCCACCAGGGTTGAAAGCGTCGAATTCAGCTCGACCAGGATTTCCTCGCTGTGATTGACCCAGTAATTGTCATCGATCAGTTTTCGCGTGGTTTGAATGGCAATAAAGGCGATGACAGCCACCACCACAATGGCCAGGGCGAAACCCGCTTGAATCAATTTTTCAATAGACCCGCGCATGCAGTTATTCCCTTCGAGAGAACTCTACAATCATTCCTGATGGTGTGTCGCCGCTGACCTTCGATCTGGAACCATTGCCGGCCAATGGGGAGACGGAACAGCGCGTTTCATCATAACACTCGTGGCAAACCATTGAAATCATATCGGCCGAATAACTTGTTTGGATGAACCGGGGATCGGCCTTTGGCGTCGCTGCGAATGGCCTCTCTCTCGCATTCATTTCAAACGTCGGGTTCATCATTTTGTTTTGGAATGGGTGGCCAGAAATCCAAGCAGCTTGCGAAAAGCTTCCCCTCGGTGGGATACGCCAAACTTGGCTTCCGGGCTCAATTCGGCGTACGTTTTGCCCAAGGGCGGGAAATAAAATAATGGGTCATAGCCGAATCCACCTGAACCGCGCGGCGATTCCAGAATCTGGCCCTTCCCCTGCCCCTCAGTGGTGGTGAGTATGCGGCCGCGCTCCGCCAAAGCGATCACGCAGATGTATTGAGCTGACCGCGAAGCAGGCGATGGATGGAGTGTCTGTTCCGATGCTCTGGCTTGAACTTCGCGCAATCTCTTGAGAAGTAATTGATTGTTTTGCTGGTCAGTGGCGTTCGGTCCGGCGAACCGGGCTGAATAAACGCCGGGGGCGCCCCCCAAAGCGTCCACGCTAATCCCGGAATCATCCGCCAGCAAGAGACCATTAACGCACCGGCTGTAGTGCAACGCTTTTTTGCGCGCGTTGGCTTCAAACGTCCGGCCATCCTCAACGCAAGCGGGCAGGCTGCGCATGCCCGGGAGGGGCTCCACGGTCACCCCGGATTCTTGCGCGGCTTCTCGAAATTCCTTTATCTTGCCGGGATTGGTGGATGCGATATAAAGAATCAAAGCCAGGTTGCAAAACTCGAGTGATGAGAATCCCCGGAAATAATTTCCTAGCGGGACGGTAAATTGAGCTTCAAGATGGATTGTTGCAACGCCAAAAGTTGGTGGATGCCGGGGCGGGCTGCTTCAACCAGTTGATTCAAATCATCCAGACCGAAGGCGTGTCCTTCCGCGGTGGCCTGAACTTCCACCAATTGATTCGATCCCGTCATCACCACATTCATGTCCACTTCCGCGTTTGAATCCTCAATGTAATCGAGATCGAGTAGAACCTCGCGGCCCACCATGCCCACGCTGATGGCCGCCACATAATCTTTCAGGGGAATGCGGCGCAAAACTTTCATCTCGAACAGTCTCTGAAAAGCCAGGCCCATGGCCACCAGCGACCCGGTGATGGAGGCCGTCCGCGTGCCGCCATCGGCGCGAATCACATCGCAATCCACCCACGCCGTTCGCTCACCCAGGCTCTCCAGATCGGTCACGGCTCGCAACGACCTTCCGATCAGACGCTGGATCTCCATGGTACGTCCGCCTTGGCGCCCGCGCGTGGCCTCGCGGGGAGTGCGGGTATCGGTGGCCCGCGGGATCATGGCGTACTCACTGGTAATCCAGCCCCGCCCGCATCCTTTCATAAACTGGGGTACGCCGTCTTCAATGGACGCGGTACAGATCACTTGCGTTTCCCCCAAACGAATGAGCGCGGAACCCTCGGCGCTTGAGATTACGTTGGGGGTAATTTCCACCTTTCTCATCTGGTCGGACTGGCGCTGGTCACCGCGCACAAGCTTTCCTTCCGAATAGAGCAATCCGCTCAAGCGCTTGGGAGTATTGGCCATATGAAAGAATTCACTCTTCAGAACTAACATTCAACCTGGCGAGGGTGGGGGCTACAGCTCCCTCCGCGATCAGGCGCACCATCAAGATAGCTGACTCTGGCGTGCTTGTCACTGAATTAAGCGCCCTTCATGGTGAGGCCGGTTGATTGCGAGTCAGGTCCGGAACGAAAATTTCGCCGAGATCGGCGTGCCCGTTCAGGGTTTCCACTTCCTGGCCCTGCACCAGAATCTTCACCCTGAGCACCGAAGGTATATTGGCAGCGAGCGAATTAACAATGGAATAGATGGCCAGCGTTTCGCTTTGAATTCCGGGCGCGAAGACCGCCAGCGCGTTGCTGGAGAAATCCAGGTAGGCCGTGCCATCCGGGGTCAGGAAGACGGCCCGCAGTTCGGTCGTGGGCGGCAGCGGGCGCCGCAGCCCTTTGTACGAGCCTTCAATGAGGGCGAGCATAACCTGGCGGATTCGATCGGTGTCCGAAGTGGCCCACGCGATTTGCCGGCTCTCCGATTGCAACTGGCCGTCGTCGTCGGAAGGGAAATAGAGAGTGATAGTTTGCAAGGCACCGGTATTCGATTGCAGGGCGGCCTCGCGCAATTGGGTTCGCGCTCCCTCCTCACCGTGCTCGGGCGATTCCAATTTCGCGCGCCGGGTGAGTACGCGCAAATACACAAATCCTCCGCCCAGGATGACCAGCAGGAGGGCAATTGCAATCATTCCGGCGCGGCGCGTCATGGTTTAGGATGGCCCTCCCTCATATTCGTCAAGCGCCCTGACAATGGCGTTGGCAATGCCCGCCTGAAAGTTTGAATTGGTCAGAGCGGTTGAATCCACCTCGGCGGCGAGGCTTCCGATTTCCACGGCCACGGCAGCCGCATTAACGCTGCGCAGCTCCCGCAGGGGCGCCGTGGCGGGCGGGCTGACCGTTGCTCCTGAAATTGCGGTGAATTCTTTTTGAAGTATTCGAGCGAGCTGTTGACTTCGCCTTAATTGGGAAAGTTGAACCGTTCCCCACGGAATAAAAAGCCCTGACACTTGCGCGTCTCCGGCCGAAGGGGGCCATGACGGGGCCTCGAGGGTGTAGACCACAATGCGTGAGGTGTGCACGCCCAAGTTGCCGGCGTGAAAGGTGACGAAGACCTTGGCGCGAGCCGCGTTGGCAGTGGCGGCGCGCTGGTCGAGGGTCAGATTCACGTCGCCCACCCGGGTCAATACGACCCGATACTTTCCGGAGGCAAGCAGCGTGGACCGGACGCGCGCCACAAGCTGGGCCATCAGATCTTTTTCCAGCAGTCCGTTTCCCCCCCGCGCTCCGCTGTCATCACCGCCGTGCCCGGCATCAAGAACCACCATGGGTAACCCAAGCCCGCCCGCCGATGCGGCCGTTTCCGGCGGCGCGGGCGCCACCGCTGAAGGGGTGCCCGCTCCGGGCGCCTGAGGAGGTGGGGGCGGAGCAGGCTGCTGGGCCACAGCCGCTTGCGCCTTCAAGAGTTCGGCGGTCACGATTTTTCCCGTGTCGTCTATTTTGGGATAGAAATTCAACCCATCAACAGTGGGTGTAAGGATCAGCTTGGGCACGCCGTCTTGATCGTCAAATTGAATATTGCTGAGGTAGGGATCTTGAAAATTGAATTTCTGTTCCAGGGGTTGCACCGGCTTGTTGCCCAGGTACAGCACCCACTTGCCGTTGCTTGACGCAGTACGGATTTTAATTTTGTCCGAGAATTCGAGGGTAAGGCGGGAACCGTTGGGTACTTGATCCAGACGAAAGGAGAAGGTGCCCGGCTTGACGTCGCCGATGAAAATTCGCCGCGACCCCAGACGGTAGACAACAGATTCATGAATCAAGCGGGGCAGGACGGTCTCGAGAAAATTTAACGGGACCATGAACTGCCCGCTCTGCACCCGCACCGGCTCAGACAGATTTATTTTTTCTTTGTTGAATCGAACCCTCTTGTTATCCTGGCGCAATTCGATCTGGGAGTCGTTGAACCAGACTTTCAGAGAGTCCTTGGCCACGGTGAGGCCCTGCACCCGGCCCACGGTGTTCAGGACCTGGAGGAGTGGAAGGTAGCTTGCCGAGCCGATGGTTTGGAGCGGCAGGACGTGGGAGGCGTCGGGAAGATAGAAAACAAAGTTGTCACTGCGAAGTGTGCGGGCAGGCCAAAACATCAGCGCCAAACCAAGGATCGGCATCAAAATGAAGAGAACACGCGAGTGCCGCCGCAGGGGATGGATCAATTGGGTCACTTCTTCCGCCTTTGATTCTGGATCGCCAATGGGTCCGGAGGGGCGCGAGCAGAACTGGGTTCCCGTTTACCCTCTCTCATTCTATAGCAGCAGGTTCAAAGGTTGCAAACTTGGAGGGAGCCCCGCCGGATTTGCGGCAAACCATTTTGCCCATTGTCCCTCATCTGTTCTCTGCGCGGCGCCTTTCTGATGATATTATTTCCGCCCATGTCCAGACGGATGGCAACGTTTGCATGTCTTTTTTGTTCAGTGGCGATGGCGCAGGGTCCGCATAACGTCCTGCTGGTGGTGAATCAGCGGTCGGGTATGTCGCGGACAATCGCGGATTATTACGCGCAACGGCGGCACATTCCAAAGTCAAACATTTGTTCGATTCGCGCCCCCGAGGACGAGGAAATCGACCGCGCCACCTTCGACAAATCTGTTCGCCAGCCCATCCTCGATTGCCTTCAGAGCGGGAAACTCCAGGACCGCGTGCTTTATATCGTGCTCACCAAGGGTGTCCCCCTGAAAGTTAAAGGCCATGCCGGGCAGAATGACCAGGCCAGTGTGGATTCCGAACTCACTCTTCTCTATCAGGACATGCTGGGTGTGACTCGAGTCCTGCCCGGCAGGCTCCCCAATCCTTACTTCGCGGGTGATGCGGGCACAAACCTGGCGCGGTTCAGCCATCGAAGATTCCCCATCTATCTGGTGACCCGGCTGGACGGCTACGATGTGGGCGACGCTTGCGCGCTCGTGGCCCGTGCGCAATCTCCTGCCAAGGGGGGCAGATTCATTCTGGACCTGCCTTGGAATGGCAACGGCCAGGGGGACAACTGGCTGCGCATGGCCGCGGACAAGCTGAAGGAGGCTGGTGTTCCCGCCTCACGGATTACTTTGGAGACCTCCCCTGTTTTTCTCACCGGCCAGAAACAAGTCCTTGGTTATGCCAGTTGGGGATCGAACGACCGTTCCGATCACTTCAGGTGGCTGGGGAATACTTGGGTGAACGGAGCGCTCCTGGAGGAGTACGTCTCCACCGACGCCCGCACCTTCAAGCGCCCGCCCAAAGATTGGAAGATCGGCCAATGGAGCGATCCCCCCGCCACTTTTTTCGATGGTTCACCGCAGTCCCTGATTGCCGACTACATCCATGAAGGTGTGACCGGCGCAGCGGGAAATGTCTATGAACCGTACCTGGATGCGTGCGTCCGGCCGCAAATTCTTTTTCCCGCTTACGTTAAGGGATTCAATCTGGCCGAGAGTTATTACGCCGCAATTCCATTCTTGAGTTGGCAAACCGTTGTTATTGGCGACCCGCTCACTGCGCCCTTCGCCCACACCACTCTTCCAAAGGTGGAAGCGGATCCTCCGGTTGACCCCGCTACCGGCCTCCCGAAATTCTATTCGATGTGGAAACGGAAGGTGGCTGAGAAAGGGGGCAGAGAATAACAGGCGGCAACAGTGAGCTGAAATATCCCGAGCGACGCGGCCACCACAGCGTGCGCACACGCCGAGGCGCGGGTGGCGCATACGTTCCGCACTTTGGAATGCATGCGTTCTCAAACCTTGCCATCACGGCTGGCGCCCCAATGCATTGACGATCACGGTATTCGATCCATAGGAAGTGTGGAAGCGTCATTCAGAAAATAGAACCTCCAACTGGACCAGGGCCATTCGCCGGGTTTCTCCACCAGCTTGCGCGCCACTGGATGGTTGTGCATTTAATTCAGTTTCTCCAGCCGCTTTTTCGGGCTCCCAATATTCAGATCGTAGCCTCCCCTCGGCCAAACCCGGAAGTGGGCATGATGATGCACGGTCGGTGGAAGCCACCCGCGACCGAGCATCTTTCCACACCAGGGATAGTTCACAGTCTCTTTCAAATTCTTCAAAATAAATAGTGCCGTGCGATCTTCAAGTCTTTGCAAGATTTGAGTAAGGGTTGGGCGGCCAGATTAATAGATGAAAGTCTTCGGGCATCAAAACATATCCGATGATCTTGAAGCCCAATGCGCTGCGCAATTCATCCAGGGTTCGTACCCATCGGCGCTTGAACCTCTCAGAATCGAACAGACGGGCGCGCCCATACGTGCTGCGGGTCAGGTAGTGAAGATGGTTGAGTCCGTAAAAATGTCGTTGCCGGGGCACCCGGTTATCTTCCTGCCATCAAGGGCCGCATACATCCCATAATGCGGAACGTAGGCGCCACCCGCGCTGATGTTCATAACAGGGATAATTCCTTGGATAGGATTATTTGATATCATCTCACATTACGAACCGCAGAGTCTGAGAGGCGCTACCGGCTCTGATTGACCGTGGGCCTTTCCATCCACAAGTACCCCCGGTCAGAAATACGCTGACCGAGGCCACCCGCTGGCACCCGCACCCAAGGGGCTGGATGTCGAACAACGATCCCTCCCTTCGGTTAGAGGGTGGGTGTTTTTTCTTGACATCTCCTCTTATAGAACCTGCTACGCGCCGGTTGCGGACCGTGTGCGGCGGAAGGCCCGGCCTATGACCAAGCCGAGTCCGGCGTATATCAAGGCGTTGACTGGAGCTAGAATCAGAGGCACGCCCCACCCACTCGCGCCGCCGATACACGTCTGGCACGCGTACCAGAGAACACCTCCCACCGCCTCCGACCGCAGCGGGGCGAGGTGGAGACCCTCCCCCCACAGAACCAGCACATAGCCTAAGGCGGCGAAGTACAGAACGAAACGTTTGACCAGACTGTGACCTCGGGGGTCGTCTCGTCGAGAAGGCAGTCTACGAAACGCACGGCCCACGACATAGCCGACTCCTGCATAGAAGCCAGCGGCGCATAAGGGCCAAAACAGTGACGACCAGCCTGTCCCTCCGAACCAAAAGAACGCTGGCACCTCGAAGGAAAGCTCACGGAACAGATGGCGCAAGCCCCCCCAAGGGAGCGGATCGAAGTTGAACTCTAGGTCCCAGAGCGCAAACAGGAAGCCGCCCGCAGCGAAGGACAGGATGTAGAATAGAGATCTTTTGGACATAGGGGCTTATACAGCCTACCTGACTACGAATCTCGCCTTCGGCGGCCTCCCACGCCGCCGAGGGCCAACGCATAGCCCTTTCCAAGCCCAACAGCTCCGAACGTAATCAATCCCATCAAGAATCCGATAAGGTTCACAGTCAACTCCATGTCGATTGCTTAACTACCCGGGATGCAGTTCCCGCTGTCATCGTGAGCTGCGCTCCCATTTATCTTGGCTGAGGAGGATTGCCACCGCGCTTATGACGAACGTGATTAAGCCAACCCCCATGGCGATGGTGGGGTCCATCCCCTGATGGGCAAGCCACAGGCAATAGCCAACAATCGCCATCACACCCGTGCAGTACGCGAGTAACCAATCTGCATGAAGCGTCAATGGTCCTTGCTCCTCCCCGGTTCCTCCATAGCTGGTAGCCACCTCTGAATGAGCCATTCCACGACGAAGCCCGCGGTACCAATCCCGAAAATCAAAATGGCGGCAACCTCGAGGCTGGCCTTATCCCAGCCATCGACGGCGAAGAGCCCTATGAAGGCAACGCCCACCGCGCCGCCATTGGCGAACCTGCGCCAAGGAAAACCCTGCCTTGACTCTTCTAGTTGCCGCGCCCGCTTCCGCTCCATCCGCTTCATACGAACGAGGTATGCGGCAGTGAAGATGACCCACCACGCGCACCCGGCTGTTAAAACCACTGTGGTGTCCATTCCTTGGTGGACAACCCAGAGGCCGTATGCGACCCCCACCGTAAGAGAGATGCAATACGTAGACAGCGAATCCGCATGCAGTTTCATCGGTACCGGCTCCCCCCCTGTTCCCCCACGGCTTGGGGTAGGCAGGACTTAACCTGATCCCCTGGGGGGTGGATGCCCAAAGGACGGGCAGACGAGATAGGCGTTTCCGTTTGAAGCGGTACCCGACTTTCACCGCCCTCCGAGGCCCATCTGGTAGCCACGGTCAGCGATTTTTTGACCGTGGGTACTTTCAATATATCACTCTTGCTGATATTCTGCGCGGGTGTCCCACCTTCACCGCCTGCTCCTTTCCGACCGCTTTTTCTTTGTCAACGTGAACCTGCGGCCCCGGATCAAATCCTTCCGGCCCGATGAATACCCCTTGCTCATCGAGGTGATCAGGGAGGCCCGCCAACGCCTGAAGTTTCTCTTTTGCGGGTACGTGCTGATGCCGAATCATTGGCATGCGCTCATCTATCCTGCCTATCCGCTCACCATTTCCAAAGTCTTGCACGACACCAAA
>DASYZE010000016.1:0-14180 GCA_035946625.1 Terriglobia bacterium | reverse complement strand
GGAGCGGGAAAAGCAGGAGGAAGCGCCCCCTGACGCGCGCAGTGGGCGCTAACCTCAGTCGCCCTACGGGCTCCTTCGGTTAGCGCCCACAGGAACTACTTACTTTGCTAAGAACAGGATCTTCTTACTTTGCCTTGACATCAGGTATATGAGGGATAGGGGCTGGCACACACCCGGTAGGCCCTTATTATGGACTCGGGTCACAGGCTGGTTTTGCAGCCCTGCGTGTTTCGATTATAATGTATAGGGCTCGTTTAGCGCCTCAAATTGGATGCACGCGCACTGTGAATAAGAGAAAAAGAAGCGGGCGCCAGGCGCGTAAATCCAGCGGATGGTGAATTGTGTCTGATGAAATTGCAGCCCCGGCACCCAACCAGCCGGCTCCGGCGGAAATAACACCGGTGCTGGGCATCATAGAGATCATGCGGATCCTCCCCCACCGGTATCCGTTTTTGTTGGTGGACAGGATCACTGAACTCGATCCGGAAAAACGCGTAGTGGGCCTCAAGAACGTCACCATGAACGAGCAGTTCTTTCAGGGACACTTTCCGGGAATGCCGGTGATGCCCGGGGTGCTGATTATCGAATGTATGGCGCAGGTTGCCGGCGTGATGATTTACAAGCACGTGCCGGAACCCCAGGAGAAACTTATCTATTTCACCGGCATCGAAAAGGCCCGTTTTCGCCGCCCTGTCGTACCCGGCGACCAGTTGCGAGTCGAGATGACATTGCTGAACCGGCGCCACAACTTCGGCAAGCTGCAAGGCATCGCAAGTGTGGAGGGAAAACTCGCGGCCGAGGCGGTGGTCACGTTTGCGATCGTCGATAGACCCATGAAATGAAAGTTCACCCCACGTCCATCCTCCATCCTCGAGCTCAGGTTGCCCGTAGCGTCTCCGTAGGTCCGTACACCGTGATCGGCGAGGAGGTGGAGCTCGGCGAAGATTGCGAAGTGATGGCCCACGTTGTGCTGGCCGGCCCGGCGAAGTTCGGAAAACAAAACCGGATTTTTCCCTACGCCTCGCTGGGCCAAGATCCCCAGGATGTGAAATATCACGGCGAGCCGACGCGTCTGGAAGTGGGGGAGGGCAACGTCTTCCGGGAATTTGTCACGGTCAATCGGGGGACGGCGAGCGGTGGAGGGGTTACGAGAATCGGCAATTATAATTTGTTGATGGCCTACGTCCACATCGCCCATGACTGCCAACTGGGCGACCGGATCATCATGGCCAATGGCGCGTCGCTCGCCGGGCACGTGGAAATCGGCGACCACGCGACAGTGGGCGCGTTCTGTGGCATTCACCAATTCACCCGGCTGGGGCCACACAGCTTTCTCGGCGCCTACAGCGTGGTCAACAAGGATATTCTTCCCTATTCCAAGACCACGGCCGACCGACCGCTCATCGTGCTGGGCGCCAATCGGATCGGCCTGGAGCGATCGGGGTTGAACAAAGTCGATGTGGACCAGCTCGAAGCGGCGTTTCGCCTGCTCTCACGTTCAAAGCTCAATACCACCCAGGCTCTGGAGGCGATCGAGGCCCGGGGATTCCAATCGGAGCACGTGAAGGCGCTGGTGGAATTTATCAAATCTTCCCAGCGCGGAGCGGCCAAATGATCGAAATCCGAAACTCGAAAATCGAAACCCGGCAGATTTCAAAACTCGCGTTTCCAGTTTCCATTTTCCGGCTTCCAGCTTCAGAGAATTATTCAACCCATGAAATCCTCTAACGGATCGAAGTCCGACGATCGGTTTGCCGTCATCGCGGGCAACGGGCGCTTTCCTTTTCTGGTGCTGGATGCGGCCCGTGACCAAGCCATCCATCCGCTGGTTGTCGCCATCAAAGAGGAAGCGTCGCCGGATCTGGCCCATGCCACAGAAACGATCCACTGGCTAAGCCTGGGCGAGGTCTCCAAGCTTTTCGATCTCCTCAAAGCGGAACAGGTAAACAAAGTGGTCCTGGCCGGGCAAGTGAAGCACGCTCAGTTGTTCAGTTCGATTCGGGCCGACGGACTGGTGAAACGCGTACTGGGAGGCCTGCACCGAAAAAACACCGACGCGCTCATCGGAGCGTTCGTGAAAATGCTGGAGGCGCGAGGCATTGACGTGGTGGATTCAACGCTTTTTCTAAAGCCCCTTTTGCCCGAAGAGGGAACGCTGACCAAGCGCGCGCCTGATGAAAGCGAATGGGCGGACGTAGAATACGGCCGCGAAATTGGCCGGAAGATCGCGGGGCTCGATATCGGCCAGACCATTGTGGTGGCGGATCGCGCGTGCCTGGCCGTCGAAGCTATGGAAGGCACTGACGCGGCCATTGAGCGCGCATCCAGCTTGAGTAACGGACGGCGCCTGGTGGTCGTCAAAGTTAGCAAGCCGCGCCAGGACATGCGCTTTGATGTTCCGGTCATCGGGCTTCGAACCATTGAGGTGATGGCCAGCTCCCACGCGCTGTTGCTGGCAGTGGATGCGGGCAAAACCTTGCTCTTCGAGCGCGCGCAATTGATCGAGGAGGCGGACAAGGCGGGAATTGCGGTGGTTGGAATGAAAAACAAATAAGTAGGGGCAATCTCAGCAACGCGCCTTTGGGCCGGAAACTGGAAGTTGGAATCCAGCCCACCCTGATCGCGTTCAAGTTTCCTTTTTTCAGTTTCTGGTTTTCCCGAAGATCGGCGGCTGAAGAGTTCCATGGTTCTTGCACAAGGAAAAATCCCCGTTGCGGTCATCGGAGTTGGCGAGCACGGGAAGAATCACGCGCGACACTTCCTGGAAATTGCGGGGGCGGAACTCCAGGGAGTCTACGACACCAACACCACCCGCACCCGCGAAGTCGCAGCGGAACTGGGGGTCCGGGCCTTTGAAAACATAGACGAGGCCCTTTGCGCCGTTCGCGCCGTGAGCGTGGTTATTCCCACCACTGACCACGCTCAGGTGACAGGCCAGGCATTTGACCGGGGGGTGGATGTTCTGGTGGAAAAGCCCATCACCCGGACGGTGGAGGAAGCGGACGCATTGGTGGAGCGCGCCTCCAAAGAAAATCGTATCCTGCAAGTGGGGCATTTGGAGCGGTTCAATCCGGGGGTGGTGGCGGCGCACGCTCAAACCCGGAACCCGGTTTTTTTTGAGATTCACCGGCTGGGAGTCTTCAGCCCGCGCAGCCTGGACGTGGACGTGGTCTTCGACCTCATGATCCATGACCTCGACCTCGTCCTCTGGATGGTGAATTCTCCGGTAAGCGAAGTGCGGGCCGTGGGCCTGCCCGTGCTCTCGGACAAGGTGGACATTGCCAACGCCCGGGTGGAATTCGAGAATGGGACAGTGGCCAATTTCACCGCCAGTCGCGTGAGCACGGAGAGGGTAAGGAAGTTTCGCTACTTCCAGCCCAGCGAATATATTTCCATTGATTTTGCTCGTCGCGACGCACTGGCATTGCAGGTGGACCGAAACGGGCCGGCGCCCAAAATCGGTTTTCGAAAACTCGAAACCTCGCCCGTGGAACCGCTGCGGGCAGAACTGGAAGCGTTCATCGATTCGGTTCGGACCAGGTCGCTCCCCCTGGTGGGCGGCCGGGAGGGGCGCGCGGCGCTGGCCTTGGCCGAGCAGGTCATGATTTGCATCGAACAACATGCGGCCCAGGTGAAGGCCCCTCTTCACCGTTCGGCAGGCTCCAGCGGCGAGATTTAAGAATTTTGTATTTGTGAGTCAGGCCTTAAGCGAGGCCCTCCTTTATGGAACGTAAGAGCGACGAACCCCAACTTCACCTGCTGCTCGAGCTGGAAGCGGAAGCTGCGCGCTGGCGCCGCCGAACGATGTTTCTCCTCTCCATCTTGTTGCACGCGGTGATGATCATCTTCGCGCTCGTATCCCCCCAACTTTTTCGAAGCGGGGCACGTCTGTTGGGGATCTCGTTGGAACCCAAGCCAAGTCCCGAGAGCACTTTCCTTTATTTGCCTCCCGATGCGTTGAAGCGGCCACCGCCCAAAACCCACATCCTTTCCGACAAAAATAGGATCGCTCAGGGCAAGGCGCCCAAGATTGACCCCAACGGATTGAAGATGCCTTACTCGCGCGGCAACACGCCTTTGCCCGAAGTCGCAGGCGGTCCTCCGGCACCCGCGCCGCCTGCTCCTCCCGCTCCGAAACAGGCGCCTGGAACGCCTCCCTCGGCGGGCCAGCCCAAGCCACCCGAACCGAAGAAAGAAGACGCCCAATTGCGTTTAACCGATGTCCCCGCGCCTACGGGAAACGGCGGACATGCCCGGCTGCAACTGCCTGACGCAACCCCGGGCGAGGCTATTATGCGGGCGAGTCAGGACGTTGCGCGCGGCCGCGCCTCGGGCGCAATCGGCGGTCCGGGGGACTCGGAAGCACAATTCAACAATCCCAGCTCAAATTTTTCCATCGGTGGTGCCCAGATTCTTTCGGATACTTTGGGTGTCGACTTTGGACCTTATTTGGCGCGAGTGGTGATGAGCGTTCGGCGAAACTGGTATTCCGTCATCCCCATCTCCGCGCAGATGGGACAAAAGGGACGAGTGGCTATTGTCTTTGAAATCATAAAAGACGGTTCCGTGCCGACCATTCGCCTGGTGGGATCATCGGGGTCAGAGCCTCTGGACCGTGCCGCCCTTTCCTCCATCAATATGTCAAATCCCTTTCCCCGGCTGCCCGATCAATTTACCGGCAACCATCTGGTCCTTCAATTTGTCTTCCTTTACAACCTGGGGACTGGCCCTTGAAGGTGCTGGCGCGAGAGGATAGAATTTATTTGTGAGGAGGAAATCTGCAAGGAAGATAGACGAATCTATCCGTCCCACCGATGCATCTGCCGTCCGCAACGGCGGCGCGGACACTCCATCCGGACAGATTCTTTCACGGTCCTGCGCACCCCATGCTTCGTCCTTCACGAACCCAACTCCTTGGTTCATTCCTTCTGCTGGGGGCGATACTTGTTCTGCTACTCTTCCGCTACCTTCGGTTCCTGGGGTGGGTACGTTGAATGCCATTTCCCACCCGCACGAGTCAGAGCCAGCTTATCCGATGCTGGCGATTGTCGGACCCACGGCGACGGGCAAGTCGGCATTGGCACTCCGCCTGGCGGAGCTATGGGGCGGTGAAGTTGTGAATTTCGATTCCATGCAGCTTTATCGCGGGTTCAACGTCGGGACGGGCAAGCTGCCCCCGGAGGAACGCCGTGGTATCCTCCACCATCTCCTGGACGCAGTCGATCCCAGCCAGGTTTTCACGGCTGGAGATTATGCGCGCGAAGCGGCGCGAACGCTGGCTTCCCTGCGCGAACGGGCGAAGCTGCCCATCCTGGTGGGAGGGACGGGACTCTATCTCCGCACGTTGTTGTTGGGCCTATTTGAAGGGCCTGGGCGGTCTGAAGAACTGCGCGCGCGCTTGCACAAGGTGGCCCGCCGCCGTAGCCGGGTATTCCTCCACCGCATGCTTCAGCGGTTCGATCCACAAACCGCGGCACGAATTCATCCGCGTGACACACAGAAGGTTATTCGTGCCCTCGAAGTTTGCGTCCTGGCTCGGCGCCCTTTTTCATCCATGCTCGCGAAGGGCAGAGCGGGGCTACAGGGGTTTCGCACGATTAAGATTGGGCTGAACCCCGACCGGGCGGAGCTCAACCGCCGCATCGACGCGAGGGTGGAAGCCATGTTTGCCTCAGGATTGATCGACGAAGCGCGCGGACTATTTGAGGCCAAAGGTCTTTCCTCAGGCGCGGATTCCCCGCGGCAAGGCCCCTTTGCGTCACTCGGTTATCCGCAGGCCGCTGCCACCGCCCGCGGAGAACTCAGCGTGGAAGAAGCGATTCGGACAACGCAGGCTGCCACGCGAAGGTACGCCAAGCGGCAGCGGACGTGGTTCCGGCGTGAGGAGGACGTCCGCTGGTTTAAAGGTTTCGGAGACGATCCGGTAATTCAGCAGGAAGTGATCGACTGGCTGGCACACGCCAGCTTGAATTCTAGGGGTTCGGCCTCGGGAATGGGAAGTACCGCGGCCGGCTCCATGTTATCTGCAAATTAAGAGGAGATAAAAATGGACAATACCAGACCTGAAAAGCCAAGACACATGGATAAGCAGCCGCAAAACATTCAAGACGGATTCCTGAACTCCGCGCGCAAGGAAAAACTTGCGGTCACCATTTATCTCCTGAGCGGCGTCAAGCTCACGGGACGCATTCGAAGTTTTGATAAGTTCTCCGTGGTTCTCGAAAGCAGCAGCCAGGAACAATTGATTTTCAAACACGCTATCTCGACCGTGGTTTTACCGCGCGCCAGTTCAGCGGCCGCACCGGCCTCCGCTCCTGCACCCGCGGCGGCAACCGAGGGATAACCATATCCGACGCCCCCAAGTGATTGAGACTGCCTTCCTGGTGGGCTGGACTTCCAGCCGACGTTCGGGGCTTACGCCCGGCGCGGCCGTCGCCCCGGCAGATTCCGGGGACGAGTCCATTGATCCCGAACTTCAGGAACTGGCCGAACTCACCACCAGCGCCGGCGCCAGGGTGGCGGGTTCCGTATTGCAGCGAACCCACCAACCTGACCCTGCCACTCTTGTGGGCAGCGGCAAGGCCCAGGAGATTCGCGGCCTGGCCCACGGCTCGGGCGCCAATCTGGTGATCTTTGACAATGACCTGACGCCTTCCCAGCTTCGCAATCTGGAAGAAATACTCGACCTGAAAGTAATCGACCGCACCCAACTCATTCTTGATATTTTCGCCCGGCGGGCCCGAAGCCGCGAGGGACAGTTGCAAGTGGAGCTGGCGCAATTGAATTACCTTCTGCCGCGTCTCGCCGGCCAGGGCATAGACCTTTCCAGGCTTGGCGGCGGAATCGGGACGCGCGGTCCGGGCGAGCAGAAACTGGAAACCGACCGGCGCCGGATTCGAAGTCGTATTCGAAAATTGAAAGAAGGGATCGAGCAGGTACGCTCACAGCGCGCCCTGCACCGGGCCCACCGGAGCGAGCGCCAGTTTCTGACCGTCGCCCTGGTAGGCTACACGAACGCAGGTAAATCCACGTTGTTTAATGCACTCACTCATTCCACCGTTTCCACTTCGTCACGGCTGTTCGCCACCCTTGACCCAACCGTCCGCGCCCTTCCTCTCGAATCACGCCGTCCCGCCCTGCTCTCCGACACGGTGGGCTTTATCCAAAAATTGCCCCCACACCTCGTCGCGGCCTTCCGCGCCACCCTGGAAGAACTCGAGAGCGCGGACCTCCTGCTGCAGGTCACCGACTCCTCTCACCCGCAGCACGAACAACAGGATCAAGCTGTTGAACGCCTGCTTGAGACTCTATCCCTCGCGTCCACCCCCCGGATTCATGTTTGGAACAAAATCGATCTCCGGCAGGCCGCTCAAATTCGGCGGCGCATGATGGGCTCTGACGCCCAGAGTGTGATGACTCGCGAGGCGCGGGTCTCAGCGCGGACCGGAGAAGGTCTCGGCGGACTCTCGCGCTTGATCGATGAAAGCCTGGGAAACGACCCGGTGGTGGAGGCGGATTTTGAGTTTCCGGCTACAGACAAAGAACGAATAGCGCTGCTCCACCGGTCGGGAACAGTGCTCTCAAAACGGTTTGACAACAACCGGGTCTTCATGCGAGCGCGAATCACGGAGTCGCAAAAAAGGCAGATTCAAGTCGATGACGCGGGAGCTTCAAAAGGCCGGCGAACGGTCTAAACCCGCGATTTTTGCGGGTTCCGGGCTTGTGGAAAATAATGTGGAAAACCTTAAATGGCTAATCCGCAGGGCCCAGAGCGCGCGGACCCGCATAAATTGCGGGAGGGAGGCGTGCCATCCCGATAAGCGGCTGAAATATAAGGTGTTATTGACCGCCGACGAGGGTGCTTCCTGTGAATATAAGGGCACGCCGAGCGTCAAATGGTTGAAATCCAAGAAGGCAACTTTTGCACATTGGTGAGGCAACCGGCGCGCGTATCTGTGTAGCCTCCTAGCCCTCGCCGAACCGTATAAAATCAGAGTTATTTAAACTAGCCTCGCTTTGTATCATGCGAGTGTTCACAATTTTAGCAATACTGAGACGGGTCGAGCGGGCGTTCTGATAGTGGTGAACCATAAAGTGGAAAATGATCGTGACGCTGGGGTTTTCAGCATTTTGGAAATACCGGAGCTTCGACGGCTGCGGTTTCAAAGCGCGCAATGCGCGTTGACAGGGTTGGGGGCGTTGGTTATATTGGCAAAGAGGCGCCGGTGGAAATGCCCGCCCTACTGGACGGTCGTCCAGGCTGGCGATCCTTTCCGAAATGTTTGCGGCTGAGGATCACATTCCCAAGCGAATGAACTTCCCAATTTCCCTCACCCTGCTCCGGATTTTTTTTGTGCCTTTGCTGGTGGTGTTGTTACTTACCAAAGGGCAGAACCTAGATCTCTGGGCGGTGGGCGTTTTCCTTCTTGCCGCTTGCACGGATTTCCTGGACGGGTACCTGGCTCGTAAACGCGGGCAAATTACCACGCTCGGCATTCTGCTGGACCCCATGGCCGATAAGCTTCTTACTTGCTCCGCGTTTATTTCACTGGTGGAGCTCGGACTAGTTCCCGCCTGGATGGTAGTGATCATTGTGGGCCGGGAGCTGGCCGTTTCGGGCCTACGCGCCTCCGCCTCCGCCCAGGGGTTTGTGCTGGAAGCTTCGGACCTGGGCAAAACAAAAATGGTTCTTCAGGTGGTGGCCATCACCACCATCGTGCTGGAGCGGCACTACGACATGATTGGAGATTTTCATGCGGGCATCCTCCTGCTCTGGCTGGTGATGGTGTTTGCGCTTGCTTCCGCGGCGCAATACTTCTGGGGATTCTGGAAAAAACTGAATCGGGGCGTGCTTCAACCCGAGACTCACGCCATGATTTTCCGGGTGGGAGAAAAAAAGCGGGAAGAGAAGGAGCAGCAGGAAAGAGATGTTGCCGCTCACTGAAAGTCAGCAGCAGAGCTTGTTGCGCCTGGCACGCCAAGCCGTGGAAGCAAGCGCGCGCAACCGCCCCCTTTCGGAGATGGTCATTCCTTCTGACGCACCCACGGAGTGCTGTGGGGCCTTCGTCAGCCTGCATAAAGGAGAATTCCTTCGCGGTTGCATCGGGCACATCGAGGTGGTGAAGCCTCTGGCTCAGACCGTCCGCGAATGCGCGTTTTCCGCGGCCATGTTCGATCCGCGCTTTCACCCCGTGACCCCGGAAGAGTTGGCCGAATTGCGGATTGAAATCTCCGTGCTTTCCCCTTTCTTTGATATTACGCCGGGGCAGGTGGAAGTGGGCGCTCACGGCCTGTTCGTCTCTCAGGGCACCCTCCGCGGCTTGCTTCTGCCGCAAGTGGCCGTGCAATGGAAGTGGGACCGCGAACGTTTTCTTTCCGAGACCTGTAGAAAAGCCGGCTTGCATGAAAACGCCTGGCGGCACGGGGCCCGCATTCAAGCCTTCACCGCACAGGTCTTCGCCGAGCCCGGCCACTCTGCGCGAACCTCCCCTCACGCTGCGTAGCTTTGCCCGCCTTCCCCTACGAAGCGGGTCCGCTGCCAATCTTCCTTTTCGTCTTGCCTGACGTGATAGAATTCACTCCCGGCGGGTTGAGCTGCCGAGCGATGTTATGAGGGCAACGTTTTGACTTGGAGTTTGAGATTATCCAAAGGTAATGGGAGATGGGTGTTGAAGAGATTTTGAAGGAAAAGCGCGAGGAAATCTTGCGTATTGCCGCGCGGCATGGCGCTTACAACATTCGTGTGTTCGGGTCCGTGGCGCGTGGGGATGCGAGGCTGGATAGTGATGTTGATTTTCTCGTCGATGTCGGGCCCAACCGCAGCTTCTTTTTTCCCGGCGGCCTTATTTTCGACCTTGAAGAATTACTTGGGCGGCGCGTGGAAGTAGCCGAGCCTGCCGGCCTTCACTCGTATATTCGTGACCGCGTCCTGCTGGAAGCTGTCCCTCTCCGATGCCTATCCAGTATGACCGCTTGCACGTCGAACACATCCTTGATTGTATCGAAACAGGGAAGCTATCGAAAAGACGCTCACGAACAAGCCGTGAGATGCGAAGGGTTATCACTCATAAGGCCGCGCGGTAGCGGAGCGCGGCGTCTGACAGGAATGAGGTGCAATCAGCTTTCGAGGCCATACTATGAGTTTCCTCCGCGTTTACACTGACTCTTCCGTTCTTGGTGGCTGTAGGGACGTCGAGTTTCAGGCCGATTCTCTTCGCCTGGTCGAATGGGCACGCCGTGGAGAGATAACGCTCCTGTTCAGCGAGATTACGCTACGCGAGCTCGAGGCGGCTCCGTCTGAGGTAAAGGAGATTCTGAGTGGCCTCCCCTTGGATTGCCGGGAGTTCGTGCCCCTAACCACGGAAATTCTCACCCTTCGCGACGCCTACATTCGAGCTGGCGTAGTCAACCCACAATGGCTAAATGATGCGGCTCATGTGGCGGTCGCGACCGTCGCCCAAGCGGACGCCATCGTGTCCTGGAACTTCAAACATATCGTGCGCCTGGAGAAAATTAGGGGGTATAATCAGGTGAATGAATCGCTGGGGTACGGCTCCCTGATTATCATTACGCCCAGAGAGGTACGATTGGATGAGCAAGACAACTGAAAAACCTTTTGACTGTTTGGCCTTTAAGTGGAAGGTCGAGGCTGAAATTTATCAGGAAATCAAAGACCAGACCCCCGAACAGCAGATCGAGTATTTCCGCCGCCACGCGCAAACCGGCCCCTTCGCCGAACTCGTCGCCAAGCTTCGACAACAGGAACGCCCAAGCCGTTCGCGGTAGGCGCGGTTCCTCGAGAGAAGAGCTTAAACAATGTCGCGTGATGTGCGGACATTGCCCTCGGCGTTGGCGTCGAGCGAGTCACCCGTTCGAAGCCCAAGGTTTCGGCGGATGGGTCTGGGTAAAACTACATGCCCTTTAATGGAAATCTCGGTTTGCATGGCAAGACTATCGTGCCCCAACTGTTCAACGCCCAACAAGGTACGCTTCAACCTCGGCACGATGGCACAAATAATGAGGGATGGCGCCGTAGACGTCGGCTACACGGAGCGAGGGATGCTGCCCGACAATCTCTTCGGCTGTCGCGCCCTCTTCAAAGGCGGTCACCACTGAGTCAAGCGTCACGCGTGTTCCGCCCACGCGCACAACACCCTCCACCGTCACCTGCAAAGGGACAGGTTCGTTGGCAATTGTCAGGTCCATCTTCTTGGTCTCCTGTAAGATATTATAATGATTCAACACCGGAAGTGCCACCGAATCCAGGGGGTGCAAATTGTGTTCGTGCCCGCGGCTGGGCGCGTGGTCAAGCTAATGCCCCGTGATACTTATCGCTGCCAATCTTCCTTTTAGCCTCGGCTGAGGTAATAGAATTTACTCCGGGCGGGTTGTGCTGATGAGGAATTGTGTAAAGGCAACGTTTTGACTTGGAGTTGGGTATATCCAAAGGTAGGGGGAGATGGGAGTTGAAGAGATTCTGAAGGAAAAACGCGAGGAAATCTTGCGCAATGCCGCGCGGCATGGCGCTTACAACGTTCGTGTGTTCGGGTCCATGGCGCGTGGGGATGCGAGAGCGGATAGTGATGTTGATTTTCTCGTCGATGTTGGGCCCAACCGCTCCTTCTTCTTTCCCGGCGGCCTCGTTGCCGACTTGGAAAATCTGCTCGGGCGGCACGTCGATGTGGCTTCCGAGGGGGGGCTGCACAGCTATCATCGCCAACGCGTCTTGGAAGAGGCGGTTCTCTTGTGAAAGATGATCGCCTTTATGTCGATCACATTCTTGAATGCATAAGGGATGTGGCCGAATTTACTCGGGAGGGTAAGGGCGCTTTCTTTTCAGATAAGAAGACACAACAGGCGGTGCTGCGAACCCTCCAAATGTTGGCTGAATCGACCCAGAGGCTCTCCCGTTCTCTGAAGCTCAATCATTTGGTTTCTTGACAGCACTCCTTACTTCTCAGGGATTAAGTAAGCTCCGGGAATTCTTCGGTCCAACGTCGCCAGAATTGCTTCGTTGGCCAGGGCGAGCATCGCGAGATGGCCGTCAGTGGTTTGTTTCGCGGTCTTGACCCAAGAGGGAAGGTGTGTGACATCGTGGTGGTCTGCAATAAATGTGAATTTCAGGATTTCTCCTTTTTTCAGCCGCAGCAGCAGACCGCGTGCTTGAGATACGCTGAATCCATATTGTGAGGCTTGGGCGAGAACTCGGATGAATCCCAGTTCAGTGATTGAGCAGGTTGCCATCTCTGGGGTTCCTTGGGAGGTCAGCCCATGAACCCAACGGGCGACTCGTCCGTGGAATTCGTGTTGAAGAAAACCGAGCGCGACCAAGGCGTTCACGTCGAGGAGATGCTTCATGGGAAGGTGGATAGGATCGCCTGTACTTCCTTGCTGCTCAAGAGCGGAACATGCGGGCCGGCGCTGAGTACCGGGAGACCGGTAATGGGATCAGGGAGAATCCTTGCTTTGGCCGCACAACTTCTGCGGGGTGTCAGCACGATACGGCCACCCTCGGCGTTGGCGTCGAGCGAATCGCCCGTTCGGAGGCCCAGTCTGCTGCGAATGGCGCGTGGTAAGACTACTTGTCCCTTGATGGAAACCTTGGTTTGCATGATAAGACTATCCTACCCCAACTGTTTCACTGCGGCAAGGTAAGCCTCAACCTCGGCGCGATCGCTCAAGTAGTAAGAGATGGCGCCGTAGATGTCGGCAAGGCGGAGCGTGGAATACTGCTCGACGATCTCTTCGGCTGTCGCGCCCTCTTCAAAGGCGGCAGCCACGGTGTCGAGCGTCACGCGTGTTCCGCCCACGCGCACAACACTGTCCGCCGTCACCCGCAAAGGGACTGGTTCGTTGGCAATTGTCAGGCCCATCGCCGTGGTCTCCTGTAAGATATTATAATAAATCAACGCGGGAGATGCCACTGAATGCAGTTGTGCAAATCGTGTTCGTGCCCGCGGCTGGGCGCGTGGTCAAGCTCGCGCGCCGTCACCTGAGGCATGCGGCTCATTCAGGAACCGCCACAGTCAACTCCTCAACATGCACCAACTTGTCATCCTGTGGCACGTGCTGGGCGTGAGCAAGCATTGACGCGAGATGCTGCTCGATGGCTTGGCGGATGTTGCGCTTGGCCTCCTCGATGGTCTTGCCGTTGGAAAAACAACCCGGGACGTTCGGTGTGTAAGCAAGGTACCCTTCGTCCTCCGGCTCCTTCTCGATGACGATTTGAAAGGAGTAAAATTTCATTTTTCCCTCCAGACCCGATTCGCCCATCCGCGGTGGTGAAACCTGCTGTTACCCGGGATTTATATTTTTGAATCCCGGTTAACTCCAAGTACACACGGAAAAGGCACGTGCTGCGCGTCCGAGGTCGTGTGCCGCCCGAAGAACGGGATCGAGCATGGTTGGCGCGGCGGCGTAGTGCGCCAACGGCTTAAAGGCATCGCGCAGCGCGGCTTGATATTGGTGCACGTCGTAACCTCGCCAACCTTCCCAGAGCGTCCAGGCGCGGTAGCGGTCGTCGGGCAATTTGGCCTCCACGTCGGTGATGATGTACTGCACGTTCTCGCCCGGACGCAAGTGCACGCCCGCCTGGTCCAATTGCCTGCCGACAATGGCGGTGGCGCTTGACTGCTTGTAATCGCCGGGAGCTCGGGTGAGCCGGCGGCTGATGACAAAATCTTCCATGCGCAGGCCGCCGTCCTGCACGCGCGCCAGGTAGCGCTCCAGCACCTCGCGGGCTTCCTCGAGCTTGCGGCAATAGCCCTCAAAATCGCGCGCTCCGGCCAGAATGGACAGCGCCTCCATTTGCATCCGAACCACCAGCGGCGGCGTATCGTGCCGGCGGCACTCCAACCCGCGAATTTTCAGCTCGCCCTCTTCCGAGACGCAAAAAAAACGGTTGGGCACCGGAACCTCGCGTGATTGCTTGGAGGGCAGGAAAACGACGTAGCGGTAAACGTTCTCAAGCGCCATGGGTAGACGGGTCACCTGCTCGATTTCCCGCGTCAGTCGTTCATAGTCCTGGCGCGTCACGTCTTCCTTCTGTACGTAAATCGAATCCACCAGCGCGTGCAGCACGCGGTAGCCCTGCTGCTCCGCGATCTCCTTCGCCACCAGAAGTTTTTCCCGCGCCAGAGCGTTGATGGCCTCGTGCGCCTCAATCTTGCCGAAGCGCGCGT
>DASYZE010000015.1:0-61825 GCA_035946625.1 Terriglobia bacterium | reverse complement strand
GTGCTGATGCCGAATCATTGGCATGCGCTCATCTATCCTGCCTATCCGCTCACCATTTCCAAAGTCTTGCACGACACCAAAAAGATTGCAACGCTGCGCCTTCACGCGGCGCGCCATACCCACGGCCCGTTTTGGCAACACCAATTTTGGGACCGCTTTGCGCGCGACGCGAAAGACTTTCGAGAGCACTTGGATTACATGCACCACAACCCGGTCAAGGCAGGTTTGGTGAAGCGCCCCGAGGATTGGCGGTGGTCGAGCTACAATAATTTTGCCTTGGACAGGACCACGGCGGCCGCCTGCCCGATTCAAATTGATTACGTCCACCGGCCCGAATCGTACCGAGGATAGGAAAACCCCACGGTCAGCAAATCACTGACCGTGGCTACCATTGACCGGGGCTACCCGCTTGGATTATTCAATATCATGCGCCATGCGTTGATGGTAAGAACCCACGGTCACAAAAAGCGGTGACCGTGGCTTGTATCTACCCGCTCACGCACCACTCTCAATTTCGCGCACCCTTCTGCGCCGGTAGCCCTATTGTCCTTCGTGGACTTCCTCAGGAAGAACATTTTGTCGGTCACTCTCCGCCATTTGGCGCACATAACGTCGCCAAAGAAGCCACTCAACGAGGCTCGCAATATTCCCAAGGCCAAATATCACCACGGCGAAAAGTACAATCGTCCTCCGGTCCCACTCCGGGGCGATCATGAGAAGTGCGCCCACGCCTATCGCGTTGGCCTTCAGTTGGTTCCGCCGCGAGAATCTTGCCGACCTCCGACCGAACGGCAAAGCCTCCACCCGCCTCCACCGAATCACCGATACAATTGTGACTAAGGTGAGGCTCGTCGCAAAAATAACGCAACTCTGCCCCCATCCGTAACCCTCGTGAACCAACCACAACGTGAACATAAACAAAAAGGCGCAAAGCATAAAGAAGTCAAACAGATAGGTCGGGTCGCGTTTCATAAGCAGCCTTGTACTTTCTCCCGTAAATTTAAACGCATCCGAGGCCATCCCATTTTTCCAAGGGCCTGCCAAAGCGAAAGCTGGTAGCGCAGAGATTCGTTTTGTAAAACTCCGCGGCTTTTCATCAAATGAACACGCCGTGTCGCCACAATTCAACAGGCACGGTGTTCATGACAGAGATAATTCTTTGCCTAGGATTATTTGATATCATTCCAGGTTACAAACCGCAGAGTTCAATGACCGCGAACTCTGCCCGCTCTGCGCTTGCTTGGATTATTCAATATCATGCGCCATGCTTTGACGGTAAGAACCCACGGTCACAAAAAGCGGTGACCGTGGCTACCAAATCTGCCGGGGCACCCGATGATCTTACTACCATCAAGGGCCGCATACATCCCATAATGCGGAACGTATGCGCCACCCGCGGGTGACATGTCTACCCGCTCTGCGCTTGCTTGGATTATTCAATATCATGCGCCATGCTTTGATGGTAAGAACCCACGGTCACAAAAAGCGGTGACCGTGGCTACCAAATCTGCCGGGGCAAGCTTCGGCCCTAGCCGCGGAGGGCGACGCAGGGATCAACGCGCATGGCGCGGCGGGCGGGGAGGTAGCAGGCGGCGACGGCAACGGCCACCAGCAGCAGGGCGACGGAGGCAAAGGTGAGCGGGTCATGGGCGGTGACGCCGAAAAGCTGGTGGGCCATCAGGCGGGTTAAGGCAAGCGCGGCGGGGATGCCGAGGGCCACGCCGAGCAAGGCCATGCGCGCGCCTTGGCCCAGGATGAGGAGCAGGATATCACGGGGTTGCGCTCCCAAGGCCAGGCGCACTCCAATTTCATGCGTGCGCTGGCCGGCCAGGCAGGCGGTGACGCCATAAATTCCGACGCAGGAAAGCAACAACGCCAAGGAGGCGAAGACGCCCAGCAGGGCCAGGGAAAGGCGGCGCGGGGCAAAAGAGTTGGCGACAACCTCCTGCATGGTCTCGGGGTTATAAATCACTTCACGGGAATCGATGGCGGCGACGGCGCGGCGAACGTCGCCCATCACAGCGGTGCGCCGGCGCCCGGTGCGCAGGACCACGGCGACGGATTCCGCCACCAGGGGCATGAGCTTTTCCGGAAGCTGCATAAAGGGATAGTAGAATTGCGCCTCGATGGCGGATTGGGGGTCGGGATCGAGTCCCCACTGCTTCACGTGGCCCACCACGCCCACGATTTCCGCCTGCACATTAAAGAGGGCGAGATGGACGCGCCGGCCGATGGGATTCCGGCGGGGGAAATAGGTGCGGGCAAAAGCGTCATCGATGTCGATGACTACCGGGGCGTGCTCGTCATCCTGGGGGGTGACGAAGCGTCCGCGCTGAAGGGTGATGCCCATCGCGCGTTGAAACCCGGCTTCGACCAGATAGAACATGGCCTGGTGCATCTCCTGAACGGTAGCCGGCTTGGGCTCACCCTCGATCCAGAAAGGGAGGGTAGAATCGTGAATCATGGGGCGCGAGCCGAGGGTGACGGAAACGGCCTCCACGCCCGGGATGGAACGCATTTTGGCGTCGAAGAGCCGAAGGCGGGCGCGAGTCTGGTCGGGGGTGGCGGTGGAAGCGGCGGGCAGCGATAAATTGAAAGTGAGGGCGTGAGTGGGATTGAAGCCGGGATTGACGCGGCCCAAGGCGGCTAAGCTGCGCAGCATCAGTCCGGCGCCGGCCAGGAGCACCAGGGCCAGGGCGGTTTCGCCGGCAATGAAAATCCCCGGGAGGCGGTGGCGGGGGCCGCCGCCGCCGTGGCCGCCCTCCTTCAATGTTTCCTGCAAATTGATGCGAGAGGCCTTGAGGGCGGGGGCAAGGCCAAATAAAATTCCGGCAAAAAATGAAACGCCGAGGGTGAAGGCAAAGACGCGCGCGTCCAGGGAGACTTCCGCGGCGCGCGGCAAGGCGCCGGGCAGCGCACGCACCATCCCGCGAAAGCCCCAGTAGGCGAACAGCAGCCCCAGCGCTCCGCCGGCGCCGGAGAGCAAAACGCTCTCGGTGAAAAGCTGGCGAACCACGCGCCAGGGACTGGCGCCCAGGGCGGCGCGCAGGGCGAACTCCTGCTCCCGGCCCAGGGAGCGCGCCAGAAGAAGGTGGGCAACGTTGGCGCAGGCGATCAGCAACAGGAAGGCGACGGCGGCCTGGAGCACCAGCAGGATGGGCTGGACGTTGCCCACGATGTCCTGCTGCAAAGAAACGACGGCGACGCCCACGTTCTTGTCGGCCTCGGGAAAGGCGGCGGCCAGATGGCGCGCCACCGCGTCCATGTCGGCCTGGGCCTGAGCCAGCGTCACTCCGGGCTTGAGACGGCCCACGGCGTGCGCGCTCATATCAATGCGGCGGTCGCGGAATGAAGGGTCGTTCCACTGACCGATGGGGGTGTAGACATCGCGGGACTGGCCATAGAAGGTGAAACTGGCGGGCAGCACGCCGACGATGGTGTAGGAGTCGCCGTTGAGGGTGATGGATTTTCCCAGGATGGCGGGCGATGAACCGAATTTGCGTTGCCAAAGGCCGCCGCCCAGAATGACGACGCGCCCGGCGCCGGGAAGGTCGTCATCGGCGCCAAAGATGCGGCCCAGAACGGGGTTGGCGCCCAGGGTGGAAAAGAAGCCGGCGGAAATCATGAACCCGCTCAGGCGCTCCGCCTGGCCTATGCCGGTGACGTTGTAGTCCTGGTTGCGGTAGATGGCCAGGGAGGAAAAGGTTTGCGCGTCGCGCTGCCAGTCAAGGAAATTCAGGTAGTTGATGGGTGCTTGTTTGAAACCCGGAGTGCTTTCGTAAATCGCGGCGAGCCGGTCGGAATGGGGATAGGCCAGAGGGTTGAGGAGCACGCCATTGACGACGGAGAAGAGGGCGGTGTTGGCGCCCATGCCGAGCGCCAGGGTAAGAATGGCCAGAGCGGCAAAGCCGGGCGCCCGGGCCAACAGGCGGAAAGCGTAGCGAAGATCCTGGAGCAGCGTGTTCATGGTGCGTCCTTGCGCTGGGCGGTCGCTCTCCCGCGGCCGGGCGGAAGCGCGCGCGCTTCCGTTTTGGGTGGGGGGGCAGGCCAAGCGGCGGCCAAAGCAATCTACAGACGTAATTCGATGTAGACCAGATAGGCCGCCAGGGCCACGCCGAATAACGCCACCAGAACACCCAGGAAATCAACAATAAAACCAGCCGGCTCGAAGGTTCCGGACTCCAATTGATCGCGGGTGCGACGGTAGCGCAGCAAGCCGGCCAGAGTCAACAGAACCCCGCAGACAATGGCGATCATGCCGAGCCAAACGGAAATTCCCGCCGTGGAGGAGGTGCGGCCCTGGATTTGCATGAATTGGCGGATGGCGATGGCGAAGCGTCCGATGGCAAAACCGAAAACGACAATGGCAATGCCGGTGCGCACCCAAGCCAGAAAGGTGCGCTCATTGGCCAGATGATCGCGAGCGCGATTGGCGTTCGCCACCGGGACCGGCCGATGATCGTCAAGGGAAGGCATACGCAACAACCCGAATCGCTCGGCATGAAAACGCCAGCGAATATACCCCGCGAGAAATTAAATGTCCAATTGCGGGGGCTGGGGAATGGGGACTGGGGGTTAGGGACGGAGGGCTGGGGCGAATTCACTTCGCCACAAATCTATTGTCTCCGGACCGGGAATGGCGGCGTAAAGCCGCCGCTACATTTCTTCGGCGGTGGCGCATTTTGAGGTAGCGCCGCCCTTCAGGGCGGCACATGCCGGGCTGAAGCCCGGCTCTACTAAATCAAAATGCGTCAGCACCTTTTCTTCAACAAGCTTGACAACTTCTTATGGTTATTTCACATTGGATGCCACCATGATTCAAACATCGAAACTATTTAGGGCGGGCGCGACGCTCGCTCTGCTTGCTTTGCCCGCCCTGCCCTTGACCTTGGCCGGACCGGAACCGAAACAGGAGCGCGCACCCTATCTGAACACTTCCCTATCCATCGAGCAGCGGGTGGATGATCTGGTCGCGCGCATGACGCTCCAGGAAAAAGTTCTTCAGATGCAGCACACCGCGCCGGGGATTCCGCGGCTCGGCATACTGCCTTACGACTGGTGGAACGAAGCGCTGCACGGGGTGGCGCGGTCGGGCTATGCCACGGTTTTTCCGCAAGCAATCGGCATGGCCGCCACGTGGGACGCCGACCTGATCCACAGCGAAGGGCGCGTGATCGCCAGCGAAGCGCGCGCCAAATACAATCAGGCGCAGCGGGAAAAGAATTACAGCATTTACTACGGGCTCACCTTCTGGTCGCCCAACATCAACATTTTCCGCGATCCCCGGTGGGGACGCGGACAGGAAACGTATGGCGAGGACCCGTTCCTCACTGGCAGTCTGGGCGTGGCATTTGTGAAGGGGCTGCAAGGGAATGACCCGAAGTATCTGGAGCTGGTGGCCACGCCCAAGCACTTTGCCGTCCACAGCGGGCCGGAGCCGGCGCGGCACGGGTTCAACGTGAACCCTTCGCCGCGCGATTTGGAATCCACCTATTTGCCCGCTTTCCGGGCGACGGTGGCGGACGCGCACGCCGACTCGGTGATGTGCGCCTACAATGCGGTGAATGGAGTTCCGGCCTGCGCCAACTCCGACCTATTGCAGAAAGACCTGCGCGATCGCTGGCACTTTCAGGGTTACGTGACGTCGGATTGCGGCGCGGTGGGCGACATCACCCTCGGGCACCACTACACCCCCGACAACGAGCACGGCGCGGCGGTGGCGGTGCGGGCGGGGACGGACACGACCTGCGGGAACGAATACGTCACCCTGGTGAAGGCGGTGAAGGACGGCTTGATCCAGGAGAGTGAAATCGACACGGCGGTGAAGCGCCTGTTTACCGCGCGCATGAGGCTGGGGATGTTTGACCCGGCGGACGCGGTTCCCTTCAATAAAATTCCCATGGCGGAAGACGATTCGCCCGAGCATCGCCAGGTGGCGCTGCGGGCGGCGCGAGAAGCCATGGTGCTGCTGAAAAACGAGGGCGGAATTCTGCCGCTCAAGCCGGGAGTGAAGACGATTGCCGTGATTGGCCCCAACGCCGCGGCCCTGCCCGCGCTCGAAGGGAATTACAACGGCACCCCGTCGCACCCGGTGCTGCCCATCGACGGGATGCTGGAACAGTTTAAGGGCAAGGCCACCATCCTCTACGCGCAAGGCTCGCCCTACGTCAGCGAGATGCAAGTGCCGGTGCCGCACACGGTATTTCATCCGGCCCGCGGACAGAAGGAACCGGGGCTGAAGGGCGAGTATTTCGCCGGAAACGATTTCTCCGGTTCACCTGTGTTGACGCGCACCGACGCGCAAATTCAGTTTGACTGGAACGGCGCCGCGCCCGCTCCCGGCGTGCCCATGCAGGCGTTTGCGGTGCGCTGGACGGGCACGCTGACGCCGCCGGGGCCGGGCGACTACACTTTCAGTATCGACACCGCGCACTGCTATCCCTGCGGGGATAAGGAGACGTTTCGCGTTTACCTCGACGGCAAGCTGCTGAGCGAGAGCAGCCACACGAATTTCAATTGGACTCCAAAGTTACCGGTGATCCCCGTTCATTTCGACGATGCCGCCGCCCACGACTTTCGCCTGGAATACACGCACAGTTCGCCGCTGTTCGCCGCCGGCATTACGCTCACCTGGAAGCCACCGGTCGACGTTCTGCGCGAGGAGGCCGTGAAAGCGGCGCAGCGCGCGGACGTGGTGGTGGCCTTCGTGGGCCTCTCGCCTAATCTCGAGGGGGAGGAAATGCCCATCCACGTGGAGGGATTCAACGGCGGCGACCGGACCGATATTACGCTGCCCAAAGTCCAGCAAGATTTGCTGGAAGCGCTGAGCGCCACGGGCAAGCCGCTGGTGGTGGTCCTGCTGAATGGCAGCGCGCTGGCGGTGAATTGGGCGCAAGCGCACGCGGCGGCAATTCTGGAGGCGTGGTATCCCGGCGAAGAAGGCGGGAGGGCGATTGCCGAGACCCTGGCGGGCAAGAACAATCCGGGCGGACGGTTGCCGGTCACGTTCTATTCTTCGCTGGACCAACTTCCGCCCTTCGAAGACTACTCGATGAAGGACAGGACCTACCGCTACTTCCGGGGCCAGCCGCTTTACCGATTCGGTTATGGCCTCAGTTATGCCAAGTTTGCTTATAGCAATCTTAAGCTGTCCTCGAACGAGGTCCGGGCGGGACAACCTTTGACGGTGGAGGCCGATGTGCGCAACACGTCGAGCGTCGCCGGCGATGAAGTGGCGGAGCTCTACATTGATGGGCCGCCTTCCGAGGGGGCGCCCCTCCGCGAGCTGAAAGGGTTGGAGCGCATTCACCTCGGCGCGGGTGAAACCCGGCGCGTCACATTCAAGCTCGATCGACGCGACCTGAGTGTGGTCAACGAGCAGGGAGAAAGATGGGAGCGGGCGGGCCAATATCATATTTTTGTGGGCGGCGGGCAGCCGGGGGATGGGACCGCGGGAGTTGAGGCGGCGTTTAGGATTGCGGGAGAAGAAAGGCTGCCACACTAATTCCGGGTTTGCCTGGGGCGCACCCCAATTGCTCGCTCAGCGATATAAAACTTTTACCAGAGAGAACACCGAGGCTCACGGAGGCGGAATTCGCTGTGCAGCCCTGTGCCCTCGGTGGTGAGCTTTTTTGATGTGCGGGCTTTACCAGTTCAGGGTAATTGCTCGATGGGAATAATCTCAATGTAATCGATGGGGGCGAATTCTTCCCGGTCAGGAATGCCCTCAATGCGAATATCATCGCCGGGGCGAAGCGCCACGGCGCGGACAGTTCGGCGGGTGGATGAGCTTCCGTTCATTGTATCCGCCGGCAGATTCATGTCGGCCGTCCAGTGGTCAACCAATTGTCCCGCGACAAAGATTTTGTAATGCGAGATGCCGTTATTCTGATCGAAGTACTGAACGCTCAGGTTGTGCCATCCGGCTTTACCATTAAAAACAAAAGTGGCCGTGCACCCGCTTGGCCGCGGACAGGTGACGGCCTGGCCGCCGGAGGCAGTTTCCCAGGGCACGACGGGGGTAATCTGGTAGCCCTCCAGCTTCATGGTTTCCGCCTCAATGCGGCCGGGATAATTTCCGACGCGGCCGCTGGCATCCGGAATGCCAGAGAGGCGCTGAAACCAGCGGCAAACGGCATCGCGCCAAACGATGGCGTGGCCGGCCTGATACTGAAGTCTGCCTAGCACCTCACGGTAGCGCTCTTCGTCCACGCGCCCGCGCAGGGACCGCCACTGCTTCACCAGCCCCGCCGCCTCTTTAGCGCCTTCATAATGAGTGTCATAGATATATTGAATTACAGTCTTCCCTGAATGGAGAATGTGGGTGTATGGGACGTGGTGCATGAACAAAAGCAATTCATCGGGGCAAATGCCGGGCGACTCGTATAATTTCGCCACGGGCGGCGCGTATTGCCTGATCAATCCGGTGCCCGTGGCCACGCTGCGGTCCATGCCGATGCCCTCATGGTCGGCGCGAATCCACTGCCCCCAGCCGTTGCGCTCGGCGGATTCAATGCCGGGACCGTAGTGGCTGCCGAGAATATCCGTCAAAGTTCCCAGCCCGAGGGGGCCGGTATAGTTTTCGTAAATTCGCCATGACCTCAATTGCATGTCCGTGATGGTTGAGGCCACGCGCGTGTCGTTCCCAAAGGCCTGGCGAGTCCACTCTTCGGCAATCTGTTTTGCCGTCAGGTTGGGATTCCATGCCAGGCGGCCGAAGCCATAGAGATTCGCCATGCTCAGATGGCTGCCGAGCCAGGTGGGGTCGCGGCCCACGTTGGCGACGCCCACCATTCCACCCAGCCGCCGATGAAATGTTTTACCCGCGATCAGATCCTTGACCGGCGTCACCCCGCCGGTGGCGCGCATATCGAAGTCGAGCACTTCTTTCCACATGGGGACGAGAAAACAGAGGTGGCGCTGCTGGCCGGTGTACTCCTGGGTGATCTGAACCTCCATCGCCTGGTTGGTTTTTTGCAGACCGCCAAACAGCGGGGATGCGGGCTCGCGCACTTGAAAATCAATCGGGCCGTTTTTGATTTGGAGAACCACGTTGTCATCGAATTGGCCATCCAGGGGATGAAAAATATCGTAAGCGGCGCGGGCGCGATCGTTCTTCAAGTTGCGCCAATCCAAGTGATGGTCGTAGACAAAGGCGCGGTAAAAAATTATTCCGCCATGCGGCCGAAGGGCGCGCGCGATCACGTTGGCGGCATCCACGGGCGACCGGCCATAGACGGAAGGTCCGGCGCGGCCCTCGGAGTCCGCCTTCATCACCACCCCGCCGAAATTGGGGACGGCGCGGTAGATCTCATCGAACTTGTCGCGCCACCACCGGGCGACGCGCGGGTCGAGGGGATCGAAAGTATCGAGCCCGCCGAGCACTTGGGGGCTGCTGAGGTCAATGGAAACCGCGAGTCGAACGCCCCAGGGCTGGAAGGCACGCGCGAGGCGCGCCAGTTGAGGCAGAAAGTCGGCGTCGATCACGCGCGGGTTGGCGTTGACGTTGTTCACCGCGCAGCCGTTGATTCCGACGGAGGCCAGCAGGCGGGCGTAATCGCGGGCGCGGCTCAAATCGTCCACCACGCGGCCATCCGCAAAAAAGATCGAACCGCCGCCGTAACCGCGCTCGATGGTGCCGTCCAGGTTATCCCACTCATTCACCCAGCGCAGGGGCGCGTAGGGTGCATGGCGCTCATCCAGCCGGGCTATCGGTTTGCGCAGGCTGATTTTTCTAAGCAGGGCAAAAACGCCATACAACACGCCGCGATCGTTGGGTGCGGTGATGATGAGATAGCGGAAGCCGCCGGCGCCGGCCGTTTTCAAAAGGTAGCCGTCGTCCGCAAGTCCGGCCCTCAACCGCAGGCCGGGAAGAACCGCGTTGACCTGCTGGAGCGTACCAAGAACGATGGCACTCTCGCGGGGCAATTGGGATTGGGCACGCAGGGTGCGGCCCAACATGCCGCGCACGCCGCGGATCAGTTCCTGGCGGGCCGCCTGGATCACGGCGGAATCGTCCGGCGCCACGACGGTGGCGGGCAGGGTGTCGTAGCGGCGCCTGGCGGCGGGATCCTGGATGGAATGGTAGCGCAGCCAGGCGGCAGTGCCGGTTTCGGCCCGGGCGGTTGGGGGCGCGAAGATGAAAGTGGCCAACAGGTACGCGGCAACAAGGCCGGCGGCACGATTGCAAATTGGGCGGCGAAAGGATACCACGTCGGATTGGGGAACTTTACGGCCGGGAAGAAAACGTTCTGAGGTCATCGCGCTGGGATTTTACCGCGAATGGGGCCGGCCTTGCGCCACAATCAGGGTAATATCATCGTGCTGTTCGTGGGGGCTGAAGCGTCGAACTTCGCCCACCACCGCTTCCAACAGCTCCCCGGAGGGCAGGCGGCGATGCCGCCGCAGAGCGTCCATCAGGCGCTGCTCCCCGAATTCTTCGCCGAATCTGTTAAAGGATTCAATGAGGCCGTCAGTATAAATGGCCAGGGTGTCATCAGCATCCAGAGGCCGCTCCTCGAGGGTGCCATCCCAATCCTGAAATAGTCCAAGGACAGGGCCGGTGGCTCCGAGTTGTTCCAGGGCGCCGTCGTGGTGCAGGAGCAGCGCGGCTTGGTGCCCGCAACTCGCATAACGCAGGAGCCGCGAGCGGTCGTCATAGAGGGCGAAGAAGAGAGTGCTGAAAACGTTGTCGTCGGTATTCTGGTAAAAAAACTGGTTGACCGATCGCAAGAGTCGTTGCGGCTGATCCACCGCGACGGCGCACTGGGTGCGCAAGCTGGCGTGGAGACTGGCCATCAAAAGCGCCGCCGCGATGCCTTTGCCGGAGATATCGCCAATCACCAGGGCCACGCGGTCCGGGCCGAGATCGATGAAATCGTAATAATCGCCTCCCACCTGGCGGGCCTGAATGCACGCACCGGCGCAGTCCAGCGTTCGCAAAAGCGGAAAGCTTTGCGGGAAAAGCCTGGCTTGCACCTGCTTGGCGATTTCGAGTTCCTGGGCGGCGCGGCGCTCCGATTCAAGTTTTTCCGCCGCCGCGCGCCGCTGCGCTTCGATCTCCCGCGTCACTTCGTCAATGCCCACCAACCCATAGGAATTTCCGTCCACATCTTTGAAGGTTGCGAACACTCCGCCCCAAACGGGTCCCGGCGCGCGACGCACTTCGGTGGGGACGGTTGAATCAGGGGCTGCCCTGGAGCGCGAAAACTTCATGCGCCGCAGGCGCGGCACCAGAAAGCGAACTCCGCGTGAGCGCCACTGATGGAATTTGGCGTCAAAATCTTCAGTGACGAAAACAATCTGGGTGGGACGGCCAATCAGCTCGAATGCTTTTGAGCCGGGCTCGGGAGCCACCAGGGAGAGCACGGCGGTTCCATCCGGCGGACCCACGGCCACCCAGCGGCGGCCATTCTCAAACACGCAATCGCTGACCAGCCTGAAACCAAGCTGGTCCAGAAAGAATCGCAGACTGCGCTCCTGGTCCTGGACGAAAACGGTGATGTGCTGAATGCTCAGGAAAGGGTCCTGGCTGTCCAGGCGGACGGTGGACTGCTCCGCACGATGGATTGAAACGGGAAGGCCCATGGACGGGATTATAGATTAAATCGCCCTGGTTGGCAGGCAAGCGTGATGGGCGCGGTCCGAATGGTAACGGCAGGAGACACGGCTCGATCGGCACCGTATGGCGCGGGGCTCGCCGTCCCCCTATGAAGCTTGGTGAACTGGTGTATCATATGACCATCATGAAAATACTGATTGTGACCGGAGATGCTGGGGAATCCTACGAAGCGCTTTACGCCGTGCACCGCTTGCGCGAGGCGCGCCATGAGCCGGTGGTGGCGGCGCCCTCCAAGCGACGACTGCACCTGGTGATGCACGACTTTGAGCCCGGCTGGGACACTTACGTGGAGCGCGCGGGCTACGGCCTGGAGGCAGATATTGCCTTCGATAAAGTGAAAGTAAGCGACTACGACGCGGTGCTGGTGCTGGGCGGGCGCGCGCCGGAATATCTGCGCAACAACGCCCTGCTGCTGAAGATGGTGCGCGAGTTTGCGCAGACGGGCAAATGGGTGTTTGCCATTTGCCACGGGATTCAGATTCTGACCGCCGCCGGCTTGGTCACCGGGCGGCGGGTGACGTGCTATGAACACGTGCGCGTGGAGGTGGAGCAATGCGGTGGAACCTACAAAACCGAGCAGGCGGTGCGCGATGGCCGCATGGTGACCGCGCAGACGTGGCAATCGCATCCGGAGTTTTACCGCGAGGTTTTTGCCTGCCTGGGGGAGAGTGGTGGACAGTAGGCAGAGGACGGTAGACAGTAGACAGTGGACGGTAGGCAGGTGCTGGATTCAAGATTCCAGATTCAAAAATTCAGATTTGCGATTTCAGATTTGAGATTACAGATTTGAAATTACGGATTTGAGATTACAGATTTCAGATTTGAGATTTGAGATTTCAGATTTGAGATTTCAGGTTTGAGATTACAGATTTGCGATTCCGAGGTTAAGATTCTTGATTCACGATTCCGGACTGAGACTAATCATCAGGGGTTGAATGAAAATTACGGATATTCGCGCCACTACGGTGAGCGTGCCGCTGCACGCACCCCTGCGGCACGCCAACGGCTGCCACTGGGGACGGTTTGTGCGCACCATCGTCGAGGTGGAAGCAGACAACGGACTGGTGGGCCTGGGGGAAATGGGGGGAGGCGGCGAATCCGCCGAGGGCACGTTCAGGCAGATGAAGTCCTACCTGGTGGGACGCGACCCGGCGCGGCTCGAAGAAATGCGGTTCCTCATCAGCAACCCCACCGCGTCGCTTTACAACAATCGGACGCAAATCGTAGCCGCGCTCGAATTTGCCTGCCTCGATCTGTTGGGGCAGCAATGGGGCGTGCCCGTCTCGGCAATGCTGGGCGGGCGGCTGCGGGATCGGGTCCCCTTCGCATCCTACCTTTTCTTTCGCTATGCCAACCCGCGCGACGGCTCGGGCGAAGTCCGCACCCTGGAACAATTTCTGGCCCATGCCCGGGAACTCAAAAAGCTCCACGGTTTTACCACGCACAAGATGAAGGGCGGCGTGTTTCCGCCCGAGTTTGAGCTGGAATGCTACCGCGCCTTGGCGGCGCAATTTGCCGGAGACAGGCTGCGATTCGATCCCAACTGCTCCTGGTCCACCGAGCAGGCCATCTGGTTTGGCCGCGTCATTGAGGACCTGAACAACGATTATCTGGAAGACCCGGTGTTTGGCATGAACGGTATGCGGCGGGCGCGCGAAAAACTGCGCCTTCCCCTGGCCACCAACACGGTGGTGGTGAATTTCGAGCAATTGGCTGCCAACGTTCTTCACACTGCCGTGGACGTGATCCTGCTCGACACCACTTTCTGGGGCGGGATTCGCCCGTGCGTGAAGGCCGCCGGGGTGTGCGAGACATTTCAACTGGGCGTGGCCGTGCATTCCTCGGGCGAGCTGGGCATCCAACTTGCCACCATGCTCCACTTGGGCGCGGTGATTCCCAATTTGACATTTGCCGCCGACGCGCATTACCACGAATTGGTGGACGATGTGATCGAGGGCGGGAAATTGCGTTACGAGGGCGGCACCATTGCTGTGCCGACGGCGCCGGGCCTGGGCGTGCGGCTGAATCGCGAGAAGCTGGCAGAATACAGCGAAATGTTCAAGCGCCTGGGGCCCTATCCCTACGATCAGGACCCGATGCGGCCGGGCTGGACGCCCACCGTTCCCAATACGCGATGGGCGGACCCTGGGGACGACCGGAATCCCAAAATTAAATTTTAGTCCCAAATTTTGCGCGTGCCACCGGTGCCGAGTAGGGCCGGGGCTTGCCCCGGCCATTTAACGCCGTATCAGGAAGCGAAAAGGCCGGGGCAAGCCCCGGCCCTACGAAGGTGAAGCGGATTGGCCCGCCAAAACCAGGAACAATAATATTACGGAACGAGTTCAAAGCTCACAAACGCCAATTGCTTGCTGTCCGGCGACCAACTGGGAACGTTGATGGTGCCCTGCCCTCCGAAAAGGCGCGCCAGCACGGTGATCTTCTTGTCCCCGCTCGTTGACATCAAACGCAACATCACGTCTTTGTTTTCAGGATGCCCGCTGACGTCTTTTTCGTAGGTGAGAAACACCATCCACTTGCCATCCGGCGAGATGTGGGCGAACCAATTGTTGTAATCGTCCGAGGTCACCTGCTCCTGGTCGCTCCCATCCGGTTTCATGCGCCAAATCTGCATCAGGCCGGTGCGCACGGAATTAAAGTAAATATATTTTCCGTCAGGCGAATAGTCGGGGCCGTCGTCAAGCCCCTTGGCGGTGGTCAGGCGAGTCTCATCACCACCGGCGGCGGGAACGGTATAGACATCGAACTCGCCGTCGCGCTCGCCGCAAAACGCCAGGGTCTTTCCGTCCGGCGACCAGCCGTGCCAGTAGGAGGGCCCGCGCGGCGTGATGCGGCGGGCGGCGCCACCAGCGAGCGGCACAATGTAGATTCGGGAGTCGTGATCGCCCTGCGAATTGTCGCTGACGGCAAGCTGCGTGCCATCGGGCGAGAGGCCGTGATCGTTGTTCACGCGGGTGGCAATTCCGGTGTCAATGCGCTCCGGGTTGCCGCCGGCCGCGAGCATGCGCTCAATGTGGCCGTCGCGATTGAACAGAAGCCACTTGCCGTCGCGCGTCCAGTTGGGCGCTTCCATGCGTCCGGGCGTGACGTAAACCACGCGACGGTCGCCGGAAGATATCGGCACGACCTCCAATGTGCTGTAGAGCGACGGATGCGCGGACGGGACGCTTTCGGTGGAAAGAGCGACCTTTGAAAACACGGCCTTCTCCACCACGTCCTTGTCGTGAGAGCAGACGCCGATGCCCACGTAGAAGGGCTGGTGAAGCGCAATTCGCGGCGAGCCCGCAGCCATTTTGAATTCCTCGCCTTCATTGGCCACCAGCATGTAAAAGTAGTCGCCGCGCTTTTCAATCCGCAGGCGCCGGGGGGCGGAAACGTTCGCTTGCACCTCATGGGTGGTGGCGCCCTTTTCGTCGCGAAACTGGAGCGAGGTCAATCCGACGCCGTGCAGGGCCACGTCGGCATAAACGGAATCGGCGTCAAGACTCTGGCGGATCATTAGCACCGCCTTCCGATGCGGGTTGCCGCCCTGGCCGATAAACGAAATATCGGCGTTAAGGGTGACGTCGCCGGTAACCTTTTTCCAGACGAACTGAAAAGCGTCATTGTTGAACCACATGTTCTCGCCGCTGCCGGCGATGGTGTACGTGCCGGCGGAAGGGTTGTAATCCACCGAGCCGGCGTGAAGGACCGTGCCCACATCGCCATGATCTGCGAACAATCCGATCGCGCCCTCGGCGCTCTGCGCGCGAAGCTGGCGGAGGCCGTGCCAGACCAAAATGGCAAAGAGAACGGTTGCGAACAGCCTGAAAATATTCCGAGCCTGCATGGGCCTGCACCTCCGGACGGAAGTCACGGTTTTGCCTGATTCAATTGCGCAATTCCGCGCGCCGATTATATCCGAAATCGCCGGATCGCATATCGCAAGACGGCATGCCCCTGAGCGGTAAGCAGGGAGACGGCTTGCCGTCCCCTCTTTGTTCCTTCTTCATTTTGCGGAAAAAGGGTAGGGCAAGCCCTACCCCCACGTCCGGGTTTTATTTTTTGTGGTTTTATTTTTCGTTGACATTCATCGGGGATAGGTTTAGAGTAATGGTTTGATGATGGCCATGAATCTCCAACACGGTGCCGCGATGTGTTGTTGTAAAGCGTCCGGACGCGTGTGTGGAGGAGGCCTGAAGTCATAAGTTAAATCTTAAAGGTTTCAATCCAACCCACCGCCGGAAGCAAATTCGGCGGTGGGTTTTTTATTTTGGGAGGCGGCAATGTTGACCGCGGTTTTGGAAGACCGGCACTCTCGCCAGGCGATTGATGAAGAGATCCGCCTGTTCGGCGAGCGTCTGGAGCAACTGTACCGGGGGGAGATCACGGAAGACCAGTTGCGCCCCTTTCGGCTGAAGCACGGCATCTATGGGCAACGGCAACCGGGCTTTCAGATGGTGCGGGTGAAAGTTCCCTCGGGAGTACTGAACCCGGGGCAGCTTCGGGTACTGGCCGATATCGCGGAGACGTATTCGACCGGGCGCGGACACCTGACCACGCGGGAAAACATCCAATACCACTTTGTAAAAATGCAGAACGTGACTGCCGTCATGGGCCTGCTGGCTGATGCCGGCCTGACCACGCGGGAAGCCTGCGGCAACACGGTGCGGAACATCACCAGTTGTCCGCTGGCGGGAGTTTGCCCCACCGAATCGTTTGACGTGACGCCCTACGCGCTGGCGACCACCCAATTCTTTCTGCGCCATCCGGATTTCCATGACCTGCCGCGGAAATTCAAGATTGCATTTTCCGGCTGCGAGGACGATGGCAACTGCGCCGTGGCCGGGATTCACGATGTGGGCCTGATCGCGCGCGTTCGCGGCAGCAATGGCACGGCGCATCGGGGCTTCAAAGTTCTGGTGGGCGGGGGTCTGGGCAGCCTGCCCACCGAAGCGGCCACGCTCACGGAGTTTCTGCCCGAGGAGGAGTTAATTCCGACCATCGAAGCGATCCTGCGCGTCTTCCTGGAACACGGAAACCGGAAGAACAAATTAAAAGCGCGGATGAAGTTCGTGCTGCGCGCCCAAGGCATCGCAGAGTTCCGCCGCCTGGTGGAAGAAAAACTCGCCGTGGTGGAGACGCCCGCGGGGACCAGGACCATTCCAAGCCCTGCCTCCGCGCCCCTGGTGAGCATTTCGCCAGGGACCATTTCCGGAAACGGGGCGTCCGGGGAATATCATCGGTGGGCGCAGCACAATCTCCAGCCCCAACGCCAGGCCGGGCACGCCCTGATTTGGATCAAGCTACCGGCGGGCAACATTCTTGCGGATCAATTCCGCGGCCTTGCCGATCTGCTCGACAAGTACAACCTGCCCGCCACGCGCATCGCGATATCACAGGACCTGGTGATTCCCTGGGTGCCCATTGAGCGCGCCGGTGAAATTTTCCATGACCTAGAAGCGCTCGACCTCGCCACTCCCGGAGCGCGCACCATCGCCGACGTCACCGGATGTCCGGGGGCAACCACTTGCAACCTGGGGATCACCCGCTCGCTCACTCTGGCCGAAGTGCTGGCGAAGGAATTCGCCGATGAAACCGATCCTGAAATCAAAAATTTGCGCATCAAAATCAGCGGCTGCCCGAACTCCTGCGGACATCACCACATCGCGGACATTGGATTGTACGGAAACGCGCGCAAGGTGGGAGAGCGGCAGGCGCCCTATTATCAATTGATGCTGGGGGGTGAAGTATCCGCCGACGGCGTGCGCTTTGCCCGCCAGGTGGTTCCCGTGCCCGCCAAGCGCATTCCGGAGACACTGCGGGCGCTGCTCGATCTCTACCGGCGTGAGCGATCAGCGGGCCAGTCGTTTCGCGCCTGGGCGGTGAACACACCGGACGCGACCCTCGTGGACCATTTACGGAAGTACATAGACACCAGCGATGAGCGCGAGGAAGACCTGTTCGTGGATTGGGGCGATCAGGAAGTTTACAGCCTCAAGCTGGGCCGGGGCGAGTGCGCGGCGTAGTCCGGCCCCGGCCAGAGCAGAAAGCATGACAGCCCGCGCGACGGCGGAGAGGATTCATGGAAATTGCTAATTCTCTGTGCGCACCCCACGAATTGCCGCCTTTATTTCGCGTCCTCAACATTTTCCAAGACCTGCCTCCTCGGATGTTTCCAATACAAGCGCGAGATTAGAAGTTACATCTCGAGAATTTTGCCAGGCACCCACTCAGCCGTCCCGCACCGGCGGGAGACCCTCTCCCCCAAGGGGGCGAGGTCCAAAATAAAGAAAATTATTCCCCCCCGCCCGGGCGGGGGAGGGGTCGGGGGAGGGGGGTTGCAACCAAGGCAGGCGCGCTTGGACAAGCTCAATCCTCACGACGCCAGGGCCGGGTAGTGTCTCAGTTTGGTCTTTTTGTAGCGGCGGTCTATGACCGCCGTCTTTGGTTTCTTTACAATTACGGCGCTCATAGAGCGCCGCTACAGCAAACTGAGACACTACCCAGGGCCGGGATATCAAGGGCTGATGAGAGGGCGTGGTGCTATAATCAATTGTTCCGGCCGCTGGCATTGAGGTTACCTTGCACCCTGCTCTCTTGTGGACAGCACTTGCATTTTACGGGCTTGGGATTGCCTTGACGCTCCCTTCCGTCATTCGGAGGCGGCCAACGCTTTCACCGGCCTCGCTGGGCGCGCTGGGGTTTGGGCTGCTCGCCCACGGCGCGGGTCTCGCTATTAAGGCGGTGGAGATCCATCGCTTGCCGGTGGCGGACGTCCGCGGCGCGCTCTCGGTCTTTTCATTTCTGGCCACCACGGCGTTCTTTCTCATTTATCTTCGCTACAAGATTACCTCGCTCGGGATTTTCATGCTGCCGCTCGCCTTTGTGCTGACCCTGATTTCAGCGGTCAACAACGGAGCATTGCCGGCTTCTCCCGAGTTTCGCGGCCGATGGCTGATCGTCCATATTGGCTGCATCCTGATCGGCTACGTGGGCTTCTTCATTACTTTCATCGCCGCCCTCATGTATCTCTTCCAGGAACGCGAACTGAAATCCAAGCGCCCGCGGGCTTTCTATTACCGGCTGCCCTCGCTCGAAATATGTGACGAACTTTATCTTCGGTCGCTCATCATTGGTCTTCCCTTCCTGACGCTGGGCATCGTGATGGGCTTTATCGGCGCCAGCCGTGAGTGGAAGGGGCCGTGGGAACTCGATCCGAAAATTCTGGGGGCGCTGGTGACCTGGCTTATTTATCTCATTCTGTTTTCAACCCGGATGAGCGGCAGTTGGAGAGGGCGACGGTCCGCCTACCTCGCGGTGCTGGGTTTCGCCACCATGATGGTGACTTTTCTAGGCATCAGTTTTCTGAGCGGACAGCACGGATATTTTCCAAAGATCGGGCCCACGCCTTAGAGCCGACGGGCAGGCAAGCAGAGTAAGCTGGCATTTTTGTACGTTTGAATTATGAACCTCGTCCTGGTGGGCATTAATCATCGCACGGCGCCGGTGGAAGTGCGCGAGATCATGAACATCCATGAGACGCGCCAGGCCGCGGCGCTCTCCAACCTGGTGGGCCGCGAGGGAATCCTGGAAGCCTTGATCCTATCCACCTGCAACCGCGTGGAAGTGGCCATCTGCGCGCGCGACGAAGTGGAAGCGGATCCCATCCTCCGAAGTTTTCTCTCCGAATATCACCACTACGACGTGAAGGCCCACGAGCGCTACCTCTATTGGCACCGGCAGGAGGATGTAGTCCGGCACCTGTTTCGCGTTGCCTCCAGCCTCGATTCCATGATTCTGGGCGAGCCGCAGGTGCTGGGCCAGATGAAGCAGGCGTTTGCCACCGCCAAACGCGTGGGCGCGTTGAATGGCACACTGCACGAAGTGGTGAACCAGGCGCTGGCGGTGGCACGCCGGGTGCGGCGCGAAACCGCCATCGGCGCCACCGCCATTTCCGTGTCGTATGCTGCAGTAGAACTGGCCAGGAAAATTTTCGGCAACCTCGAAGGCAAAACCATTTTCGTGATCGGGGCGGGGAAAATGAGCGAACTGGCGGCCAAGCACCTGATGCGCAGCGGCGCCAGCGCCATCCTGGTCAGCAACCGCACCTACGACCGCGCCGTGGAAATGGCCGCCGCGTTCCATGGAACCGCCATCCACTATGAAGAACTTTTCGACTACATGAACAAGGCGGACGTGGTGATCAGCTCGACGGGCGCGCCTCACTTTGTGGTGACGCGGGAAAAGGCGGAACAACTGCTGGCCGCACGAAAAAATCGCCCCATATTTTTTGTGGATATTGCCGTGCCGCGCGATATCGATCCTGCGGTCAATGAATTGGATAACGCCTATGTTTACGACATTGATGACCTCGACCAGGTGGTGGATGCCAACAAGAAACAGCGGCAGCGTGAGGCCGTTTGGGCGGAACAGATCGTGAACCAGGAATTACAGAAGATGCAGCACCGGCTCGCCTCGCGCGACGTGGTGCCCACCATCGTGGCCCTGGAGGAACGGCTGAACTGCATTCGGGAGAGCGAGACGGAACGATTCCGGGGCCGGCTGAACAACTTGTCGCCCGAACAACGCGAAACGGTGGACGCGCTTACCCGCGGCATCCTCAATAAAATCTTGCACGGGCCCATCACCGAGCTCAAGAGCGGCGCGGGGCAGCCGGAACAGGGTGCCCTGGTACACTTGATTCGGAGAATATTTGGGGTGGGAGAATGAATTATCCACCCATGTCATGCCGATCCGTCAGCCGACGGAGAGGAATCTTACTCTGCAATGACAGACGGTGCGAGATTCCTCGTCGGTCGCCGCGGCGACCTCCTCGGAATGACAATTCGGCGGGTCTTTCCGCGAACTATGGGTTGCCGCGGCGCGCGTAGACTGCGGCTCAGCGTGTGCATCAGCGGCACAAGATATGCCTGACACCACAAAAATGATCATCGGCTCGCGTGGCAGCAAGCTGGCGCTGTGGCAGGCGGAGTGGGTGAAAAGCCAACTGCTTGCCGGCGGATATCAGGTGGAAATCAGGACGATCAAGACCACGGGCGACAAGATGGTGGACGCTCCCCTGCCCGATTCGGGAGTGAAAGGGCTGTTCATCAAGGAAATCGAGGAGGCGCTGATCGCGGGGGTTGTGGATCTTGCCGTTCACAGCTTGAAAGATTTGCCCAACGATCAGCCCGATGGGCTCCAGGTCGCGGCAGTGCCCGAGCGCGCCGATGCCCGTGATGTTCTGGTTTCAAGGGAGGCGAAATTGTTCGCCAACCTTCCGCCCGGAGCCCGGGTGGGCACCAGCAGCCTGCGGCGAAAGTCCCAGGCCGGCTATCTGCGGCGGGACCTGGAAATAATTCCGGTGCGCGGGAACCTTGACACACGGCTGAAGAAACTCGAGCGCGGGGATTATGACGCGCTCATCATGGCCGCAGCGGGCCTGCACCGCCTGGGCTTCCAGGATCGCATCACGCAGTATTTTTCCACCACCGAGATGTGTCCGGCCGTGGGCCAGGGCGCATTGGCCATCGAGATTCGCAAAGGGGATGAGAGAATCGCGCGCGCGGTCGGGCCGCTCGACCACGCGCCCACGCACGCGGCCATTCGCGCCGAGCGTTCCACCCTGCGCCGGCTGGGCGGCGGATGCCAATTGCCCATCGCGGCTCACGCCATCGCTGAAGAAGATTGCCTGCGAATGCGCGGCGTGGTGGCGAGCCCGGATGGAACGAAAATGATCCATGCCACGGCTCCGGGCTTTATCAATGACCCGGAAACATTGGGGGCGACCGTGGCCGAATCCCTGTTAAGCCAGGGCGCGCTGAGCATTCTGGATTTGGTTAAGGCGAAACACAGTCATACTGAGCACCCAAGTAAATGAGGGAATTGTATACTTGACTCCTTAAATCGACGAAATCAGAGTCGACGATGCCACAACAGCCACTTGATCCACGCAAGAGTCCTTGGAAGCGCGGTGACGTCTGTACGTGTGGCTTTGGAGTAGTCGGTTTCGTGTTGGACTACACTCCGGAGTATTTAGAAATCCTATGGAATAAGAGCGGCATTGAGAGTACTGAGAGGGTTCCTGCCGGTGAAACTGACAATATTTCGAGAGTGGCACATGCGGACGCTGCTTCTCCCAGTGGTAACAGGACTAATTTAGAGTCGTTACAGGCCCTAGAAGCGCTTGAAAAATTACGAACTGCCGCCGCGAGCAGAACCTTCAAGAACGACCGCGAGAAGAGTCAAGCGGGCAACCTAATTCGACGATCTTTTGCGGTAGATGGGTGTGAATGGGATAAAAAGAATTCAAGCCAGCTTGTGAGGCTAGCTTTACAACCTGAATCTGTCGGCATGATTTTTAAGGTTCGAGAATGGGTTCACCGGCTTTTCTGTAGCCACAGCCACTAAGTTGCGGAAAGCCCTAGCAAACAGACTCAAGGACTTAAGTATATAATCCCTATAAATTATGGCTGGAAAAGTATATCTGGTGGGCGCCGGGCCGGGCGATCCGGGACTGCTCACCCTGAAAGGCAAGGTGGCGCTGGAGCGGGCCGACTGTGTGATTTATGACATCCTGGCCAACGACCGCTTGCTGAGCTTTACTCGCTCCGATTGCGAGCGGATTTTTGTGAAGACGCTGGGGCCGAGGCCTACCGTTCGTCAGAATGAAGTGAACCGACTGATGATTGCCAGGGCGCGCGAGGGCCGGGTGGTGGTCCGCTTGAAAGGCGGCGACCCCTTCATATTTGGCCGGGGCGGTGAGGAGGCGGAAGAATTAGTCAGAGCCGGAATATCTTTTGAAGTGATTCCAGGCATCACTTCAGGATACGCGGCGCCCGCTTACGCCGGCATTCCGGTAACGCACCGGAAATTTGTTTCCGGCGTATCTTTCATTACCGGCCACGAGGATCCCGGGGAGGAAGGGTCGGGGCTGGACTGGGCCAATCTTGCGGCCAGCCGGAATACTCTGGTGTTTTTTATGAGTTCAAAGAATCTGCCGGAGATTGCCCGGGCGCTGGTCCAGCACGGCCGCAAGCCGGAAACACCGGTGGCCGTGATTCGCTGGGGAACGAAAGCGGAGCAGAAGGTTATGGAAGGCACGCTGGCGGACATCGTGGCCAGGAGCGGGAATGTCCAGCCGCCTTCCATCATTATTGTGGGAGAAGTCGTCAAGCTGCGGACGCAGCTGAACTGGTTTGAACGCCTGCCGCTTTTCGGAAAGCGCATTGCGATCACCCGCGTCCGCGAACAAGCCGGTGCCTTTCGAGAGGCGCTGGAGGAATTGGGGGCGCAGGCCATCGAAATCCCCACCATTGAAATTCGCGATCCCGATTCATGGGAGCCACTCGACCAGGCGATTGGACGCCTCGAAACCTTTCAATACCTTCTGGTCACTTCGGCCAACGGGGTGAGAAATTTTCTTCGGCGGCTGGCCGCGTGCGGGCGCGATGTGCGGGATTTGAAGGGACTGGCCATCGGCGCCATCGGGCCCGCCACCGCCGCGGAGTTTACGCGCACGGGCGTGAAGGTTGACTTCATCCCCAGAGAATATCGAGCCGAGGGTCTGCTGGAGGTTTTGAATGGGCACGACCTGAAGGGAAAAGCTTTTCTAATCCCGCGCGCGCGGGTGGCCAGAGATTTGGTGCCGCGCGTTTTGGTGGAACGCGGCGCGCGCGTGGAAGTGGTGACGGCCTACCAGACCTTGGCCCCGGAATTCCGCGCCGGGGAGCTTGAAGAGCTCCTCACTCCGCCGCCCGACGTCATCACCTTCACCAGTTCTTCCACGGCGACTCATTTTTCGAAAATTCTAGGCGATCGTCCTCTGCGTGCCGCGCTCGAAGGAATCGCCATCGCTTCCATTGGCCCGATTACTTCCGCAACGCTTCAGACGCTCGGGATTTCGGTGACAGTCGAAGCGCGCGAATCCACCATGCAGGGGCTGGTCCGCGCCATCACGGAATATTTTAATCAGCACGCGCAATAGATGGTGGTGCTTCCTGCTCAGGATGTTGCCTGGGTACCAGACCCCTCACCCGTCCCGCCACGGCGAGCCACCCTCTCCCCGGGAGAGAGGGTTCAACTTCGGTTCAAGTTCGAAGTTGACTCGTTACAATTTAAAAAGCTCACGCAGTTTTCGCGTCTGGCCGCGGCTGACGGGAATTTCAGTTTGCTTGCGGTCTTCCATTTTCAACTGATACGAACCCTTGAACCACGGAATCACTTCTTTGATGCGGTTGATGTTGACAATATAGGACCGGTGGGTACGCCAGAAGGTATTCGGGTCCAGGTTGTCGAACAGGTCCTCGATGGAGTGGAAGATGGATTCGCCTTCCAGTTCTTTGGTCACCAGGGTGACCACGCCGTCGACGACGCTGGCGAAGATCACGTTTTCAGAATCCACCAGAAACAGGCGTCCGGTGCTTCGCACCATCAGCTTGGTTTTCTGAGCTGCCGGCCGTTCGCCCAACATTTGAACCAATTTATCCAGTTTCTCGTGGGTCGATTCCGCAGCCTCGATCATGCGCCGGACTTTGCCCATGGCTTTTTCAAGGCGCGCGCGCGCAATAGGCTTCAAGAGATAATCAATGGCATTCACCTCGAAAGCGTGTACGGCATAATGGTCGTAAGCGGTGGCGAAAACAAACAAAGGCAGGGGAAGTTTTTTTTCCAGCAATTTCTTGATCACCCCAAAACCGTCCAGTCCGGGCATTTGCACATCGAGCAGGACGAGTTGCGGCGCCAAATCGCGGATCAGGGTGAGCGCTTCGGGACCGTTCTTTCCCTGGCCCACCACTTCGACGTCCGGAAAGCTTTTGAGCAGGAACGCCAGTTCGTCGCGGGCGGGCTGCTCGTCGTCCACAATCAGGGTCTGAATTTTCATGGCAACGCTCCAACCCCTCCGGGCGAATCGCCCTGTGGTTCCACGATAGCATAGCCGCCAATCGTGCCGCCAGGTTTTGGCGGGGTTGGTTGCGCCCATCATGCCCCATCATGCCTTTAGTTGACATCGGCGTTGTGGTACTATCCTGCCACTTGGTAGTTATGGAGGTCCGGACCAATGGACCGACACCCGGCAATTTACACCAACACAGAATCAATACGCAGAGGTATGCCATGAAAAACTTCATGAAAATCGTGCTTCTCTCCTGTGCGGTTTGCGTATGCTATCTGAGCCCGCAAGCGCTTTTGGCCCAGCAGTGCCAGGACGAGGAAGGTATCGCGAAGGACTACTTGAAAGATCTAAATGACGCGGTGGAGACAGCGCGGAAAGAAAGTCTGAATGATTTCGAAAAGGGTTACCATCAGAAATCCACGCTCACCAAGCTCGGCCTCGCGCTGGGCATGGTGAACGAAGTCGTGGAGTGCCTGGATAAAGCGAGCCAGGATTCCACGGCCAGCAAGGAACAGGTGGACGCTTATAAGGCGCAGCATGAAACGTATTCCAAGCTGGCTGAAAAAATGGGGACGGACCAGAAAGCCTTGAAAGGGGCGGGAGATCCCAAAGCCGGCAAAGCCATCATCGAAAAATTTGACTATTCAAAATGACGACCGGAGATGGACCGGCATTCCTGCGTCCTTTCATCGCCCCAGGGAAAAGATGGAGGAACGGGCGCCGATGCCGCGCCCCAATCCCGGCAAAAAGCTAAATTCTCTATCGAAAGGAATTCACGATTGCGTTCGAATTCCCGAGTGCTGAGCAGCAAGACGGTATTCAAGGGAAGAGTCATCACCGTTAAGGTCGAGGAAGTGGTCGAGCCTGGCCGGATCAAGGCCACCCGCGAAGTAGTCTGCCATTCGGGCTCGGTGGTGGTCCTGCCCCATTTGCACGATGGAAGGCTGCTGCTGGTTCGCCAATACCGCCATGCCGCCGGCCAGGCGTTGTGGGAATTGGTGGCAGGGGGCATGGAGCGCGGAGAAAGTCCGCAGGAAGCCGCGCGTCGCGAGCTGCTGGAAGAAGCCGGCTACCGCGCCCGCAGCCTCACGCCGCTTTTTAATTTCTTCCCCAGTCCTGGTGTTCTGACGGAAAGGATGCACCTGGTGGAAGCTCGCGGCTTGACGCTTGCCCAGGCCCGGCCCGAGCCGGACGAGCGCATTCGCGTGGGCCGGTTCACGCGGCGACAATGGAAGGAAATGCTGGAGGCCCGAAAAATCAAGGACGGCAAAACCTTGGCCGGGCTCTATTGGCTCCTGAGCAAGTACCCGCAAGGGCGCTGAGGACGAGGTGTGCGGCCCAACCCCTCGCGCGCGAAAAATTTCTTGACAAGCCCATGCCCGTACATATATTTATGGGGTGGGAGCTTGCCAGGTGAACGTATCGGTGAAGCGCAACTGAAAAACAGCCGGGAGCCCGGAAGGGTTCGCGGCTTTTTTTTTGGTGCGGGGCCATCCGCAAGCGCCCTATCGCAGAATTAAGGAGGAACGTAAGTGGCACGACTTCAAGGAAAAGTAAAGTGGTTTAACAACAGCAAGGGTTACGGTTTCATCGGCCAGGAAGGTGGGGCCGACGTCTTCGTACACTATTCAGCCATCCAGGGTGAGGGGTTCAAAACCCTGCAGGAGGGTGACACGGTGGAGTTTGAAGTCACCCAAGGACAGAAAGGCCCCCAAGCCGATAAGGTCACCAAAGTAGGAGCTTAGGAACCGCCTTAGGATTCCAAACCTCCACGGCCCAACCCGCGGGTTGGGCCATTTTTTTGGGCCCCGCTGGCTTCTGCGGACGCCCGCCATCCTCCCATAATGCCTTCTTGCAGAAGCTCCCAAATATTGAGTGGAATCCCAGATGGGAAAATGCATGAATGATGGGAGCAATATCCTTACCTGTTTATCTGCAATCTGCGTTGCCTTTTATCTTTTCCGAGCTATGGTGAGATGAATTTACAAAGGTACCAAGAATCCTCCCCGATGACGTATATTCAATGTGATTGACCGCCCGGCAATCGCTTGCCTATTACGCGGAAAACTTAACCCCAAAAGACTTTTGTAGAAAAAGGATAATCACACAAAAGCCTGCTTGCTTTCCTCCTCTAAGTGCGAGAGAATCAACCACCGGAACCAAGGGCAGGGGGTAGTGTTGTCCTGCTCAAATCATGGGTGAGAGGATCGGGCTCCGGAAATATTTTGTGAATGGATTGCCCCTGAACGTTTCTCCGGGGCGGGAGGTTCGTCATCGTGCAGAAAACTATATCAGTTCTTGCCGCCTTTATTATGCTCGCTTCCGTTTGCACCGCCCAGGACTATTCCCCCTCTTTAATTCTGACGCCGCGAAGCGTTGACCGCTCGATTCCCGTAACTGGGTCTGTGCCCCACGAAACTTTAACCGTCCCTGCGGACACCGAAGCTGCGGTGACTATGCTCTCCGGTCTCCACACTCGCATCAGCCAGGTGAATGACCCGGTCATGGCCCGCTTGCAGCAGGCTGTTTATGTGGATGGACAGATTGCCCTGCCCCCCGGCAGCATTCTCAACGGCAGAGTAACGCACGTTCAGCTTGCGGGCCGGATGCGCCATCCCGCCGAGCTTGGATTTCGGTTTGAGAGTATCACCCTACCCAGCGGAGAAACCGAACCTATTTCCGCCGTCCTTGCCGCCATGGACAAACCGGGACTGCCCAAGGCCAGACTCGATTCCGAAGGGTATCTAAAAGGCACGCGCGGTTTTTCGTTCAAGGTATTGGCGGGAGGGCTTACGGGGATCGGCGCCCTAGGCATCGCCAAGGCCACGCTGATGGCCTCATCCGCCATCAGCACCTTCGTGCCGGTGGGCGGCGCTGCCGCGCTCGGCTTCGCTGCGCTCTGGCCGAAAGGGAATGACGTGAATGTCCCGCCTGACACGCGCTGCCGGATCCGATTGAATTATCCCGTCACCGTGCGCATTCAGTGGTAAACAAGCGTTGCGGATTGCCAAGTATTTTGCCTGCCCTTTGGGCGGCAAGCCTGCGGACGCGCTCGCACAATTCCCCAATCTGATGGACCACCTGATATTTCACAACGACCGCATTCTTCCCCTGGAAGAAGCGCGCCTGTCACCCGGACAGGTGGGCCTGCTCACCGGCTGGGGCGTGTTCACCACCCTGCGCGTTTATCAGGGCCTGCCCTTTGCCTTTGAGCGCCACTGGGCGCGCATGAAGCGCGATGCGCTGCTGCTGGGCGTCCCACTCTGCTACGAGGAAGAGAAAGTCCGCCAGGCGATTGTGGATTTGGTGCGGGCCAACAACCATCCCGAGAGCATGGCTCGGGTTTCATTCGTGAAGAACGAAGGCGGCTTGTGGGCGGAAGCGCCTGGCCGGCCCGCCAGTGACCTGCTCATTTTTATTCGCGCGCTGGTGGATTGGCCGGGGGTGCAGCGCTTGCAACTCGAACCGCACGGGATTTTTTCTGCCGGGCCTTACGCGGGCGCAAAAATGCTTTCCTGGGTTTCGCACGCGGCGGTGCTGGAAAGAGCTCACGCCCAGGGTTTTGATGATGCGCTGCTGGTGAACGAGAAAGACCAGCTCGCCGAATGCACTTCCGCCAACATTTTTCTGGTGCGCGGCGGCGAAGTCTTCACGCCTCCGCTTTCCTCAGGGTGCCTCGCTGGCATTACGCGCGAGATCCTGCTGGAGATTGCCCCGCGCGCCGGCTTTCCCTTGCACGAAAAGGAATTGACGGGGGAAGACTTGACTGCCGCCGAAGAAGTCTTTATCAGCTCCACCACGCGCGAAGTGGCCGCGATTGCATCCATCAGCCCGCAGTGGAAATATTCGGCGCCGGGACCAGTATCCCAGAGGCTTGAGAAAGCTTTCCAGGGTTACGTGCGGGAATATCTGGGGGATCGAGATTAGCGCAGGTCAGGCATGAGGGGTGATCCGGTTAGTGAATCGTTTGATGATCTTCGCCCATTGATCTTCGAACGACTCGACGTCCTTTGCCCTGACCTGATCGACTCCCATGGATTTTATATCAAACCGTCTCCCGTGCCGTTTAAAGAACTCCTTCTGCCACTCTTTATTTCGTCGCTTCTGCACGCCGCAAATCTCTTCGTGGGTCAAGATGAAAAACCGCTCCTCGAACTTCGCATTTTGACCGGGCAGGATCTGGAACAGCACCCAAAAATCCGGAGAGTCCGTCCGGTTCTTGTCTAATCCCTTTTGCGTGATGCTTGTGACGAACTTGCCTTGTTGTGCAGTCTTCACCTCGATTTTTAGGGCACGCTCCTGTCGATCACTGATGGCATACACATCGACGCCTTTGCGGTTGCCGTACGTGATGGTCGCGAAGACGCCGCGTTTGTTTAGTTCGCTGCAGATCCGATATTCTCCAGCCAGATTAAGGAGGTACTTCGGTATTTTAGCCATGAGGAGTTAAACGCTTGATTCTGAAATGCCCTTTCGAGGATGAGTGTCCTCGGGCGCAAAATTCATCGCTCGCGACCGCACTTCCTCAGCGAGTTTTAGGGCTTGGGCTGCCGTATCACGGTCGGGCCAAAATTCAAAGTCGTATCGGATCTGGACCGCAAAGGAAGTGAGCTCATCCAGCACCATACCCTTGAATGGCCATCCGGGAGTTTTAGACTCTCCGATCTGTTGAAGTTGCTCTAAATTGTGGGTGAAAGGAAACTGCGAACCGGCAAGCACCAAGATACCCTTCAAGTACTTCTCCACCGCCTGTTGAGCGTGGAAACAAGCGGTGTCGAACGGTCCGCCGCCTGCCAACAGAAGTTTGCCCGAGGCAAGATCACTGTCTGCCTTCTTAAACCAGCCACGCGCGACAAGCGCCTTATCGTTCATAGAGAGTTTTTCCCTCTCTCAGCGCAGTCGTGACGAAGGCGTCGGGTACCTCGGCCCAGGATGCCACCTCTGCCGGAGTCCAGACGACGACATCGTTTTTCGGGAAAAGACCAACGAGTGCTCGAAGGTATCGCGGGGGACGTTTATATCTCGGCAAGTCGGATTCTTCGATGACCAGCAAATCGAGGTCGCTGTCTGGCTTTGGGAATCCCCGCGCCCTCGAACCGAACAAGACGATCTTGAGTGGCGCCCCGGCTTGAAGAAATCGTCGCACCACTTCTTCATAAGTCTGCTCAGTAACCGCCGGGTAATCGTACGTGTCCTTCATATTAGCCGTCGTAGGTCGTGGCCCATCCTTTTCGTTCGGAGTGCCGTTGCTATGGCGCGTCCTGCCGTGCCCCTACGTCCGCGCTTGGCACCGCCGGAACAGTTGTTCCAACAAATTCAGCGCCAGATCCATTTCCTCGTGGGTGATGGTAAACGACGGCGCGAGGGTGAAGCAGTTCTTGTAATACCCGCCGACGTCGAGGACCAGGCCGTACTTTCGTCCGTGGCCGTCGAGATCGCCTTTCAACCCTTCGGCGAAGATGCGGTCGGTCAATTCGCGGTCGGGCGTGATGCCATCTTCCTTGCAAACCTCGATACGCAGCGCCAGGCCCAGTCCATCCACCTGACCGATCGATTTCGGGTGCCGCTTTTTCAGCTCGCGCAAACCGGCCAGCAGATAGGCACCCTTGTCGTTCACCAGGGTTTCATAATCGGTTTCTTCCATCATCTTGAGATTTTCCAGCGCCACCGCCGTGCCCAGCGTATTCGAGGAAAACGTGGAGTGGGTTGAGCCGGGAGGAAAGATTTCGGGCGTAATCAGTTCTTCGCGCGCCCAAATACCGGAGATGGGATTCAGGCCGTTGGTGAGAGCTTTGCCAAACACAATGATGTCCGGGGTGATGCCCAGGTGCTCGATGGCCCAGAATTTTCCGGTGCGGTAAAACCCCATCTGAATTTCATCGTCAACAATCAGAATCTTGTGCTTGGTGCAGGTTTCACGAAGCCGCTCAAAATATTCTTTGGGAGGAATCACGTACCCGCCCGTCCCCTGCACCGGCTCGATATAAAATGCGCCGTACTCGGAAGATTGCGCCTTGGGATCCCAGACTGAGTTGTATTCAGTGTCAAAAAGTTTGGCGAACTGGTCCTGGCAATAGATGTCGCAGGTCTCGCGCTTCAGGCCGTACATGCAGCGGAAGCAGTAGGGATAAAAGACAAACTGCGCCCGATCGCTGAAGTGTCCGTAGCGGCGGCGGTACCGGTAGCTGGAAGTGATGGCGGAAGCGCCGAGGGTGCGTCCGTGATAGCCGCCCATAAAAGCGAACATCAGGTTCTTGCCCGTGACCATGCGCACGATTTTGAGCGAGTCCTCAATGGCCTGCGAGCCGCCCACGTTGAAATGCACGCGGCCCTTCACGCCAAACCGTTTTTCGCAATATTGGGCGATGCGCGCGGCTACTTCCACTTTTTCCGCGTGGAGGTACTGGCAGGCCAGTTGGGGCAGACGGTCGATTTGCCTCTTCAATGCATCGTTCAGGCGGGCATTTTTATAGCCGAAACTGGCGGCCGAATACCACATCTGGAGGTCGAGGTAGGGCGTGCCCTGATCGTCATAGAGCGTGCTGCCCTCGCAATTTACAAACACTTTGGGCGGTTCAAGATAATGAACCGTATCGCCAAACGAGCAATACTTGCGCTCCAACTCCAGAAGTTCCGCGGTTCTTGTGGTGGTTTCGGAAATTGCCAATTTTTTTTGCCTCCGCTCCTTGAACAGGTTTTTGTAGCGCCGGGCTTTAGCCCCGCATCTTGCTATATGCAACTTGCAACCCAACATGCCGCCCTGGAGGGTGGCGACACCCAGTTATGCAGCCTACGCGCATCATCCACATACTGAAATCCCGCGCCCGGCTTTACACCGCGACTTCAACTTTCAGTTTTCGAGTTCTTACCCTCGACGCATGCCGCCTTGGAACCTCGTCCGGAACGGAACTTTGCAGCATAGCTTCAATCTGAGCTTTGATTTCGGCGAAGGTTTCAAAGGGCTGGCAGATGATATCGTTCTCACGGCAATAGGCGAGCAACTGCCGCTTGGCGAACACCACGTCCGCAGCCTGGGCGGCAAACCGATCGGAAAGCCCGTCGCCGATAAAAATCACCGGGCAGTCACCGCCACGCATTCGCCGAATGACTTCCACTTTGCAGGTGGCGCAGTCGTGTTCACAGGGAGGTCCCGCGTAAGGGAACGACGGCTCGGCGCGGCGGCCACGGATTTTGAGGGCGCTCGCGAACAGTTGTGCCCCGTTATGCAGCGGCCCGCTGAATCCGGTGTTTTTAAGCACGCGGCGGATGATGAGGTCAAACCCATCGCTCACCACAGACAAAGGGAACTTGCGCTGCCGGGCCCATCGATAAAACGCCGCGAAATGAGGATCGAGGGGCACGGAATCGACCAGGGCGTTCAGCTCTTTCGCGGAAACGTCCACCAGCGCCATTTGGCGTTCCAGGCACTCGCGCGACCCGATCTGCCCGCGCGACCACTCCTGCTCGACTTCGCGCCAGGAAGGGTGGGCGAATTGCGTCAGCACCAGGTCGGTAACATCCACCTGCGAAATTGTTCCGTCAAAATCTGAGAATATTGTTGGATTCATAAGGAAATTATAAATTATGAATTAAGATGATCCGGATATTTCCCATGGGCGGCCCGAAATCAGCCTCGCTTTTATACATCAAACTCCCTCCCCTCGCATTTCTTAATTCATAATTTATAATTGTTTTTAACTTTCGCGTTCGTCCACCAGGCGCCGCTGCTTGCGTCCCTGCCCCAGCGCACCGGGCGGGAGGCATTTGAATGCCAGTTGGTACATGCCGCAGACGTGATTGGACCAAATATCGGGAAACCGGGATTCAATATTCTTGCGAACCGATTGCTCAACTCTCGACGGGCTGATGCCGTTCACGAGCTCCATGCGAAATTCCAAAACATCGCGGGTTCCCTCCTGGCGGACAGCCACCTGCCAACGGTCGGAAATACCTTCCACGTCGTGTAAAACTTTCTCAAAAATCTCGGGGTGCATATTCCCTGCCCCCATCACCACCATCTCATCGCGGCGGCCTTTGATTCTGGCAATGCGCCGGATGGTGGCCCCGCAGGGGCAAGGCTCGTCAATAAAGCGGGTGACGTCGCTCACCCGATAGCGGATCAGGGGCATGGTGCGACGCGAAAGCGTGGTCATCACCAGCTCGCCGTATCCGTCCGCATCGGGATTCAGGATTTCGAGAAGGAAATTAAATTCGTCCACGTGATAGCCGTCCCGGCGCGAACATTCCATACCCAGCCCGCCGCCCATTTCCGTGGAGCCGTAGCCGAGAATCACGGGCGCCTTCCAGACGTCTTGAACGTAGCCGCGATAGACATCGGTCATGCGATCGCCGGCGGCAAAAATCAATTTGATGGGATGCGTTCCTTCTTTTTCGGCGATCTCGCTCAGACTCACCAGCCACGTAGGGTCGGCCACAATCACGTTGTAAGCGTCCTGCTTCAAGCGCGGGTAAGCGTCGCGCGGGTGCGGCTTGCCGATGGCCGAGCAAAAAACGCCCATGCGCTTGCAGGCAAGAAACGTAATCCAACTGCTGATCCAATAGCCCGCGTCAAAAGTGCACAGCACGCGGTCGCCGGGGCGCAGGCCATTGTCATGGAAGGCCGCGCCTTCGTAACGGGCGGCAAAATCCAACTCGTCGTAACCGAAAAAAGTGCGCTTGGGCGAGCCGGAAGTCCCCGTGGTCTCGAATACGGCCTGCGGCTCGCGGCAGAGAAAATCTTCAGCGGGCAGCGCAAGCAGATCGTTCGCCGTGGTAAAAATTTCCTTCAGGTCTTCCGGCCGGCGAACGCGAGCCGGGTCCACACCGTGCTGGCGCAATTGGCGCGCGAAAAACTTCTGGTGCTTCGCCGCGTAGCGGACCACCTGGCGAAAAGCCCCGGCCTGCAGGCGGCGAATCACGGAGCGCGGCACCGACTTGCCCCACCGGGCCAGGGCGGGAACGGAATCGCCAATCAACGCGCCCTCCACCAATTTTCGGCCTCGTGAAAGCATGGGAATCCAACCTAATTAGAAGTACTGGTGAAGAATGGAGTCATCGAGCCATCGGGCCAATGGAAAAACAAAAGTCAAATTGGGTGGAGCCTTTGTAAGATTTCGAATTTCCAAGCATGGGTTTCGTCTTTTCTTTCAATGGCTCAACGGCCCGATGGCCCAATGACCCGATCACTCAATCGCTCAATTATTCCTGCGGGCAAAAATCTACATTAGATAAGCTGACTCTCCCGACCGCGTGGGGGGTGAGGCGAGCAGGTCGATATAGGTGCCTTTTTCAAGCATGGCCCGGCCGATTTGCGCGACAGCGTGGGTGGCGTCCGGACGGGAAAGCTCGCGGGCGCGGCGCGCTACCTCGTACAGCTTTCTGGAGTCGCTGAGAAGCTTGAAAACCAATTGCGGTATATCGTCCAAAGTGCGGGCGCGGAAGGCCACGCCACTTTGTTCGAGGTGGCGGATGTGCGTTTCCTCCGGGCCCGGGATGGGGTGAGTCAGAATCATGGGAAGGCCCGCCGCCATCGCTTCGGCCGTGGTCACTCCGCCGGGCTTGGTGACCAACACGTTGGCCGCCGCCATCAGTTCAGGAACGTTCTCGCTCCAGCCAAAGGTAAAAAGTTGCAGGGCGACCTTGCCGTGCAACGCGTCCAGGCGGGTGCGCATCACCTGATCGTGTCCGGCCACGGCCAAAACCTGGAGGGGAAGGCGGCATCGTTCCAGGCTTTGAACAATTTCGTCCAGGGGCGCCGGGCCCATACCGCCCCCCATCACCAGCACGACGGGACGATGGATGTCCAGCCCCAGGGCGCGCAAGAGCTCGGACCGGTCAAACGGAAGCGCGAAAGCCGGATCGATGGGGATGCCGCAGACCACAATGCGGTTGGCGGAAATCCCCCATTCAATCAGTTGGGCCCGGGCCTCGTCCGTGGCCACAGAATAAATGTCAATTTCTTTCTGGGCCCAGGGGGGCTCTGTTTCCAGGTCGGTTTGAACCGCCAAAATGGGAACGTTAAACCACCCTTCGCGCTTGCCCAGGGCCGCGATTTCCGCCGCGGCGATTTCAGTGACAATAATGACATGGGGCGAAAAAGCCTTGAGCTGACGCAAAACCTCGCGGCACCCGCGGCGAAAAACCCAGTCAGGCGCCGTCGACCGGTGGTGCTTCCGATGACGGAGTTCAAACAGGTGGCGCCATATTCCGGGCGCGTGCCGAAGCATCAACCAGTAAGAATGCACGTAGGACCACAGGAACCAACGGCGCGCCCATTGAAGCGCGTCAAACGTTCGCACCTCGACCGGCTCGGCGCCGTCCTCGAGCGCGCGCTCAATCACCTTGGCAGCCTGAACGTGGCCGGAGCCGACGCTGAGGGTAAGTAGTGCGATTCTTTTGGACATATTAAAAAATATGCTTTCAGCGCCGGAGCAAACCACTCGCCGGGCCGGACGCGCCTAAACCTTGCGCACCAACAGGACGGCGTTCAGACCGCCAAACGCGAATGAGTTGGAAAGCGCCACGCGTATTTGTTTATTCCGAGCCTGGTTGGGCACGTAATCCAAATCGCATTGGGGATCAGGGCGGGTGTAATTGGCGGTGGGCGGAATCGTCCCCTTTTCCATCGCCATCAACGTGGCCACCATTTCGATGGCACCGGTCGCGCCCATGGCATGGCCGTGCATCGATTTTGTGGAACTAATGGCCAGCTTGCGGGCGTGATCTCCAAACACTTCCTTGATCACCTGGGTCTCCGTGACATCATTCAAGGGCGTCCCGGTGCCGTGCGCGTTGATGTAGTCCACTTCCGCCGGATTCACTTCACCTTCCTCGAGCGCCATGCGGATGGCGCGGGCGGGGCCGACGATGGTCGGCTGGGTAATGTGACTGGCGTCGGAGCTCATGCCGAAGCCGACGATCTCGGCATAAATTTTGGCGCCGCGCTTCGCCGCGTGCCCGAACTCTTCCAGCAGCAGGACGCCCGCGCCCTCACCCATCACAAAGCCTTCGCGGTCAGCCGAGAAGGGGCGGCAGGCGTGGCGGGTATTGCCGTTGCCGTTCCCGCCGGCCAGCACACGAACGGACTCCCAACAGCGCATCATGCCGAAAGTGATGGGTGCGTCGCTCCCCCCTGCCAGCATCATATCCGCCATACCCAGTTTGATGAAATGAAATGCTTCACCGATGGCATGGCCGGAAGACGAACACGCGGTGGCGGTGGAAAGCGACGGGCCCTCCGCGCCGTATTCCATGGAGATTTGCGAGGTGGGCGCGTTGTGCATGATCTTGGGAATGGTAAACGGGTGAAGCCGCGTGGCCTGTTTGGCGTAAAGGTTGAAGTAGCCGCTATCGATGGTATTGACGCCGCCCATGCCGGAACCCATCACCACGCCGAATTTCGGCCGCTCGCTTTCGGGAATCTGGATGCCGCCGGACTCCATCGCCTCATGGGCGGCGAGCAAACCGAACTGGGTGAATCGGTCCAGGAGATCCAGGCGTTTGTTGGAGAAATATTCGGTGGGAACGTAGTTCGGCACTTCCGCGCCAATTTGGACGCTCAGCGCGGACGGATCGAATTGCTCGATCCGCCGAAATCCCGTTTGGGCATTGGTAAGATTGGAAAAGAAACTTTCCCGGTCTTTGCCCGTGGAGGCGAACACTCCCAGCCCGGTGATTACTACTCTCCGCATTTTCGACCCCAGGATCAGCAGGGATTAGTGGCTGGCGACAGGAGCTTCGCCTTTGGCAAGCGCCACGAGGTCGGAAATATCCTTCCCTTCAAGCACACGGGTCAGGCTATCAACCACTTGGCGCACGCTCTTCATATTTTGAGCCACCGCGTCGGGAATATCAACCTTGAATTCTTCTTCCAGGGCAAACAGAATGTTAACGCCGTCCAGGGAATCAATCCCCAGCTCGGCAAATGTTGAATCCGCCTTGACGGCGCCAGGTTCGAGGTGCTGTTCCCGGGTGATGATTTCCACCACTTTGTCTGCTACGTTCATCTCCACCTCACTGAGTTTTATTTCGATCCAGCCACCGGCCGATGACCTCTGATCCCCTACGGTGTAATCCCAATTTTATTTTCGTTGGACAATTCCCCTACCACTTGAAGCAATTCGGAAAGGCGAAATGGTTTTTCCAGCATGGCGTGAACGCCTAACTCCTGCGCGAATTTCCTTTCCGCCCCGCTGATAAAAGAAGACATTAAAATCAGCGCCACATCGTGCCGGGCGATCTGCGGTCGAAGATTGCGAAGCAGATCAAGGCCGCCTTCATTGGGCATGCGAAGGTCGGCAATCACAATGCGATATTCCCCATCGTGATTCAACACTTTGCGGGCGGCGGCGCCATCTTCGACCGCGCCCACCGCGTAACCGTTGGACTCCAATACCTCACAAATCAGCCCGCGACTTTCCGCGTCATCGTCAACCACCAGAATTTTGTGTGAGGACATAATGAGTCCCTATCGTGCGATGATTTAAAGGGCACGTCGGTTGCCATTCTCCTAAAGTAATGATATATAATGGCTTGTATCAATAGCGCACTTTGAGACTTCGAAACACCCGGTCAACCTCGCGTTTTGTGTGGCATTTTGCCCCATTACTTCCGATTTTAAGAGTTTCACCCTTATCAATCCGACGTTAATTAAGTTCGTAAGAGTTTGCATAAATCACTCAAATTAAATTAGATACATTGAATTTGGGCATGCCTTCATTGGGCCGGGTGGGGCGAAAAAGTACACCTTGGAATTGGCCATCGAAATTGCTCTGAGAGTGGAAAAAGAGTGGAATGCACCGTGTGGGCAAGATGCATAACTTTGATTTAAGTAATTCGGAGGAAGTCCAAGCCGGATTCCAAGGCGAGCATGGGACTGTTGGTGAAGGCACTCACTTCATAAGGGCAGCCGATCTTGCAACCGTTGCAAAAATCCCACAGTGTGGCTTCCTGGGAAAGAATCATCTTTGCCGCCTTGGAAGCAAAAATCTCTTTCAGTGGCGCCTGAGATTCAAAAAGCGTGACAAAGGCACAAGGCAAATGAATGGAGCCTTCGGGTTTCATGGAAATTAATTTGGAAGGGTGTCGGCAGGGGAATTGGGCGCCAAAACCGCCCCGGCGGTAGAACTCATAGTAATGAGTGTAGAACCGGACGTTTTTCGGGTAAGAGAGACGGAGGTTGCGCAGGAACGTTTCCACGGTGTCAATTTGCCTGCCGTGCAATTCCGCGTCCGCCAAAAGCTCCCCTCTGCGCATCACGTTGTGGACCGCCTCGGGATGGAGCACCAGGTTGCGGCCTTTGCAAAATTCCGCCAATTCAGGCAGGTCATTCAGGTTTTCCAAATTGACGGCGGCATTGATCTGAGTGGTGAAGGGCCTGCGTTTCTTAAGCACGAAATCGAGGTTGTCCAAAATCCTGGGCAGGCCATCCACGCCCCGGCGCTTGGCAAAACGCTGCGGATTGAGTGAGTCAATGGAGACTTCCAACATATCGAGGCGCGCCACGCCGTCCGCATATTTCTTAATCAGAAGGCCGTTGGTGGGCATGGAGGTCCACATGCCTTTGTCGGCCGCGTAGGCAATGTAGTCCGAGGTGTTGGGATTAAGCAGGGGCTCGCCCCCGGAAAAGCTGAGGGCAAAAAGGCCCATGTCGCAAAACTCGTCGATGCGTTTGAAGATCCTCTCCCGCGCGGCGCGGGTTTGCAAATCGTTAAACTTGCCTTCCTCGCCAAAAATACAATATTCGCAGAACATGTTGCACATCAGCGTGGTTTCAAACATCACCATGTAAGGAAGTTTGAACCCTGAGCGGACGTGCTTCAGAAGCGATTTGGCAATATAACCGTATTTCATGAGAGCCCGTACCCCGCGCCCGGAGTCACTTCAGGATAACACCAAAAGGATGCGGAGCACACATGTCATTTTCCCGCTTTGATCCGGCGTTCCTTTAGCCGGGACTCATAGCGGTAGAGAGTCTTGCGGTCGATGCCCAGAATGCGTGCCGCCATGGATTTATTTTTTCCGGTAATCCTAAGCACGTGGGTCAGGTATTTTTTCTCCAATTCATCGAGCGAAGGGAGGCTCACAAACATTTCCGAGAGCTGGCCGTCATCACCGGACTCGGCGCGCAGCTTGGGCGGCAAATCCTCCGGCAAAATCACACCGGAGCGGTTGAGGGCGGCGGCGGCCTCCAGAGCGTTCTCCAGCTCGCGGACGTTGCCCGGCCATGAATAGGCAACCAGGCAGGAGAGTGCGCCGGAGGAAATAGTAAACGTGGTGCCGCGGGCGCGCCCCAGGTCTTTCAGGAAATGCTCGACCAGGATCGGGATGTCCTCGCCACGCTCGCGCAGCGGGGGCAAATCAATCTCCACCACCCGTAATCGGTAATAGAGATCCTCGCGGAACTTGCCTTGCGCCACCCATTCGTTGAGCTTGCGATTACTGGCGGCAATGAGGCGCAGGTCCACTTTGATGTTCTGGTTGCCGCCCACGCGCCGCACTTCATGCTCTTCAATGGTGCGCAGCAGCTTCACTTGCAGCGAAGGGCTCATCTCCGAAACCTCATCCAGAAAAACCGTTCCGCCACTGGCGTCTTCAAAGATGCCGCGCTTGTTTTCCACCGCGCCGGTAAACGATCCCCGGAGGTGGCCAAAGAGTTCGCTCTCCAGCAAGTTTTCGGGCAGCGCCCCGCAATTGACCGCTACGAATTTCTGTTTCGATCGCGGGCCGTTGTGGTGAATGGCTTTGGCCACCAGTTCTTTGCCGGTCCCGCTCTCGCCGTAAACCAGCACGGTGGAGCGGGAATCGGAGACCATGGCGATTTTTTTGTAAACTTCCAGCATCGAGGGGCAGCGGCCCACCAGGCTTTCAAGCTGGGCCTGGCTGCCCAGTTGTTGCCTCAGGTTGCGATTCTCGCGAATCAGATTCCGGTTGTTCAGCGCCCGTTGGACGTGCAGGACGACTTCTTCAATCTTAAATGGTTTGGAAAGATAATCAAAAGCGCCCGCCTTCACCGCTTCAATCGCGGTCTCCATCGATCCGAAGGCGGTGATCAGGATCACCTCGGATTCCGGCTGGACGGATTTATAGGCGCGCAAAACGTCGAGGCCGTTGAGCTCGGACCCCAGCTTCATGTCGCTGATGATGACGTCAAAACATTCCTGCTTGCCGATTTCGAGCGCTTCCTCGCCGCTGCCGGAAGTCATCACCTGGTAGCCCTCTTCGCTCAGGACTTCTTGCAGCAGGTCGCGGGTTACGCGATCGTCATCGACCACCAGGATGTTGGAACCGGTTGCAGTTTCCATTCGTTTCCTTGAATTTCAGATGTCAACTCGCCGGAACAGCAAATGCTTCAAGCCACATTGGCCGTGGGCACGGCGGGGGCCCCCGTGGGGCCGTCCACTTTCTCGCGGCAATCCACGGGCAGGGAGATGATAAACCGAGTCCCGCGCTTCAGTTCGCTCTGCACTTGAATTGTCCCGCCGTGCTGGCGGACGATTTGGTCGCAGATGGCCAAGCCCAATCCCGCGCCCGTCCCCATACGCTTGGTGGTAAACATAGGCTCAAAAATATGAGCCAGGGTTTCAGGAGCAATGCCCTCGCCGGTATCGGCCAGCTCCACCGCCACCATGCGGGGGCCTTGGCCGGGAAGATGATCCAGTCGAATTGTCAGGTCGCCCCCCTGGGGCATTGCGTCCATGCTGTTGTTAATCAGGTTCAGGAATACCTGCTGGAGGTATCCGGCGTCGCCGTAAATTCGCGGAACGTTTACCGCCCACACCGTTTTGGCTTTGATCCTCCGGTGCTGGAGCGCCAGAGACGAAAGCAGAACGGACTCCTCCAGCAGGTGGCGGAGATCGAGAAGCTGGATGTGCAACTCGAATTTGTGCGTCCAGGACAGCAATTGTTTCACCGTGCGCACAATGTTTTCGATCTGGGATTCAATGATCTGCAATCGCCGGTCGGAGGCCGGGTCCCCCGTCTTTTTTCGCGCCAGTAATTGCACGTGGCCGGATATTGAATTGAGCGGGGTGCCAATCTCATGGGCAAGGCTGGCGGCCAATTGCCCGGCCACGGCCAGACGCTCCGAGCGCGCCAGGCTCTTCTGCGTCTCAAACAGTTCCTCGTTGATCCGCGCCAGTTCCTCATTGCGCTTGGCCAACTCAGAAGTTGCTTCCTCAACCTTGCGAGCGAGCTCGGTATTGAAGTTTTCAATCCTGCCCAACATACGGTTCAGGTGCAGGGCCAACTGGCCGGTTTCATCCTGGTTTGATACCTGGGCGCGAATATCAAGCTGCCCCCCCTCCGCACCTTCCATTACCCGGACCATTTCCTGCATGGGAGCGCGCACGCTACGCAGGAAGAAAACGTGGATCACCAGAATCAGCACGGCGAGGCTGGCCAGCATCAGCACCAGGTTGCGTTTGACTAGGTCCAGGGTGATTAGATTGGATCGGGCCTTCGAAATCTTCAGGTCCAAGCAGCCAATGGGCTCGCCATTCTCGCGCAGGGTGGTGCTAATGATCCAGAATTTGCCGTCGGGCGTTTCAATGGTGATTTGGTCTCTGCTAACAAGTTCATATTCGTTGTAGGTTTCGATGTGCGGTATATTGTCGAGCTCGGGATGTTCCCCATCGGGCACTGTGGTCGCAATCAGATCATGCGACGGGCTGTGCAGGAAGACATCCGATTGCTGGACCCCGGGAAAGTACGTCTGCATCTGTTCAAGATTCTGGATCAGGCTTGCGTGGTTTTTAAGTGATTGGTCGTCCACCAGATGCTGGGCCGTCAGCCGGGCTTGGGAAAGATTCTTGCGATAGAGTTCCTCCTCCACCGGCAGCCGGGTGAGCAGCATGGCGATGTAAGTGGAAACCCCGACCACAGAAATCACCGCAATGGCAATAATGATGATAATCTTGTTCTGCAAGCCAAAACGGGAGAAACTCATGCTGAAGCCCCCAAGCTTCCATATACTATCACCTGGTGGGGCAAAAAGCCACACACCTTTTCCGATTCCATCAGATTGATTCTTAGATAGTTAACGGTCAGTAGGGTGGGTTGCCAGCACAGAGGTAAGAGAATTCGAGTATTTCGAGCGACTGCGCCGCCAAAGGACTGGGCAGGGCGCGAGGGGCTGTAGCCAGGGAGGAGTAGCATGGAAAATCGGGATATTGCCGCCGTTTTCGAAGAAATCTCGAACCTGATGAAAATCATTCAGGATGATCCGAAATGGACATTCAAGGCAGCGGCGTATGACCGGGCGAAGCGCTCCATTGAGAGTTATCCCGAACGACTTGAAGACATGGCGCGTGCGCCCAATCGAAAGCTGACGGAAATCCCGGGAGTGGGCGAGGACCTGGCCAACAAAATCAAGGAACTGATTGAAACGGGCCAATTGCTATACCACCAGGAACAACTGAAAAAGATCCCGCACAGCCTGCTCGATCTACTTCAATTGCAAACCATCGGCCCGCAAAAGGTAAGGCTTTTTTATAAAGAACTGGGGGTTAAGACCATTGATGATTTGGAGGCCGCAGCCAAAGCCGGCCGCCTGCGCAGCCTGCCCAAGATGGACGTGAAGTCGGAAGAAAATATTCTAAAGGCCATCGAGGTCATGCGCCGGGCGGCAGGACGCTTTCATTTGGACACCGCCTACGATATGGCCACCGAGTTGGCGGCCTTTCTGCGGGAGTGCAAGGACGTGGAAGAGGTCACTCCCGCCGGCTCCCTGCGCCGGGGGCGGGAGACTGTGGGCGACCTGGATCTGCTGGTGACCGGCCGGGATCGCGCCGCCATCGGTGCTCATTTTGCGCGATATCCCGGCATTATCCAGGTGCTCGCTCACGGCGAAGACAAAGTCAGCGTGAAACTGAAAAACGATATGCAAGTGGATGTGCGCATCCTAGACCGTGCCGCCTATGGCGCCGCCCTGATGTATTTTACCGGATCCAAAGAACACAACGTGGCCTTGCGCGACCGCGCCAAAAAACTGGGATGGAAGCTGAACGAGTATGGTCTTTTCAAAGATGACAAGACGATGGCCAGCCGGACGGAAGAAGAAATCTACAAGAAACTTGGCCTGGAATGGATTCCGCCGGAGATTCGAGAAAATCAGGGCGAAATCGAGGCGGCGGAAGAGGGCCGCATTCCCAAACTGGTGGAGCTCGCCGACATGAAGGGCGATCTGCAAATGCACACCACGGCTTCCGACGGCAAAACCAGCGCGGAGGAAATGGCCGACGCGGCCAAAAAGCTCGGGTATAAATACATCCTGATCACCGACCACTCAAAAGCCGTCACCATTGCCAACGGCCTGGACGAAAAGCGCGCGCTGGAAAACATCAAGCGCATCCATGCGGCGAGGAAGAAAGTGAAAGGGATCGAGATTTGGGCGGGCGCGGAAGTGGACATTATGGGCGACGGCAAGCTGGACTATGCGGACTCCCTGCTGAAGCAATTTGACATCGTTCTGGCCAGCGTCCATTCCCGCATGACGATGGCGGCCGAAGAAATGACGCGCCGCTTGTTGCGCGCCATGGAGAATCCGTATGTGAGGATTCTGGGCCATCCCACCGGGCGCCTGCTCTTAAAGCGCGACCCGTTTTTGTTTGACGTGGAAGCCGTCTTCCAGAAGGCGCGCGAGCAGGGCGTGATTCTGGAATTAAATGGAAATCCGGAACGGCTCGACCTCTGCGACCGGCACGCGCGACTGGCGCACGATCGCGGCATGAAGGTGATCATCTCGACCGACGCGCACAGCCCGGACCACTTCAAGTTTATGCGCTTTGGCGTTATGACCGCCCGCCGTGGTTGGATGGAAAAAAAAGACGTCCTGAACACTCTGCCGCCGGAAAAACTGCTGGCGTCGCTGCGGCCTTTGCCCAAGAAATGATGCAAATGCATCCGCAATGTTCACGAACCCCCTCACCCCCGGCCCCCTCCCCCAAGGGGGCGAGGGGAGGCATGGGCTTTGGGTTTTACCAGACCTTTGTGCAAGGAACGATGGTAGCCCTTGCCCCCTGGGGGGAAAGGGTGTCCGTCACCCGACGGACGGGTGAGGGGGTGTTGGGCACGATTTCGGCTGGGGCAGCCGATTCGATCAACTATCGTCCATAAGCCGTATTTATTATTGACTGGAGAAAATGAAACCAAATCACTCACTGCCCGCCGCCGCTATTTTTGACATGGACGGCGTGCTTGTAGACAGCAACCCATTTCACTTGAAAAAATGGGCGAATCTTCTCAGCCTCCACCACATTCCCTTCAACGAGCCTGACCTGCCAAAGCTCATTCTGGGCCAGCGGAATGACACCGCCTTGCGATATTTTTTCGGACAGGATCTGGATAAAAAAGAATGCCGGAGGCTGGAGGAAGAATTGGAGGAGACGTTCCGGAGGGCGTTCAAATCTCACGCCAAACCGCTGCCCGGCATTGAACGCCTGATCCTTGCCTGCCGTGACGCGGGCATCCCGATGGCGGTAGCTTCTTCCGCGATGTTGAAGAATGTGGACTTTGTGGTGGACGCGCTCGGCTTCCGAAGTTACTTCAACTATGTTGTAAGCGGTGACGAAGTTGCCTGCCCCAAGCCCGATCCTGAGATTTATCTGAAGGCGGCCCGGAACCTTGGACAGAGGCCGGAAGATTGCGTGGCCTTCGAAGATTCTTTTGTGGGCATCGAATCCGCCAAACGCGCCGGGCTGAAATGCGTGGCCATTGGCTCCAGCTTTCCTGTGGAGGAGTTGCGCCGACAGTCGCAAGCCGATTTGACTGTGCGCGGCTTCGGTGAGCTGGATGTGGAGGCTCTGCGGCGGTTGTTTCTCTTCGACTGAACGCCTACATCGAATAGACCCCGACGTAGGCGCCACCCGCGCGCGATCAAGAAGGGCCAAAGCGGAGGACCGTCAAGGTGATGTCATCGGCCTGGGGTGCGGCGCCGACAAAATTCTGGACGGCGGCGATGACCTTTTCGCAGAGTTCCGGCGCGGCTTGGCAAGCGGTGTTTTCCAAGAACTCCTTGAGACGGGATTCCCCGTAGAGATCATCCTCCGAGTTCTGGGCTTCGGTGACCCCGTCAGAAAAAACCAGCACCAAGTCGCCGTATTCCAGTTGGGTGGACTCGACGGTGAATTTGACGCCGGGAAAGAACCCGAGGGGGAAATTGGAGGAGTCCAGTCGGGTTACCTGTCCGTTGGCGCGGGCTACCAGCGGGGTGGCATGGCCGGCGTTGACAAAGGTAAACTTGCCGAAGCGGTCGAGCACGCCGTAAAAAATGGTGGCAAACATTTCCGCCGGCGTGCGTTCACACAGGAAATCGTTGACGCGATTGAACAAATCTTCCAGGCCCGGATCGCCGGCCGCGACGGCGGCAAACGCTCCTTGCAGGGTTGCAGCCAGCATGGCCGCCGGCAACCCTTTCCCCGAGACGTCAGCCACCGTTAATCCAAACCGGTCGCCGGGCAAACGAATCACATCATAATAGTCGCCCCCAACGGTCTGGCAGGGCATGCTCACGGCAACAATCTGGAAGAATTTACTTTTGGGCAATTCGCGGGGAAGCAGTCCTTGCTGAATATTTCGCGCCAGGGAAAATTGGTACTGCATGCGTTCCTGTTCGCGCGCGATGCGAAACAGGCGCGCGTTTTCAATCACCGTCGCGCCTTCCACGGCGAAAGTTTGGAGCACCTGGCGGTCAAGCCCCGTCACAGACGTGGCGCGCGACCGGCTGTCCAGATAAAGCACGCCCAGAAGCTCCGGAGCGGTGGCGGTCATGGTTTCGCTGCTCACTTCCATCATGGGATGCTTCTGCAACGGCACCGCCACCACGCCGCGCACGCCTGCCTGGATAATGGCGGTTTCGTTGGCCGCCCGACCGCTTACTTCTTCTTCCAGCACCACGTCTTCCCTGCCCGAATCCACTACGCGTTGAACCGCGGCGTGAGAATAATTTTCCAGGTCGGTATGAAGGTAAACCCCGCCCCGGCCGCGGGCCAGGCGAAGTTTTAAATCGCCCCCATCATCAATAAGGAAGAGCATGCCGCGCTCCGCATCGGTGAGTTGAATGGCAGAATCCACCAGCATGGTCAGCACTTCCTCGAGGGCGGGGGCGCGGTGAAGCATCTGGGCCATTTGGAGGAGCAAGCCCAGGTGTTGAAGTTGGGGCGCGGGACTCTCCTTGACCTTGCCCATTTGTTCCAGGAGCCGCGGCAGCGCCACTTGCTCCTCAACAAAGGTAAGCTGGTAAGCGTCCGTCACCCCCAGGCTGATGTGGTCGCCGGATTTCAGCGTGCAGGTGGTAATGCGCTCGTTGTTGACGAAGGTGCCGTGGCGGCTCTCCGCGTCTTCGATCACCATGCCGCGTTCGTCCTGGAAAAGTTTGGCGTGGTGGCGCGAAATTCGGCTGTCCAACAACACGAGATCATTGTCGCTTTGACGGCCCATGGTAAATGGGGTTCGCGAAATTTCCACTTCGCGCTCGTTGCCTGAAGCGTCTCGAACCAGAAGGTGGGGTAAACTTCCAGCCATGCGGGATTTTTTCTCCTCTTAAACTGACCGTTAGTATACCAAATGGGTTCAAAAGAGCATAATGAGCCGTGCAACCGTCGCTCCACCCGCGCCCGCTCCGGGAGGCGCGGAACTTCCCGCCATTGAAATCAAGCGGCAGGCTGAAGGTTGGAAGATATTTTCGTGATCGCAAAGCATACAGAATTGTGGGCATGAGAATATCGGCCGGTGGGTAGGGCTGTCATTTGGAATTGGATACTTTCAGAAACGCCCGTCATTCCCGCGCCAGCGGGAATTTGGCTTTTTTGCGGCAGATTTCCAGTTGCAATCAGCATGGATTCCCGCGGGCGCGGGAATGACGGCGTGGGGGAATACCGTGGGCATCAAATGACACCACCACGGGGCGGTGGGTAGTGGGGTCAGAGGGCTTGAAGCTAAAGGAGGAAAATTAAAGCCATGAATTCAGCCACGGAACTAGAAAACAAATATCCTGGCCCACGAGATATAGCGGGGCTTTACACTGGCCCTATTCAGTGGCAGCATTGGGCCATCCAAACAGTTAGTTTCTGGCAGCTTATGGATTACTTCGGCTCACACGAATTCATGAAGGCGATCCGAGAAGTGTATGCTTACGAGCTACAACTGCAAGAGCGCGTAAACGAAGGAGGGGACTGGAATAAAGAACTACCCGAGTGGAACGACAAGAGAACAGATGAACTCTTGGAGATCGTGGGAAAGGCATTCGACCATAAAGAGTTTCCGTACCTCTCCAAGGTCACATCCAATGTCGCTGCCTTTGCCGGCAGTAAATGCACGTATCAAGAACTCTACATCAGGATCGTCGGACTCCGTGAAGCGATGGAAAACGAACTGACCGTGCGAAAACTTGTCCACATTTCAACGCTCAAAGAAGCGTGTTGCGACAACGACGACTTGCTTGGCCGCGAAGTTTCGGAAGCCTTTCCATCCGCCATTACTGACATTATGGAGGCTGGCAATTCCTATGCTGTGGGCCTAAACACCGCTTGCGTGTTCCACTTGATGAGGGTCTTGGAACGCGGACTTCGAGCGTTGGCTGTAGACCTCAGCCTGAACTACAAGACGGAGCCTTGGGGAGGAATACTTAAAAACGTGGAGGACGCGATTAAAGCCCTTCAAGCACCCAATAACCATTCTTCAAAAAAAGCGAATCTGAAATTCTATTCAGAATGCGCGGTAGAGTTTAGATACATCAAGGACGCTTGGCGCAACCATGTGATGCACGCCGAATCAACTTACGGAGAAAAAGAGGCAGATAAAGTCATGGAGCACGTTAGAAACTTCATGCAGCGTCTGGCCGAAAGGCTTTCAGACGTGGTATAAACAAAAAGCCCCGCCTCAGCGTCAACTGAGAACGGGGCCAATCCAAGGCGTGGATTCAGCCCACACCGTAGGACCTATACGGATTGTCGGGCTTCTTCCCGCCTATGTCAAGCGGAGGCCCGACATGCGAATCCATTGCCCGTTCTGCCAGTCCGATAGTTTCAAAATCCATCAAACCAACGGTCACGCCTGCAACACGATTTATCGTTGCATGAATTGTGACCGATGCTTTTCCGAGCGCCGATTTACCGGCTACTCCGGCCTGAAACTCGCACCGGAGAAAATCGTTCAGATCGTCAACTGCCTCGTGGAAGGCGTCTCGATCCGTGCCACGTCCAGGCTGGTAGGCGTTGAGAAGAAAACTGTAAACCGCATCATGCTCCATGCCGCCGAGCTCTGCCAGAGGGTTATGGACGAGCGGATCGTTAATCTTCGTTCGCATCCACGGCTCCCTTCGCATCACGCCCGCCATGGCCGCAGGAGTCACAGACCATTTGTGGACGACAGAGGAATTACTGAATGCCGGAGCGTGATATAATCCTAGCTAGGAGGACTGGATATATGGAAACCAATCGGAAATCTTGGGCCGCACAACTCGCAGAAGAACAGAAGAAACACGAAGAATCTCAACGTCTCAAGTTGGAGTTGGCTTCTGTCCGAAATCGGATGGTTTCCGATAAATTGCCGGAGTTGTGGGAAGAACTAGTTTCCGACTTTAGGGCAAGCGTCAAAGACTATAACGACAGTTTTCAAAATGACCCGCATCGCGCCTTTCGTTTCAATCACTTCGAGCCAGAGCTTATGCGTGTAGATCGGGCAGTCATCCCCTTACGACAGTTGGATGTGAGACTCGACCGAGCACGGCGGGCCGTCTATTTTACTTCGGACTCGCCTTCTATTAGCGGTTCGATTGCAATTACTTGCGACGAATCAGGAAATGTGACCTTCTTCGAGAGTAGGCCCATCACAGCACAAGAAGTTTGCCAAAGCATTCTTCGCCCGTTTCTCGCTAATTCAAAGCCTTCCCACGCGGTCGTTTATTGCGAGGATCGCACTCCAGACCAAGTGGAATTGAATTAAAACTTCGCGCCACCTTATCGTTGGTATCTCAGTTTGAAGGTTGATGGCAATTGACGTGCCTGGATAAGGTTGGGTAGTGGTGTCATATCAAAAGCCTATAGACACGCACAGCTTGACAGAAACGGCAACAGGCGTAGGCTATGCGTCCGGTTTAAGGAATCGGCGAGCTAAGCCCATGGCGAGTGTAAAGCAATCTGTAAAGCAAAAGAACCCGGCAGCTGTGGCGCTAGGCAGGATGGGCGGGCAAGCGATAGCTGAGCGCGGCCCGGAGTACTTTAGGGAATTGCAAGCAAGGCGCAAGCACCGCTTAGGCGGCAGGCCGAAGGCCGAGAAGAAGTTAGCAAGTAAAAATTAGAATAGCGGGAAGCGGAAGTTAGAGCCCCGCATTAGTTGTCCCGGTCGGACAGCGCGAAATAGGCGCATGAACGCTCGGGATCGCTAGTGCGGGGCTTTGTGCTTTACAGAAGAGGAATGTAAAGGAATGCGGGCCGGTAGCTCAGCGGATAGAGCAGCCGATTACTAATCGGCATGTCAGGGGTTCGAGCCCCTTCCGGCCCGCCAGAGTGAAGAAAACCGCCAGTCTAGGTAAGTGGCCCAAGCTGGCGGCAAATTCGGAACGCCCTTTAGAGGTTACGCCCGAAGTGTTTGTGGGCCTAGCACGGTGCGCCGGAAGGGTTCCCACCTGCCCCGGCGAGGGTCCGAGTCCCTCTAGGTCCACCAATTCGAGGCACGCTATGAACATGACGCTCGAAGTGTGTAGCCTACACTGTAGAAGCCCACCAGTCAAGATCGAAAAGCAAGTTACGGACAGGCTCGCGTATGGGTCTGTCCGTAACTGCCTCAAAACAGGGCAAAGAAAACACCTGACAAACTTCGACGCTCCGGGTAACGCCGGCCATGCAAGCGGGACTCACCGATCACGTGTGGACGATTGCCGAACTCCTGGCAGCATAAGGCGATTGCTATGGGCAATGTCGAGAGATACAATCGCGCCAACTTCAAAGGAGCCCGCTTTATGAGTGATGGTAACTTTAAGAAACTAGCCCTCGAACTTCTCGACCTGTGCGAGAAATCTTACTTGGACGCGGCAGCCCTCCGTGTGATGGTTGACGCCCACGGCGTTTCTGATGTGGATCTGAAACTTCAGTTATTGCGACATAACCCCGCAATCGCTGACCACGTACGCTCGACATTTGCCGGATTGCGGACTCAACTTGAGCAGGCGAAGGATGAAGGCACTCTTGACGAAGCCTTTCTAAAATGTCTCGAATTAATACCACCGAAGAGGAAACTGATTTAGTCACCCATTCTATCCTACCAGCCGTGTCAATGCTTGGTTTCAACTGACAAAACCTCGTCGTCCCAAGTGACCTTACGACCATTCCGAGACGGAATCTGTTCAGTATGATTTTGAGGCTCTAAGGAAAACCACGGCGGAACTCCAGCAGCGAATAGAATAGCCTTATCATGTTCAAGGCCAACCGGCGCATGGTTCAGCGCATCTTTCAGCGCCTCGACATCGACCCACAATTGAATTCTTGCCATATCGCACCCCTTAGGCGTAGGATTCGCTTTCAAGGTGCAATACTGAAAGTAGTATCAAGCCCCGACCATAGTCGGGGCTTCCTTTTTCTGCTATCCTACCAGCACTGTCAAATCGAAGGAGAAAATACGTGAGATCCAAATATGGAACACTCTTGGTTTTCTTAGTCGCTGCCCTACAAATCGGATGCGATAACATGGCCAGCGGCGACGCAGAGATTCAAGCCTTACAGAAGATCAGGAGTGGCCAATACGAACTAATCAAGAAAGATGAACTCTCCCAACTCCGAAAGGATGCCGAGATCGGCAAAAGTGTTGGCCGCTTTCAAGTCCATCAGTTCGGGGCACAAACGTGGAGATTGGACACCTCCACAGGCACCAGTTGCCTACTACTCGCAACCAAGGCCCAGTGGAATAAACCAGAAATTGCCGCCACCTCTTACCTACGGCAATAATCCGCTTTCGACTTGACAACACCTGTAGGATGTTACCGAGGCTAAAACATGCAGACGCGCGATGACTTAATTCCGGATCCAGCCCATAGATCCGACCCCCCACCTAAAAACCGAGCCTATATAGCAGGGCACACAATTCCTGAACCACGCAGCCAAAAGAAACAATTTCGGAAGCAAGAATTGATTCCCCTCCCTACCCGACGATCACACCCCACACCCAAGCGCCGGAACTCAAGCCGCTAACTGGTCGACCCCAACTGCAACGTTGCGAATGAAAAATCATATTTCTTTCAAATGACCACCATGCAAAACGTCCTTGACGGCTTCAGCAGCCAAGCGTAGGATTTGCCCCGCAATTCGGAGGAAGAATGCACAAACCTACAGATTGCCTGCGCACATCCGAGCGAGTAGCCAGCATTGCAGCCGCCTACCTACCATCAAAGACAGTCCCGAAGCGGCTCAAAAGCGTGATTGCTTCAGACTTGCGCCAGCGTGCAAACGTAAGGAAATACAAGCGGTGCGCAAAGCGCAGTTGATTAAACAGGCTTAGGTGAAACTCGTACTTGTGGAATGGACCGACTCTTACGGCTGTTCCCCTACATGGCAGCCGCTTGAAGGTGCAGGGCCAGCCAAGCGCCTTGTGTGCAGGTCTGTCGGGTGGCTTTTCCGAGACGATAAGGATTGTAAAGTCATAGTCCCGCACATTTCAGACAGCATACCCGGAGATACTCCGCCCCAAGGATGCGGTGATATGACGATCCCCACTAACTGCATCATCCGAATAACCAGGCTCAAACAACCGCGAAAGACATCCGCAGCCTAGAAATTACGCCTCCCAATAATATATTTTCCAAATGACACCACTACCCGGCTGGGCTCAGGTTCGGCAAGAGAGTCTTTCAAGCTATAAGACCCCACTACCGGGCGGTGAAATACATTGCAAATTCCGGGCGAATAGCGCATCATCGCGGGTTTCAACCTACCGTCCCAGGAAACGCAGGAAGCGAGGAGGAGAAGAAGCGTGGCCAGAAAACCGATTCAAATCACCGAGCCCAGGGGTAAATTGGGTATCTTGATTCCAGGCATGGGCGCGGTGGCAACCACTTTTATTGCCGGGGTGGAAGCCGTCCGGCGGAAAATCGCCCGCCCCATCGGCTCGCTGACGCAGATGGGCACCATTCGCCTCGGCAAGCGTACGGACACGCGCTCGCCGCGCATCAAGGATTTTGTTCCTCTGGCGGAGCTGGATGATTTGGTCTTTGGCGGCTGGGACCTCTTCCATGACAACACTTACGAGGCCGCGCGCAAGGCCGGCGTGCTCGAGCCAGCCCACCTCGATCCCATCAAGAAATTCCTCCAGGGCATCAGTCCCATGCCAGCCGTGTACGAGCAACGATACGTGAAAAACCTGCAAGGTGAAAATGTAAAGAAGGGCAAGACCAAAATGGACCTGGCTGAGCAAGTGACGGAAGACATCAAGAAATTTACGCGCCAGTCCGGCGCCGACCGGGTGGTGATGATTTGGTGCGGCTCCACCGAAGCATTTTTGAAGCCCAGCGCCGTTCATCAGACCCTCAAATCATTTGAAAAAGGGCTGCAAACCAACAGTCCGGAAATCCCGCCCAGCATGATTTATGCTTACGCCGCATTAAAGCTCGGGATTCCCTTCGCCAACGGGGCGCCGAACCTGACCGTGGACATCCCCGCGCTCCTCGACCTCTCGGTTCGCAACCGCGCGCCAGTTTGCGGGAAAGATTATAAGACCGGGCAGACGTTGATGAAGACCATCATCGCTCCGGGCTTGAAGGCGCGACAGATCGGCTTGCACGGCTGGTTTTCCACCAACATCCTGGGGAACCGCGACGGCGAAGTGCTGGAAGATCCGGAATCATTCCGCACCAAGGAAGAGAGCAAACTCTCGGTGCTCGAATATATTCTTCAGCCGGAACTCTACCCGGAGCTCTACAAAGACTTCTACCATAAGGTTCGCATCAATTACTACCCTCCGCGCGGAGACAACAAGGAAGGCTGGGATAACATCGACATCTTCGGATGGATGGGCTATCCCATGCAGATCAAAATCGATTTCCTCTGCCGCGATTCCATCCTGGCCGCGCCTCTGGTGCTCGATCTGGTGCTGTTTCTTGACCTGGCCCGGCGCTGCCCCGAGATGGCGCACAAGGGCATCCAGGAGTGGCTATCCTTTTATTTCAAGAGCCCCATGTGCGCTCCCAACCTTTATCCCGAGCACGATCTCTTTATCCAACTGATGAAACTAAAAAACACGCTTCGATATTTGAAGGGCGAAGAATTAATCACCCATCTGGGGCTGGAGTACTACGACTGACACAAAGCAAAAGGCAGCAGGCACAAGTCAGTAAGAAGTGAAAATTGTCTTCACATGCCAGGCGGCAGTTGAAATCGGTCGCTGGAATTAGGCGAGACTTGCAAGAGGGGTTGAATTGGCAAGAAAGATTCAACTGAACTGCCAACTGCAATCTGCCCATTGCCTTCTGCTTACTGCTCTTTGCTTTCTGCCTTCTCAAACCTTGGCGGGCGGCGGGGCGGGATGATGGGCGGGTCCTGTCGGCGCGGGCGGCAAGCCCATCAGGTATTTTCCAAGGATGGTCCCGACCGTTGTCAGTTCAGCCATATCACTGGAGGTGAAATCCGGCCCGATAGGATCACCGGGCCTGGCTTTGCGGCTGATTTGAATTACCCCGACCACTTTCCCGTCAACGATCATGGGCGCGCTGACAATCTTTTGAATGGGCGTTGCCTTCTCTTCCGCCGAAAGGTCCACCGCCTCAAATACAGTGGGGTGTTTGTAAACGGAAAAGTTGTTCACCAGCTCTCCGCGTTTATCACGAACGGTCTTGGCTGCGAGCGAATGGGAAGTGGTCAAGGGGATGGCGCCAACCTTGGCCAACCGGACGGGAAAGACGAAACTGATCATGCGCCCGTCAGGGGAAAGACGAAGAATCGCCACTTCGTCTTTCTTGGCCTTGAAGGGCATGGACAACTGGGCCGCCAGACGGTTGAGAGCCTCTTCGGTGGGATACCCCTCGGCCTTCCGCATCTCCTCCACCATTTTTGCCACTATCAAAGTGAGATCAAGATCTGCCATTCTTGCACCCTCCCCGGGCGGCCCTTCGCAAGCCAGGTGGATTATACTGAAACGAGGCCAGGCAAGCAACCTCACGCTAAGGTAGTGGAGTCACCTGGAACTGGATCCCTTTGGGGCACAGGTCACTTCCGTCGCGCAGGCGCGGGATGGGAATCCAACCCTTCGTCGGCGCACCTCGCATGGTTTAGCCCGCATTTCTCACCAAGTTGGTGAGGGAGTTGGCGCAACCCTTTGGAGTGCGGCGGCTTGCCGCCGCTTCTCCGCCGCGAGCAGCCGACGCCGCGCCTGGGGCCGATCCGCGGCGCAAGAAAGCGGGAGCAAGCTCCCGCACTCCAAAATCGCGTCGATCCGCAGCCACGGGCGCGGGATCTCCGGGTACCTCGTGAGAAAAGCGGGTTATGGGCGTGGATTCCGGCCCCGTGTCTACGGGACCGGAATGACGGCACCCTGAACCGCCCGCCTCTGCCCAACGACACCACCTCCCAGCTCGGCAAATCCGGACAATACCGAAAATGTTATTGTTTCTCTCCAGGTCCGAAAGGTGTATGCTTCGGATCATTGGTTAGAGTCGCGTTTCACAGTTGCCGTCAACGGGCCAAAGCTTCGTCCCCTTGGATGGCGCTATGCAAAGTCCAGTTTCCATGCTGCGTTCGATGTTCCGATGGATTCGTTTCTCCCCCCCCGCTCTGAGCAAGCAGTCCGATGGCAATGTGAGCCGGATGAAAGTTGGTAGCCAAAGTCAGCGCCTTTCTGACTGTGGGGTTTTTCGATGGGCGAACTATCGCGGAGTGACATGGTCGCATAACCAACAGTGCGTTTGAGGTGAGAAAAGCCCACGCTCACTAGAACACTGAGCGTGGCCACGCGCTGGCACCTCCGTACCATTGCGCATCGAGGGCGTCGGGGATACGCTTTTAGATGGGGGAATCACGATGAGATGGCCAAAAAATTTGAAGTTGTGGATGTGGGTTGCGGGCTTGACCTTGTTGCTCGGTGGGGCTAGGGCCTTGGCCCAAGGGGGGGTCTGGACGACAAAGGCGCCCATGCTTGTCCCGAGCGGGTTCGGAGCCGGAGCCGTCGTGGGGGACAACCTGTACGTCCTCGGCGGCTTCAACTCTAGTCTAAGCCCTCCGCTTTCCACTGTTGAGTCCTACGACCCCAAAACGGATGCTTGGGTGGAGAAGGCCGCCATGCCGACTCCGCGGGCTTTCATGGGGGCAGCGTCCCTCGATGGAATTCTCTACGTTGTAAGCGGCTGCAGCGACATGGCCTGCTTCGTGCCGTACCTGGACGCTTACAACCCCAAAACTAATCGCTGGACCTCAAGGGCCCCGATACTGACGGCGCGGATGAATGCGGCCGAGGCGGCCGCCGACGGGAAGCTTTACGCAATGGGAGGCAACGTAGGGGACTGTATTACATGCGGTGGTGTCATTGCTTCGGTTGTGGCGTATGATCCAGCAACCAACACCTGGGCCGAGAAGACGCCTATGCCCGCCCCAGGCGCTGACTTGGTCGCCGCTTCCGTAGACGGCGTCATTTACGTCCTCGGCCCGACCCAATCCGTGCTTGCCTACGATCCAAAGGCGGACAGTTGGACTGCCAAGGCGCCGATGCCGACCAGACGCTACGGGTTCGCCGTCGCTGTCGTGGACGGCATCATGTATGCCTTTGGCGGAGATGATGGGCGTGGCAACTTCCTTTCGACGGTTGAGAGCTACGACCCGAAGACGAACTCGTGGAACAGCGAACCGCCCATGCCGACGCCCCGGAAGGCCATGGTCGCAGATACAATCGAGGGCACCATCTACGTTGCGGGAGGATTCGTCGTGGACTCGTCAACGGGGCAAAGCGTGTGGCTGGCGACCAACGAAGCTTTCACTCCGTATCTGTCTGTGACGATCCGCGTCAACCCTACCACGATCAATCTGCGTTCGAACGCGAAGATCAAAGTTGCGATTCTCTCTTCGAGCACCTTTGACGCGACTTCGGTGATTCCCGACAGCGTCAAACTCTCCGGCGCGTTGGCCGATACCGAACGCAACGGAACGCCGATTTTCTCCTTCGACGATGTGAACGATGACGGCATCCTCGACCTGGTCCTCACTTTCCGGGCGCGCGACTTGCAATTGACCAAAGCCGACAAGCAAGTGGTTCTGAAGGGCCAAACCTTCGCCGGACAGTTGATCAAAGGCGTGGCCACCGTTCGCATTGTGCCTTAGCGCTGACTCCCTTCCGGCATTTGTTGTAGCGGCGGTCTCTGACCGCCGGCTTTTGATTCAATAGATTCCGGCGGTCAGAGACCACCGCTACAGCAAACTGACCCACCACGTCTGGCATAAATATGTTGACACACCATACAACATATGTTAAACATATATCTTGTCGGTATACGGGCCACCCAAGTATTGTCGGCCCTAAGTGGCGCGGGCGCGTCACAAAACGAGGCACAACCTGCGCGGCCGCAAGCGCGAAATTGCCCGGAATAATGAACATCATCTTTGGAATTAGTCGCATAGCGATTTGAGTCAAATCCAGAAAATCCGTCCCCCAAAAGATTTCCGGAAAAACACTCGACCAAATCCGAACCAAGCGAAGCCAAGCGAGGCCACCGAGGTTAATTCCTTTATTTCAAACAAGTTAACCCATTTTTCAACAAAACGAAGCCACCGGGAATATCTTATTCCTTTTCATAAACTTAAGGAGATTTTTGGGCACTTTTTGAGGAAGAATGGATGGACACACACTCCCCTACTCCGGTTTCATCAATTGGGGATGAGGTGTCTGTCCGCTTCAGGCCGTCCAAGCTCGCTCTTTCGGAGTTGGCGAAGCAGCATGGCCGCGACGAAATTGAGTGACCTCAACAACAGAATCGCAAAGGCCTTGCGGACCTCGCCCCTGACTTGTTTCACCACCGGCAGTTTGCCCGTGGCGCGGGCACTGACGCATTTTGATTTTGCAGAGCCGGGCTTTGGCCCGGCATGTGCCGCCCTGAAGGGCGGCGCTACGTCAAAATGCGTCGCTATCGTGGCGCGAATTCGTTTGACAAACTGTTCCAGGGCTTCGGATAATCGGGAGCTTACCGTATGCAAAAACAAAAGGGATCAGATGCGTAACTTGCGTTGTGCCGGAATAGCGTTGGGCATGGCTTTGACCTCTGCTTGTCCCCTGCTCGGAGCCGTGCGCACTCCCGCAGAGGCGGAGAAAATCGCGCAAAAGGTTCTTGCCCACGCCATCATCATCGACACGCACGCCGACACGCCACAATTGATGCTGGACGAGGGCTACGATGTGGCCGATCCCCACAGCCCTTACATGATCAGCATTCCCAAAATGCGCCAGGGGCACATGGGCGCGGAGTTCATGTCCATCTGGGTGGATGTGGATTGGCCGCGGCAGGACTTGATCCACCGCGCGCTGGATCTGATTGACGCGGTCAATGGCCAGGTGGCGCTCCATTCCGGCAGCCTGGAATTGGCACGCACAGCAGGCGATATTGTGCGCATCCACCGCCGGAAAAAAATCGCCTTTCTGATGGGGTTGGAAGGCGGACACATTATCGAGGACGATCCGCGCATGCTCGATGTCTTTTACAAACTCGGCGTGCGCTACATGACGCTGACTCATACGAAAAACACCCCATGGGCCGGCTCTTCCGGCGACCAAGACCCGTCCAAGGGCCTCAACGACTTCGGCCGCCAGATCGTGGCGAGGATGAACCGCCTGGGCATGATGGTGGATATCTCGCACGTTTCCGACCAGACTTTTTATGACGCGGTGGCGGCGTCCAAAGCGCCCGTGATCGCCTCACATTCCTCTTGTCGAGCCATTAGCCCGGCTCCGCGGGACATGACGGATGACATGATCCGAGCTCTGGCCAAGAACGGCGGCGTGATCGATATTAATTATTATCCGCCCTTCCTCGACCCGGACTACGCCGCAGCCCGGCATCAAGTTTCCGACAAGATTGACGCGGCGGTGAAAGCGGAGAAGGATCGGCTGGCCCAAGAGGGCAAGCAATTGACTTATGCCCAGGAGACCGCCATCGACCACAAGTTTGAAGCGGATATCCCCCTGCCCGATTACACCCGCATCGTGGACCATATTGACCACGCCGTGAAAGTGGGCGGCGTGGATCACGTGGGCCTGGGATCGGATTTCGACGGAGTCGATTCCATCCCGCGCGGCATGGAGGACGCATCGAAAATTCCGAACCTGGTTCGCGAAATGGCGCGCCGGGGGTACAGCGTAAAGGATATGAAAAAAATCCTGGGCGGGAATGTGATGCGAGTAATGCGCCAGGTCGAAGATGTTGCAACAAAGATTCAATCCGAGGGAGGAAAGTGAAATGAAAAAGTTTTTGGTGGGGATTCTGGCCACGGTCATCGCTTCTGGCGCGTTGCACGCCCAGACGCCTGCGAGCAAGCCCGCAACGGCCGCAAAGAAGAAGGTGGCGGCGACGAAAAGAGCAACGCGGACGACAAAAAAGGCGGCGCCGGCCAGGCCTTCCCTGATGAACCCCGCGTCCTTAACCCAGAAAGCTCCCGAGGTCTACAGAGCGAAGTTCACAACCACCAAGGGGATTTTTGTGGTCGAGGTGACGCGCGCGTGGGCGCCGCTGGGTGCGGACCGTTTTTACAATCTGGTCAAATACGGATATTTTACCGACGCGAGTTTCTTTCGCGTCCTGCCCAAATTTATGGTGCAGTTCGGTATCAACGCAAAACCAGCCTTGAACACGGTATGGCAACCGGCGACCATTCAAGACGATCCGGTGAAGCAGAGCAACAAGAGAGGCATGATCAGCTTCGCCACCGGCGGCCCGAATACGCGAACCACCCAGGTTTTCATAAATTTCGCCGACAACACTTTTCTCGATAACCAGGGCTTTGCCCCCTTCGGCCAGGTGGTTCAGGGAATGGACGTGGTGGACAAGTTTGATAGCGAATACGGTGAGGGCGCTCCCCAAGGCAGCGGGCCCGAGCAGGGACTGATTCAAAATGAGGGCAAGCCTTATCTTGATAAGAATTTCCCGAAATTGGACAGCATCAAGACGGCCTTGATTTTGAGGGTTGCTCCGGTTCATAAACCGGCCGTTCATCACACCGCCCATCCCACCACGTCCGTCCACAAGACCGCGCCCGCCAAGAAGAAACCGGCGTGAAAATGTGGGGAGACAATCTGGGCTATCGTTATAAGATCGCGCGGAGCAAGAGCCACAAAGCAGCAACGACGGTCGGGGGATTTTTGAATGAACCAACCGGATTTCAGGCTTGGAAAAATCTCCACGGTGATGCTGGGCGTCCGGGAGATAGCAGGAGCCGTTTCCTTCTACCGCGACCAACTCGGATTGACGATCCAGTTTGAAATACCGGGCTTCACTTTCTTGAATGCAGGCGGCGTCACGCTTTGCCTGAGTGAGCCCCTGGCCCGGGCGCTGGGCGGAGCCACCCGGCAGCTTGCAGGCGCGGTCGAATTGGTTTTTTCGGTGGACGAGGTGCAGAGCGCCTACGAAGCGCTCGCCGCCCGGGGAGTTAGATTCACTCTCGAGCCACACAACGTCACCGGCACGCAGTGGGCGGCCAACTTCGAGGACCCCGATGGACACAAGCTCTCCATCTTTGGTCCGCGCACCAGCCCACAATAAGATATTATCAAGTTTAGCTTCACCCGCCGGCGCAAGTATGCCGGCGAAAGGGAGAAACGATGGGCGACTTGAAACCTGGCCTTTATGCAGTGCTGGAAACCACACTGGGCGACATCACGTGCCGGCTATTCCCTGACAAAGCCCCCAAGACGGTGGATAATTTTGTCGGATTGGCCCAAGGCGAGAAGGAGTCGGTGGACCCCAAAACCAGGCAGCGCGGGAAAAGGCGGTTCTACGATGGCTTGATTTTCCATCGCGTGATTCCCAACTTCATGATCCAGGGCGGCTGCCCGCAGGGCACGGGCACGGGCGGGCCGGGCTACAAATTCGAAGACGAATTTGTGAAAGACCTCGGTTTCGACAAACCCGGAAAACTGGCCATGGCCAACTCCGGTCCGGGCACCAACGGCAGCCAGTTCTTCATCACGCTTGCGCCCACCGATTGGTTGAACCAGCATCACACCATTTTTGGCGAAGTGGTAGAAGGCCAGAATGTGGTAGAGAAAATTGGGGCAGTCGCGCGCGACCGCCAGGACCGGCCGCAAACGCCGGTGGTGATGAACGCAGTTCGAATTGAGGAAGTGAAGTAACCACGACCAGGCCCATGGGAATTACCGCCTTCCTACCAAAGACAAGGGGCGCGCCAAGCCAGGCGGCTCTTGCGCGCGGGTGCGTCAAGCTGAAAAAGTCAATCAGGCCGAGCAACTTTGGTCTAGTTGAAGTATCATAATGCCAGAGCTATGAGCGAGACAAATTTACTTCAGGTAATCACAAGCGCCATCGTCGATCGATTCCACCCTCAACGGATTATCCTCTTTGGCAGCCATGCCCGCGGCGAAAGAACAGTGACAAGTGACCTTGACCTTTTCATTGAGATGGAAACAAAAGCGCCTCCTCCTGAGCGGGCCGTGGAGGTCAGTTCCCTTTTTGGTCTCCGCCCTTGGTCATTGGACCTTGTCGTTTATACGCCTGAGGAGGTTCAACGATTGAGGAAAGTCCACGGCACGCTGCTTTCGATCATCGAGGCCGAAGGCAAAGTACTGTATGAACGATCAGCCCTCTAACTACATCGCGTGGCTGGCCAAGGCCAGGAATGACCTGCTGACAATAGAAAACAATGTAGTCGCATCGCGCGTCCCTTGGGACACCGTTTGTTTTCACGCCCAGCAGGCGGCCGAGAAAACGCTCAAGGCTTTCCTGATCTTCAATGGCCGCGCGGCGGCGCGTACGCACGATTTGGTGGTTCTTCTATCCGCCTGTGCCGAGATTGATCCCAAGCTCGGAGGTCTTGAGCGTGAATGCCAAGAGCTCAACTCCTACGGCGTGTCCGCTCGCTATCCCGATGATCTATTCGAGCCCGGCGAAAAAGAGGGAAGCGCCATGGTCGCGGCAACCCATCGGTTGCGGACGGAAATTCTGTCACGACTCCCAGCAGAGGCTTCTCAGGCGTAGCCTCATAGTTGTCTGGAAATTGCTTGGGCATTTACAATAGATCACGAGGGGCGCGTATGTACGCCACAGTCGGGCACACCCGCCAGGACCGGAGACAGCCCCCAGTTGTTATGAAGGCAGTTCGAATTGAAGAAGTGAAGTGGGTGAATTCCTATAGTTTGATAATTTCCACCAACTCTTTGACCGCTGCCGCCGATTTTTCCAGGGCTTTTTGCTCCTCCGGCGTCAGTTTGATTTCCAGAATCTGCTCGATGCCGCGTGCGCCAAGTTTTACCGGCACCCCGACAAAAAGACCATGGATCCCGTACTCCCCTTCCAGGTAGGCCGCACAGGGCAGAATTTTCTTGCGGTCGTTGAAGATGGCGTCAATCATTTCCACGACTGCCGCCGAAGGCGCGTAGTAGGCGCTTCCCGCTTTCAGCAGGTTGACAATCTCCGCGCCGCCACCCGCAGTGCGTTTGATGATGGCATCCAACTTTTCTTTGGGCATCAAGTCGCCCACCGGAATGCCGGCCACCGTGGTGTAGCGCGGGACGGGAACCATGGTGTCTCCGTGCCCGCCCAGCACAAAGCCCTGAACATTCTGCACGGATACATTCAGCGCTTCGGCGATGAACGAGCGGTAGCGCGCCGTATCCAGCACCCCGGCCATGCCGATCACGCGGTTCTTGGAAAATCCGCTCACCTTGAAGGCGGTTTGGGCCATGGCGTCCAGCGGGTTGGTGACCACAATCAAAATGGAATCGGGTGAATACTTCACCGCCTGCTCCATGGCCGCCTTCACCACTTCATAGTTTGCTTTCAAAAGGTCATCGCGGCTCATGCCCGGCTTGCGCGGAAAGCCCGCCGTCATCACCACAAGATCCGAGTTTCGCGTGTCGGCGTAATCATTGGTTCCGCGAACGTGGCAGTCATAACCCTCGATGGGCCCAGCTTCGAGCAGGTCCAGTCCCTTGCCCTGCGGAATCCCTTCCAAAATGTCGATCATCACCACATCGGCCAATTGTTTATCCACCAGACGATGGGCCACCGTGGCTCCGACATTGCCGGAGCCCACCACCGTTACTTTTTTGCGCATTGTTCCTCCGTTGGAAATAGTAGGTAGTAGGTGGCATGTCGTAGGTGGGGGGGGGGGGGGGGGGGACAA
>DASYZE010000014.1:0-33431 GCA_035946625.1 Terriglobia bacterium | reverse complement strand
TTCGTGTAACACCTTCAATCGATCCCGATCTCTCTGGCTCATCCACAGCTCCTGTTCTTTGTTCATCCCGACATTTTGCCGGTTTCCAACAGGAACTTCTTACTTTGCTGCAATAGGATCTTTTCACTTTGCTGCGACAGTGCGGAGAGTAATTCTTGAAACAAAAGGACCTTGGTCGTATAATCGTGGGCCAATGGAAAGCTAGATTTGGAAATTCCTGCTCCAGATAGACCCTGAATTATGGCCATCGGAATCGTGGGCTACGGTGTGGTAGGCAAGGCGCTGGCCACACTATTTGGGTATCAGAGTTCAGACCAGAATTTTTGGATTTACGATAAAGGGCAGGGCGGATTCAGCAGCGCCAAGAACAAGGCCGCGATTCAGACTTGCGAGCTTGTCTTTGTGGCCGTGCCCACCCCCGAAGGCGCGGATGGGGCGTGCGACCTTTCCGCGGTTGAGGAAGTGGTATCCTGGGTGAAACCGCCCATGTGCCTGAAGTCCACCGTGCCGCCGGGTACAGTGGACCGCCTTACCGCCTCCACCGGCAAGAAAATTTGTTTTAGTCCTGAGTATGTGGGCGAGACAAAGTGGCATCCCTGGAAAGGGATTGAGACCCACGGGTTTCTGATTGTGGGCGGCGAAAAATCCGTGTGTAATTTGACGGTGCGCCTCTACCAGGCGCACCTTGGCCCGCTCGTCCAATACTACATCACCGACGCGAAAACCGCCGAGTTGTGCAAGTACATGGAAAACACCTTTCTCGCCACCAAGGTCGCCTTTGTCAATCAGTTCTATGATTTGGCCAAGGCGTTCGGCGTGAACTACAACGAACTTAGAGAGATTTGGCTGGCTGATGATCGCATTGGCAGGTCTCACACGATCGTCACCGAGGAGCGTGGTTATCGTGGGCGGTGTCTGCCCAAAGACATGGCGGCCATGATCCACGCGGCCAAAACCGTCGGCGGCGCTCCGCTGCTCGAAGCGGTGGACCGGTTTAACGACGAAGTCTGCCGCTGTGCCGACGAAAAAGGCACAAAACCTCAGCCACGCCGGTCTGCCAAGAAGACCGCGTCCTGAACCTTCTCCTGTGAACCGCGGGAGAAAGATTCGCTCTCGGCCAGGCACTCCCGGATCCAGACTCCTCGGGACTTGCAAGTAGGCTGCGGCCCACTTTTTCAAAAATTCAAAAAGAGAAATTGCTTTTATAGTTCCCGCGACATGGGACTGAAACCGCAGTCAGGATTGGCCGCAGTCTGCCAATTGCATTCTTGTGAAACTTCCACAACGTGCTCCGTTTCCGACCGAGGGGACGGGGGATTGCCCGCAACCTGGAGCCCTTGAATAAAGTTCATGCCGCCCTCCCAATTCAAGCTAGAATACCCGCCAACCCTGTACGCGGAGGAATTTCCAGACCAACAAGGAGGCGGCTACAATGTCGCAACTTTATATTACCCTCGGTCGTGTATCCTGGGCGCTGGGATTAGTGACGCTGCTCAGCGGCGTGGTGATGAAAGTAATACCGGCCTGGGGCAAGAGATTTGACGTCTCGCCGCACGGTATTGAGATTTTGGCCGGAGCCCTTTTCCTGTGTGCGCTCGCTTCGCGCGACCTCGGACGCACCGCTTAGACGCTTACGCCGAAACATGGACAAAAAATTGTCGATATGGTCAGGCCGCGATTCTGAGTTCCATGAATGGGTCCGGCATATTCGGTACGCAGAGTTTGGTCATGCCGGTCGAGGGTCGTGCAGGACTTGGGTTTGGGCCCTCTTTTGAGTTGGCAGGTTACGGCGAGGAGGGGTTTGATGACCTGGTCGCGCAGGACGATCAAAGCGCTCATGCCCCGCAGGCCTGGCGGCACTACTTCATAGCGACGGGTGGATTCAATCTTGTGAACCAGGTGCTTGGCACGAAATTTCTTCAGGTCGTTAGGTGGCGTGACGAGGACCATATTCCCTCTCGGCCTGACCACTCTGGTCACAAACCTGGGAAGCCAAGTTCGAGGCGGTGAAGCCGCGTGGGGAACAGGACAGAGCCAGGAGCGCCTCCGTCACCCGGCGCATGCGAAGCTGGTGGAAATTAATTCCTCCCACCCCCGTTTGCCCTACCCGCGAGGGCAGGGGCAGTTGCTCCAGCTTGTCGTCGGCGATAAAGCAGACATCCAGACCCTGAAGAGCGTTGAGGAAGCGCTCGACCATACCCCGCAGGAGAGCCGCGATGGTCGGAAAATGGGGGCAGGGATCGGTTACAGGGTAACACCCGTTTTGACCGTCTGGGTGACGTGTCCGGTGAAGGACGCGATGCAACGCAAGAAATATCGGATCCTGTCGCTCAGGAAGGTTGAGTCCTTGCTCGCCGTCGCTCAGAGAGTCTGGAAGGGCTGTTAATCCCCGCGCTCTCCGCAAGCCGTACAGCGTGGAATCGAGACCCTTGTTTTCGAGAGCGGAATTCGGCCAAGACAGGGCTTCGCCCTCGACGATGATTCTTGCAGGAGTGCCCCTCTGACTTTCCAGGTCATAAATACCGAACACTAAAAATTTCCTTGACATAGAGCACTCTATAATATAGAGTAACTTCCAGAACTTGACCTGAGACTCTGAAGTCAGGTTCATTCGAGGTTCGAAGGAGGCCACCCATGAGAACTGCATTTCCCGGTTTTCCCCCTCCGCGATTCAACTCTGGTTTGTGTCTTGCGGGGGCGTTCATCCTTTCGTTGAGTCTTGCAACTGCCGCGCAGCAGCCGGTTTCGAACAGCGCGGACATACAGCGCGAAGCCATGCATAAGCTCGCTTTTCTTGCCGGCCGCTGGTCGGGTCCGGTCACGATCATGCGGGGCCCTGGCGAACCGCTGCATCTCACGCAGTCGGAAGATGTACAGTACAAACTCGACGGGCTGGTCGTCCTCATCGAGGGAAAAAGCACCAGCACCGACGGCAAAGCACAGTTCAGCGCCTTGGCCACGATCTCGTTCGACGACGCCACCCGTACCTATCGTATTCGCGCATTTAACGACGGTCACTACCTCGACGCGGAGCTCGCCCTGCTTGCCGACGGCTTTTCGTGGGGCTTTCCGGCTGGCCCGGTGCGTATCGTGAACACCATGCACTTGACCGCCAAGGGCGAGTGGCACGAAGTCTCTGAGGCCACCATGGGCAACGCTCCTCCGCGGGGTGGTGTTGAGATGCTGCTTCAGCATCTGCGTTGAAGCAAAGTCCGCTCACCCTGGCCCAATGAGGATTGGCGGAATGAACTTACAGAGTATTTACGGCTGCCAAAGGAGAATTGCCATGAAAGACCAAACGACGACCCAGGATCTGAAGGACCGGCTGACCTTGATTGAGAGCATGATCTCTGAAGGGCGACGGACTACCGAGAGGTGGTGTTGGACCTTTGTGCTTTGGGGAATGGCTTTTTATGTCGCGATCGCCTGGACTGCCTGGGGTCACAGCGCTTGGGCGTGGCCGGTGACCATGGCCACAGCCATGGTTGCAACGGTGATCCTGGCTTCCATCAAGAAAGGTCGCGAGGCGTCGACCACCTTGGGCCATGCGGTCTGCTCGGTATGGCTTGCGCTAGGAGTCTCGATGTTCGTGCTCCTCTTTTCATTGGGCTTCGCCGGTAAGTTGACTGACATGCGGCTGTTCATCGCGGTGGGTTCAGGCATGCTCGGCATGGCCAACGCGGCGTCGGCTCTTATCCTGCGCTGGAAGGTTCAGTTCGGCTGCGCGGTTATATGGTGGGCGGCCACCGTAGCTGCATGTTTGGTCACGGAGAGCCAGGCTGCGGCCATCGCTATCATAGCGATCTTTATCTGCCAGATTGCTTTCGGAGTCTACGGAATGATTAGGGAGGCCGGCGCGAAGTCGCACCGAGGCACTGCGCATGTCTGATCTGCCGGAGTTGAATCCCGTAATTCACGGCAAGCTACGCCTGGCGCTGCTCTCGCTACTCACGGGCGTGGAAGAGGCCGAGTTCACCTGGCTGCGCGACAAAACCGGCTCGACGGACGGCAATCTGGGTGCGCAACTCGCCAGGCTCGAAGAAGCCGGGTATGTGCGGGTGAAAAAGAAGTTCGTGAATCGGAAGCCACGAACTCGTTATCGCATGTCTGACGCTGGACGTCAGGCGTTGACGGAGTACATTCACGCCTTGAAGCAGGTTCTCGGCACAGCCATCGACATTTAGAGCGTTTCTACCCGGCTTTCCTGTCTGAGGCGTTCGCTGCATGACTCCGAGATCGGCTCCAAAATGCTATCTTATTCGGTCGGCTAAATAACTCTCCGGTTGCAGGAACGGGTAGGCCGTAGTTGTGCCGGTGCACAACTTACACGTGGGAGTCCCCCTTATCGCGCGGTATCAAGTTAATCGAGTCCGTCGTCGGCGACTATCCGCGATCAACGCGGAAGTGTTGAGTAATATCGTCTAAATCCAGGATCGCCGCCCCGTCGGATAGAATTGCCGGCACGATGCCGTAACTAGCCCGGATAGCCGACACCGCCCTTTTGCACTGTGGTTTGGTTGCGCTGGGGCAAGCGGACAGTTAGGTCGTTATACGTCAATTGAAACATGCACATCCGCGACTATTGGCCAGGTTTAATATTGATTCCTCCTTGCAAGGTCTGTTATCGACGGATGTGAGTAAACCCTTGTCCTCCGGCCCTTCCACTTGCCGAAGAACGCAAAATCCCCAACCGAGCGTGCTTTGCCCTTGAGGCGGTCGGCATACGAAAGTACGCGAACCTCAACCAGAGTCACTTCGCTGATACTCGCATTTTCGAGGACTTTAATGACGCCATCTTAATACTTCGCCTTGAGGGTTATGGACGCGCACCAGGAACCGCTGGGATCAAGGGAGCCAACGTAAGCGCCATCTGCTGGCGTGGCAATGGGATAAGTTGACCCGTCGGCTCATAATGTTATACATTCTATATTACGATGCGCTTCCAATGGAATGCAAGAAAGAATCGGATCAACCAGGCGAAGCACAGCGGCTTGGACTTTGAGACTGCGGCGCGCGTGTTTAGCGATCCGAAAATAATTCTGGTGGAGGACCGCGTCATGGAGGGCGAGCAGCGATGGCATGCGATCGGATCTGTCTCAAAAGCTCTCCTCTTGGTCGTCCATACCTATCACGAGGAGAAGGACAATGGTGAAGAAATTATCCGCATCATCTCGGCGCGAGAAGCGAATCAGCGCGAGCGCTGAATCTATATTCAGCAGGCCGCTGAATAAGCGGCAAAGAACCGTGCTGGACAGGATCGCGCGGCGGCAGGCTGCCGGAGACGATTCCGGAATAGACTACTCGGAAATTCCTCGGCTGACTGACGAGCAATTGGCGCAATTTCGCCGCACACCCAAAGTGCTGGTGGCTGCCCGCCTGGACCGCGACATTTACATTTGGCTCAGGAAATATGGAAAAGGCTACTCGACCCGCATTAATGGCATCCTGCGGGCAGTAATGTCCAGGGCGCGATAGAGGGTAGCGGATTTTTGTCCAAGGGAAAACCCACTTTCAAGCTCCAAACCCGAGTGACCATGGCCCGCTCTGCACCGTTGCAAGAGGGGGAAATCAGGCTCGCTTAATCTCGCGCGCCGTTTGAGCAGGCCCACCCTTATGCGGAAGAACCGATTCGAAAGAAAAGGACTATGGAACCGCAACACGGCGCTAGAATGGGTCACCGCGGAGATCATTGTCAGAAAAGGGATTCGTCGCGGCTGGGCAGTGCGTTCACCGAGCTAACTCAGTAATTGACTCAAGGAGGTCTGCGGTCTGGAAGTCGAGGCGCTTGCGTACTTCTGCGGTCAGCCTTCGAAAACGGTCGTCTTTCGTTATCACATATATGTCGTGCTGGTTTCTTTCGGGATGCACACCCTCTGCGGCCGTAAATGTGCCTGAGCGTGTACGCACCCGCAATCTACCCTCGTGCTCGCCCCCGATAATCGGGACGGCACCCGCGGTTTCATTTTCTTCCTAACCCTTCGCATACCCAGACGTCTAAATATTGCGAGGCCTGAATATGCCCAAGTCCGATACGCTTCAAGGTTCGCTGGATTTGCTGGTGCTCAAGACTCTCGCCAGCCGGCCGCGCCTGCACGGCTACGCCATCATGTCCGCCATCCAGGCCGTGTCCGGCGACGTGCTCCGCGTGGAAGAAGGTTCGCTCTATCCTGCTCTGCATCGGATGGAGGAAGCAGGCTGGATTCGCGCCCAGTGGATCACCAAGGACAGCGGGCGGCGGGCGCGCATATACGAATTGACGGCGACTGGGAAAAAACAGCTTGCCGGCGAGGAGTCACGCTGGCAGGCGGTGACTTCAGCGGTAAATCTTGTTCTCAGGACGGTCTGATATGTCCTTATGGTCGCGCATCACGAATGTCTTTCGCGGGGATCGACTGACCCACGAGATTGACGAGGAACTCCAATCGCACATCGATGAGGCCATCGAACACGGCCGCGATCCCGCCGGGGCCCGGCGCGCGTTCGGCTCCGCGCTGCGATTGCGCGAAGAGAGCCGCGACGTGCGGCTGATCACATGGCTAGATTCCCTGCGCGCCGACGCTGTCTTCGGCTGGCGGCAGATCAGCAAAAGGAAGGCGACATCCGCCGCCGCCATTCTTTCCCTGGGCTTGGCCCTCGGCGCCTGCACTTCAGCCTTCCGGCTCATTGACGCCCTGCTTTTAAGGCCTCTTCCGGTTGCCGGCGCCGAGCGCCTATGGGTGATCGCTTTCAAAGGAGGCGGTAAGGATCAGAGGACATACGACAGTTGCTCGTATCCCATGTTCCGCCAGATGCGTGCTGCGGTGAAGGATCAAGCCGAGTTGATGGCGGTCTCTTATGCGGACCGGATCGACATCACCTATGGGTCGGACCAGGAAATGGAAAAAGCTTACTGGCAATACGTTTCGGGTTGGATGTTTTGCGCTTTCGGACTCCGGCCGGCGCTGGGTCGCCTACTGACCGAGAACGACGACCTCAATCCCGGCGCGCATCCTTACGCCGTGCTTTCTTACGATTATTGGACCAACCGCTTCGGAAGGGACCGCACCGTCGTTGGCCGCACCTTGCATATGGGCAACGATCTCTTCCAGATCGTGGGTGTCGCCCCAAAAAGCTTTACCGGCACCGAGACCGGCGCCATGACCGATATCTTCGTCCCCATGATGATGAAAAACCCCCGCACCCTCGCCAGTTCAAATAATTTCTGGCTCCGGACCTTGGTGCAACTGAATCCAGGCGTGGCCTCCGGCCCGGTTTACGCGAAGCTTGCCGCAACCTTCCGGACAATCCAGGATGAACGAGCCAAGGGTTTCTCACTCCTGCCCCAACAGCTTGAGGAGTTCCTCAAAGAGAAAATGTTGCTGGAGCACTCGCCGGCCGGACGCTCGAACTTGCAGAGAGATTACCGGCAATCGCTCGTCGCTCTCAGTGTGCTGGTGGCCCTGGTGCTGCTGATTGCCTGCGCGAACGTCGCCAACCTGATGATGGCCCAAGCCGCAGCGCGGGCGCGTGAGATGGCGTTGCGCGTTTCCATCGGGGCGGGGCGGCGGCGATTGGCTCAACTGGTCCTTGTGGAAAGCGCTTTACTTGCGTTTCTGGCGGCCGTGGTCGGCGCTTTTTTCGCCTGGTGGTCGGCGCCAGTCGTCGTAAGCATGATCAATCCGCCGGACAATCCGGCACGGCTGGCCCTTCCGGCCGACTGGCGCGTGCTGGGCTTTGGCCTGGCGCTCACGATCATCGTGATGCTCCTGTTCGGTCTGGCCCCGGCGTTGCGCGCCTCCGCCATCAATCCGTCGAGCGCGCTGAAAGGTGGAGAAGACCCGCGCGCGCGGCGCCGCTTGATGCACGCGCTGATTGCCGCCCAGGTTGCGTTTTGCTTTCTGGTGCTGTTTGTCGCCGGCTTGTTAGTAACCACATTTGACCGTTTATCCCATCAGTTCACTGGATTTTCAGCGGAACGCATTCTCAATCTCGAAACCGTGACCCAACACCCTCAGCCGCCGGCCTATTGGGACCAGGTGTCTGATCACCTGCGCAGGGTGCCTGGTGTCGAGACCGTGGCGATGGTCGGATGGCCACTGATGAGCGGCGAGAGCGCGGTCGGTTCGATTGCGGTCGACGGCGCGCCCTCACCTGTAATGTCCGACTTTATAAGAATTTCACCGGGCTGGTTTGAAACGATGAGAATTCCCTTAATCACCGGCCGCGATTTCCGAGCCAACGATGCTTATCCCATGGTTGCCATTGTCAACCAGGCATTTGCAAAACAATTTCTTGACGGTGAAAATCCAGTCGGCAAACTGTTTGAGCGAATTGACGTCACCAACGCTGAGGCAGTCCGTTTTCAGATCGTCGGGTATGTTGCCGATGCCCGCTCTCGGGACGATATGCGCCTGGCTATCCGGCCCACGGCCTACGTTCCATTCCATGCTGTCGACGCCCAGGCGGCGTTGCAGCCAATCAGCCGCGGGACGTTTGTGGTGCGCACTTCCAGCCCGAATCCACTCTCGATGGCCCCAACGCTGCGCCGCGAAGTACCGAAGGCGCGCCCGGAACTTCGCGTCAGTAACATCCGCACCCAAACGGAGATCAACCAGTCGCATACCGTCCGCGAGCGGCTGCTGGCGAGGCTGGCTATTTTCTTTGGCGCAGTCGCGCTGCTGCTCGCAGGAATTGGTCTGTATGGCGTGCTCGATTTTTCTGTGGTGCAGCGGCGGCGCGAAATCGCCATTCGCATGGCAATCGGCGCGCAGGCAGGCGACATCGCCCGGCGTGTAACCGTGGATGTCTTTTCCATGGTGTTCATCGGAGCACTTGCGGGCCTCGCGCTCGGCTTCGCATCGGTCCGATATATCGGCTCGCTGCTCTACCAGGTGCAGCCGACCGACCCCACGATCCTGGCCTTGCCCGCGCTGACCATTATTGCGGCAGCATTGCTGGCCGCGTTGCCGCCCGTCATTCACGCGATGCGAACTGATCCAGTTACGATCCTGCGCACCGATTAGTGGAAGCAGAGGAAATTCTTGCGCTTTGGGGTTCGCCGGAAAGCCTTCAGGACTGCGGCGGTTTCTGGCTTCGTCTCACTTCTTCGCTGAGGACGATGGCTTCCGCCACCCCCTTCATGGGGCGACGCCTTTGGCGGCTCTGTTTCTGCAGGGCGAGGTAGGCCTCTTCTTCGCTCAGCCCGAGTTCGCGCTGCAAAATTCCCTTGGCGCGCTCGACAAGCTTTCGGGTTTCCAGTTGTTCGGAGAGCTGCGAGATTTCTCCGTCCAGCCGCGCCGCTTCAATTTCCGCGCCCACCAGAAATCCGATGGTTGAAATCAATTTGATTTCACGTTTCGTGTGGGTGTGGGGTAGCCGCTTCTGAAGATTGATCACGCCCACCACCTGCCCGCGCGAAAGAATAGGCACAGAGAGAAACGCCTCAAAGCAGTCTTCCGGCAGCTCAGTGAATAACTTGAAACGGGGGTCCTGGCAAGCGTCTCGAGACACAGCCACGGGCTGGCGGTGTTCGGCCACCCATCCAGTGATGCCCTGCCCCACGCGCAGCTTGAGCCGGTCGATGACCTCGGGATGCGGGTTCTTCGATCCCCGCAAAACCAACTCGTCGCCCTCGCGAACATAGATGAAGCACGAATCGCATTTAACCGTGGAACAGATCAGGCCCACCACCTGGTCCAGCACTTCGTGCAATGGGTCAGCGGCTGCCAGCCGCCGGCCTATTTCGTGAAGTAAATCCACTTCCGGATTTTCGCCTGCTGCTATTATGTGTTCCATAGTCCTATAGATTAGATGCCCGACGGGCGAATCGTCTCATTTAATGTTTTTATTCAGCGGATAAGTCGGAAGTTTCGCATGGCCGCAGAATGATGCAATTCGAAAAAGGCGTGGTTTCGGGGACACGAACAACGGTTCCGGGTGAACTTCAGAGTTGGATCGCCTTCGAAAACTATGCGGTGCCACACCTGGAAGAGCGCGCGGATGCAAGAATCCAGCGCAGCGATGCCGATTCAAACGGTGGAGCGCAAAAGTCCGTCGCCCCGGCTTGGAGGGCGTCCAGCCAAGCGTTGGTGTCCGGTTGGGGGCTCACCACCACCAGGGGCAGGCCCAGGTTCACTCTTCGGATAGCCTCGAGCAAAACCAGGTAGTGCGCCGGATCGGCGTCGCAGAAGACGAAATCGGCATGGACCTGCTCGATCAAGCTCAACGCCTGGGCCGCAGGCAGAAAGGGAGACGAAAAAACATCGTGGCCCTGCTCCGCCAGAACCTTTTTCGAATCGTGGGCCAATCCATCAGCGAGGCCGAATATAACAATCTTCGAACCTGAAGTCTCTTCCTGTCGCATGGTCCCTCCGCTGAATCGCTGAGCGACTCAAAATGCACAAATTTCAGGTTGATCGAGTCAACGGGGACTATCCGGGACGTGTGCGACGAGGGGCACGCCTGCTGATGTTTAAATTAGAATCAATTCCTTTTGATGTCCAATCAGAAATATCTATGATTGAAATTATTCTTTGAGATTATCCTGCCGGGGGCGTTGTGACTGGAATGGAGAGCCGTCTGAGATCGGACATCTCCCGCCTGCCGGTGCTCCCAAGCAATCACTTTTCCCTTGCCCGCATCCCAAACCGTTTTCATCCCGCGCTTGAGGGCGATGTTGCCGATCCAGGAAGTTCTTGCCGCCTCAAATCCCGCTTGGATGGGAGCGTTGGGCGTCTTGCGGCTGCGCACGCAGGAAATAAAATTGTTCACGTGGTCGAGCGTGCCGTCGTGTTCGGAGCGCGCGAAGATTTCGGGTTCGGGCGCCTGCGTCCCGGGAGCCCACCGGACGCCCTCGGGGTAAACGGCCAGCCGGGTACGGTTGATCTTCAGCGTCGCTTCGGTGCCGCGAATGTCGATGCCGCCGTCATCGATGCCGCTGTTCAGCGCTCCGGTGAACGTCACCGCGAAATCTCCGGGAAATTCGTAGGCCGCGGTGATGGTATCCGGGCACTGCCAGGGCTGGTGGTAAAGCTCACCTGTGGTGGTGGCTGTCTTGGGGGCGGGCTGGACCATGTACCACTGGATCACATCGATCCAGTGCGTCAGCAAGTCGGTGAGAATGCCGCCGCCGAAATCCCAGAAAAATCGCCAGTGATAAAACTTCTCGTTCGTAAAAGGCTGGTCGGGCGCGTCGCCCAGAAATTTCTTCCAATCGAGCTTGGACTGGTCCACTTCGTGCGCGGCCATCCATCCCGCTCCTGCGGCGTAATTCTGGTACCAGTAAGTATGAAGAAAGGTGATCTTGCCGAGTTTCCCCGAGTCCACAATGTGCTTCCCCAGAATGTAGTGGTCCCAGCTTCGCTGCTGCATGCCCGTCTGGACAATCCGCTTCGTCTCTTCCACGGCCCGCACCATTTCCTCGCCTTCTTCAATGGAATGCATGATGGGCTTTTCGCAGTAGGCGTCTTTGCCGGCGTGGACGGCGTCCACCAGCATCTGTTTGTGCCAGTGGTCGGGACTGGCAATCAGCACCGCGTCCACATCCTTGCGGTCGAGGACTTCGCGATAATCGAGGTGCGCCGTGGCCGACGCGCCCGCCGCCTGTTGCGCTTTGTCGCGGTGCGGCCCGTAAACATCGCAGACCGCCACCACTTCAACCGCGGGGTCTTTCTGGAAAAGCGACATATCGTATTGCCCGCGTCCGCCCGCCCCCAGCAACGCCAGCCTGATTTTGTCATTGGCACCCAGCACGCGCGTCGGGGCCAGACCGCCCATCGCCGCGGCCCCGACCAGCGCACTATCCTTTAAAAAATCCCGCCGGGAAACTTTATGATCCGTCTCTTTTTGCGGCACTTTTGTCCTCCTGGCGAACGGCCTCTATAGTATATTGTTCAGGGATTTCATTAAACATCCTGCAAGCTCAGGCAGAACTCGCCTATCTTTGCCGGCACCAGTTCAGCCCCGGACAGTCTATACCAAACCGCAGGACATTTTCGGAGGAAGGGGAAGGTTATGATCCGAGTTCGCAACCTGGTTAGGACCTTTGGCAATTTCACCGCTGTCGATAACATTTCATTTGAAGTGAACCAGGGCGAAATCTTCGCGTTTCTCGGCCCGAACGGCGCCGGAAAGACCACCACCATCCGCATGCTGACCACGCTGCTGAAGCCCACCAGCGGTTCGGTGGAACTCGACGGGTTGGACCCCCAGCGGCAGCAGAACGAGGCGCGGCGGCGGTTTGGAATTGTCTTTCAGGACCCCAGCCTGGAATGGGAGATGACGGCTTACGAGAATATGGAAATCCACGGCGTCCTCTACCACGTGCCGCGCAAGCTCCGCATCGAGCGCACCGAACAACTGCTGAAGCTGTTCGAACTCTGGGAGCGCCGGAACGATCCGGTCAAGCGCTTCTCCGGCGGCATGAAAAGACGCCTGGAGATCGCCCGCGGGTTCCTGCACACACCCAAGATTTTGTTTCTCGACGAGCCCACCCTGGGACTTGATCCGCAAAGCCGCAATCAATTGTGGACTCACGTCAAGAACCTGAATGAAAAAGAGGGCGTCACCGTCTTTCTGACCACGCACTATATGGATGAGGCGGATCGCGTGGCCCACCGCATCGCCATCATCGATCACGGCAAGGTGGTGGCCCAAGGTACTCCGGCGGAGTTGAAGGAGCAAACCAATAGCGACTCGCTCGAGCACGCTTTCCTGGCGCTGACCGGGTCTTCAATTCGCGACGAATCCGCCAACTCGACTGACCAGATGCGGCAGTTCGTCAAAATGTGGAGGAAATAAGCGATGGGCGCGATATACATTCTCTGGCTTCGCGAAGTGAAGCGGTACGTGCGCTCCCGCGCGCAGATCGTGGCCTCCCTCGGCCAGCCTCTCCTCTATCTCCTGGCCCTCGGTTTTGGCCTGGGGCCTGTCTTCCAAAAATCGGGAAACGGAAGCTACCTCCAGTTCATCGCTCCGGGCGTGGTCGGGATGACAGTGCTCTTCTCTTCCATCTTTTCCGGCATCGGGCTCCTTTGGGACCGCCAGTTCGGCTTCCTGAAAGAAACCCTGGTGGCTCCTGTCCCCCGCATCAGCATCGTGATCGGCAAGACGATGGGTGGTGTGACGGTGGCCATGATCCAGGGCTCGTTAGTGGTGGCGGCCTGCCTGATTGCTGGCTTTCGCCCTGCCTCCATGGCTGGAGTGGCGCCGGCTATCGGCTACATGATTCTGATTGCCTTGGTTTTTGCGGGCCTCGGCACCGCGATTGGGTCGAAATTACAGGATATGCAGGGATTCCAGCTCATCATGAATTTCCTGGTGTTACCCATTTTCTTTCTATCCGGCGCGCTTTTTCCGCTCGATCATTTACCTCAGGCGCTGGGCGTTATCACCCGCCTTGATCCGCTTTCGTATGGAATCGACGGCCTGCGCGGCTCGCTCATCGGTCTTTCGCATTTCGGTCTGCTGATGGATTTTACCGTTCTGTGTGGCCTTGCCGTCATCACGCTGAGCGTGGGCAGCTACTTTTTTTCGCAGCTTGAAATCTGAGAGCACGCCAGGCGCATGAACGTCCGGCTCCCGCGGTTCCCGTGTGAATGCGTTTTTTGGGAAATGCCTGGTCCAGGATTGGGTTGAGTAATTCCGGAAAAGCAAAGGGGAATGAATTGAAAAATCAATCTGAGTCGAAGCGTGAACGCCATCATGGAGAGTGGATCGGCCTGCTGTTTGCAACCGCCCTGCTGGCGGGCGGAAATGCCGTGGCACAACAGGCTCGAAATTCCCAGTCCAAGATCGTCGAGCTGCAACCGGCGCAGTTGGATGGCCTGGTCGGGCAATACAGTTTGGTGGACGAGCCCGAAATTGTTCTGTCATTCTCGCGCGAGGGGTCGCAATTGTACGTGGAATCCGCGCGACGGCCGCCCGTGGAGTTGTCCGCCGACTCCGAAAATCATTTCTTTTCCAAAGGGGGCGGGAATTACACCTTCACCCGCGGCGCGGACGGCACGGCCACCAGGGTAAGGCTGGGCGCGCTTCCGGGTGTGGACGCGACCAAGATCAGCGCACAGCCAGTTCACTTTGTGTTTCGGCCTTACAGCCGCAAGGAAGTGATGATCCCGATGCGCGATGGCGTCCGCCTGCACGCGGTCATTCTGCGGCCCACGGATACCGAGGCGCCACTGCCCTTTCTGATGCAGCGCACGCCCTACGGCGTGGAGGGCAACACTTCGGATTCGATCAGTTCGCGCTATACCGAACTGGCCCGGAGCGGCTACATTTTTGTGATGGAAGACATTCGCGGGCGCTATGGTTCGCAGGGAACGTTTGTGATGTGCCGCCCCACCGTCGATCATCACGATCCAAAACAGGTGGATGAGAGCACTGACACTTATGACACCGTGGCGTGGCTGCTCAAAAACATTCCGGGGAACAATGGCCGCGTGGGCGTGATGGGGATTTCGTATCCCGGATTTCTGGCCATGGCGGCGGGCATCGATCCTCATCCGGCGATAAGGGCCATCTCACCGCAAGCGCCCATGATTGACGTTTGGAGGGGCGACGACTTTTTCCATAACGGCGCGTTTCGCGAGACCTACGGCTATGACTACGTGATCGGGATGGAAAGCAGCAAACAGAACGCCTTTGGAAATTTAAACCAGGACGCGTACGATTATTTTCTAAAAGCGGGCAGCTTCGCGGTTGCGGCCAAGCAGTCTGGCGTGGACAAGCTGCCCACTGGGCAGGCTTTCCTCCAGCATCCGAGCTATGACGAATTTTGGCGCGCCCGCGGTGTTGAATGGCACTTGAACACCGTCACCGTGCCCACGCTCCTCGTCGGCGGACAGTGGGACCAGGAAGATATGTGGGGGCCGCAGGAAGCTTACAGTAAGCTGGAGCCGCACGATACGAAGTCCGAGAATTTCCTGGTGCTCGGGCCCTGGAATCACGGCGAGTGGGGCGCCACAACGCGGCATCTGGATGCCGTCGATTTCGGCGAGCCCACCACCGATGAATTTCGCCAGCGTTACGAAGCACCGTTTTTCGACCATTACCTGAAAGACCAGGGAGCGTTTGCCCTGAAGGATACAGCCTCATTCGAGAGCGGCAGCAACCGTTGGATGGAGTACAGCCATTGGCCTCCGCCTGAAGCTACCGAACGGGACTTGTACCTGGGTCCCCAAGGCTCATTGAGTTTTAACCCGCCGGGAAAAAAGGACGCCAAGAAATTCACCGAGTACGTTTCTGATCCGTCCAATCCGGTGCCCTATCGCAAACGTCCCATCGAGGCCACCTATGCCTCCACCGGCTCGCACTGGTATACCTGGTTGGCGCAGGACCAGCGCTTTATGGCTGACCGCGCCGATGTCGCCAAATGGGAGTCCGCCCCATTGGACCACGACTTGACGATTGCCGGCGATGTGATCGCCGACCTCTACGCTTCCACTTCCGGAACCGACAGCGATTGGGTGGTGAAGCTGATCGACGTCTATCCCGACGATCAAAGCAAAATGGCCGATTACCAACTGATGGTGGCGGAAGAAATATTTCGCGGCCGTTATCGCAAAAGCTTCGAGCACCCGGAAGCCATTCCTGCCAACAAGGTTGAAGAATACCGCTACAGCCTGCACGCGGCCGATCACACTTTCTTGAAAGGTCATCGCATTCTGGTGGAAGTGCAAAGCAGTTGGTTTCCACTCTACGACCGGAACCCCCAGCGCTTTGTGCCTAACATCATGACCGCCGCGCCGGAAGATTTTCAAAAAGCGACCCAGCGCATTTATGGCTCATCGCACCTGGTCCTGCCGGCGCTCGATAATAAGTAGGACGAATGAGTTCATCCAATATGAGAACTGAAAAAAAGAAGGAAGATACAGCATTGAGCGCGGAGGCAACCGACCGGTTGGTGATTTCGCAATCGGAGAACAGCTCAGTCTGGGATAAACCCGTTCGCGCTAAGTTGCATCCGGTGCGAGGGAACTTGCCGTTGCGGAAAAACCATGGCATCTGGGTATCGCGAACCGGCGTGCCCCTCTCCGCCTCCACTGTGACAGCCACCCTCCGCGAAGTTCGAGAAGTTCGGGACCGGAGAAACACGGGGAGGCCGAGGTAAGACCAGTTTACCCCGAGCCACGATCCGCGCCTCCTTCGAGAATTACCCGGAATTCCAGCAGCAGATCCATGAACCGCGTAGTATAATCCAATACATGCCAAGCCTTGCCACAACCTTGCCGGCTCGCCTCAGTGCTTGGGAAGATGGGACTCTCCGAGTGGCCTCCTCCCGCGTACTCCTTGACCTTGTTGTTTATCACTTTAAACAAGGCGCCACGGCGGAGCAAATCCAGCATAGTTTCCCATCACTTAGCCTCCGGGAAGTCTACGGCGCGATCTATTACTATCTCGAGCAGACCGAAGAAGTTGAAACGTATCTTGCGGCCCAAGAAAGAGAGGCCGAAGAGGTCGAACGTGCGGTCCGGCACGCCCCAGAGTCATCCTTGCTCCAGAAACAATTGGAAGAGCGGCGCGCGCGCTTATTCAAGTAGTTCATCTCCTCCATGTTGAAGCTGCTCATGGATGAAAACCTGGACCAGCGAATTTTGCGCGGACTGCAACTTCACTTCCCTGGTTTGGCCTATAGTGTCGTGCAGGAAACCGGCTTGGCGAGAGCCACGGATGCGATCTGCTTCAATGGGGCATGGAGAACCACCAAGTCCTTGTAACTCACGACCGAGGGACAATGTTGAGGGCTGTGCAGGCAAGAATACGCGCAGGACAGGAAACCGCCGGAGTGGTCATCGTAAAAAAGGAAGTGCCTCTGGGCCGGGCGGTCGAGGACCTGGTGTTGCTCATCGAGTGTTCCAGCGAAAAGAACCTGGAGAACCAGGTCGTATTCATTCCACTTTAAATTTATGGGAGGCAGTTGACCTTCAGGACGAAGTCTGCACTCGGTTCTCCCCGCGTCAGCCGCATTTGTGAATCACCCCGCCTTCACGCTATAGTTGAAGCATCATCGAAATTGGCGGGGGCGTGATTTGAAAATTCGCGGCTTATTGGATCGCCTTGGGGCGCACTCAAAATCACAGGGGTGGCTTTGTGCCTTGGTATTGATCGTGGGAGCCGCACTTGCTTGGAAATCTCTCCCGGCCAAAACCGCCGCCGGCCCGCCCATTGACATCCCGGTGCGTTACACCAATGTTCGCCAAGCCGCCGGCATCACCTTCAAGCAGGACTCCACTCAGACGGCCGAAAAGTATTATCTCGAAACCATGGGCACCGGCGTGGGCTGGATTGATTACGATCAGGACGGCCTGATGGATCTCTATTTCGTGCAATCGGGCGCCACCGACGCTTACCAACCGCCTCAACCGCTGCACTCCGTCTTGTATCACAACAACGGCGACGGCACTTTTACCGACGTCACGGAAAAAGCCGGCGTGGGGGCCGAGGGCCTTTACGGCCAGGGCGTGGCCGTGGGGGATTATGATAATGACGGCTACCCCGACCTTTATGTGACCGGCTACGGCCGGGCCATCCTTTATCACAACAACGGCAACGGAACCTTCACCGACGTCACCAAGAAAGCCGGCGTTGGGGACGAGGGCGGGTGGTCCACCAGCGCCGGATGGTTCGATTATGACAAGGACGGTTATCTGGACCTCGTCGTCCTCAACTACATCAACTGGACTCCCAAGAATAACATTTGGTGCGGCGAGCATCGCCCCGGCTACCGGTCCTATTGCCACCCGGACAATTATCAAGGACAAAGAATCAAGCTGTACCACAACAATCACGACGGCACTTTTACCGACGTCAGCGAAAAATCCGGCGTGGGCGTTCCCGAAGCCAAAGGCATGGGCGTGGTACTCGCTGACTTCAACAACGACGGCTGGCCCGACATCGCCGTGGCCAACGATACCTGGCCCAATTTCCTTTTCATCAACCAGCACGACGGCACCTTCAAGGATATTTCTTTTGCCTCCGGAGTGGCGGCCAGCGAAGACGGCAAGTACGAAGCCGGCATGGGCATTGACGCCGCCGACGTGGATGGCGACGGCTGGCTGGATATCTACGTGACCCATCTCGATTTTGAGCTCAACCGGCTCTATCACAACAACCACGACGAAACGTTCGACGATGACACCTACCCCTCCGGCATCGGCAACAAGGCGATCCTGCTCAGCGGGGTCACCATGAAATTCATAGACTATGACAACGACGGTTGGACGGATATCTGCCAGGTGAATGGCGCCATGCTTGACAACATCCATCTCTACCACTCCGAGGTGCCGTACAAAGAACCCCTGCTGATGTTCCGCAATCTCGGGCACGGAAAATTTGATAAAATTTCCGATCAGCTCGGGCCCGACTTCGTGCACCCGGTCGCCGGCCGCGGCTTGGCCGCCGCCGATTATGACAACGACGGCGACGTGGATTTGGCCGTGGTCGATCGCGGCGATTACCCCGAACTGCTGCGCAATGACGGCGGCAACGCCAACCATTGGCTGGAAGTGCTTTTGATCGGCACCAAATCCAACCGGGACGGAATTGGGGCCAGTCTCCGCCTGGTCTCCGACGGCTTTACCCAGGTCAAACAGAGCCAGGGCGGAATGGGCTATATGTCGGCCAGCGACCCGCGAATCCACTTCGGCCTCGGGAAACGTAAGACGATCCAGTCGCTCACCATCACCTGGCCCAGCGGCACGGTGGACAAACTTTCAAATATTCCCATTGACCAGATCATTGCCGTCAAAGAAGGCGCGGGCATGGTCGCGCGGTCGTTCCCCAAATTCGCCTCCAAGTGAATTGCGAAGACGCCACAAGACAAGCGCGAATTGAAAACAGTCAGCAAAGGGGGGTTCCATGAGAGGTCAATCGAGCGGAAGCAAAATCGACCGGCGGTCATTCCTCGATCGCACGGCGAAAATCATGACGGGAGCGGCGGCGCTCAGCAGCACCGCGGTTTCCTACGCGCGCATTGCGGGGGCCAACGAACGCATTGCCCTGGCCCACATCGGCATCGGCGATCGCGGGACCGAACTCGATTGGATCGCATCCCGCCTGAAGGATTCGCATAACGTCGAAATGACGGCGGTGTGCGACCTCTGGTCGGTGAACCGCGAAAAGGCTGCGGTCAGAAATGAGAAATTCTACGGCCGGGCGCCGCGCAAGTTTCAATACCTGGATGACGTCCTGGCGCTCAAAGATGTGGACGCGGTGCTAATCTCAACACCCGAACATTCCCACTCGCCCATCCTGAAGGCCGCCGCCGAAGCCGGCAAGGACGCCTACGTGGAAAAGCCCATGGGCAATGTGCTGGAGGAAGTGAAAGCCGCGCGCGACGCCGTGCTGCAACGCAACCTGATTGTCCAGGTCGGCACGCAGCATCGCAGCGAACTCTATCCGAGGGCCGCTCACGACCTGGTGCAGACGGGAGCGCTGGGAGACGTCACCAAAATTGAAATCGTTTGGAACTATCACGGCCCGCGCTGGCGCGGCCGCCCCGAGGTCAAAGAAATTCGCGAGGGGGAGACCGATTGGCGCAAGTGGCTGATGACCAAGCCTTACCGCCCCTTCGATCCCCAACTGTATTTCGAGTTCCGTCTCTACAAGCATTTCTCCAGCGGCATTGCCGACCAGTGGATGAGCCACGGAATCGATCTGGTCCACTGGTTCATGGATGACGATTTTCCCCACTCCGTTCTGGCGCACGGCGGCATCTACGCCTGGCCCGACGGGCGCGAGAATCCCGACACGTTCCATGCCCTGCTCGAATATCCCAAAGGGTTTCTGGCCAGTTACTCCACCAGTTTCGGAAATGACTCGGACAGTTTCACCCGCTACATGGGCAAGAAGGCAACCTTGATTGACATTGGCGGCGAGGGCAGCCCGCGTTACCAACTGGTGGAGGAAAAAGGCAACCACGAGGATAATCCGAACATTGACAAGCAACGCGCGGCCAAATACATCACCCTGCCCGGTGACGACAAGTTGCCCCCGATGGCCATCGGCGACAATGACCTGCACCACATGACCAACTGGTTTGAGTGCTTGCGCAGCCGCCAGCAGCCGCATGCCACCGTTCACAACGGTTTCTCGCACTCGGTGGCCTGCATCATGGCCGCGCAATCCTATTGGGCGGGCAAGAAATTGTATTGGGAAGCAAAAACAGAAACGATCTTGGACCACCCGCCGCAGGGATGAGCATTGTACGGTGAGCCCATGAAGTGTATGTTTAGGAACGCCAGGCAAATTAACTCGATCATGTTGGCCGGAGTGAGGAAATCCCCATGCGCACGATCTTTCAATTATCCTCTTTCGGGAAATTAAGCGTCGGGTTGGCCCTCGCGGTTCTGGCGGCGCTCATGCATCCTCTCGCGGCCCTTTCCCAGGAGACTCCTATGCTCGTCACGGTTGGAGCGGCGAACGCCGACGTTATCGGCACGGACAATGCAGCCATCCAGAAAGCGATCGATCGAGTGGCTGCGGCGGGCGGCGGCACGGTCCTGATCAAGGCCGGCACCTACGTGCTGGCCAATTCCGTGCGCCTCTCCAGCGGCATCACCCTGAAGGGCGAAGGCCCGGACAAAACGGTTTTGAAAAAAATTGCCGGCGTGCGCACCAAATTGAAGCTCGATGCCGATTACGGCGAAATGAAAGCCACGGTGGAAAATGTTCAAGGCTTCGCGCCCGGCATGGGCGTCACCTTGCTCGACCAGCATAATCCCAGCGGCTGGACTCCCAGCGTCCGCACCATCACGCGCAGTGACGGCGACACGCTCTACTTCGATCGCTTCCTTCAAATGGATTACTCGGTTGAAAATGCGGGAGAGGTTTTCAACACCTTCCCGCTGGTTGCAGGCTTCGATGTCCATGACGTGGGCGTGGAAGACCTCACCGTGGACGGCAACCGCGCCGCCAGCGGCATCCTGGACGGCTGCCAGACCGGGGCCATTTACTTTTTCCACTCCCACCGCATGACCATTCGCCATTGCGTGGCGCGCGATTATCCGGGCGACGGCATTAGCACCCAATTCGTGGAAGACCCCGTGGTGGAAAACTGCGAAGTCTATGACAATGCGAACCTCGGCATTCACCTGGGCACCGGCGCGGCGCGCGGCCAAGTCCGCTTCAACCGAGTACACGATAACGGCGAGGACGGACTTTACCTCTGTTGGCGTGTTCAGCACGCGGTTTACGAAGGCAATCGGTCATGGAACAACGGCCACGCCGGTATCTCGCTCGGACACAAAGATACGGACAATCTATTTATCAAAAACACGGTCAGCGGGAATGCCCGCGCCGGCATCTTCTTTCGCAACGACAATGAGGCCAACGCCGCCCACCGCAACACGTTCCAGGAAAACGTGATTGAGGACAACGGACGCCCCGGCGCGCCCGGCTACGGCGTCCGCATCGAAGGCGTCACCCACAACTTGAAGTTCGTCTCCAACACGATTGGTTCGACCGCCAAAAGCGGAATAGTCCTCCAGCCCGTGGGGATATACGTCGGACCTCACGCCGACTTCGTGACCTGTGAGCACAATAAATTCGCCGGCGACATCAAGCTCCCCATCGAGGACAAATCCCAAGGCCGACACAATCAACTCTCCCAGTCAGCCGAGAAATAAGTGGTCAATCCCCTTGCTGATGACGGCTACTCGCTTCTACCCGATACGGATATTCAGCAGATCCTTAATGAGTATATTAGGAGGGTACGGTCGTGAAGAATGCGTATTACGTTGGGCGGGTACATTACGATGGCCGCCCGATTTTACTCGCGCCGCGCGGCCCTGGTCCCCCCTACCAAGGCCGCGACCTCACTCCTCCTCTTCTCACTCACACACTTCAATCCCACAGGGGGGATACGATGTGAGTAGGCTCTACCAGTTTTTTCTTCCAATTGACTTTGTCGCGCCGGGAATTGATAATCATCTCTTTCCCATGATGGTCGGCTTTGAAATGTGGCGAACTCCAGGGGCGGATGGCCGCGATGCGCGGCCCGTCCCCCTACCTTCCCGCGAGGCGTCATGGCCACCTTAACCAACCATATGCAAAAAACGGTCAAGCTCTCCCGCGAGCTTTTGGTGGGGGCTTACCGCACCATGTACCTGTCGCGGCGGCTGGACGACAAGGAAATTCAGCTCAAGCGGCAAAACCGCACCTATTTCCAGATCAACGGCGTTGGGCACGAGGCCATCAACGTGGCCACCGCGCTGCACCTGAAGCCCGGCTACGACTGGTTTTTCCCCTATTATCGCGACCGTGCTTTTTGTCTTCAGTTGGGTGTGACGCCGCTCGACATGTTGCTGGGCGCCGTGGGATCGAAGGACGATCCCGCTTCCGGCGGGCGCCAGATGCCTTCGCATTGGTCATCCAAATCCCTGAATATCGTTTCCCAGTCGAGTCCCACCGGAACCCAAATCCTGCACGCGGTGGGGGCGGCGGAGGCCAGTGATTTTTTTTCCCGGGTGCCGGAGGCGGCGGAGCTCGCGCGCAGTTTCCACGGGGACGAAGTGGTCTATGTTTCCTTCGGCGACGGAGCATCCAGCGAGGGCGAGTTTTGGGAGTCCTTGAATTGGGCGTGCAACCGGTCGTTGCCGGTGCTTTACGTGGTGGAAGACAACGGTTACGCCATCTCCGTGCCCGTGGAGGTCCAGACGGCGGGCGGTAACATTTCCCGGCTGGTAAAAAATTTCCCCAACCTCCTGACCCTCGAATGCGACGGCACGAATTTTCTGGAAAGTTACGACGCGGCGGAGAAAGCGGTGGAGCACGCCCGGCGGCGGCGCGGGCCGGCGCTGATTCACGCCCACGTCATCCGGCCCTACTCGCACTCGCTCTCCGATGACGAGCGGCTCTACAAACCGGAAAAGATTCGCCAGGAGGAAGCGAAGCGCGACCCTCTGACGCGCTGGGCGAAGTACTTGCTGGCCGAACGCATCATCGCCGATAGAGAATTGAAAGATATCGAGGCCGGCTTGGACTCCGAGATTCGCGAGGCGACCGACGGGGCCCTGAAGGCTGAACCGCCGCACCCTGACTCGGTGGGGCTCTATCTCTATTCGCCCATTGTCGATCCGACTTCGGAACAATTTGACCACCCGCCGAAATTCCAGGGTGAGCCCCGCACGATGGTGGACCTCCTGAACGTGTGCATGCGCGACGAGATGACGCGCGACCCGCGGGTGGTGGTTTTTGGCGAGGACGTGGCGGACTGCGGTCACGAAGGCGACTTGGATAAAGTGAAAGGAAAGGGCGGCGTTTTCAAAGTTACGCACGGCCTGCAACGGCATTTTGGTACTGCGCGCTGTTACAACGTGCCCCTGGCCGAGGCCGGTATTGTGGGACGAGCACTGGGCATGGCGGTGCGCGGCCTGAAGCCTGTGGTTGAAATTCAGTTTTTCGATTACATCTGGCCGGCCATGATGCAGATTCGCGACGAGCTGGCCGTCCTGCGATGGCGCTCCATCAATGCGTTCAGCGCCGGCATGGTGATCCGCGCTCCCATCGGCGGATATTTGTCGGGTGGTGCCATCTATCACAGCCAGTCGGGCGAATCGATTTTCACCCACATTCCCGGTCTGCGCGTGGTAATGCCCTCAACCGCCCTCGATGCCAATGGATTGCTGCGCACCGCCATCCGCTCCGACGATCCCGTGTTGTTCCTCGAGCCCAAACACCTCTACCGGCAAACCCACAACCGCAGCCCTTATCCCGGCCCCGATTACATGATTCCGTTTGGAAAAGCGAAGCTGGTGCGCGAGGGTTCGGATCTGACGATTGTGACCTACGGCTCGCTGGTGGTGCGCGCCGTGCAGGCCGCCAAGCAGTTGGCGCAGGAAGGCGTGCAGGTGGAGATTCTGGACTTGCGCTCTCTCCTCCCCTATGACTGGGATTTGATTGCAGCCTCGGTGAAGAAAACCAGCCGCATGCTGGTGCTGCACGAGGACAGCATATCCTTCGGTTACGGAGCGGAGATTGCCGCGCGCGTGGCCGAAGACCTCTTCGAATTTCTCGACGCGCCCGTTCGCCGCCTGGCCGGAAAAGACCTCTACGTTCCCTATCACCCTGTACTTGAGGACGCCGTCCTGCCTCAACCCGCCGATATCATTCGCGTCGCCCAAGAACTGGCCGCCTATTAAGTTGTCGCGCCCGCCTTGGGCTCCCGAGTTCCAGTCACCTTTTTGGTAACGAACATGATCAGAGAGCCGACCAGCCAAAGGACCAGCGGGACCACCAGCATCGCCACCACGTGGGCCCCGGCGTGAAACCAGGTTTTTCCCGCGGTGGGACTGGGCGAATATTCGGGCGCGCTGAAGATGTTATCCTTTCCGGTCAATATCGCCACCACGATTCCGGCAACGACAATGCAACCACCTACAATCGACGGCAACTCGAGTACGGGAAGAAGTTGTTTGTAGCTCCCAAAGCCGCTGGTGTGCACCGTGACCGAATAATAGACCAATCCCAAGAGCAGGACGACCGTCAAACTGAAATATTTGGTGGTCGAGTTGGGTACCCCGAGCAGGGACAAGCCCAACCTCGCCAAGCCCACCACCAGAATCAGGATCAACAGTTCCTTTTCGAATTTCACGTAATCGGATAAGCTCTTCCCGAAAATCTTCATATTGGTTTCTCCTTGGACGCGCTTTTCAGTACAGCACCCAGCCCAATCCCGCGAATACTCCCAAGCACCATAGATGTTCGCATTCGGGAATTCGGTGCGGAATTTTCGACATGGATCGTAGTATCCCAGGGGCAAGCCTGGCGAGGGCCGCCGATGAGAGAGGTCCACTGCTTTTCGCGCCCGTTTCGCTTGGCCCGGTCAACTTCCTGTGCAATGTCAGCGCTACGCGTGCTGAAACTTAAGGCGGGTTAAGGCGCGCGTAGCTGGAGATTTTATCCATGGCGTGGTAGTCTCTGCGTTGAGCCCGGGAATAACTTCCGAGTGGGCGATGTTACGAGGCCGCGCCTGGTTGCCGTGCCCGCCCCTGCCCGGCGGTTGCCCGGGGGTGTTAAGGGTGAAGGAAAGCTACGGTGCGCGAAATCAAAGAATCTGATTGGAAGTTTCTGCGACAAATGCACACGGTGGCGCTGGAGCGCTTCTGCGCGCAAATCCTTTTGGAGATCCAGCGCATCAACTCAGACAACGCCAAGAGCTTTCACCAAAAGTACCTGGACATTTTCAAAGTCCTTTATCGGCGGGACAAAGAGATGGCTGAAACCTTTGATGGCCTTCGCCGATCAAGAGCAATGAGTCAACTCGCTTCCAGGAAAGATCGAGGTTTAGTGACCGAAGATGATTTTCTGTGCTCTAGTCAAGAGACAAGGGACGCGGTCGATCGGATGCTCGGTGCGCGCCGAAGTATCGGAAACCCGCGCAACGGTCCAAAGGAGTCCTGATGCCCCCGACACAAACCAACGGCAAAGTGTGTTACATCGAGATGCCCGCAACCGACATCCAACGTTCGGCGGACTTCTACTCCAAAGTCTTCGGTTGGGGACTCAGGCAACGGGGTGATGGTCGCGTCGCGTTCGACGATGCCACCGGCGAAGTGAGCGGGACGTGGGTGCTCGGCCGCAAAGCCTGGTCCGAACCGGGCCTGCTCATTTATATTATGGTGGACAGCGTGGCCGCGGCCGTCGAATCGGTGATTGCCCACGGCGGCGAGATCGTGCAGCCCATCGGCGCGGATGCGCCAGAGATCACCGCGAGGTTCCGCGATCCTGCCGGCAACGTCATTGGCCTCTACCAGGAGCCTTCCTCTTCGACTACGTCCAAAAAATGAGGTATCCTGTTCAACTTCGCCGGGGCTCAACGATGAAGTTATCCTGGGCCGTCCTAATGATTTGTCTCGCCGCGCCGGATTGCACTTCGGCGGCAGAAACGCAGGTGCCAAGGCCAGGAGTGAAGGAAGTTCAGGTTCCCTTTGCTTCCTTGAAGGCTGCGGCCACGTTCAAAATTGGCCGCACAGCGGATTGGGTGCTGGTGACCGATAACGCAGTCTGGGTTGCGAGTACGAAGCCGGATTCTGTCCAACGAATCGATCCCGCCACCGACCGGGTGGTTTCAAAAATCCTCTTGCCCGGCGAGGCATGCTCGGGTCTGGCCTCCGGTTTCGGAAGCATCTGGGTTCCGCTATGCGGCAAAAGATCTTCGCTCGTTCGGGTGGATGTCCTGAAAAATAAAATCAGTGCCACGCTTTCGTTTGGACCAGCGGGCCCCGAGCAAGGAATTACGGTCAGCGATGACAGCGCCTGGATTGTCACGGACAAGAATGGCACGCTCGCGCGCATCGACGCGGCGACCAATAAAATGCGCCAAAAGATTTCCATCCCCCCGGGTTCCTATAACCCGCTGTACAGCGATGGCGTTGTCTGGGTCACTGGGTTTGACAGCAACGTTTTGACTGCGGTTGATGCCGCCACGGGTACGGTCTTGGCGTCTATTCCAGTCGGCCCCCAGCCCCGGTTTCTAACCGCAGGTGGAGGGTCAATCTGGACATTGAATCAGGGAGACGGAACCGTGAGCCGCGTTGACGCAAAGAGCCGCAAGCTGGCGGCGACGATCATCGTGGGTATACCGGGTCACGGAGGCGATATTTGCTACGGAGCCGATTCGGTGTGGCCGACTGCCGTGAGCGTGCCTTTGAGCCAAATCGGCATTAAAGCGAATAAGGTCACGCGCCAATGGGCGGGGCGCGGTGGCGACTCTCTTCGTTTTGGATTTGATTCCATTTGGCTGACCGATTATGACCGTGGTTTGCTCTGGCGTATTCCGTTCGCAGCAACCCAGAGCCTGCCCCATTGAATTGACTTCTCTCGTTGGCTGGCTCTATCCCATCCCCAGTTCATCCGCTTTTTCAAGCGGACTTCCGCATCGGCGGCAGATGACGGCGCCGCAGTCGCCGCAGACCAGTGGGTCGTCCACTTCGTGTTCGCACATGGGACAATAAAGCGGTTCGCCTTCAGCTTCTTCCGTTTCGTCCATGAGATCACCTGTTTAATTCAATGGCCGCGTCTGTCTTTTTCAGAGTCGGAACGAAAATACCACAGGGAGAAAGAGAAGGGAAATCCGCATGGCCCTTATGCACGGGGATGGAAGCGGGACGGGGTGTCATTTTCCGCCCATGGAATTTTCCCGTGCGGTCATCCGAGGGCGTCGGGAGTTATCCGAGTCCATGTCACATCACCCCCGAACTTTGGATGACAAGCGCATCGACTGGGCACCATTAATTATGCCTCGTCGGAGAAATCTGTGGATCACGGATACCCTCCAAGAGCGGCCGAGAGCTCGCCTCGCGCAGCCCGCGAGCCCGATGCGGGATAGCGCGGCTTCAGCGTTTTGCAGTTTGTAGCCAGTTGCCCTTCAAACTATTTTGCCCTCTCCGGTAAATGCCACGCCGTTTTGAAGGAGTCATCCGCGCCTCGTGCCGATGAACACGCAATCCGGGATACTTTCCGATCCCACAAGCCTGGCTCTCTACGGGCGATGCCAGGCCAGTTCGAGACGTCATGCGCGATCTGGAAAGGTTGAATCGCGGCGAACCTTGAGTGGTAGTGACCCATTTTGATCTTGTAGAGCCGGGCTTTAGCACGGCATCTGCCGCCCGGAAGGGCGGCGCTACATCGAAATGCGTCACTGCCCTTTGGGCAAACCGTTTGCTTATTCGAATCGAAACTTGTATATAATGCCCACATGCAGAAAATACCCGGGAGCACAATTGCGCTCGGCGCGCTGTTGCTCATCTCGGTCGGCTCAAATGGAGGACAGAAAGTGGAACCTACGCAACCTGAAAAGTCGAAGCCGCCTGTCAAAATGGAGCAGCGCGGGCACATCCTCGGAATCGGCGGTGTCTTCTTCAAATCCGCTCATCGTGATCAGATGCGCGAATGGTATTCGAAGCATCTTGGACTGGCTGACCAAGGCGGAGGCGTGATGCTTCCGTGGCGCGAACACGATGACCCGCAAAAGGAACACGTTACAGTTTGGACTATTTTTCCCGCCTCCACTCATTATCTCGATCCCAGCCCCGCACCGTTCATGATCAACTACATCGTGGACGATCTGGATGCTTTGCTCGACCGCTTAAAACAAGAGGGAGTAGAGATTGATCCCAAACGAATTGATGAATCCTACGGCCGCTTTGCCTGGATCTATGACCCGGATGGGAATAAGATTGAGCTCTGGCAGCCGCTGCCCGCAAAACCCTAAGGTGGATTATCCGCTTTACCCCGGTCGAGGTGCGTCGCGGTACCTCATATAAACGCCTTTCGTCTTTATCGAAGCGCCTCGCTTTGCGCCAGGCTCTCCGCTATCTCGCAGGCCAATCCACTGGTTGAGCTTTCGGCATGCTTCGGCGATCTTCTTGCAGTCGGGGCTGCACCCGTCCGTACATAAACCGGATATGTCGGTGTGGGCCGGCTCTGTGTTGGAATAGCAATAAATGACCGCGTTCAATTAATGCTTAGCGTGGACAACATGAACGCCAAGGTGTCCGGGCGCGAGTCCTTGAACGGCGCGGCCGAACCTGGACGCGATCTCCTGGAAATTGATGTCTTCGATGGCACAAAATCCGTACGAGCGAAGAATCGCTGCAATGCCAGCCGGATCAAAACGGCTGGCCCAACGTTCATCCATTTTCTCAAGCTGTTCGGTCCGCTTCTTTACCAATTCCCTCATCTCTTCTGAGAATGCCTGCGGGGGTTCCATGTAGTCGAACACCACCTCCGAGTTCTGGATTGACGACATGTAGTCCAGTGTGCGGCCGATAGCGTCCTGTGTCAGATAGGGCACAACCCCGAGCCAAGTGAAAAACGCGGGCGATTTCTGCTGAAGGCCTGCGGCGACGAGCTTCTCTCTCAATTCGTCCCGCTCGAAATCGACGGGCACGAGAATAAGCCATGGCGGAAGTGCGATTTGAGCTTCAGCCAAGCGCTGGCGTTTCCATACCTGCGTCGCGGGGTGGTCCACCTCATAGATACGGAGCTTTGCGCCATGGGGATTCCGGAGAGCGAAAGTGTCGAGTCCGGCGCCAAGGATGACGATCTGCCGAACCCCTCTTTCGACGGCTCTTGACAGAGCATCTTCCGCAATCCGGCTTCGCGCGGTGGTGAACAGACGTCCGATGCTGGCGGAGGGGTGTCCGTTCGCAAATTGAAGCACGTCCTTTTCGTCTTCACGCAAAATCTTCATGGCAAATGGGTCATAGAGGATTGAGCCATGATCGAGCACCTGATGAGCAGCTCGTTGTCGGGCGACCATCAGGGCTGTGCAGCTGGGTTCATTAGGCTTCATGTTCGAGGTCTCCGTTCTCATCAATAGCTGATCGCACGAGTTGTCGTGTGCGCGACTGGCGCGGTGCACACCGATATCTTCCGCTCAATTAGACACCTCCCGAATCCGGTCCCAAGAGGAGCTCTAAATCCGTCGCGCGGCCAGTGCGCCAGAACTCGTACATACCGCCCAATAGAATCACGAGACAGGATTGAGAGGACCTTATCGACCACAGGATTTTCTGGCCTCGCCAGGAGATTCATGTTCCTGCCACAATCGAAGGCATTGATGCATGTTGGCGAGCGCGTCCGGCCGGCTCAGGTTCCAATTCATAAAACCCTGGTCGCTATTTCGTCTGTATCCCGATCCACCTCGCAAGAATCGAAATTCGAAACGCGAAATTTAGGAGATTCAGCCGGTTGCTGCACATTGTACGTGCCGCTGAAGCTTCCCTACCTCATCCGCAAAATTCGAAAATCATGCATCCTCGTGCGCGGGTTTTGGGGAGTAGATCATTACCAAGCAGCGATCGGAAACAGATTACCTACGAGATGCTTTCTCTAGTGTGTCTTTCATGATCATCGCCGCGGAATCCATTTGTGTATTGATGTAACTCTCCAAGCTGTTCGGAAGTAGATCAACGGTCCAAACCAACAAACAGCGGTGCTTCCCTTCCGGGAATACTTGAAGCGAGGCACTGTAGGTTTTGAAGCTCCCATTTGGAATCGCGTAGGCCAGCCTTCGCAAATTGTCATCGACGCTAACCAGAAGCTCCCTTGCTTTTGCGCCATTCGCGAACGTCAGGTAACGCGCACCGTCTTCCGCCTGCACCTCCACCACAAAACCGGGGGCGAGACGTTTGTCAACGTGGTCAAAATCGCGCACCGCATCCCAGACCGCGGCGGATTCGGCATGGATGTGAATCTCCTTCCGAATCGTTGCAGCGGTGCTCAGTGAGCTGCAAGCTAAGATGAGTAACCAGATGCTCAGAAATCTCATGAAAGTCCTTTCTAATCGAATCCCTTTCTCTCCCCAGGCGCTCGTGAGCAAGGTCCGCCAATGCACGATGCAGGGATTGAGAGGACCTTATCGACCACAGGATTTTCTGGCCTCGCCAGGAGATTCATGTTCCTGCCACAATCGAAGGCATTGATGCATGTTGGTGGGCGCGTCCGGCCGGCTCAGGTTCCAATTCATAAAACCCGGGTCGCTATTTCGTCTGTATCCCGATCCACCGAGCAAGAATCGAAATTCGAAACGCGAAATTTAGGAGATTCAGCCGGTTGCTTCTAGCCGCGCGAGGCTGGCGGCACGATTCCGTTCAATCGGGCATACACGACCAGTTGCCCGTAATGCTCGCAGTTGTGCTCGATAAAGGTGATGAGCATTTCTGCGTTCTCGACGCTAAGGCCGGACGAGCTTTCCTGCAGAGCGTTAGCCGCTTCTTCGGCGGTGCGTTGCAGCGCCGTGACGATTTTTGCCTTCGTGGAGAATTCGCTCTTGGGAAGCTCGTTCGCGGCGTCGTCGGCTTTTTTCCCTCGCGCCGAATCCGCTACGTAGCGATTCCAGAAGGCCACGTGCCGGAGCACCTCAGCAAAGGTACGCACACCGTCCACGGTCCGGTAATCGTATTTGCTCTCAGGAACTTCCTGGGCGAGAGCGGCGAGTTTTTTGTTCACCTCTTTCCACCGCGTAACCAACTTGTTTGAAATTGTTTCTTGTTGAATAGCTTTGGCGGCCACTTTCAATCCTCCTAAGAGTTTTCGAGAGGCAAACCGCTCACGCGGAACTAAGCAGGCCAGCTTCCTTGCGCTCTGGTACTGTTGTATCATTTTAAGAGGAGCGATTCTTGGCGAAAATTGCGGTCGAATTTGAGCGGATTGCGCCGCGAGGCATCCCTGGCTCCAGGCCGGGACGACCCGCCAACCGGATACTGGCACAAGGCGACGGGTGGAGTGTGTCGGACGTGATTTGCAACGCGGGCCCACACGACCGCGCGTTTGAAGAGCAACATTCGGATGTATGCATCGCGGTGGTCATTGAAGGCAGCTTTCAGTATGAATCGAGTGCCGGGCGCGAGTTGATGACGCCGGGTTCGCTTCTGCTGGGAAACGCGGGGCAGTATTTTGAATGCGGTCATGAGCACGGCGTAGGGGATCGCTGCATCTCCTTTGCGTACGAACCGCGCTATTTTGAAGGCCTTGCAAGCGAGGCGGGGGCGCGAGGTCGAAGCGCACGTTTCTCGCCGCTTCGTGTGCCACCGGTGCAGGAACTGTCCGGGCTCGTTGCGCAAGCGTGCGCGGGCCTGGCTACATCGGGCGATAGAGCACGGGGTCGCGGGCAAGGCCCATGCATGGCAGAGGCAGAGAGGGTTGAGAAGCATTCAGCGGAAAATGCGGACGATTCAGATGATGGCATGAGCGATTGGGAAGAAATAAGCCTTGAGTTGGTGGGACAGACGCTGGAAATCGCCCGTGGCGGCAGGCCGAGCCGGGGAAACTCGCCGGCGGCAGAGGCGCGGGTCACGCGAATCGTTCGCACGATCGAGAGCCGCCCGGACGCAAACCACGGGTTGGGCTTGCTTGCTCAGGAAGCAAAACTTAGCCGATACCATTTCCTGCGGATATTTCGGCAACTCACTGGGCTTACGCCACACCGCTATCTGCTCCGCGCACGTTTGCGCCGGGCGGCAACGCGGCTGCTGCTGGAACCAGCGCAGGTGCTCGATATTGCGCTGGATTCCGGCTTCGGAGACGTGTCGAATTTCAATCATGCCTTTCGCGCGGAGTTTGGCGCTAGCCCGCGGGCATATAGGAAGAATTCGAGCCACAGCACGAGGGGAAGATAGCAGACGCAGATCCCACGTCAAAGAATACCTCGCTGCATTCGGCGCAAAATCGAAGGCTCTTCTGCGATTCAAATCACTGAGAAATGAGAGGTTGGCTCCCCGGGCTAGATTCGAACTAGCAACCCTTCGGTTAACAGCCGAGGAGGTCAAAAATCTAAGTGCCGCGTCTGGTGTCGCTTACGGGGTTCCATTCTGCGCTCTTTGCCGTACAGCTTGACAAAACAACACCATCAAATGTACATTTAGATGTACGTAGCGTACATCAGAGAGGGTGCCGATGGCAAGAGCTTCCATTGCAGTCAAGAAAGTGACAGCAACCGACCTTCGAGGCAAGCTGAAGACCTACTTGAAAGAGGCCACCGCAAACCGGGTTGTGTTAGTGGAGAACCGTCGCCAGCCGCCGAAGTACTTGGTGGATAAAGAGTTTTTGGATTCCTTGGTCAACGAGCGCGAATCAATTCTTGCGACTTTGGAGGTACTTGCGGACCGCGAACTCACTGACCGCTTGCTAACCCTATCGAAGACTATCGACGATGACGTTGCCGCTGGTCGGTTGCTTACAACAACAGATGCTTTTGGCAAATGAGCAAAGGGCGAAAACAGCCTTCTCCCTCCGGTCCAGCACCAGAAGGGCTGCCCTCCAAGTCTCCCTTCGAACTCAGATATACGGCAGACGCCGCAGCAGACATCAAAGCTCTCGACGGCAGCGTCCGCAATCAACTTCGCAAAGTGTTGGAGAAAAAGCTCGCCGTTGACCCAGAAGGGTACGGACTGCCGTTGCGCGGCTCGCTAGCTGGCTATTGGAAGCACCAGTTCGGCAACCACCGTGTCGTTTACCGAATCTATCCGCAGCATCACGTCGTAGTCGTATGCAGTGTCGGCGCTCGAAAGCAGGGAGATGCCGAGGATATCTACAGACAACTCGAATCCATCGCCAAAACGGGCCGTCTGGCCGAACAACTTGCCTCAGTGCTCAGGAATCTCTTGCCATCGCAAAAATGCTAGGTGCGTGCTCAGCATGACCTTGTGGCCACGAATTAGGAAGATCGACGATTCAATTCTTTCCGCTAGCACGTTGCGCGGCTTCGTTGTGTGCTCACGAAGTCGTCAAGCGAAATGCACTGCGGAGTTAGTGTGATGCACACCCTTGTCTCAAAGAGGGGTTCACCTGGGAGGAATCTTGGGCACCCACACGGTGCAGGAACTGTGCACGAATCGAACGTTTTCGGCACATTGGGGTTAGCTTTGAGCGGAAAGCAGATTCCCCGATTTGTTGTAAACGCTAGGAGTTAAAATGAGCGAGGCAATTGTTGGAAGCGACTCTCGCCCTTT
>DASYZE010000013.1:0-28303 GCA_035946625.1 Terriglobia bacterium | reverse complement strand
CGCGCTACTTCCGCAATCGATGCCCCCTGATCCAGCCGCTGGATCGCGGCCAGCTTGAATTCCTTCGTGAACTGCCGTCGAGACCAACCCATGACTCAATCCTCCCTTCGATGGGATTTTCACCCCATTCGCTGAATTTTGAGTCTTAACTGTTTGTCTCAAATATGGGGACAAGTCCACCAACCCGCTTGTTTCCGAGTTGCTCGCGCAGCACGGGGCTCTCTTCTTGCAAGTATTCAATCACGTTGCACTGATGTTTGTTCAGGCAGCCAGCCAGCGAGAGAGATGAGAAGAAGTCGAAACGGGTTCATAGGGATACGCATCGGGCCGGTGTAACATCCCGGAGTCCACTGTGACGTGCGGAAAATCTTTGCAGATTAGCTTCCCTGACTTCTTGAATTCTCAATGGCAGCGAGTTTTTGGACACTACGAGGTCAAAATCGGGTTTCAATGTGCAGGACAGCGCACCTACGCTGTTGCCCGTCAGGCGATTTTTTTGGTCACTTTGAACTTCATCTTGTCTTTCTGCGCACAGTGCGATTAAGTTGAACATGCACCGTTTCGCTGTGGGCTGAATATTCCCTTCCTGATGGAAGGCCTGGGAGCAATCAGTGAACGGACACGGCACACCCAAGATCGCCAGAAGAAAATTCCTTGGCAACGCTGTGCTCGCCAGCGGGCTAGGTCTGGTGAAGGGACTTGCTCCGTCTTCCTCGGCGAAAGTCGCGATTCTGAGTGACCCCGAGGACCGAATTGCAAGTGCTCCGCCCGCGAGGTGGGCAGCGGCAGAGCTCGAAGAGGCGCTCTCGAGGCGGGGCGTCGCCGTCAACCATTTCTCGCGGTTCGAGCGCAACGCGATGTTCGACTTGTGGATTGTGGTGTCCGGAACTAACCGAGCTCTTGCCCGGCAACTGCTTCACAAGGCCGGCGTCGTTATACCTCAGCACGACGAGTCGCTTGCTCTGGTTGCCGGAAAGCTTTACGGAAAGGACCTGTTGCTGGCCGGGGGCACAGACGCGCGCGGCCTAGAGTATGCGTTGTTGGAACTTGCCGACCGCGTCCAATACTCGAGCGCGCCGCGCGACGGCCTAAGGCTGTCGCGCCCTGTCATTGAACAGCCTGCGAACGCTGTGCGCGCCATCAACCGGTGCTTTGTCAGCAATGTTGAAGACAAGCCCTGGTACAGCGACCGCGACTTCTGGCCGGCCTACTTCAGCATGCTGGCCGCTCAGCGATTCAATCGTTTTTGCCTGAGCTTCGGGCTCGCCTATGATTTCACCCGCAATATCACCGATTGCTACTTTCACTTCGCTTATCCGTTTCTAACCGCCGTGCCGGGATACGACGTCCGGGCCGTGGGGCTCCCGGACGAAGAACGTGATCGAAACCTTCAGATGCTGCGGTTTATCAGCGATGAAGCAGTGGCGCGAGGGCTGGATTTCCAACTTGGCCTGTGGACGCATGCCTATCAGTGGCACGACAGCCCTCACGCCAACTACACCATCTCCGGTCTGACGCCCGAGACTCACGCCGGATATTGCCGCGACGCGCTGCACGCGGTGCTCGATGCCTGTCCGGCCATCCGCGGCCTGGCGCTGCGAATCCACGGGGAAAGTGGCGTTGCGGAGGGAAGCTACGACTTCTGGAAAACGTTGTTTTCCGCCGCAACGACTTCCGGGCGCACCGTCGAAATCAATCTGCACGCCAAAGGGATTGACCAGCGCATGATTGACCTGGCGCTCGCCACCGGAATGCCGGTCACGGTTTCACCCAAGTACTGGGCCGAACACATAGGACTTCCGTATCATCAGGCCTCCATTCGTGAGATCGAAAAGCCGCCGCGGAACCGCCAGGTGAACAAGTTCTTTTCACTCAGTTCCGGCTCGCGCAGTTTTCTGCGTTACAGCTACGGCGACTTGCATGAGGTCGGCCGCCGCTACGGAATTTACACTCGAATTTGGCCCGGCACGGAGCGTGTGCTGCTGTGGGGAGACCCCGTCACCGCGGCAGCTTACGCGCGGGACATGCAATTTTGCGGCGAATCTGGCGTGGACCTTTTCGAGCCCCTTTCTTTCAAAGGCAGGCGAGGCTCGGGCATACCGGGCGGCCGGTGTGCCTATGCGGACCCTTCGCTCACGCCGAGGTTTGATTGGGAAAAATTCCTGTACACGTACCGCGTGTGGGGACGGCACCTTTACAACCCTGACACGGACCCGGACGTATCTAGACGGTTCCTCAGAAAGCAGTTTCGAGCTGCCTCCCCAGAGGTTGAATCGGCGCTTGCTTGTGCCTCGCGAATTCTTCCGCTCGTCACCACTGCCTACGGACCTTCTGCGGCGAACAACAATTATTGGCCTGAAATCTACACCAACATGCCCATCATCGACACCGGGGAGAAGACGGCATACAGTGACACACCCAGTCCTAAAACCTTTGGCAATGCCAGCTCGTTTGATCCCGAATTATTTTCAAACGCCAATGATTTCGTAGAGGAATTGTTGCAGGGGCGGCCAAGTGGAAGATTCTCGCCGATTGATGTCGCGCAATGGCTGGAGGGATTGGCAGGTGGCGCAAACAGGAATTTAGCCGAGGCGAGGTCCAAGGCGGAAAATCAGAAGAGCACGGATTTCCGCCGCCTCGCGACGGACGTCGCAATCCAGAGTGGCCTAGGGCTTTTCTTCGCGGCGAAGTTTCGATGCGCTGTGCTCTATGCGATCTTCACACGTGCGGCAAACCCAGCCGCGTTAAACGAAGCGCTCAACGCCTATCACCGGGCAAGGGACGCCTGGGCGGGCCTCGCGGAGCAGGCCAAGGGAGTCTATGCCCCCGACATCACCTATGGCCCGGAAAAACACTTGCGCGGTCATTGGCCGGACCGGCTTGCCGGCATTGACGACGATATCGCGGAGATGGAAAAGCGCCGACAAAACCCGGGTCCTGAAATTCTATCTCAGCAGAATTTTCAGGCGGACCGGGTCAGACGTGCCATCCAGGCAGCGCTCGGTAAGCCCTCTCGTCTGCCTTTGCGCTGGAAGCACGTTCCTGCGCAACACTTCCAGGCGGGCGCGCCGCTCGATATCGAACTGGAAATTGATCCTCCGAAAGGGACGCCCAAAATTTCGGCGGTCCGTTTCCACTATCGTCACGTCAATCAGGCCGAAGACTATCTGGTAGAGGAAATGAAATATTCCGGCGGGCCCTACCAAAACTCTATTTCAGGAACCTATACACAATCTCCTTATCACATGCAGTATTTCTTTGAAGTGCTCGGCGATAACGACACGGCGTGGCCTCTCCCGGGCTACGATCCCAATCAGCCGAGCCAACCTTATTTCGTTGTCCGGCAGCAACAAGCCGGCCGGGACTAGTCTTGCCTTGTCTCCACGCGGCCCGCAAAGGGCCGGCATGATGTCCAAATGTTCAAATCAATTGAGAGCCTGAGCCGCGCCGCGGCCACGATGCCCGCGAAGCGCGCTGGCTTTCGGCCACAAGAACTCTGCAAGGAGATTCGAGAACAGGTACAGGGTTGAAGAGGCAATCCCCCGACTCGAAGTTGCCAGCGTGTCGAGCGGAGGAAATTTGTGATCATTTCGTGCCTATGGCCTGTGTTGTTATAGAATATGCAGTTTAAAAGCGAGCACATTGAAAGGGGACCTATACCAATGCGGCGAAGGAAATTTATATCTATGCTCAGCGGCCTGGCTGCCCAATCGGCGGCCCTGTCATTAGGTGGCGCGACGCACCGCGGGTTTGGTTCTGCGCTTTCGTCTAATGGAGAGACTCCCACCGCCCAAAGCGGAGCGACGCCAACCGCGGCGGGCTTCAACCAATACACCGAGGATTACGCCGCCTTTTGCGCCAGACCCGAGAACGAGCGCAACTTTTACGCCTTTCGTAACGGGAGCATTGTTGCCGAGCATCAGAACGATCGGGACTGGAAGCCCGCCGACTGGGGCAATCCGCCGGAACTGCCTGTGCGGGGCGGTTCGCACGATGGTGTGCCCATGATCTCGCCCATCCCGGATTTGGCCGGCGAAGGCCCATACAAGCCTGTTTGGGAATCGCTGCTTCAGTACGACTGTCCCGAATGGTACCGCGACGCCAAATTCGGGATTTGGAACCATTGGAGTCCGCAGTGCGTGCCCGAAGACGGCGATTGGTATGCGCGCAACATGTACCTGCAAGGTTCCCCTCAAAACAAATTCCATCTTGCGCATTACGGTTCGCCCACGCTTTTCGGCTATAAGGACCTGTGCGCGCAGTGGACGCTCTTGAACTGGCAGCCGTCCGAGCTGATGGATTTGTACGTCAGCGCGGGCGCCAAGTTTTATGTGGCGCTCGCCAATCATCACGATGGCTTTGACACCTGGAACTCCAAGCATCACGTCTGGAACGCGGCCAATATGGGCCCGCGACGCGATGTAATCGGAACCTGGGCCGCTGAGGCGCGGAAGCGCAATCTGCGCTTTGGCGTTACCGTGCATCAGGCGCGCAACTGGTGGTGGTTCCAGACCAGCCATAGCGCGGATGCGACAGGGCCATTGGCGGGACGCCCGTACGACGGCCGCCTAACGCTGGCCGACGGACGCAACGAATGGTGGCAGGATAACGATCCGCAGCAGCTCTACGCGCCGAAGCATCCCACCGACGCGCTGCCGGATATTTCTTACGTCAAGGATTTCTACGACCGCACACGAGACCTAATCGATCAACACAATCCCGATCTTGTCTATTTCGACAATACGCTCTTGCCGCTCGGCTGGGGAGGAATGAACATCGGCGCGTATTATTACAACCACAACCTCGCCGTGAACGGCGGCAAAATGGAAGGCGTCATTAATATTAAGAACGTCCCTCCCAATCTTTCCAAATCGGTGGCGGCGGATATCGAGCGCGGCCTTGCCGCTGGGATCCTGCCTTATCCCTGGCAGTCAGAGACGTGCATTGGCGAGTGGCATTACCAGCGCGCCTTGCATAATTGGCCGGGGGAATACGGCCGTTATCTGCCCCCGAGCGAGGTCATTCACTGGATGGTTGATACGGTAAGCAAAAACGGCACGTTCCTGCTGAATGTCCCCGGCAAACCCGACGGCACGATCGACTCCAAGGAGCGCCACATTCTGGAGCAAATTGGTGAATGGTTCAGAATCAACGGAGAGGCCATTTATGCTACGCGGCCCTGGGCAGTTTTCGGCGAAGGCCCGCATATGATCAAGGCCGGGTCATTCCAGGGCAATTCCATCGGGCAGCTTGACGCGAGCGATATCCGCTATACGCGTAACAAGGCCGGGACTGTGGTTTACGCCATCGTCCTCGGCTGGCCCCAGAGGGGAGTGCTCCTGCAATCGTTCGGCAGTTCAGCCGCCAAGCCCCCGAAGGTGGCAAACGTCGAGCTGCTGGGATCGCCGGAAAAAATGCGCTTCACGCAGTCGGCCGAGGGACTGCGAATCGACTGGCCTCGGATGTCGGTGATACCGCCTTCGGAGTTTGCCGTGGTTTTCAAGTTGAGCCTCGCCTGATGGTAGAGTGCGCCCTGGAATTCAGCCTGGGTGCGCGCCATTATCATTCTCGACGAATCTCAAGCGCTCCGGCTATTTTCGCAAAACTGAGCGGCTGCCACTTCGACACCCATGCGGAGGAAATAATGACCTTTTCTGGAAATCGCAATTTAGTGACCCTTTTTACTTGTTTCGCCCTCATCGCCTGCACTGCGACGGCGCAGGACGTTGCGAAGCTGCCTTACATGAATCCTAGTTTGTCGCCCCAGCAGCGCGCGGCGGACCTCGTGGGCAGGATGACGCTGCAGGAAAAAGCCTCACAGCTCACCAATGAGTCGCGCGCCATCCCCCGCCTGGGCGTTCCGTCTTACAACTGGTGGAGCGAGGCTTTGCACGGCGTCGCCTCCGACGGCACCACGGAATATCCGGAGCCCATCGGCCTGGCCGCTACATTCGACGTGCCTGGCATCCACGAAATGGCGACGGACATCGGCATTGAAGGGCGTGTCGTGCACGCCAAGTCCGTGCACAACGGGAATTCGATCATCTTTCACGGCCTCGACTTCTGGTCTCCCAATGTGAACATCTTCCGCGATCCGCGCTGGGGCCGCGGCCAGGAAACCTACGGCGAGGATCCTTTCCTCAGCGCACGTATGGCGGTCGCCTTTGTCACCGGAATGCAGGGCGACGACCCCAAGTACTACCGCGTCATCTCGACGCCCAAGCACTTCGCGGTGCACAGCGGCCCAGAGCCGACAAGGCACTTCGCCGATGTGGATGTGAGCAAGCATGACATCCTCGACACCTACGAGCCGGCTTTTCGAGCCGCCGTCGTCGAGGGCCATGCGGGATCCGTGATGTGCGCTTACAACGCCATCAATGGTCAGCCCGCCTGCGCCAGCGAATTCCTGCTTCAGGACCAGCTACGCGGAAAATGGGGGTTCCAGGGGTATGTGGTCTCTGATTGTGATGCCGTCCGGGACATCTTAAGCGGCCATCATTACCGGTCCACGCAGCCTCAGGCTTCGGCGATCTCGCTTGAGCGCGGCATGGATAACGAGTGCTACGGCACGCAATTCCCCAACGATTCCGACTACCAGCCGTACATCCAAGCGGTGCAGGAGGGCTATCTTCCAGAAAGCGCGATCGACAAAGCACTGATTCGCCTCTACACCGCGCGATTCAGGCTGGGCTTGTTTGATCCGCCGGAGATGGTCCCGTATTCGAAGATTGACGCCAAGGAACTCAACAGCGCCGAGCATCGCGCGCTGGCCCGCAAGCTCGCGAATGAATCCATGGTGCTGCTGAAGAATGATGGCACCCTGCCGCTCAAGTCAAGCATCACCAAGATCGCGGTCGTCGGACCGCTTGCGGATCAGACGGCAGTCCTGCTGGGTAACTACAATGGCACTCCGACACACACCGTGAGCGCGCTCGAAGGTCTGAAAGCCGAATTTCCCAAGGCGGGGATTACCTACGTCCCTGGCATTCAGTTCCTTTCCAACCAGACCGGAAACCCCATGCCCGCCTCCATGCTGACGACGCCGGATGGCAAGCCTGGCCTAAAAGCCGAGTACAGCTCCGGCCTACGTTTCGGCCCATCGGGCCAGCCGCCTACGCCGCTCACTTCGCGCGTCGAACCGAACGTGGACCTAAACGAAAGTAACCTCCCCGAGCAGGCGAAAGGGAAGCCCGCTATCGGCGTGCAGTGGACCGGCTTCCTGAATCCGGCCAAGTCGGGCGAATACCTTGTGGGTATAAAGGCCAACGGCTTCGCGCGCCTCACGCTGGAGGAGAAACAGGTTGCGGCGGGGTTCGGGAACGGATCGCATCTGGGCTCTGTTCACCTGGAGAAGGGACATCCGCTGAAGCTGGAGTTGACGTATGGGCACTTCCGCGGCGGCCCGCCCGAGGCGCAGATTGTCTGGGCGCCGGTAAATAACCAGCCCGATCCGGCTGCTCTCGCCGCTGCGAAAAACGCGGACGTCGTCATTGCCGTCGTCGGCATTACCAGCCGGCTCGAAGGTGAAGAGATGCCGGTGAACGAACCCGGTTTCTTGGGTGGAGATCGCACCAGCATTGATTTGCCCGAGCCGGAAGAAGCACTCATCGAAGCCGTCGCGGCGACCCGCAAACCCCTGGTTGTCGTGCTGATGAATGGCAGCGCGCTGGCGGTGAATTGGCCCAGTGAACACGCCAATGCCATTCTCGAATCGTGGTATTCGGGCGAGGAAGGCGGCGCGGCCATCGCTGAAACACTGAGCGGGAAGAATAATCCTGCGGGTCGCTTGCCGGTTACTTTTTACAAGGACATCAGCCAACTGCCCCACTTTGAGAGCTACGCGATGGAAGGGCGTACCTACCGCTACTTCCGGGGAAAGCCGCTCTTCCCCTTCGGCTATGGCCTGAGCTACGCGACGTTCAGCTATAGCGATCTCACCTTGCCCCAGGCCGCTGTGAACCCGGGTGATCCAGTGGCAGCCGATGTGACGGTGACCAATACAGGAAAGGTGGCGGGGGATGAAGTGGTGCAGCTTTATCTGAAATTCCCGCTCGTGAAGGGGGCGCCGATAATAGCTCTCCGTGGATTCCAGCGCATTCACCTAGAACCGGGCGCAAGCCAGAAGGTTCATTTTGAGTTGAAGAACCGAGACTTGGGCATGGTGACGGATGACGGCAATCCCATCATCGCCGGAGGCGAATACAGCGTCACCATCGGCGGGGGCCAGCCTGATACCGGAGCGCCTGGGGTCACAGGGCACTTCCGAATGGAAGGCCAGATCGCTTTGCCGGAATAGTGGGCGTCGCTTCACAATTTTCAATTACGCCACGCAGTTTCTCGGTGGCGAAGCACATCTTTCTTCGTTCACTATGACAACTCCCTGAAAGCGCCGCACGACCAAACGCTCACTTGCATTTTTCCGTTGCACACAGATTCTTACTGAAGAACGGAAGGACGTGATTCTGAAACCGACCCGCGACGGCGCTAGTATGAGTTCCATGATAAATCTCAAAGGTGTTGGCGATCCCGTATTTATCGAGAATGTCGTGCAATTTGATTGTGTCGAAGCGCAAACCGTCCTGGTCGCCCACATCGAATGCGATGGCGTGATACTGGCGCAAGTTGTCGATATATTGGTCCACGAACGCCAAAGGCGCGTTGGCCGTCCATTTGGCCATCACCTCGGGTTGAGGCTCACCGCCCTTCATGGGCAGGTCGAGATAGAGGGGCGGATTTTTCGGGTCAGGCGACCACGCTGCGGCTGAGGCGAGCTGAGCCTTGGCGAAGAACGACAAGCCGGCCGCGTCGGCAGGTGTCTTTACTGATTCCAATGCTTTTTCCTGCTCTTCCATGGCCTTTTGCATGGCTGGATTTGGCGGCCGGGAGCCCATCGGCGCGAGGCAACAAGGACTCATAATATAGAGGTTGCTGAACACGTCAGGATGCCTCATTCCAATCCGAGCGGCGCCATAGCCGCCCATGGAATGGCCGGCCAGACCACGGCTCAGGCGCTCGGGAATCGTGCGGTAGTGCGCGTCGATATAAGCGACCACGTCGTGGGAGATGAACCGCTCAAAATCACCGGTTGTGGCCGAGCTCGAATACATCGAGCCGCCGTACACCGTCTTCGAATCGGGCAGCACAACAATCATCTCCCGGCTGCCGGTGGCGAAGGCTCCCTCAATGGTTTGAGGCACATGAATTTCGTGAGTCCATTGCTCGGCGCCGATGGAAAATCCGTGCAGCGCATAGAGCACGGGATAGCGGCGCTTTTTGTCCTTTTGATAGCTGGGCGGTAGAAACACGATCACATCGCGGTCCACCGCCTCACCCTCGAGATTGCCCTCCATCGCTTCACTGTGAACCTTGATGTGCTCCACGAAAACAGGCTCCGCGTCCTGAATAACGGGAGGAACCACCGTCTCCACTTGCGCGTTGCCCACCTGGGCGGCCATGATCAGGACAATCCCCGCGGCTGGGACTAGTCTTTTGCTCGCGAGGCTTCTTCTAAGAGTGCAGAGAATCATGCTTACCTCCTCGTTTCTCCTTCGGAAAGATATGAGATGTCCGTGCTGGTCACTGCAGCGCTTGCGCCACGGGAAAGCGGTAAATATCCACGCTATTGGGCGCGACCGAAAGCGTCGACGGCACGTCGCCAATGTCAATCTCCTTCACTTCGACCTGAGCCGCTTGACCGACGTGATTGGCCGCTTCCAAGTCCTTCGCGGTCATCTCCCACATTTTTGATGGGCCTGCAAGCGGAGCACCGACGACGTTTAGATCGAACTTTTGTTCCCCTTCCGTCGCATTCACCACAGCTATGCTCAGAAACTTGCGGTCCGGAGTCAGCGCCGCGAACATGTCGAGCGGATAGGTTGGACTGCCCGAGTTTGTCTTCGGTTGGTCACCCCCGATGGGATACTGGGGCGTCGGTTGCGGCGAGTTCCCTGAAAGGGCCACCGGGATAGAACCAATAAAGTGTTCGCCGTACAGCTTAAACAGAAGTCCGGTGGTGTTAAAGGTCGCTGCGGTGCTGTTATAGTCGAGCGTCGAAACACCCATGGTATGCGCCGACATGGTTAGGAAATCGGTGTGCCGTAGCATCTCGTTAAACAGCATTCCATAGGCCAGGGCCAGTTTGAGATTCACGCCTCGGCCAAAGCCTCCGCCGAAATAGGCGTACTCGTCGATGGACAGGAAAATCTTCTTGTCGAGCATGGCCGGGAATCGCTGCTGGTATCCCTGCCATTCTTCGGCCTTCCGGTGCACGACATTGGCGGCATAACGCGCCCACTCCAGCGGTGTCTGGTCAACCTTTACGTATGCATTGTCCGTGGGCGCATCCGGCGGCAGACTCTTTGCACGCTCAAGATCGAAGTGCCTGCCGGGCTGCGCGTACCAATGCTCGGCGATGCCGTCGAAGTTCCCCCAGCAGTGTGCCAGAAGGCCGCCGGTCCAGTCGGCATCGGTTCCAAACAGGGGCTGAAGGTTTCCCACGTACTTGGTGCGCATCTCGCCCTTTAGGTTCATATCCTCCATCATCAGCCCCGAAGCGATCAAAGTGATCGAGGGGTCCACCTTTCGCATCGCTTTCGCAAAATCATTGTGCTTGAGAACGTAATACTTCAGGTCGGTGTGGCCGAGTTGGAACGTCCCCCAAGGCTCGTTGCCGATGTTCCAATACTTGACGTGATAGGGCTGGGGATGGCCATTTTTCGCGCGCCATGCTCCCATGTGCGTGTTCACCGAGCCGTTGATGTACTCAACCTCTTCGGCCGCCGAGTGCGCGTCGCCGAAGCCGGCGTTCACGGTGATGTAGGGCTCCACGCCAATCAGCTTGCAGAGGGTCATGAATTCGTCCATGCCGACATCGTTCGTCTGCATCGCATTCCAGGCATGGTCAAACATGGGCGGGCGCTTGTCGATGTCGCCCACAGAGTCGTACCAATTCCAGCCGGAGAGGAAGTTGCCGCCTGGTAACCTCCAAAAGCCGGAGTGGAGCTGGCGCAGGAGCGCTATGGTGTCGGGCCGGAATCCCTGGACGTTGTCAGCCGGCATCAGTGAAACGGTCCCGATAAGGAAGTTTCCCGAGCCCGTGCCCGTGATCTCAAAAGCGGCATCCGAGGCATCGGTATTCGCGGTAAGGCTGAGCGGAAACTTCTTGTAAACGTTCGACAACGTGGGAAGGGAAATGGTCTGCCGGCCGCTCGCGCCCTCTCCCCAAACCAGCGAAACCTTCACCTTGGCCCCGGGGGTTCCCCGAAGGTAGATTCGACCCGTATATTTCATACCTTTGACCAGAGCGAGGCCGGATTGCCGGATGCCGTGCGGTGTGGAAGTATCAAGTTCGACGCGCGCGCTTTGGTCGCCGACAAACGGGTGGTCCTTGTCCATCGCCACAACCTCGTCGGGACCGACAGGCCGCCACTTGCGGAGCTGCCAGTTGCGCGCGGCGCCGCCCTGCGCTTGGCCCGCTGGTTCGGGCTCCTTGGAAAGGATTGGAAAATAGAATTTCCGGTCATCAAGCATTTCAGACCAGAGGCTGCGATAAATCAGGGAGCCGATGTGCTCAATGAACATGCCGTATTCGTATTTGCTGACCGGCTCACTCACTTTAGTTGTGTCGATCGTCGCGACAATCGTTCGGGGAGAAGTCGCCCCTTCCGTTTGTGCGTGCGCCAGGCCAGGAAGAACGAAGACCGCCATCAAGGCGAGATTCCTCAAACTATTTGTCCGCATGCGCTCCCTCCACTACTGCGTGAATTCCAAATGGGTTGTAAGGGCCTCACCTCGGCATTGAGGCACAAACGGCGCGACACGACTTGCCTTTACGCGGTCGGGCCGGCTGGCAAGACGAGTCCGATATGCTCGAATGCCGATCGCTCGATTCAGTATGTCATTGCTCAATTGAGATTACTGTCACCGAAGCAGGCTCTAATTTCAGAGCCAGCCTTCCGCCTTGAACCTTCGCTGAAATGGGTTTTGGTACGACCGTGTTAGGCGCGTCGAAAGTGTTAACGCTGTCAACCTTAGGCGCGGTTAGGGTCTGGCCAGACGCAGACTTAGCCGTGATTCCGGCCAGCTTCGCCTCGATTTCGGCAGGTTGGTTGGGATCGAGATTCGTGATTTCCAACCACAATTTGCCCGCCGCATCCTTTGCGGCGATGGCATCAACGCGCGGCAAGCTGATGGTTCCGCTCGTGTAACTGCCTGCATCGAAAACGACGGGCACAAATGTGGCATCCTGGAACGGCACGTACATTTTGAATACAAAATAGGTCGGGGTCAGAACCATCTTTTCCTTGTCCGTCATAATCATGGCTTGCAGCACGTTGATCATCTGCGCCACGTTGGCCATCCTAACGCGGTCGGCGTGTCGGGCAAAGATGTTCAGGTTGAGTGCGGCCAGAATGGCGTCACGCAGGCTGTTCTGCTGGACCAGGAAAGCCGGATTGCTGCCGGGCAGCGGAGCATACCATGCGCCCCATTCATCAACCACCAGCGCGACCCTCTTTTGCGGATCGTACTTATCCATGATCTCCGAATGTTTCCGAATGAGGCCATCCATTTCGAGAGTGGACTTGAGAATTTGCGCGTACTCGGTCTCGCCAAACCCAACGGACTTATAGGAAGGCGGCCAGTGCACTACCGTGTATGAGTGCATCGAGAGGCCCTGGATGTTCCAGCTCCATTCGTGGTGCTGGTAGGCCTTCATGATGGTTTCAGTCCAGTTCGTCCACTCGGGTCCACCACCGCCAGGGCCGACTGCGATCTGAAGCATCTGGTGTCCGTCCTGCTGCGCCGGGTTGTAGTTCCTCACGAAGTGGCTGTAGATCTTGAGCTGGTCCAGGTAATACTCGGGCGTCATGTTGCCGCCGCAAGCCCAGCTTTCGTTGCCGATTCCAAGAAAGCGGACGTTGTAGGGAGCTGGGTGACCGTTAGCGGCGCGCTTCTGGGCCAGCGTCGTCGGCTTTTCCGTCGTCATATATTCCAGCCACTCCGCCGCTTCCCGCGGCGTACCCGAGCCGACGTTAATTGAGACGTACGCGCTGCTGCCAATCTGATCGAGGAAGTCCATGACTTCGTGCGTTCCAAACGTGTTGGGCTCGATCACGCCGCCCCAGTTGGGATTCAGGGTCACCTCCCGCTGGGGGCCGATGCCATTGCGCCAGTGGTATTCGTCCGCGTAGCAGCCACCCGGCCAGCGAACGTTCGGCACTTTTATCGCCTTGAGCGCCGCAACAACGTCGTTGCGGATGCCGCGGGTATTAGGGATAGTGGAATCCGGGCCTACCCATATACCCTCATATATGCCATGGCCGAGATGCTCGGCGAATTGGCCGAAGATGTTGCGGTCGATCTTCGCGCCCGCCTTGGACACGTCAACCAACAAATCAACTTTTTCTGCCCCAACGGCTGGCGCAGGGAGGGCCATCCATGTCAGCGCCAAAGCGACAAGAAGTGGCCGAACGATAAGGGATGCCCTCAGTGCAAGATCCCTGGGTGGAAGGGCAAAGCAACCATTCATAAAGAAGCGATCAAGCGACGAGGCTCTGCGCGCCCAGACAGCAGAGATTTCGCCTCGCCGGCGGTGAATTATCAATCTTAGTTCACGAACGAGTGCGTCCGCCATTTGTTCTTCTTCGCAAGTATCGGATTTCTTCGGGTCCTGCTTGTTGGCTTTCATCTATTTTTCTAATCGGCGACCGCGCTTCTTCGTTCGAATTGGTCCGCATCCAAATACCAAGACTCGCCGTAAAGAGGCATAATATTCCACCTATCTTCGAGCGGCCTTCTCAAAACAGCCTAGGTGCAAAATCCTTGAGATCGCGACGCCACGTCTGCCACTCGTGGTCCGTGCCGGGCGACTCATAGAACACATGCTGAATGTTGGCCTCCTCAAGCGACGTATGCAAGCTCAGGAGTCCCTGCCGCATCCTTTCAGGCTCTTTGGTGCCCACGCCCAGCCAGAGCAAATGCACCCTCTTCGCGAAGGCGGCCGGATCGGCCATCGCCCCATTGTAGGCCGTCTTCACGTCAAATTTCTGGTTGCCGAAAAGGAATGCCCCGCCCGCTCCGCTGAATCCACCTATATAGGAGAACATGTCCAGGTGATCATACGTGATTTGGAACGTCTGCATTCCGCCCATCGAAAGGCCTGCCATGGCGCGATGATCGCGGTCAGCAAGGGTTCTGAAGTTCGAATCAATAAAGGGGATCAGGGCCTGGGTCAAATCGTCTTCAAAGGCGGACATCATTTCCTGCATGGCCTGCCTCATTTCCGGCGAACCAAATGGCTTTCCGGTGAGGTCGGGAACAGGTTTGCCCGCGTGCATGGCGTAACCATAAGCCATCACCAGAATCATCGGCTTGCAATTGCGGGTGGCGATCAGGTTATCGAGAATGAAGTTTGCATGGCCCTGCCTGATCCACCCGGTCTCATCTTCGCCGGCGCCATGCTGAAGGTAAAGCACGGGAAAGCGGACTTTGGTTTGCGTATCATAGTCCGGCGGCAGATAGACCAGCGCGTGCCGCCAGGAGCCCGTGACCTTCGAGTTGTACCAAATCTCGCGGACCTGGCCGTGAGGCACGTCTTGCGCTGAATAGTATGTGCTCCCGGGTTCAGGAATCTCGATTCCACTTGCGTCCTTGCCGCCGCCAAAGAACGCATGACTTCCGGGGTCGGAAACCTCTGCGCCGTCAATGATCAGCGTGTAGTAATGAAAGCCGGGAACAAGGGCAGGGGTTGTAACCGTCCAGAATCCGTCCAGCTGCTTCACCATATCCAGTTTCGGCCCGCTCCAGAAATTCAGCCGGACATGTGCGGCATCAGGGGCTTTCACGCGGAATTCCGCCCTCCCGGCACCATCGACGCGGGGGTATTCGGCCCCCCAAACGTTGGTCGAAGCGGGCTGAAAACTGCCCGACTCTTGCGCGCCACAAAGAATCGAAAATACAAGTATTGCCAATCCAACCTGTTTCATCTCGTTTCTCCTTGTCCACGCTCCGGTTTTAACAACGTTGGACGCATTTGCGGAGCTCGGTGGGAGCATCCTCCTCACTTGCTTAAACACTAGAAATCATCTTGCTATACGATCAATTCTCGCCCCGGGTGCAGTCAGTCCGGGTGAGCATTTTTCAAGAGAGGCATTCTACGTGCATAGAATCTCGAAATAAAAGTTGTATTTTTGAGTGAAATCCATCGACTTATTCGATATATTCTTAATTCATGAATACCACGCTCGACGAATGGGAAATTTTGCAAGCGGTGGTCCAGCTCGGAGGCTTCGCACATGCAGCAGAGCAACTCAATCGCTCCCAATCTACCATCAGTTACGCAATTGCTCGACTTCAAGAACGTCTAGGAATTAAGCTGTTGGAATTGAAGGGCAGAAGAGCCCACTTGACGGAAATTGGCCGCGTGTTACTCGCCGACGCCGAGCCCCATTTGAATGGATTTCACCAGCTCGAACATAGGGCTCGATCACTCGCATCAGGAGGAGAATCAGAGATTCGATTATCGGTGGACAGCATTTTCCCATATGCTCGGCTCTTTGCGTCTCTCTCCGAATTCACTCGACGATTCCCGTACGTTCACCTCAAGCTCCGGCAAGCAACATTTCTCTCCTCCGCATCTGAGTTCTTAGCGCACAGCGCCCACCTCTGTGTGGCAGCACTGATCTCACGCGAGCATTATGCCAAACCGATTCTCGAAATCAGGATGTTAGCAGTCGCCCGGCAGGATCATCCTCTCCACTCGTTTCTGCGGCCGTTGTCCCGGACCGATCTGTTTCAGCACACGGTCGTGACTATCGAAGGAATAGATTCGGGGACGCCTCGGCGCCAGCCCCGTAGTCCTGCCCAACGTTTTTTGGCGGTCAATAGTATAGAGGCGGCGATTGATGCCGTTCGCAGCGGGCTCTGCTTCGGCTGGCTACCCATTTATCGCATCCAATCTTACATGGATGGTGGAGAATTGTTGCCGTTGCAGATGCCAGTCGGCAGCACGAGAGAGGTTCGTCTGTATATTATCTGCAATGATTTGAGCTCCGGCAGCCGAGAACTGAACGCCCTTGCTGAATCGCTCGGCTTGTGTCGCGAATTGGAAGTGATCTAACTAGACCTAGTCCCCCGATTTGGATCAAGCCGATGGAGAGCGGGCGAGATGCTCCATGGGGACGATTAAAAATGGTCGGCATTGCGGACCAAATTCAGCTATCCTGCCACAGCGTGCATCAATTTACTTTGCCATATGCCGCTGCTCGTCCCGAGCAAAGTCGGCTACATCCATAGCGAGGTCATATGCAATCACAATTTCTAAAGGTCTTGGTTGCGCTTACATTGATGTTGCCTACCTGCGCGTGGGCCCAGCAAGAGAACTCATGCACCAATTTGATGAACTTCAAGGCTACTGAGGTCGAAATCACCAAAGCCGAACCGATTGCCGCGGGAAGCACTGTTCCGAATCCCTTCGGGCAGGGTCACAGCGCGCCACTTCCCGCATATTGCCGAGTCGAAGGCATCATCAATCACCGCACCGGGGTCGCTAAAGAGGAATTCGGGATCAACTTCGCGTTAGCCATGCCTGACAAGTGGAACGGCGATTTCTTGATGCAAGGCGGAGGCGGTGGAAATGGTATTGTGTTACCGCCGCTTGGACAAAATGCCGCGGGAGATACGCCAGGACTCATGCGCGGATTTGCCGTGGTCAGCAACGACACGGGCCACAAGAGTCACATGGGTCCTTTCGACTTTGGCTTTATGAAGGACCAGCAGGCCTATTTGGACTTCGCATATCTCGCCAACGCCCGGGTGGCCGCGCTCGCCAAACAACTTATCGCGCAGTATTACGGAAAATCCGCCGCCTATTCTTATTTCGACGGATGCTCCACAGGTGGACGTGAAGGAATGATTCTTTCGCAACGTTATCCTATGGCCTTTAACGGCATCATCTCCGGCGACCCGGCCATGCGCACCGGTCTTTCGAACTTGGCCATCGGGAAATGGATACCCGTTGCATTCAACCAGATCGCGCCGAAGGACAGCAACGGTAAACCGATCATCGCGCAGGCCATTACGGACAGTGACCGCAAGCTGATCAATGACGCGCTGATGAGGCAGTGTGATGCCGAAGACGGAGTGGCCGATGACATGATCTCCGATCCCCTCGCGTGTGATTTCGATCCCGCAAGGCTGACATGCAAGTCCGGGCAGAACGAATCGTGCCTGGCTCCGGAGAAAGTTGCCGCGATCAAAAAGGCCCTCGGCGGCCCAAAGACCTCGGGCGGAAATCAAATCTACCCCGGCTTCCTCTACGACACGGGCATTACTGCGACCTTTCCGATCCGTGGGTTACTGTCGCCGGGGCCAGGCATCTTCGGACCAGCAACGACGGCGATGGAAGTTGATGTGGACAAGGAAGCTCTGGCAGATACGCAGCCGCTTGTGGACTCGATGTCCACTAACCTGACGACTTTCTCTGCAAATGGAGGAAAGCTGATCTTTTATCACGGCGAAAGCGATCCCTGGTTCTCGCCCCTCGATACTTTCGACTACTACAAAGACATGGCTGCTGCGAATGGTGGGCTCGAAGCGGTGTCGAAGTGGAGCCGGTTTTACTTTGTCCCCGGGATGGGGCACTGCGGTGGTGGCCCGGCGCTTGATCAGTTTGATTTACTGGGCGCTATGGTCAACTGGGTGGAGAAAGGAGGTCCGCCCAACTCAGTGATCGCGACTGGCAAGGCGTTCCCGGGACGCAGCCGACCGATGTGTGCGTATCCTACACACGCCCAATACATGGGACAGGGCGATACAGAAGACGCGAAAAACTTCCAGTGTCGGCGATAGGACAAATCCACAAAGGGGGTGATGCAAGATCCGCACTCACGCCGTGTAATTGGATGGGCACTGAACTGCACCCCGGAAGGCGATCTGGCTTTGGTGGCCTTAGTGATGGCGCATCGCAGCCGGTTGTCCGCCACTGGCTGGAGGCAAAGGAAGACCTCGCGCAAGCCACCCCATGGGAGTTGGAGCACATATATCAATAACTACATGCTTATCTATCCAAAACGTTCGACCATTTCTCGGGCCGAACGTGAGGAAAGCTCGGAATTGTTGGTACCTAAGTTGGTACCATAACCAAGGAGAAACAAGAAAAACGAACACGACTGAAGCCCAACTAAGGTCGAGCATGTTGTTGAGAATAAAGGAAGAGGGCGTACAGGCACGAACCATTAAGATCGGTTCGCAAGACTTATAACCTAAAGGTCGCTGGTTCAAATCCAGCCCCCGCAACCAAAATTCGGTTCCGGCCAGTTCCTTTTCGTAAAGAGTAAAACCAACCATCCCCAACCAAGCTCGCCGAACTCCCGCCGGAATAATTGTGCTCACACGGATGGAAGATGTATAGCGAGATGATCGCAATTTCCACGACCGAAATCTCTCCGCAATTAAGAGGGACTGAACTATTCTTGACCTCAACTTCACCGGGGGGTAAACTTTGGATAGCGCGCCTGTAGCTCAGATGGATAGAGCGTTTGCCTCCGGAGCAAAAGGTCGCAGGTTCGAATCCTGCCAGGCGTACCAGACTCCCCAAGCAAATTACTCGCCGCGTGATAATGCCAATGAGATACTTAACGAAGCTTTCGGCCCAGCATGTGTAAGTTAGATCATGATAAAGCGAGCTGGCGAAAAGGGCTGTGCGAGTCCATGGGGGTGAATGAAAACTTTCCTTAGGCCGCTAATCATCAGCGCCGTCACACTGCATTTCCCGGCGGCGATTCGGCTGGCCGCCGGCCAGGCGCAATCCGGCCCCACAAAAAGTTCAGGAGAAGCTGCCCTGTACCGAAACTATTTTCGCGGGCTTGAAACCCCGGAGGAGTATTTTGATTATCGGGGCGCGCCAAACCAGGGCCGCGGGAACGTCTACGAAATGGAATGGCCTGAGCCGATTCTGGATAAAGTCTACCCGCTCATTAGGGAAAGAATATTCAAGCAATTCAAGGGAGTCAACTCAAAAGGAGGCGGCCAATGAGAAATAAATTGTCATTTGAAAGAGGGATCGGGCGGGCGCTTCAGGCTTTGTTTCTGGCATGCTCTCTGGGCTTCTCGGGCTGCGCCAGCGAGAGACCAGCAGCGCCCGCCGTACACGCTCCCACCGCATCCTCGGTTGTGGTCACTCGAAGTTCAGGTGGTCCGGTGGTCATAAAATCCTCCTCCGCTGAATTTGACATTTTACCCACCGGGTATGTCCAAGGTTTTCTCCTCAAAGATGGCAAGCGGCTGACTTTGGATGAACCGGACACTTCCACCGGGACACTACATGCCGACGGAAAGGAGTTTCAAGATTTCACGTTCGATGTTGATCACCCGACCATCACTGACGCACGAGGAAAGCTTGGGCCGCTGGGCAAAAGCGTTGCAGTGAGGGCGCGCAGCGCGGGCGGCATGGAGGAGACGCTCACGGTCGAACTCTACGATAACTTCCCAACCCTGGCTGTGATCGATGAGGCTTTGGGGAACGTGAGCTCCGCCAACGTCAAGCTGGATCAGATTGTGGCCAATCGGCATCGCCTCAACGCTTCGCTGCAAGATCCGCAAGCGCCGCCCTTCCGGCTCTGGTCTTATCAGGGCTCGAGCGAGAAATGGGGCAAGGACGATGTGATGGAAATTTCCAGGAACTTTGCGCAGGCCAACTTGATGGGAGGGATGATGCCCACGGGCGAGGGCGGCGGAATTCCAGTCGCCGCATTTTGGACCGCATCGGTGGGAGAAGCCATCGGGCATTTGGAAACATTGCCCTGGGTGCTTTCCCTCCCGGTCAAGGTGAGCGCGGATGGGCGCATCGGGGTATCAATGACGATTGAACCGCAAACTGTTTTGAAACCCGGCGAAGTGTATTCCCTGCCCCGCAGTTTTGTGGCCGTGTACTCGGGCGACTATTATGAGCCGTTGCGCCTCTATTCAAGCGCCTTGCAGCAGGAAGGCATGGCACTGGCCAAACCGAACGCGGAAGATTACAACATCAGTTGGTGCGGATGGGGCTACGAGTCCGAGGTTACGCCCGCCCAGATGCTTGGGACCATTCCCAAGCTGAAGGAATTCAACATCAAATGGGCGACGCTTGACGATCGCTGGTTCGATAATTATGGCGATTGGGAGCCGAGGCAGGACACGTTTCCGGACGACGCGATCAAGAAAATGGTGGACGAGTTTCATCAGCAGGGCATCAAGGTTCAAATCTGGTGGCTCCCCATTGGAGTTGAGGATGGCGAGGGCAAGTACGAATCGCACCGCTACGGAACGGCGCAGGTGGTGAAGGACCATCCCGACTGGCTGATTCTCGATAAAGAGGGCAGGCACGCGCATATGGTGCGGGGTCTGGGAGCGTTGTGCCCTGCCGTGCCCGAGGTGCAGGAGTATTACAAAAAGCTGACGGAGAAGTTTATTCGCGACTGGGGATTTGACGGCCACAAACTGGACAACGTATATACCGTGCCGGCTTGCTATAACCCCGCACATCACCACCAATCGCCGCAGGACTCTGTTCGAGCCATGGGCGAGGTCTACCGGACCATTTATCAAACCACCAAGCAACTCAAGCCCGATAGCGTGACCCAGGCCTGCCCTTGCGGCACCCCACCCAATATGGCGTGGCTGCCCTTTCTAGATCAGGCCGTGACCGCCGATCCGGTGGGTTCTGTGCAAGTCCGCCGGCGCATCAAGATGTATAAAGCGCTGCTGGGACCGCAGGCAGCGGTTTATGGCGATCACGTGGAGCTTACCAAGATTAAATTCGCCAAGGACGAAATCGACTTGGGCAGGGATTTTGCATCAACGGTCGGCGCCGGTGGCGTGGTAGGCACAAAATTTGTCTGGCCCGATCCCGGACCACACTTCAAAACTGTTCTGCTCACCCCCGATAAAGAAACCTTATGGAAAAAATGGACTGCTATCTACAACACGAAGATGCTTTCCAAAGGAACCTTCATGGACCTCTATGTCACCGGGTACGACGTCCCGGAGGGCTATGCCATTGAGAAGGATGGGAAGATGTACTACGCATTTTTCCCCCCCCAACCCCCGGCTCCATGGAAGGGGGAAGTGGAATTGCGCGGCCTCGAGCCGGGCAAGTATCACGTGCTCGATTATGAAAATGGAAAAGATTTGGGAACGGTTGAAGCCCCCAACGCCAAACTGGCGGCGGAGTTTACCGAACACCTCATGCTGGAGGTCAGCAAGCAATAAGGGAATGAAAATGGTCACCCATTCGAAGGAGGACGGATGAGTCCCCTAAGCAGAAGACGTTGGATGGGCAGAGTTGGCGCCGCATTTCTGGCCGCAGGCAGCCAATCCCCGGCGGCCACCCCCGCAAGCAGTGGGCAAGAAACGCAGCCGGAAAAGATGCATTTGGAGCTGGATGATTTCCAGCCCAAGAGTATGCTTCACGTGGCGGAGAATAAGGTTCCGCGCTCGCGCTTTCCCGTCATTGACATTCACACCCACATTTCATGGAAGGCCACCAACAAGAACGGCGTGGGCATGGGGGAGAAAATGACTTTCCTCATGGAGCCCGCGGACCTGCTGGCGGTGATGGACAGAAAAAACCTGCGCACCATGGTTGATCTCACCGGAGGCGTTGGTTCGGGCCTTGAGGAAACGATCGCCAAATATCAGACGGCACATCCTGGGCGCTTCCTGATTTTCACCGAGCCGTGGTGGGAAAAATTGAAAGAGCCGGACTATTCCAAGTTTCAAGCTGACCAAATCGAAAAGGCGCACAGGGCCGGCGCGCGCGGCCTGAAAATTCTGAAGACTCTCGGCCTCTATTTGCGCGAGGACATCACCAGCGGCCCGCTGGTCAAAATTGACGACCACCGCTTTGACCCCATGTGGGAAGCGTGCGCGGCCTTCAACCTGCCCGTGGCCATTCACATCGCCGATCCTGAGGCGTTCTTCCTCCCCATTGACCGCTTCAACGAGCGCTTTGAGGAGCTCAACAATCATCCCGACTGGTCATTTCATGGCAAGGATTTCCCCAGCTTTGCGGAGCTGATAGCGGCGCGTAATCGTCTCTACGCGCGGCATCCCAAAACTCAATTCATCTCGCTCCACGTGGGGCACGATGCGGAAAACCTGGGCGCCGTTTCCCAATGGATGGACCGCTTTCCCAACATGTCCGTGGAGTTGGCGGCGCGCATCGGGGAACTCGGCCGCCAGCCGCGCGCCTCGCGCAAGTTCTTCGACAAATATCAGGACCGCATCATGTTCGGCACCGACGCGGTGCCCCACGGCGTCGAGACGCCGCAACAAATCTTTGGCGATGAGCTCTATGAGATTTATTACCGCTTCCTCGAATCAGAGGACGAATACTTTGAATACGCTCCCGCCCCCACCCCTCCGCAGGGTCGTTGGCAAATTTACGGCCTGGGTTTGCCCGAAGGTATTCTGCGCAAGATCTACAACGGGAATGCGGCACGATTGTTGGGATTGAAAGTGTAACTCACTTCGCCCCCACGGCCGGTCATTCCCGCGAAAGCGGGAATCCATTTCTTGGAGTTTCAATTTGCTCCCGGCTGGAATTCCGCTTTTGCGGGCATGACGGCGTTGGGAGGAGTCAGTATTTTGCAAATGACCCAGCGGGAAGGTAAATCACCGGGTGTGCTGCAGGAACTTGGCTTCGATTTCCTTCACCTTCCCCAGCCGCCTGACGTGGCGCTCTTCTCCGGAAAACCTTGCACCCAGAAAGCTTTTGATCAAATCATGCGCCAATTCGATGCCGATGATTCTCGACCCCATCACGAGCACGTTCATGTCATCATGCTCGACGCCCTGGTGCGCCGAATAACAATCGTGGCAGAGACCCGCGCGGATTCCCGGAATTTTATTCACAGCCACCGAGGCGCCCACCCCGCTGCCGCAGATGAGGATTCCCCGGTCGGCCTTGTTTTCGCGTAGTGCCATGCCCAGCGCCTCGGCAAAGTCCGGATAGTCGTCGGGCTGGGTCGCGGAATTCGTGCCCACGTCCAGCACCTCGTGCCCCAGCTTCCGAACAAGAACTACGGCGTCCTGCTTCATGTCATACCCCGCATGGTCGGCACCGAGTACAATACGCATCACTGATTCTCCTGAAAAATCACAAAAACACCTAATTCCGATCCACAGATTAAACGGATCACACAGATTAATACTAAAGAAACTAAAAAGAAGATAGCAGAATTGCGGGCTTATCCCAGGCAGACAAGATGCTAAAGGTCTTTTCGTTTAAAGCCCGTTTGCGCGATCACGGGTAGCGCGAACGTAACGCAAATTAAAACAATCAAATTGGAAGATGGAAACAGTTGGTGGGATGGTTCAAACCAATCCAATGCTCCCCAAAATATGGGATGATAGCCGCCATTGAACCACGCCTCGCTTCGGGCGTAATTGAGTCCGGCATAAAGAAAAACCACGAAGCCCGCAATCTGCAATCCGTTCTGCGTCGTCCCGCTAAGGGTGGAAAACAAAAAGACCAGGGCGTACATGGCCGCGGTCATGGCAAAGATTGCCAGGCTCATTCGGACCAAGACGCCGGCGTGAAGGGCGTGGGTCGTATAAAACATCACCAAAATCGAAGTGAGAATAGGGAATGCCAAAAGAGGAACCAGTTCCGTTAAGCCCGCCAGCCAACTCGTCCAAACGAAATAATTTCGCGGCTTGGGCCGTGTCAACAGGAAGTCCAATTCCCTGCGCTTCAAGTCTTCCCCCATCGCCAGCGCTCCCAAATCGGCGGCTGCGAAAAGCATGACAACAAGTAGTACTCCGATTGTATTCACAGTCCCCGCCTCCCAAATGCGAGTCACCAACGCCGTCGTCATTTTGGACAAAAACCAGTGCCCGCCCCGGTACTCGAGCGCCTCGGGCAGACAGCCCATGAAGGTCAGGACAATCGCCAGGGTCAAATAAATAACCAATCGATACCGCTTGGTGTACCAGCATGTCCAAAAGTACATGGGCGCTCCTCCAGAACTTGGCCGACTTTTCCGATCGTCCAGGATCAGGGTTTGTTGCCGGGCCGCGGAATCCAAAGCCACATATGCCGCACTAAACCTCCCGCCGTTCGATCAACCATTGCGAGAGAAACGGAAAAATCAACGCCACCATGGTCCACAACAATATGACTTCCCAAGACAGGTGCGGTAGCTCATCCCAATTCAGGTAAAAGACTGAGAGGGACTGGTCGGCGACTTTTAATGGCCAACCGATGTGCCACCAATCGTTCAGTGCACCAGGGAGAAAAATGTAAAACAGAATAACGGCGACCGTGGCGCTCAGTCCTCTGGCGCTGCTACCGGTGAGCAAGGTGAGAAACTGGGTCAATCCGTAAAGACAGGCCGCTACGGCCAGGGCTCCGGGCAAAATCAGCCCGGAAAATCCCGTGTAAATCATGCTGATCAAATTGAGAAAAGGCGCAATCCCTACGATCAGCATCGATAGGACAATGGTCATTTCCGCCACTGCAAGCGACCACTCATCCCAAACGATTCGCCATCGACTCTGGGGGCGAGTAAGGACGAAGGCCATGGCGCCGGAGCCATACTCCCTGCCCACACTTATAAATCCAAAGGCCAATGCCGCCCAAATGACAGCGGGAAGTAGTAATTCGAGCATCAGTCTCATTCCCCAAATAAACATGTAAAGCGAAGGATCCCAAAGTTTGACTCGAGGGTTGGTGGTCGTTGTGATCCATGCCATATCACGAATGTAATTTCCCCAAATGTCCAGCCCGACGATTGCGCCTACCGCCAGGCATCCACCTGCATAGAGCACTAAGCGATCGCGCGAGTCGTGCCAGCACTTCCAGCGATACATGGCAACTCCTTTCCGGCGAGGCCCAGAAATACTTCGCCCAAATTCACCGGGGAAACTTCCAGGATGGTCATGCCCTTCGCGTGTAATCGTGATACAAAGTCTTCCGCCTCGCGCGACACCAAGTAGCGGTGGAACTTGTCCGAACGCTTTTTGGAAATCAAATTGGGTGCGGTGACGGCTTCGGCCGATTCGCCGGAAGCTGTAATCAGCCGGAAGTTCTGGCGGATATCTTCCAGGCGAGTTTCGAGCACCAGCTTTCCGCCTTCAATGATGCCAATCCAATCGGCGATTCGTTCCACCTCGGAAAGGTGGTGCGAACTGATAAATACCGTCCGCCCTTCGCTCACGTGATCCTCCACGAGGACGCGCAGCAGCAGGTCCATCATTACCGGGTCGAGGCCGGAGGTGGGCTCATCTAACATCAGCAAATCAGCGCCCTGGCACAAGGCCAGCAGGTGGCAGACCTTGCTGCGATTGCCGAGCGAGAGTTTTGCGAACGGGCGGTTCATCGGAATCTCAAAAAGACTGACGTAGCGCTCCACCAGCGCGTCCGACCACTTGGGAAAGTAGCTTCGGTTGAAGCGAACCAATTGCGCAGGAGTAAGCGAATCAAAAAGCTGTTTGGTCTCGGAAACAAACCCGGTGCGCTGCAGGATGGCCACATGGTCCTTGCCAATGTCCATGCCCAGAACCTGCGCGGACCCGGCGGTGGGATGGGAGAGCCCAAGCAAGGTCCTGATGGTGGTCGTTTTCCCCGCCCCGTTGCGCCCCAGAAAACCATAGACGGCGCCGCGCGGCACGTTCAGGTTCAAGCCGTCCACTGCCCGAACGTCAGGATAAATTTTGGTCAGCCCCTGGGTGGAAATTGCAGTGTCCGTCATTTCCGTCCTCCCAATTCGTCGAGTTCCTCCTGAACACGCCTGGTGGTTTCTTCAGAGCCGCTAGAGCTAACGGAGCGGCGGGTCAGACGCCCTGGCAGCACGATTCTCATCTGTCCCGCGAATGATCCCCGTATCATCAGTGAAATAGCTCCAAAAGCCCTTTTGCCATTTTGACGGGCGCGCCGAGACGGCGTAGGTGTTGATCTTCCCGCTGGCATCCGGTTTGCCGGCTTTGTATGAGAAAACGTAGTTACGTCTCTTACCGCCCGTCAGTGAGTTGTCCAACAAATTCGCAGCCGAAGCTGAGGGTTTAACACCCGCAGGTGGTACGCCCAGCGCGGCCAGGGTTGGGCTGTAACCTTTTCCGTACTCTTTCGCATAATAGACCTCGGCCGTGTTAATGCTTCGCAGGCTCCCCACCGCAGAGTCTTGGTCTTCCTTCGAAGACCGGCCAGAAGCTTTCTGCCCCTTCAGGCCCATCGTCAGCACGAGAACGAAAAACGTCAAAGCTGAAATCACAAGCGTTGTTTTGATTTTCATATCCCCTCCCTTTGTAATTCTGGATTTACGTTTAGCAGTGCCTTGTATTGAGATCATGGCGTCCGTCATTTCTGTCCTCCCAATTCGTCGAATTCTTCCTGTACGAGTCTGATGGTTTCGCCTGATTCAACCCGCAATTGCGAACTCTCCACCGCCAACTGGCGCGCCAGCGGGCGCAGCCGTTTCAGCTTTTCGGATTTCAGCAGGCCCGGATGATCGTCAGCGACGTAGGTGCCGCCACCCGGCACGGTGCGAATCACGCCGTCGCGTTCCAGATTCTGGTAGGCGCGCGCCACGGTATTGGGATTCACGCGCAATTCCGCCGCCAGCTTGCGCACGGAGAGCAGTGCGTCGCCTTGTTTGAGCGCCCCGGCCGCCACCACGTGCTTCACCTGCGCTTCGATTTGCAAGTACACCGGGACGCCGGAAGAGGTGTTCACGTGCAAAATCATACTGTACTAATACAGCGATACAGTTGGCCTGTCAAGTGTTTTTTTAGCTCATTGGAAAAGGGCTTGGATTTTGACCTTTGGCCGGGGAGGGTTAGGCGTGCGGACCGAATCGGGGAAATAATTCATGGCCGAGTCTCAGGGGCCGAGGCTGCGCACTTTCACGTGGTCGCTGACCTTGTCGACATCCAGGCGCATGGTCCCCTGGCCATCGATTTCAAAGGCGGGGGTAAATTTCGCGCCCCAGACTATCTCATCGTAGCGGTAGGAATAACGGGCATGCACGACCTGGCTGAACATGTCGTCCGTCCCCTTGATCAGAATCAGCACTTCCGCCCTGAGTCGTTCCAGGTCGGCGGCCGTCTTGCCGAACAAGGGGCTGTTGGCGTCGATGGGGTGAACGATGGTCCAGGTAAGTGCCAGAAATAAAACATTCTCGCGCTCCAGTTCCAGGCGCTCGAATTTTCTTTCCTGGCGTCCATCGGTGGTCACGACCGTCATCAGCATCACACTGGCCTCGAGTTCCATCAGATTGCTCACCCCGCGATTGACCAGGCGGAATTGGAGGCTGGTACCGTCCTGGTAAGGCGCCACGATCATCGTCTCGCTGAATCCGATGCGCGCTGTCGGGCGGGACACCCGCCCCACCAAAAAGCCAGTGACCACGGCAAAACCCATTAACCCGATCATCGCCTCGAACGCAGCGATCAAATTCACCAGAACGCCTCGGGGGGCGATGGTCCCATAGCCCACGGTGGTCAATGTTTGCGAGCTGAAAAAGAAAGCGTTCAAGAATCGCCCGAATTCGGTGGCCGCCTCGGCCCCTTGAAGATGCTGGACCCCGATCAGGTAATAGGTGGCCGCGAAAACCAGATTCGCGGCGATGAAACCCGCCAGCACGTAACCCATGAACAGGTACCAGGGAGCGTTGAGAAAGTACAGGTAGGGATGGATGTCCTGCCAGGTGGTGCCGTGGCGCCGCACGTTGAATTGCCCATCCTTGCGGATAACGCGGCTTATTTCCGCGCTGTATTGTTGGGTAAGTCCGGGATCAAAATTTGGTTTTTTCATGGGCCTAATGGCATTAGATGAAAATTGTAAGGAAGGATTCAACCATACTAGGGCTTGGGAATGGGCCCAAACTCTTCATCAATAATTTCGCCCACCACGGCGTGGAGTTCGCGGGCGATTTCTGTCTCAATCGCCCCGTGGAATTTCAGCCTTTTCTCAAGCGGAGCAAGGAAATGTACGACCATCTCGGAATGGGGCCAGGAAATTTCCACCAAAAACTCCTGGGGCCTGGGGTCGAGAATTTGGTGGAGCACCTTTCTGACCACTCCGTCGAACTGCCGGGGAAGGACCCCCGTGATTTGTACGGGCACGTGTACCTCCACGGCGGTGAATATTACTTGAAGGATTTGTCTCTGACAAGGAGCGGAACGTCTTGCCCTCCCCCACTTTTTGTTGTGCTAGATCGGAAAATACTCTTGACATCCGACAAGCGGTGTCGTTTCATTAGTATTGATGAAGCGACTGGAAGTTCTAAAAGCGCGAGAACAAATGACTCGGCAATTACCTGAGGCG
>DASYZE010000012.1:0-11568 GCA_035946625.1 Terriglobia bacterium | reverse complement strand
GCGCACGTCGGTGAGCACCATGTCCACCCGCCCGCCCTCGAGCTGCGCCAGCGCCCGCGCCCCGCACTCCGCCGTCGCCGTTTGCAAGCCCAGGCTGCGCAATATCTCCACGCACAACTCGCGCGCCGAGGGCTCGTCATCCACGATCAGAACTTTGGTGTGCATAGGGATCAAGTCGAGAACGGCGATAACACATCCAATATTATACGCTGGGCCTTCGCCGCTGCAAATCAAAGGGTCCGAATATTTGCCCTCGGGCGTTGGAGCGTTGCCTGGGATTTCACATCCGGCCAAAGAAGTGTAATATGGGGTATTCGAATGGGGGAAGATCGTATGGGACAGAGCGCCAAAATTCTGGTGGTCGATGATGAAGCCAATGAGCGCAAGGGGCTGGCGGAATTGCTGGTCACCTGGGGATATGAAACCGAGATGGCCTCGGACGGCGAGGAAGCGCTGGAGAAAATCTCCACCTTCAACCCCGCCATCGTCATCTCCGACCTGCGCATGCCGCGTATGGGAGGCATGGAGCTGCTGAAGCGCCTTCACGACGAGAGTCCCGGCTCCAGTTTTATAATTCTGACGGGCCAAGGCACGATTGAAGAGGCTGTGGAAGCGACCAAACTGGGTGCCTTCAATTTCCTTGAAAAGCCCGTGGACCCCAAGCGCCTGCGAGTGGAACTGCGGAATTGCCTGGAGAGAAATGAAAACAAACAAAACCTGGAGATTGCCCAACGCAAACTGCGCGCCCTGGGCGTGCTGGGAACGTTGGTGGGCCGATCGGCCAAGATGCAGGAGGTGATGACCCTGATCTCCATGGTGGCCCCTTCGCGCGCCTCGGTGCTGATCACGGGGGAGAGCGGCACCGGCAAAGAGTTGGCGGCGCGAACGCTGCACGAATTGAGCCCGCGAAAAAGCAAACCTTTTGTGGCGGTCAACTGTGCCGCCATCCCGGAAACGCTAATGGAGAGCGAGATCTTCGGCCACGAAAAAGGGGCGTTCACCGGTGCGGTGGAGCGCCGCCTGGGCTGCTTCGAATTAGCCGACGGCGGAACCTTGCTGCTGGATGAGATCGGCGAAATGCCGGTGGCCACCCAGGCTAAACTCCTTCGAGTCCTGGAGGACGCCAAAGTTCGTCGCTTGGGAAGTAAATCCGAAATCTCTGTCGACGTTCGGGTTTTGGCCTCAACCAACAAGATCCCCGAAGAAGCAGTGGCCAAGGGAATTATGCGCAGCGACCTATATTTCCGGCTCAACGTGGTTCAGATGGCGATGCCGCCTTTGCGCGAGCACACCGAAGATTTGGAAGAACTGACCACTGCCATTCTGGATGATTTAAGCCGCAAGCATAGTTCCAACGTCAAACGCGTGGATGAAGAAGTACTCCAAATGTTTCGCCATCATACCTGGCCGGGCAACGTCCGGGAGCTGCGAAACATGTTGGAGCGCGCGGTGGTCACCAATCCGGGTGAAATATTGCAGAAGAAGGATTTCTCGGCGCAATTCGGGCGCCCGGTGCAAGCCGCCGGCAATGAGGATGGACTGCGCCTCCGCCCCGGTCTGACCGTTTCCGAGGCCGAACAGCGTCTTATTTTTGAAACCTTGTCGGCCACTCAGAATAACAAGACACGTGCCGCCGAAATGCTGGGCATCAGCCTAAAAACCCTTCACAACAAGTTGAAGGAATATGAGAGTCAGCCTCAAAAGTAAGCTCACCGCACTCATTTCCTTTCTCGTCCTGGTGGTGGTCCTGGCGACATCCACCCTCTATATTTCCAGCCTGACCAGGCAGAACCTGGCTGAAATCCGGGATCGCGGCAAATATGTTGCCAACGAAGTTTATGACCAGGCTCGAACAGTTCTGGCGCAGAGCAAGATGCCTCCGGGCGCCAACCCCGACGATCCCCAGGAACTTCACCAATTCGTCCAGCAAACGCTGAGCACAGACCCGGGCCTCGCATCCCTGATGGATTCCGCGGTCGGGTATTCACCCACCATCTATTACGTCGCCGTTACGGATGCAGATTTGAACGCCCTTCTCCACTCCGATCCGGATGAGATTGGCCACCGATTTGCACCCGCCCAGTCGTATGACGACCTGATGCACGCGGGCTTGTATCACCAATTGCGGGTGATTTACGGGCCGCCCCAGGTTTACGAAGTGTCGCTCCCCCTGGATATGGGCGGCAAACCCCTGGGTGACATTCGCATTGGTGCTTCTACGCTTTTCTTGCGCGACCAGATCACGCCGGAGTTGCGCCGTGCTCTTACTATTTCAGCCTGGGCCATCCTATTGGCCACGATTACGGCGGCCATCCTTTCATTTCGAATGCTGCGCCCCTTGCAAACGATTTCGCAGAGCCTCGATCGTATGAGTCGCGGTGAGTACACCAAGGCCCTTCGCCTTCAGCGTCAAGACGAGTGGGGCATTCTGTCTTCAAAATTGGATTTGTTGGGCGAGCGAATGGAGGGGGAAAAAGCTGCGTTTAACGCCCTCCAGGAAAATCTCGACCACCTTTTTTCCAAGCTAACGGACGGGCTGATGCTGTTTGACAAGCATGACCGGCTGGTGGTGGCCACGCCGGTGGTCGGGCGCTTCCTCAATCGGACCCCGGATACGATGGTGCATCGGGTGGCGTCCGAGCTGTTCACCACCGACCATCCTTTGGATCAGTACCTTAAGGAAATCTTTGCGGCACGCCGGTCCCAACCCTGGCAGGGAATGGAACTGGTCATTGACGGCGAAACTCAAAAAGTTGAGATCAGCGTTCAGTTTGTGGAGGAGGGAGGCGAGGCGGTGGCGAGCCTGGTGACATTGCGCGACTCGAGTTCACGCGCCCAACTTGAAGATCAACTGGACGTCGCCGCCAAGCTGGCGGCGATCGGGCGTCTGACTTCCGGCGTGGCGCACGAGGTAAAGAACCCCCTCAACGCCATGATCCTGGCGCTGGAAATCCTGAAGACGAAACTCGGGGGCGAGAACGATCTTCTTAAACCGCAATTGGACATCCTCACCGAAGAAATCCGCCGGCTTGACCGGGTGGTGAAAACTTTCCTCGACTTCACCCGGCCGGTGGAATTGCGCCCCACTTCCATCAACCTGGCAAGCCTGGTGACCGAGGTATTCAGCCTCGCCGAACCTCAAGCCCGCCGGAACAATGTCCGGCTGGCGCTCTCGCCCAACGGGAAATTGCCGCTCGTCCGCGTTGACCGCGACCTGATGAAGCAGGCGCTGCTCAATTTGGTATTGAACGGCTGCCAGGCCATGCCCAATGGAGGCGAGTTGCGAGTCACTCCACAGGTGTCGGCCCAGCATGTCACGTTGGAAATTGCCGACCGAGGAACGGGCATACCCGCTGAGGTTCGGGATAAAATATTCTCGCTCTATTTTACGACCAAGCCCGGAGGGACAGGCGTCGGTTTGGCCATGACGTCGCGGATTATTCAACTCCACAACGGCAGCATCGATTTCTCCTCCGAAATCAATCGAGGGACCACGTTTCGCATTATGCTGCCGAGGTGATTCAGGCAAAGGTCGGTTAACTCATCTGTGGGTTCTTCACAGATGATACAATCAATTCCGGTATGGCTCGGAACAATTTATCCCCGCTCTTGAGCTTTGCGCTTTTATTGGGCGGCTGCCCGAACCGGCAGACATCCCCCCGTGTGGTATACGTGCCGCCTGCAGCCACGGCGGCCGCAATCGCGGCGCCGAAATCGAGCGGTGATCTCATGATCGAAGAGCCGACGACGACGGAGCCGGAGGAACGTCCGGTCGAGGTCAAACCGCCAGAGTCGAGGATTCCCAAAAACCCCGTCCGGCCCCGCCGCCGTGCAACGCCTGCCGAAACTTTGGGAGAAGCTCCGGCCGCGCCTCCCGAGGCTGTCCCCCAACCCACTCCTTCAGCGCCGGCGCTCGAACCTCGCGAAAGCCCTCAACAACAATCCGAGCTGCGCAACAAAGTCGTGCAAATGCAGGAATCGGTCCGGGCAAGAATTGGGGCGCTGGGGCACACCTCCATGGCCAGCCTGGACCGGAGAACCCTCGAGGGCGCGCGGATGTTTCTAGTCCAGTCGGAACGCGCCCGGGATAGCGGCGACCTTCAGCGCGCCTTTAACCTGGCGCGCAAGGCTTCCTTGCTGGTGGATGCGTTGGAACAAAAACCGTAGGATTCCCAGAAAGGCTGATCCTTCGCCAAGAAATGGGGAAGAAGTAGAATGATGAGAACCCATCTGTCGAATGAGGCGTTGCACGGATAAATCGGTGCCCCTTTATTTTTCCGCCCCCACCCCCGCCTGCCTCACCAGGCAAGCTCTGCCCATCCTGATGAGACAACTTTTGGACGCCCCGGATGGAACCATTCACCGCTCCGGGTGCAGCCAGGCCAGAGGGCGAATGCTGGTAGAGGAGGAAGCCCCGGACCAGAAAACTCTTGAGCCAGCCTTTGCGGAACGCGATATCAGTTGGGAATGGGTGGTGCGCCTCCATCTCGATGCAGGAAACGGAAAAGCTATCGAACACTAAACCAGGGCGCTTTCTGCTTTTCACATCCACAGGTTTCGATTTGAATAAAATGTCACGGGCCGTTCCGGAAATTTTTTCTTGTAGGCGATAAATCGCGCATGCAGGGCATGGTACCGTCGGTTGGAAATTCCGATTTTCTGATGCGGCATGGCAATGAGCGCTTTCTGCACCGCCCAGACATTCTTTTCTGACAATCGCCAATCGACTTTCACCAGGGTTCGCAAGTCCGCGACTCCATAACCGACCATGCGTCCGGTGAAGTCGACAAAGGGGTCGGCGTAACTCAACACCAGTTGGCGGATGGTTCGAAATAATGGCTTGCGGCCGTGCAGGCCGGCATCACGCGAGCGCGCCACCGTCCCAAAGCGCCCGCGATATTTAAAAAGAAAAAGAACGTGGTCCAGATTGTCCTGGGACTCGATGTCGAGCACCCAGGGCGGGTACCCGTGCTGTTCCAGGATAGTGGCAGCCACCAGGACCGCCTCCAGACAATGGGCGGTGTTCCTCCGAATGACGCCCCGGAAAGTGCGAAGGGTTTCGCCATTCTTTTCCCAATTGTAGGCCAACCCGCGCAGAAACTTCTGGACCTGCCATGGGGATTTATATTTCTGAATAATATCCCATTCGCGCTTATGAAAAGCCAGACGGCTGGGAGCCGGGAACAATCGGGGATTTTCGATTTTGGATTTTGGATTGATGATTTCCATCTTTATTTTCATTTGCCAATCACTGCACCATTTCCCGAGTTCCCTTACCCCCCTCCTGAAGCCCGAACCATAAGGAATGAAGTCAATCCAAAATCATTTTCCCCAGCGGTCGAACCAGAGCTGAAAACAGAGGAGGGTCCAAAGGGGTTTTCGGTTGTCGGCCCGGCCCGCCCAATGCTCTTCAAGCATGCGCCGCACGCAGGGCGCATGAAAAATCCCGTCTTTTTTCAGCTTTTCCGGATGGAGTGTTTCATCCAGCAGCGGGCGCAGCTGATTTCTCATCCATTTGGAGATAGGCACGGAAAAACCCCGCTTCTGCCGGTAAACAATCTCGCGCGGGAGCCATCTCTGCACCGCGCGTTTGAGCAGGTATTTGAGCTTAAAGCCCCGCACTTTGAGCGCGGCGGGCAGTCCGGCGGCAAATTCCACCAGCCGGTGGTCAAGAAACGGTGTGCGCAGCTCGAGCGAGCACGCCATGCTGGCGCGGTCGATTTTAACCAGGAGATTATCTTCCAGGTACATACGGAAATCGAGGTAAAGCATTTGGGCCACCGTTGCGTCAAATCGTGCGCCTTGGAGGATGCGGGCCAGGGGTGAAAATATTGCGCCACTCGCCGGAATGGGTCCGCTCCAGTCCGAGGCAAAGAGTTGATCGAGTTCGGCCGGCGAAAACATTCCAAACCAGATCTGGTGGCGCTCGGCAGGGTCTCTTTCGGCGTGGGCAAGGAAACGGCGAACCAGCATGCCGGCAGGAACGGCGGATGAGGTGACCGGCAAAAGATTCCGCAGCCGGTCGAAAAACTGGTGGCGCAGGAGGCCAGGAAGGCGGAGGTAGGATTCCGCCAGATGGGCGCCGAGGTAGGTTGGATAGCCGCCGAAAAGTTCGTCGCTGCCTTCGCCGCTCAGCGCAACTTTAATTTCACCGCGCGCGAAGCGCGAAAGGAGGAAAGTGGGTATCACCGCCGGATCGGCTACCGGCTCATCCAGGTGGCTGGCCAGGGTGTTCAACCCTTCCCGCAAACCGGGCTCATCGGCGCGCACGACGTGGTGGCGCGTTTTGAAACGACGGGCAACCAGGTGAGTGTAAGGTTCCTCATTGAAGCCTTTTTCGGTAAACGCCACCGAGAACGTATTGACGTTTCCGGGAGTCAACTCGCTCATCAGGGCAACGAGGGTGGAGGAGTCCACGCCACCGCTGAGGAAGACGCCCAGCGGCACGTCGCTCACCAGGCGTGAAATCGCCGCCGCGCGCAGGCGCAAGCGCAAATCCTCCACCAACTGATTCTCTTCGTCCGCGGTCGTTGAAGGGAGGCTCGGGGGAGGCAGATAATCCTGAAGGCGCCAATAGGGATCGATGTGAATTTTACCCGCCTCTGCAATCAGGCAGTGGGCGGCGGGAAGCTTTTGAATCTCCGCAAAAACGCTCCGGGGCGAAGGGAAATACCCGTAAAAGAAATATTGGGCCAAGGCTTCGGGATCGAGCTGGCGGCTGATTCCAGGGTATTCGAGCAGCGCTTTGATTTCTGAGCCGAAGACCAGGGTGCCGTTGCGGAACCAGTAATACAGAGGTTTCTCCCCTGCTCTGTCCCGCGCCAGGACCAAACGCTTGGCGCGATCGTCCCAAAGCGCAATGGCGAACATTCCGTTCAGTTCACGGACAAAACCGGGTCCCAGTTCTTCATAGAGGTGAGTGATAACCTCGCCGTCCGAGTGTGTCCGGAAAGTGTGTCCGCGATCGAGGAGGCCTTTCCCCAGCTCCCGGTAATTATAAATTTCACCGTTGAAAACCAGCGTGACGTCGCCGGCTTCGTTGGAAAGCGGCTGATCTCCGGTTTGGAGATCGATGATGCTCAGGCGCCGGACGCCCAGGGCGAGGTAAGGCAATTCAAATTTACCGCTGCTGTCCGGGCCGCGATGCTTCAGCCGCTCCGACATCCGATCGATCCGGTCGCGGCAGGCCGCCGGTTCCAGCGCCAAGTTCAGGATCCCGCAAATGCCACACATAAGAGTCCAGGGTGAAAGAGAGAAGGTAAGAGACTCCGGTTGCGATCGGGCGCAGCCTGATCTTAAGTCACTTTATTGCCGGCGGCGACGGAACAGCCGATGCCGGGATTTTCCACACCGAGTCCTGCCAATAAGACCACAACCCAATCGGTGATTTTTCACCCGGAGCGAGATCCATCAACGAGCCCACTTCATTGTTCCGCACCAGCACCAGGCCCTTCCAAGCTGGATCGTGAAGCAGGGCCACGAAATCTGAATCGTCCATCAATACATTGTTGAAGGCGAGAGATTCCCGCCGGTTGGCTGGGGGTGAATTGCTCCAATCGCTATGCGAATGGGCCTGCGAACTGGCGTTTCGGAATTTTGATAATTGCGCCACCACATAATTGCTGGTCATCTCGTCTCCATCGAAGGTGACCAGATTCACGGGACGGCGCAGGTAAAAAGGCAGGCCCGTGCGGTAGTAATATAGACCGTAAACCGGCAAATTCTTGTCGGGACTTGTGAGGATGCGTTGCGCCATTTGCCGGGAACTGGAGACGGTGGCATACGTTCTGAGTGCCGGCATCCAGCGCACCAGCAGCGCAGGCGCGGTCATCGCCAAAACCACAAAAGTTGCGTGGGCAAGAATAGGCCTGTTTCGCCGCTCTGCCAGGTTGCGGCCGAGAATGCCCATGGCCGCAAGGATGAGCCCGCTATAGAGCAGCGTCGGCTTGAGCAAATCAAAAGCTCTTGGGTCAATCTTTTCCAATGCTCGCGCTCGAATGCTCGCAAACTCGAACATTTGCCAAGCCACAAGAGCGACCAGCAAACCCGTTCCAATCAACGCGGCGAATCCCGCTGCCAGCCAATCCGGACGGCGGAAGGTTTCCCTTGCATCGGCATCCCATTCCCCCCATGCATGAGCCATCAGGATACTAAGGGGGACAGTTGCGGGCAAAACATAGGCGGGAAGTTTTGACCTTGAAATCGTGAAAAAAACAAAAATCAATCCAGCCCATGCGAGTGAAAACAGCACTGGCTTGTTCATATCATAAAGGAGTTCCCTCCATCGCCGGAGGCGCCTCCCTATGACCAGGACGAGAAAAAGGCTCCAAGGCAAAAGTCCCCCAAGAAAAACCGGGAGGTAATAGAAAACGCTTCCGCCGCGATGGGCGCTTCCGGTGGAAAAGCGCTGCAAACTTTCCTGCCACAATGCGTAACGAGGGAAATCGGGATTGCGAATTGAAACGGTGACGAACCAGGGAAGCGTGGCGATCATGAAGACGACAACTCCCACACCCCATCGAATTCGCTTCAGTTCCCCCAGCCTTCGCCCCAGCGCTTGATAGGCGACGATCGAAAGAAGGGGCAGAAGGAATCCCACCGGGCCCTTGGTGATGGTGGCGATGCCGCAGGCGGCAAACATGATTATCTCGAACCGCGTCCGCCGCGATTCACACGAACCTGCCATCCAAAATGCCGCCATGGCCAGGGTCACCAGAAAAGTCAGGGTCATGTCAAAAATAACCAGGTGCGAAAAAATGATGGACAATGGCATGGTGGCCCAGATGACTGCGGCTTTCAGTCCCGCGGACGCGCCAAGCATCCTGCGCGCCATGAACCAGGTTAAAAGCATGGTTCCGAGCGCCATCAGGGCGGATGGAAATCGCGCCGCCCACTCGGAAATCCCCGCCAGCTTGAACGACCCGGCCACCAGCCAGAAAAAGACCGCCGGTTTATCCAAATAGGCGAGGGTATTGTAGTGCGGAGTAATCCAATCCCCCGAAACGAGCATCTCCCTGGCCACTTCCGCGTTGCGGCCTTCGTCGGGATCAAGGAGGGGGAGGCGGCCAAGGCCGGCAAAAAAAATGCAGGCCGCCACCAGCATTAACAGCAGGAAATGGGGAATTGGAAAAGGGAGGCGTTCCTGGAAGGTCGTTGATGGCGGTAGGGGAGAGTTTTCAGTTTTCAATTCAGCCCGGTTTAATCCTTCACTTCACGGTTTTCCAATTCGATTAACCAAGACTCCAAAAGCTGCCTTCGCGCAATGATGGGTGGAAAGCGCAGCGCCATGAGGTTGCTCGAAAGTTGCCCCGCCACCCGGCTAGGAAATGCCACGCTTCATTGCACTGAGCGAAACCAGAGCTTCGGGCGCCTCATCGGGTTTCTCGAGCAATTCAAGTTCGGATTCGTAGTCCAGGCGATTCTTCTTCATCCACCGCACTGCCCACACATCGCCCAGGCCCTTCACCAGCCGCCCCCAGGTTCCATACTTGGTGGTGCCATGCAGGCGCGGGTGATGCTTCACCTGCACCTGGGTCACGCGGTAGCCGCGCATCTTGAGCAGGGTGGGCAGGAAGCGGTGCATGCCGCGATAGAGTTCCAGGCGATCGAGGCAATCTTTTCGATAGGCCTTCAGCGTGCATCCCGTGTCGATGATATTGTCCCCGGTGGCCCAATTGCGGAAGCCATTGCCGATGCGCGAAGAAAGCCGCTTCCATCCGGTGTCCTGTCGTTGGGCGCGGACGCCGCAAACCACATCCCATTCTTTCAACATTTCTGCCAAGCGGGGGATTTCCGCCGGGTCATTTTGCATGTCCCCATCCAGCGTAACCACCCAACGCCCTTGGGCCATGCGGAATCCCGCCGCCATGGCCGCGGTCTGGCCAAGATTCTTGCGAAAATGTCCGATGCGAATACGAGGGTCGGTTTGCTGCGCGCGGGTTAGGTTTTGGAGAGTCAGATCCGTGCTTCCGTCATCCACAAACAAAAACTCAAGCGGGCCTGACCAATCTTTGAGCGCCGCTCCAAGCTGGTCGAGGAGAGGTGGAATGTTATCCGCCTCGTTATACACCGGAATCACGACGCTGAGCGAATGGGCTTGCATTCGGATTTCTCTTATCCCAAGTGAATCTTGCTGAAGCCGGCAGAGGCCCGGGCGCTTGATCCTTCGCGCCCTCCCTCATCATCTTAACATGCCTCGCCATTAAACCCGCAACGACGTCATCATGGAATGCCCCTCACAGCTTGGACTTGCCCGCCGCCTTTCGGCTATGATGAGACTGGTGTCGACAGTGCATCCCGGAGTATCTTACATGAATCATACTGACAGGCGGATGCCTATTTCGAGATAGCGGAGGCAGATATGCGAAGATCGGCGGCGGGATATGGGATCGCAGTTTTAGCATTGTCCATGGGCGTTTCTGCGTGCAACGTCCAATCCCTATTTGGACCAGACGATAAAGCGATCGTTTCTGACATTCAGGCGAAGTTGTTTCAAGACTCCGTCCTCAAGACTCGCGACATTCGGGTTTCGTCAAACAAAGGTGTTGTCGAGCTCGACGGAACCGTCCAAACCGACCTGGAGAAAGCTGCGGTGGAGCGTCTGGCGGGTGAGGCCAGCGGCGTGAAGAAAGTGGACAACCAGCTTCAAGTGTCGACGCCCGCTGTCGCAGAGGCGTCGCCCACACCCCAAGCGCCTCCAGTCAGGCCACAGGAGCGGCCTGAAGATTCCGCCCCGCCCCGATCCAGGGCGCGGAGGACAGAGCCTTCCACCCCCAAGCGAGGAAAGCACAGCGCCGAGTCGAACAACACCTCCGCCCCCGCGACCGGGGAAAGCGCAACCAAAGAAACACAGAAACCGTCCCCAGCCCCGGAAGCAGCATCTGCACCTCCGCCGCCGCCTCAACCTATTCAAGTTACTATTCCGGCCGGCACGGTGATCACCGTTCGGATGATTGACGGGGTTGATTCGTCCCGAGATCAAGCGGGCCAGGACTTTGGCGCCAGTGTTGCCGCTCCGGTGGTGGTGAATGACCAGGTGGTAATTTCCCAGGGTTCAGACGCGCGCGTGCGCCTGGTGAAAGCTGCAAACGCCGGTCACATGACCGGAAAATCTGAGGTCGAGCTTGCCCTCGCGAGCATCACGGTGAACGGCAGCAGCTACGACGCAGAGTCAACCACCTACAGTCAAACCGGCGCTTCACGGGGCAAGCGGACGGCGGAAACCGTTGGGGGCGGAGCGGTGCTCGGGGGTCTGATTGGCGCCATCGCCGGCCACGGCAAGGGGGCGGTGATTGGCTCGGCCATTGGCGCGGGCGCTGGCACAGCTGTTGAAGCCGGAACCAAAGCTCCACCCATGAAAGTGCCGGCGGAAACCAAAATTGACTTTACCCTCAAAACGGCCATTACGGTGACGCTTCCTCCCCTGTAGTAGTACTAGGTTAAGTATCTAAGATGAGTTTTCGAATTCAGACTTACACCAAGGGCAGCGACCGATGAGCCTAATCAAGACCATTTGCAGCCGCCTCCTCACTTCCGGCAAAGTCGCACCAGAAGTTTTTTTTAAGGCGG
>DASYZE010000011.1:0-10948 GCA_035946625.1 Terriglobia bacterium | reverse complement strand
AGTGGGCGCTAACCTCAGTCGCCCTACGGGCTCCTTCGGTTAGCGCCCACAGGAACTACTTACTTTGCTAAGAACAGGATCTTCTTACTTTGCCTTGACAGGGATGGAAGCACGTGGCAGGTGCCTTAATTTCGCTGGGAGCGCGGGCGAGACGACCGAGCTCCCAGCAAACCACTTTGATTGTCGTGAGCGATTTGGAGAGCTCTTCAACCCCGAGGTTTGCTTATTCAGCCCGCAAGGCGAGCATAGGGGAAATGCCTGCCGCGCGAATGGCAGGAATAATGGCGGCAAAAAACGCGCAAATGGCAAGAGCCCCAGCAGCCAGGGCCAAAGCAAAAGGGTCCCAAAAGGAAACGCCATAGAGCTGGGCTGAGATCAGGCGTCCTGCGCCGACGGCCAGCGGCAACCCGAGGGCTAGACCAATCACGATGCGTTTGAACGCGCCGTGCAGCACCATTTGAACCACCTTGGCGCGGTCGGCGCCCAATGCCATTCGAATGCCGATTTCGTTGGTGCGCTGCGCCACGGTGTAGGCCGTGACACCATAGAGTCCAACCGCAGCCAGCAAGAGGGCGACTGTGCCGAAAAGGCCCGCGAGGCTGGCAACGGCGCGCTCCTGGTCGAAACAAAGATTAATTTGTTGCTGCATTGTTCTCACACTGGTGATGGTCAGATTGGGGTCCAAATCCGAAAGCATCTTTGTCAGGAGCGGCTCAAGCGTCCCCGTAGGAGTTCCAGTTACCAACATGATTCCTCCGATGAAATGCGATTGCAACTCGACTCTCTTCATCAATTCCTGTTGGTAATTAACATTCTGGGCGAGAGGCACAAAGAACATCGGAAAGGCCGGCCGGTTTAAGCCCCAGCCCGCGAACCTTGCGTCATGCGCCACGCCCACAATGCGAAAGTCGCCAGCCTCCTCGGGATAGTCGAGGCCGAAGTGCTGATCCAGCGGGTCTTCTCCCTGCTTAAAGAAGCGTTTCACGAAGGCCTCATTGACCACGGCGACCATTTCCGAATTCTCGTTGTCCGCCGCCGTAAAGGCCCGCCCACGCACGGTGCGCACCCCAAGATCCTGGAGATAGTTGGTGCTCACCCGGTCCCACGATGCCCCTGAATTCTCTCCCATTTTAGGAGCAGGATGGCCTGCTACGTAAATCATTTCTCCCCAGTTGTCGGTGAGCGGGTTATAGAGCGCCAGTCCGCTTCCTCCCACTCCCGGCAGGCGATTAAGGTGATCTTCAAGCTCGCGGTAAAGCGCGGCCAATTTTGCCTGAGTGTAGGTGGCGGGCGGATTGTGCAGCGCCACCAGCACGCGGCCCTGAACTTGATAACCGAAGTCCTGGTGTTCGAGCTTGTTGAGGCTTCGCGCCAGCATCGTCGCTCCGGCAACCAACACAACCGAAAGCGCCGCCTGCACAATCAACAAGCCTTGGTGGGCGAAGGAGGAACGATCGCCGGTACTGCGACCCATGCCGTGCAAGGCTTCAGCAGGATCGGTCCGCGTGGCAAACCACGCCGGAACCGCGCCAAAGATGACGCCCGTCATCAGCGCCAGTCCGGAGGCAAGCACAATGACCGTGGGCGAAGGAATGGGGCTCACGGGCAGGAAATGTGCGCTCTGGAAGGCGAGCCTCAGCAGCAGCCGCGCGGCTGCCACGGCCACCAGGAGACCTGCCACGCCGCCGCCGATCGCAAGGAGGATGCTCTCCGTAAGAGCTTGTGCGATGATCTGTGCCCGCGAGGCGCCGATGGCCAGCCTGACAGCGGTTTGGCCGCGCCGTGACGCCGCGCGCGCTAAGAGCAGATTGGCCACATTGGCGCAGGCAATCAGCAGCACCAGACCGCAAACCGAAAGCAGGATCTGGAGGCTCCGTCCGTACTCCTCTTTCATCTCGGCCACCCCAGCGCCTGCGGGAACGACATTGACCACTTGCTTGGGGAGCATTCGGATCACGTCGGGCATCCAGTTGGCCGGATACCCGGAGTCATATCGTATCCATTGCCTCAATACTCCCGTGAGACGCGCCGACATCCCAACAATCGAAGCCCCCGGCCGCAGACGGCCCATCATGCGCAGCCAGGCCCCTTGCGACTGGTGCAGCAAATTACCTTCACCGGCGATCATTGGTTCCTTCTGCACGGGTATCCAAACATCAGGCGGGTCACTGCGCAACGTTTCGCCGAAGAATCCAGGAGGAGCCACTCCAATGGCGGTAAACGGGTGGTCCTCGATGACAAAAGTTGATCCCACAACGGTTGGGTCGCCTCCATAGGTGTTTTGCCAAACACGGTGGCTGAGCACGACAACCGGCGGGGCTCCCGGCTGGTCGTCCTCAGGAGTAAACACTCGCCCACCGAAAGCGCGGACGCCCAGCATGGAAAAATAGCTTCCGGTGACAAACTCGGCGCCCAGGGGCCGGGCCACCGCCTCTCCTTCGCGACGTACGCTTCGGGTCCAAATGCCCGCCTGGAACGCTGCCACCTCTTCAAACTCCGGCGATTCTGCCTTCAGTCGTTCGTAAAGAGGGAATGAAAAGTATCCCCAACGGTCTTGCGGTCCACTTTCGACGCAGCAGTCGTCACCTTCGCCGACGCGATAGAGTCTGCCAGGATCGGAAACGGGCAGGGAACGAAGCATCACCGCATGAATCAAGGTAAAAATTGCGGTGGTCCCGCCAATCCCCAAAGCCATCGTGACTATGGCCGTAGCAGTAAAAACAGGTGACCGCCGGAATTGACGCAGCGCGTAGCGAAAATTGCCGAGCGCATTATGCATTACCAACCTCCTGATTTCATGGCGGCGATAAGCTGGTGCAGATGGCAATTAAATCGAACCTTGCTATTGCAGCCTCGTCGTCCCCGGCGAACCCTTTCCATAATCACTTCTTTGGACGCGTTCCAGGGAAGTTGGTTAGCTGAGCTCATCGACTCATGCTCGCACTTAAAGTCCGGGCATTGTCGCGTCCTCTGCCTTCTGGTAAACTCTCTCCCTAGTTCAGGGTCACTGATTTCCTGGCACTCCACTCCCCGCAAACCGCCTTGATGCGAGGGTTGGCAGATGAACCCTCGCGAGCAACCGCCATCATGAAAAAAAGCGTTCACCTTCTTTTGCGTTTGTCCCTGCCCTTATTTTTCCTGGGACAGAATCGCGGCTGGTGCAAGGACGCCTTGCGCGCCGCAATTCCGGACCCTGTCTCAAAGGCTATGCAACAAGAGCTTCAGCGCGCCAAGTCCGGCCTCGCGAAATCCGATCCTGCGCCCTTTTTCATCAGCTACTCGGTTTACGACCAGGAGCTGGTGGGTGTGGCCGGTTCCCTCGGCAGCATTCTCACCTCCACGAGAGTTCATCAGCGCCTCGGGGATGTCATGATGCGCGTGGGAACTCCGGCGCTGGACAACACGCATAAGGAGAGCTTGTCGTCGGGTATTACTTCCGGCTTACTCCCATTGGGGGAAAACGCGGACGCCCTGGACCGTGCCCTTTGGCAATTGACCAATCGTGAATACCGGCAGGCGGGTCCGGGCTTTTTGAAGGTCAAGGCGGAGGCCGAGGTGCATACCGAGGAGGAAGACAAGTCGCCGGACTTTTCCCAGGAAACTCCGCAGGTTCATTTCGATCAATCTTCCCCTGACATTCCTTTCGATCAAAAAGCCTGGGAAGACGAGGTGCGGCGCTACTCTGCGGCTTTCCGAAAATATCCCGAAGTTTACTCCTCGACTGTTTTTCTTCAGGCCGAGCGCACCCGGTGGTTCATGGCTTCAACTGAAGGCGCGGAAATTGAAGTGCCCAGTACCATCACGCGTTTGGTGATTCAGGCTTTGACGCGGGCCGACGACGGCATGGACCTCCTGCGCGCGGAAAGTTTTGAGGCGCCTTCGGCCGGCGACCTTCCGCCCGAACAGGAAATCATAAAGGTGGAGAATAAGATGGCCGACGATTTGGCCGCCTTGCGCAAAGCGCCCGTGCAGGAAGCATTCAATGGTCCGGCCCTTTTGTCCGGCAGGGCGGCGGCGGTCTTTTTCCATGAGGTCCTGGGGCACCGGCTGGAGGGTCACCGCCAGAAAAGCGAAGATGAAGGACAGACGTTCACCAAAAAAGTGGGAGAACAGATCCTGCCCAAATTTCTGAGCATCGTGGATGATCCCACTTTGTCCGAATTGAATGGAACCAAACTCGCCGGGTCCTACCAGTTTGACGATGAAGGCGTACCTGCTCAACGCGTGGAAGTGGTTACGGAGGGAATCCTCAAATCGTTTCTGATGTCCCGCATGCCGGTGAAAGGTTTTGCTCATTCCAACGGCCACGGGCGCCGGCAGCCGGGATTGATGCCCACCGGCCGGCAAGGGAACCTTATTGTGATTTCCAAGAACACGGTGAATGATTCGGAGTTACGCCAGAAGTTCATGGAAGAAATCAAGAAACAAGGCAAGCCCTACGGTCTCTACTTCCAGGACGTGCAGGGTGGCTTCACCCTCACCGGGCGCGGGACGCCCCAGGCCTTTCAAATTCTGCCCGTGATGGTGTGGCGGGTTTATCCCGATGGCCGCCCGGACGAACTGGTGCGTGGCGTGGACATTGTGGGCACGCCCCTCGCGGCGCTGGACAGCATCATCCTGACCGGCGACAAGACCGAGGTTTTTAACGGCGTATGCGGGGCAGAGTCCGGCAGTGTTCCGGTATCCGCGGCCTCTCCCGCTATCTTGTTTTCTGAAATGGAAATTCAAAAACGGGCAAACACGCACAGCCGCCCGCCCCTGCTGCCTCCGCCCGGATTTGAGTCCGCCGGCGCGGCGGGGAAAATCGCAGGGACGTCCGAGGTGAAGGGTGATTAATCCACCGGAGAAATCAATTCATGGCTGGCCGTGCCGGGTTGTGACCCCGCTGTTTGCGATTCTCTTGCTGCTTCCCGCGCACCTGACCTGCGGCGAATCCGCTGCGACCCACAAGGCCAAGGACGACGTCCTGCTTCAGGCCATGCAAGCGGAGCTTGAGCGTTCGAAATCCCAGATGAAAATGGAGGGCGCCGCCGCTCCTTATTACCTGGAGTATCGAGTCAAAGACCTTCAGGAAATTTCAAGCCGGGCGGAGTTCGGCGCTTTGCTGGGAGAGAACCAGATTCACGTCCGATTTTTGCGGGTGGTGGTCCGCGTGGGCGATTACAAGCAGGACAGCTACTACGGCGCGGGGCAGGGCACTGCAGATTTTATCGGCCTCGATGATGACATGCTGGCTCTCCGCCACCAACTCTGGCTATTGACCGATCGCGCTTATAAAACTGCGATCGAATCCCTGGCCGCCAAGCGCGCCGCGCTCGAGAAATTCCAAGTCGATCATCCCGTGGACGATTTCGCGCGCACCCCCGCCGTCCAATCCATCGGGCCCCTGGTGAAGCTGGATTTGGACACGAGCACCTGGCGCAAGTCGCTCATCGATGCCACCGCCCTCTACCGCCAGGACCCGGGAGTTCAATCCCTCGCCGCCGCCGCTGATTTTCTTGCCGTAAATGAATACTTTGTGAATTCCGAGGGCACGGTGATCAGGGACGGCAGTAATATGCACCATGTTTCCGTGAGTGGCTACACCCAGGCGCCGGACGGAATGTTCTTGTTGCGCTCGCCCGATTACGCTTCCAGCCGCATGGAGGATTTGCCCTCTCCGGACCAATTTGTCGCCAACGCGAAAAAGTTGCTGGACGCTTTGAAAGCTTTGCGCGCGGCGCCGGTGGTTGAGGAAGAATATCGCGGTCCGGTGATGATTGAGCCCGACGCGGCCAACGATGTGGTAGCCGCCCTGATCGGCAAAAACATTCTGGGCTACCGGCCGCGCCCGGGAGCGGACGCGCGCACCACGGGCGAATACGCCAGCAGCTACAAAAGCCGCGTCCTGCCCGAGTTTGTCTCCATCACCGACGATCCCACCCAAACCGCCTTCAACGGCCACTCGCTGCTGGGGAGTTATGAGTTTGATGATGAGGGCGTGAAGGCGGAACCGGTGAAGGTGGTTGAGAATGGCGTGCTCACTCATTACCTGCTGGGGCGGCAACCCCTCCGTGATTTTCCCAATTCAAACGGACACGGCCGCGCCGCGCCGGCGGGCGCGCCTGCCCCCAGCCTCGGCAATCTGTTCCTAACCGGGTCGCAAACCTTTTCGCGCGCCGAATTGAAACGGAAAATGACCGACCTCTGCCGCCAGCAGGACAAGCCCTATGGCTACATCCTGCGAACGGTCATCAGCTCCAATCTTTTTCCGCTCATGCTCTACCGGGTTTATGTGAAAGATGGGCACGAAGAACTGGTGCGCGGGGCCGTTTTTCAGGAACTCGACACTCGGTCTTTGCGCAATGACCTGATGGCCGTCGGCAATGACGCGCAGGCGAGCAACTATGCCACCTCGCCTCCCACCTCCGTCATCACCCCTTCACTTCTTTTTGACGAACTGGAAATCAAGCAAGCCGAAGCGGGGAAGCAAAAACTCCCCGAATATCCGCCGCCCCCGGTCGGGCCGGCAACTAGATAAAATTGCTCTGTCGCTTTATTTGAATTTAAGCGGTCCGGGAGAGAGGACGCGAAACCGGAGGAAAAGAGTACCTAAGTTAATTATGGCAAAGTCACCCCCTCACCCGTCCGTCGGCTGACGGACACCCTCTCCCCCAAGGGGGCGAGGGCTAAAGTGATCTTTTAAATTCCTACCACTCCCAAGGGGGCGAGGGCTAAAGTGATCTTTTAAACTCCCACCATTCCCAAGGGGGCGAGGGCCAAAGTGATCTTTTAAATTCCCACCACTCCCAAGGGGGCGAGGGTTAAAGTGATCTTTTAAACTCCCACCACACCCAAGGGGGAGCGGGGCTCGGGGTGAGGGGGTCCTGACTGTCGGCAGATTGACGCCCGCCCTTCACTGACCTGAAGTCAGCGCCTTCAGAAAGCGGTAAAAGAAATCCACACCCTGGTCGTATGACTCCGTGCGCAGCCGCTCGTCTTTGCCGTGCGCGCGCACATCGCCCAGGTCAATCGCGGTGCCGGTAATTCCGTAGGTCGGCATGCCGGCCGCGTTGCTGTAAACGCCGTCGGTGGCGCCGGTGGACATGGAAGGGATGACAGGCGTCCCGGGCCAGATCGCTTCCGTGGTTTGTTCGAGCGGCTTCATGACGTCGGGGCGCAGTTTTACCGGAGGCTGCCCCTTTTCATCGGGAGCGCGGTCCAGCACCTGGTATTGGTTGGTTACAAAACGAACGGCCACTTTGGGATCGTCGAAAATGTGAATGAGGATTTGCCGCACTTCTTCGCGCGAATGTCCGGGCAGGATGCGGCAGTTCACGTTGGCCGCCGCCCGCTGCGGCAAAGCGTTGTTGGCATCCCCGGCATCCAGTCGGGTGGCCACGCAGGTGGTGCGCATGGTCGCATTATAGAGTGTGTTGGACGACAAGCGGGCTATGGCTGCCGGGTCAGGAGGAGTTTTCAAGATGCCTCGCATGTCAGCCGAAGTTGCACCCGTGTTCATCGCCGCCATGCGCTCAAAGTAGGCTCGGGTCACGTCGTTGAGCTCGAAGGGAAACTTATAATTTTCCAGCCGCTTCAGCGCGTCCACCAGATGGTAGATCGCGTTGTCCGGGACCGGCAGTGAGCTGTGCCCACCCGGATTGGTCACCATCAGTTGGTAATCGGCATAAAGTTTTTCCGTCGCGTCCATGGACATGTAAACCGGCCTGCCATTATCCGAGTTCATCCCGCCGCCGTCCTGGTTGATCACGAACTCCGCGTCCACCAGGTCGCGATGGTTCTTCAGCAGCCAATCGACGCCGTTGGATTTCCCGCCCTCCTCATCCGCCGTCAGAGCCAGAATAATGTCGCGGTCGGGTTTGTATCCTTCTCGCTTCAGCCGGATGAAGGTGGTGATGTAGATGGCATCGCCATCCTTCATGTCCTGCGTCCCGCGGCCGTAGTAGTAGCCGTCCTTCTCAATAAATTTGAATGGGTCGGTGGTCCAATCTTCGCGCCGCGCTTCTACAACGTCCAGATGTCCAATCAGCAGCACGGGCCGGTGCGCGCCCGTCCCGTGCAACCGCGCCACCAAGTTTCCCTTGCGGTCGTTGGGGCCCAGCACTTGAACGTCGGCCGCCGGAAATCCCGCGTCCAGCAGGCGCTGCGCCATCGCCTTCGCAGCCACCGTGGTGCTCCCCACCGAATCGGTGGTGTTGATTTCGATGAGTTGCTTGAAAATCTCGTGCGACATCTGCAGGGTTGCGCCGTCGACCTGAGCACGTAGTGTGGATTCGCCGAGAATCACGGAAGTCACCAGAAGAATTGCACTAATCACTGAGCTGAATTTCCGCATCGGAAAAATCTCCTTGATACATGAACCTGGCCCGCCCGCCGCGGGTCGAGTGCTTCCGGTTGTTTGAGGTCAAAGCAACCCCACTACTCTACGCGAATTGTTTGTTTTCGTGTGAAGGATTTGAATTGCCGGAATGCCGCCGGTCAGCTCTTTTTCTTCCCGGCTTCGATCATGCGCTGGAATTCGGGCTCGTCGTGCAGGGAGGCGAGGTCGGGGTCGCGGGCCACCCAGTCCATGGTGAGGAAGCCCACGGTCTGAGCCTTTTTCAACAACTCCATGGCTTCTGCTTTTCGCCCCAGCACGGCATAGGTGCAGGCAGCGTTGTAGAGGATATTGAAATCGTCGGGACGTAAAACTATAGCACGCTGCAATTCGCGGACGGCGCTCTCCGCCATTCCCTTCTCCGCGTAATCGCAGGCCAGCAACACGCGGGCGCGGACGTCATCGGGCACCCATTCCAAATGTTTTTCGAGCACGAGAATTTGCTGGTCGCGGAGACGGGCAGAAGCTTCCGCCTGGCCCAAATTGTGAAAGGCAAGTTGAAAGGGGATGTAAACGTTGTAATCGTCGCCACTCACTTCAATGGCCCGCGCGGCCACGGCTGCCGCGTCCTGCCAGCGGTCAGAAGCAAAGTAGGCCTGCCCCAGCACCCAGTAAGCGCCCTCACAGTCGGGCTTGCGCTCGATGGCCTGGCGGGCGTAGGTGATGGCTTCCGGATAGTTTTCCTGGGCCCAGAAAAGGCGCGCGCGCGCGGCCAGCGCCTCCGGGAGCAGCGGATCAAAGGATAGAGCGCGGTCACAGGCGGCAAGACCTTTTGCGATCCATTCCGCGGCCTTGCCATGCCATTCATAGAAATGTCCGCAAACCGTCGCAATACCCGCATGCGCCAGGGCAAAGGCCGGATCGATGGAGACAGCCCGCTCATACATCTGGAGTGCAAAGTGCAAGTCCTGGGCCGTCAGCCGGCGCGTGTAGCTGCGGCCGCGCAGGTACGCGTCATAGGCCTCGGTGTTTTCCGTGGGCTTCACGGCAATGGCTTTTTCTTCCTGCGGCGAAAGCGCTACGCGCAGAGCCTGGGTGATGTTGCGCGCAATCTCGTCCTGCACCTCGAAGACGTCCTTCAACTCGCGGTCATAGCGCTCCGCCCACACGGAGTGGCCGGTGCGCGCTTCCACCAACTGGGCGGTAATGCGCAGGCGGTTGCCGGCGCGCCGCAAGCTGCCGCCCAGAACGTAGGTGGCGTTTAACTGCGCGCCCACGTCCGGCGCGGTCACCTCCTGGTCGCGGAAGGTCCGCACGGAGGCGCGGGGAAATATTCTTAGATCCTTCACCTTGGAGAGTTCGGTAATCACGTCTTCGGTCATGCCGTCGCGGAAATATTCGTCTTCTTTGGCGCCACTCAAGTTTTCAAAGTAGAGAACGGCGAGCGATTTTTCCACTGGAGCGGCGGCGGCCACACTTCGGCCGGAATCCAAATCACGTTTCAAGCGTTGCAAATCGGCGCGCGGGCCGGAGGCGGTCTGATAGCGCATCCTGCGGTCTTTTTCGAGCGCTTTATTGATGATTTGTTCGAGCTCGGGCGGCAAGTTGGGATTGATTCGCAGTGGGGATGCCGCCGTCTGGCGAAGCAAAGCATCGAAAATGGCCGCCGACGTGTGCCCCGAGAAGGCGGGCTTGCCTGTCGCCATTTCGTAGAGGACAAGACCGAAGGAAAATAAGTCCGTGCGGGCGTCGAGTTGCTCGCCGCGCGCCTGCTCCGGGGACATGTAGGCTACCGTGCCCATGGCCACGCCGGGACTGGTAAGGTGTTCGACGTCCACCGCCGCTGTGGCCATGTCCTGTAGGGGCGCCCCTGGTGGGCGCGCCGGGGCGGGCACCAGGCCCGCCCCTACATTCAATTTTGCCAATCCAAAATCCAAAATCTTTGCCTGCCCCCGTTGGGTGATAAAAATGTTGGCTGGCTTGATGTCCCGATGAACGATTCCCTTGCTGTGCGCCGCCTCGAGCGCGTCGGCGATTTGGATGGCCAGGTCCAGCAGCTCTTCCACCTTGAAAGCTTTGGTGGCGATGCGGTGCTTCAGCGTTTGCCCCTCGAGCAACTCCATGGCAATGAAGGGCTGGCCCTCTTCTTCGTCAATGTCGTGGATGGTACAGATGTTGGGGTGGTTGAGGGCCGAAGCGGCCTGCGCTTCGCGCTTGAATCGTTCCAGCGCCTGGCGGTCTTGCAGTGCCCCTTGCAGTGTGGTAACTGCCTGGGAAAGCCCTGATCCTATGGTTTCCGGCAGAAACTTGAGCGCCACATACCGGCCGAGCTTGGTGTCCTCGGCCTTATACACCACGCCCATGCCCCCGCCGCCGAGCTTCTCCAGAATGCGGTAATGCGAAACTACTTTTTTGGATGAAATGTCGTTGGTCACTGTTAAAGGGCATTTTACACGCGAGCCTGGTGAAAGTCAACGCGCGCCAGAATCTGTGTCAAAGCTCTTTTAAAATGTCCCCTCTTTTACCTCGTTTAAAATGTCCCCTTTTTTGATTTTGTCTTTTGGTTTTGTTCTTGGTTTCTGTTTTTGTTTTTGCTCTTGGTTTTGTTTCTGTTCTTTCGCTGGCCTTGCC
>DASYZE010000010.1:0-2021 GCA_035946625.1 Terriglobia bacterium | reverse complement strand
GCGCTAACCTCAGTCGCCCTACGGGCTCCTTCGGTTAGCGCCCACAGGAACTACTTACTTTGCTAAGAACAGGATCTTCTTACTTTGCCTTGACAGCCCAACCCCGTTCCTTGACACGCATTTCCATGCGCCCCTATAATGACCGCCTCATCTGCCATCCCCATCCACCGGCAGGTCAAGGGGGTTTTCGATTTTTGTCCGACCCAATCCAAGAACCGCAAGACCTGATTCAGCAACGCCAGAAAAAGCTGCGCGCCATCGGCGAGCTGGGCTTTGAACTCTACCCTCGCAAAATTGATTTCACCCACACCCTGCCGCAAATTATTGCCGAGTTTTCGCCGCGCAGCGGGGAAGAACTGGCGGGGCAGAAAATTTCCGTGCGTGTGGCGGGCCGAGTGATGAGCCTGCGCCCGCACGGCAAGGCCGGCTTTGCCCACCTGGCCGGCAATGGGGTTAAGCTCCAAATCTACGTTCGCCTGGACGCGGTGGGGGAGCGCGACTGGGAGCTTTACAAGCTGCTCGATCTCGGCGACCTGGTGGGCGTTGACGGTTATCTGTTCCGCACTCGGACGGGCGAGCTTTCGGTGCACGCGGAGCGGTTGCACTTTCTAGCCAAGGCCCTGCTGCCCCTGCCGGAAAAGTGGCACGGCCTGGCCGATGTGGAGATTCGTTACCGCCAGCGTTATCTCGACCTGATGGTGAATGAAGGTGTGCGCGATGTTTTTGTGAAGCGCTTCCGCATGATTCGCGCCATCCGCGAATTCCTGGAATCGCAGGGATTCCTCGAAGTCGAGACGCCCATGATGCAGCCCCTGGCCGGCGGCGCCATGGCCCGGCCGTTTGTGACCCATCACAACGCGCTGGACATCAACCTCTACCTGCGCATCGCGCCCGAGCTTTACCTGAAGCGCCTTACCGTGGGCGGGCTCGATCGCGTGTATGAGATCAACCGCAATTTTCGCAACGAGGGCATCTCCACCCACCACAATCCCGAGTTCACCATGCTCGAGTTTTATCAGGCTTACGCCGATTACCATGACCTGATGAATCTCTCCGAGCGCCTGCTGCAGCACGCCGCGCAGGCCGTGCTCGGCGCGCTCGAATTTGATTACGGCGAGCATCACATTTCCTTCGCCCGGTTCGAGCGCCTGACCATGAAAGAAGCGGTGGTGAAATATTGGCCGGCCGAAGCGGCGCCGGCCCCCAAGGTGGAAGACTTCGCGGATATGAAAAACGCTTTCCGATGGGTGGAGTCTTACAACCAGTGGTCGGCGCGTTCCGGCAGCGGCCACGAGGCCATCGCATTGGACACCGGAGCCGCGCCCGGCCTCGCTCTGCAGGAACTTTTCGAAGTGGTCTGCGAGCGCCATCTTATTCAGCCCACGTTCATCATTGATTTCCCGCTGGAAGTCTCGCCCCTTTCCAAACAGAAACCCGACGATCCCAATCTGGTCGAGCGCTTCGAGCTATACATTGCCGGAATGGAAATTGCCAACGCCTTCAGCGAACTGAACGATCCCGCCGAGCAGCGCGACCGATTTGAGTACCAGCAGATGTTGCGCGAGAAAGGCGACCTCTCCGCCCACGCCATCGATGAGGATTACATCCGCGCCCTGAGCTACGGCATGCCTCCCACTGGCGGCGAAGGCATTGGCATTGACCGCCTGGCCATGCTGCTCACCAATTCCAAGTCGATCCGCGACGTGATTTTGTTTCCCCTGCTCCGCCCCGAGAAAACAACCGATTGACGCTTGATGTTTGATTCGAGATTCTGGGTGGTGACGCATTTTGACGTAGCGCCGCCCTTCAGGGCGGCACATGCCGGGCTTAAGCCCGGCTCTACTAAATCAAAATGAGTCACCACCAGATTCTGGCGCGCGTGTTGTGCCTCGATGATAATGTCCCCTTTTGTCCTCGATAGAAATGTCCCCTAATAGGAACTCCGAGAGGAGGTCCGATTGGGGAGAACGGAGATGAGCAAGAGGGAGTTGGGAAGAGTGGGAGTGCTGGCGCGGGTGAAG
>DASYZE010000009.1:0-32534 GCA_035946625.1 Terriglobia bacterium | reverse complement strand
GGAGAAGAGCGGCGGCAAGACCGGAACGTATCGCGCACCCCATTCGCGACCGCGCCGCATGGCCTGAAATTTTGGGGAAGGCCCTCGAACCATGCCAGCAGCTCTAAAAATTCTAATCGTCGATGATAACCCCACCGTATTGAAACTGTTGTGCCGAAGCCTGGAGAAGTGTGGAGAGCTGGTGACAGCCACCGACGGCGCGGACGCACTGATGAAGGCGATTGAAATTAAACCGGACCTGATTATCTCCGATTACGCCATGCCGATGATGGACGGTCGAGCCCTGTTTGAAAAACTTCGCGCCCGCAAGGAGACCCAATCCATTCCTTTTGTTTTCCTTGCCTCGCAAAAAGATATTGACCAGCGTCTGCGCATGGTGGTGGACGGCGTGGAAGATTATTTTGTGAAGCCGTTTTTTGTGCGCGACCTTTCCCAGCAGGCCCGGCGCATCACTGCCCGCCTGCTGCAAGGGCACATGGAGAAAGAAGGCGCGCGCGGTGGCGCCGTGACCGGGCATTTGAGCGAGATGAATCTGCTCGATTGGATGACCTCATTGGAGCAGGGCCGCAAAACCTGCGCCTTGCTGCTCCACGACGGCAAGGACGAGTGTACGATATATTTCAACGAGGGCCAGGTAAGCCACGCCGTCTACGGGGCCACGAAAGGCGACGAAGCGGTTTTTAAAGTATTGCGATGGACCGAGGGCGATTGGGAACTGGATTTCTCGAAGACCGCCACGGAGCGGACCACCACTATGTCCACCCAGTCTTTGATGATGGAGGGATTGCGCCTGCTCGACGAAGCCAATCGCGACGCCGGCGGGTAGGGATGGGCGATTGGTGATAGGCGATTGGTGATTTCCGCTTTGCGATGCACCGAGTCCTCATCCCCAGTCCACATTTCAAAAGCCCGGATGACAACGCCCCACCTGCGCGCGAAAATCCTCGTGTTGAGCGACGCTGCTTCGCGCGGCGAGCGCGAGGACCGTTCCGGTCCGGCGGTGCAGGAGATTCTTGAGGCACGCGGCTGGACGATTGCCGCGCGCGAGATCCTGCCGGATGAGATGGATCAGATTCAGAAACGGCTGGAAAACTGGACGGACGGCGGGGATTGTGATGCCGTTTTCACCACCGGCGGGACGGGACTGGGCCCGCGCGACGTTACGCCCGAGGCGACTCGGGCTGTGATCGAGCGCGAGATTCCCGGGCTGGTGGAGGTGATGCGCGCTGAAGGGATGAAAAAAACGCCGCGGGCGGCGCTCTCCCGCGCCGTGGCCGGAGTTCGTAAACGTAAACTGATTATCAATCTTCCCGGCAGCGTCCGTGGGGCGCGAGAGTCACTGGAATCCATCATCGAACTTCTCCCTCATGCCGTAGACCTGGTCCAGGGGCGGACTGGACATTCGGGGTGACTGCTTCAATCGCAAGGCGCGATGGGGGTGAGATGAGCTGGCGGTATCTGCGCCGCGTATTTGACAGGTGTGGTAAGATTCGTTTTTCGAGAGGGAGTTGAAGCAAAATGCTTGATCTATACGGTCCCATTCTGATTTTTTTCGTGATTGCCGCCGCCTTCCCCATCGTGACGCTTTGGGTAGCGGGATTCGTTCGTCCCCGGCCCGCCCAGAGCGCCGAAAAACTAATGCCTTACGAATGCGGCATCACACCGGAGTCGGACGCGCGCGGGCGCACCACCGTACGCTTTTACATCATCGCCATCCTGTATGTGATCTTCGACGTTGAAACCATTTTCCTTTTTCCCTGGGCGGTCCAATTCCATGCGCTGGGGTTGTTCGGGCTGGTTGAAATGCTGGTGTTTCTGGGCATTTTGATTGTGGGTTATTTCTGGCTTTGGAAGCGCGGCGCTCTGGATTGGGTGTAGCTTTATGTCCTCCGAGGGATCACCTTCAGAAATTTCCCCTCCAGTTAATAGTACTAGGTTAAGTATCTAAGATGAGTTTTCGAATTCAGACTTACACCAAGGGCAGCGACCGATGAGCCTAATCAAGACCATTTGCAGCCGCCTCCTCACTTCCGGCAAAGTCGCACCAGAAGTTTTTTTTAAGGCGGGCTTGCTCGGCGCGCAAGAAGGCGTAGGCCATCGTGACCAGGCAGACGTGATGGTGCCAGCCCAGCCACTGTCGCCCCTCGTAATGATCCAGCCCCAGTTCCTCTTTCAGTTCCCGGTAATCCAGCTCCACCCGCCAGTGAGCTTTGGCGACGCGGACCAAGCGACGCAGTCCCGGAGCGGGGGGAGCGAAGTGGGCCAGCCAGTATTTGGTCGGTTGCGGCTCGCCCTGCGGCCACTCCACCAGCAAACATTCCGCCACCCGCTGCGGATGGGCCTGCTTCCGCCAGCCGTGCGCCGCCCACACGGGCAGGCGGGCAAAGCGCGAGCGTTGCGCTCCCCGACTCCCTTCCCGCCAAGTGATCGTGCGCCATGCCCGATCGGGCAACGCCTGGGCCACGGCTTCCAGGCTCTGCGGTGGCGGCAGGGCCTCGAGCGGAGGATATTGTCGCGGTCGTCCCATCTTCTTGGGAGCGGGCAAGGGCAGGTGGGGGTCCGCCGTCCAAACCACCGTGGTGGGCTCGACTTGCACCACGTAACTCAGCTGCCGCTGGCGCAACGCTTGCCGAAAATCAAAATCGTTGCCGTAGAACGAGTCCGCCACCACCGGCCAGCACGGCACTTCCCAGGCCAACATCTGGTCGACCAATTCCAACGCCAGCTCGGTCTTGGTTCGGTAAACCATGCCCTCCGGCAATCGAACCTCGGTCGCCCGCGCGGCGTCTTCCAGCCACGACTGGGGCAGATAAAGCCGCCAAGCCAGCGGGCAACTGGCCTCGGCACTCGACCAGTGAAGGCTCACCGCCACTTGGCAATTGGCGATCTTGCCCAGCGTGCCACAGTACTGTCGGCCCACCCCCACGGAGTGTTGTCCCGACTTGGGGAAGCCGGTTTCATCAATCACCCAGACCTCGGGCTCGCTGAGCAGGTCGACCACTTTCTGCGCCAAGCGGCGCTGCACCTGTTCCACGGCCCAGGGGCTCTGCCCGACGAACTGGCGCAGGGCCTGCACGTCGGCGCCCGGCAAGCGCGCCGCCATCGGCTCAATCGATTTGCGCTCTCCGTCCAACAGCAGCCCCCGCAGGTAAACCTCGGCCCAATGCCGCCGTTCGCTGCGCCCCATCGGTTCGAGAACATCTTTCAAGAAGTGTTGCAAACGATGATCCAGGCTTTTCAGCCTCTGCGGTGTCATGACCAAACTGTACCAGACGCCGCAAAAGCTGTCAACAGATACTTAACCTAGTAATGGTAGCAGGCTGATGAAAAATTCTTCCACGCACTGTCATTCCGAGCATTGACAGCCGCAGGGCTGCCCATGATGAGCAGCAAGTCGTCGCTCCTGCCCGCAGACGCTTTGTTGAATCCAAAAGAGTTACGCATCGACTTTCCGCAGAGCGAAGCGAGGAATCTCGCACTGAAAACAAAGCCACTGCGAGATTCCTCGTCGCCTTCGGCTCCTCAGAATGACATTTTTCATCAGCCTGTTAGAGCTGGACGGGGTGAGCCACTAAAGCCCAAGGTGCTTGATTTTGGAAGGCGCCCTTGCCCAGCCTCATGGTCCAACCCTATTTGGATGCGCTTGAAGAGTGGGTTTCTTCCTGCGCGCCTACGCTTCATATCTATTTGATGTGAACGAGCCGTCCGGACAAACTTTATAATCCAAACCGCAGCTTGTGAAGTAATTGGGTCCAGGCATTTCGATGGCCGCTGGCGGGGCGGCCGTTGAAAATACATCACACTGTGATATAATTTGAGCTTGATGAGAAATCGATCCGGCAGTGGGCCATCTTCGGGTGCCGCTCTGTTGCTAAAGGTCGCGCTCTTCCGATACGAACTGCGACGTTTTCTTCGGTTCAGCGAGCGCGCTGCCCGCACCTTGGGCGTAACCCCTCAACAGCATCAACTTCTGCTGGGAGTCGCCGGGTTTACCGGCCGGGGCACCGCGACCATCTCCGAATTGGCCGAGTTTCTCCAGGAGCGACATAACGCCGTGGTGGGGCTGGTGGAACGCGCAGCCAAGAAAGGCTTGGTGTGGAAAAAACGCGACGCTCAGGACCGCCGCGCCATCCAGGTCAACCTTACGGCTTCCGGCGCAGCCGTGCTCAAGAAACTGACCCGGCTCCATCTCGGTGAATTACGCCGGATGCGCACAAATCTTACGGAAGGGTTCGTGCAGCCAGCCCAAGCGGCTCGCCAAACGTAGGAGTCTCCCATGTACGACGCAAAAGGCCAAAGAATTTCTCCTGCCTTCCAATCCAAATGGTTTCGTGAATTTGGCGTTGCCCTCGATCCGTCAGTTCTCAGAGTGTCGGTTTATGCCGTCGGAGTCGGTTTCATTTCAGGAATCGTAGCCCAAGGCTTGCTCGAACTCATCTATTTATTCACCAATATTTTTTTCTACGGCCGATGGTCGTTTGCAGTTACATTCCCGGTCCACAACCACCTGGGGGCCTGGGTGATTCTCATCCCCCCCATCGGAGGTCTTCTAGTAGGCGCCATGATTCATTACTGGGAGCCTACGCTCAAAGGCCACGGTATCCCTGAAGCCATGGAAGCCGTTTTGGTGGGCAAGAGTCGTGTGCGCATGCGAGTGGGATTTTTGAAACCTCTGGCCACGGCCTTCGCGATTGGAACAGGTGGTCCCTTCGGTGCGGAGGGCCCGATTATCCAGACGGGGGCCGCCTTGGGATCAATACTAGCCCAAGCTACTCGTCTGACTCCATACCAGAGGCGCGTCCTCCTGGCCTCAGGCGCGGCCGCGGGAATGGCGGCAACCTTTGTAGCTCCTTTTGCCGGCATTCTGGTTGCCATCGAACTCTTGCTTTTCGAATTCCGTGCGCGTTCGTTTATTCCGGTGGCTTTTTCTTCGGCAACGGCCACTGCCGTCGCAGTCCACTTTCGAGGCTGGAGTCCTCTGTTTCCGATGCCAGCTTTCACTCTCACCAGCATGCAGGAATTGTGGCTCTTCGCACTCATGGGCGTAATCATGGGACTAATCGCCATCGCCATGATTCGAGTTCTCTTTCACCTGGAAGATATCTTTGATCGCTTTCCCATCAAGCCCGCGGCAATCTGGGCGCCCACCTTCGGCGCTCTGCTTTTAGGCATCATTGGATACCTATATCCTCAAGTTTTTGGAACCGGCTATGACACCATCCGGGACATGCTGAACGATCGATTGTCCATCGGAACATTGCTGGGAGTATCGATCGCAAAATTCTGGGCCCTCGTCCTATCGCTGGGCTCAGGGACGACGGGTGGTGTGTTTGCTCCATCCCTAATTGTGGGGGGCGGAATCGGAGCCGTATATGCCGAGGTCATGCGCCATTTCTTCCCTAGCTTTGTGAGCGATCCGGCCTTTTACGCCCTGGTGGCGATGGCGGCCGTCTTCGCCGGCATCTCACGCGCGCCCTTTACTTCCATCGTGTTCCTTTTCGAGCTTAGCCGGAATCCCAACGCTATTCTTCCTCTGCTGGTTGGCTGCATGGTCGCGGACGGATTTGTCCGGCTTTTCAGTGCGGAGTCCATCATGACGGGAAAACTTGTCAAGCGCGGCCTGATCGTCCGCCAGGAATACTCGGTGCCGGTCCTGATGCGGGCCCGGATTGAACAGGTGATGCGCAAAAAGTTCACCGCCGTGCCGGCCGAAGCTGAAGTTCGCTCCATCGTCCGGGAAGTGATGGCCCCGGAAGATTCGGGGGTGCTTCCGGTGGTCGAGGAAGACGGCACTCTGGTCGGGATCATCGAAGCCCACGACCTGTTGCGAGGGATTGACAAGCCGGCGAAAGCCCGCACCATCGCCCACCAGAATTATGTGGTGGCCCACGCGGGTGACAATGTGGATGAAGTCACCCGGGTCATGATAACCAGACAAGTGGAAAATGTTGTGGTGGTTGAAGACGGCGCTCAAAACAAGCCGATAGGCGTTGCCCGCGCTGCCGACATTTTGCGTTTGAGACGTTGGATCATTGAAGAAGAAAGCCACGAGGCCCCTGCCCTGAATCCCACCAAAATTAACGCGGCATCGACGGCAAAACAGTAAGGGGACATTCAAGGCCATCGTTCATCTCCCGGACTCCTGCCCCGGCTCATTTGCACAACAGCCTCGAATCCCATACTCGCCTTGAAAATCTTCCTGCTAGAATATGCGTTGAAAATTTAGTTGGTGAGGGGACATGGTGGGACCTGCCTGGAGTATTGAAGTTCTTCTTACCGGTAGCTGGCGTGGGGCGACCTCAGTGCTTCTTTCCAACGGCCACCTTCATGCCGTCGTCGACACCGGACTCCCTCACGAGGCCCACCAATTGCTGGAGGCTTTGAGGAAAAAAGGACTCGCCCCGTGCGATATCGCGATGATAGTCAACACCCATTTCCACGTCGACCATGTTTTGAACAACTGTCTTTTCCCCTCGAGCACCATTTACGCACCGCAAGAATCCTACGAATGGTGCATCGCGCTGTATTCGGACATGGTAAACGAGGTGGGATGGGTAAAACGGATCCTGAAATATTATCCCGAAACTTTCGATTATGAGCACGCAGAGGCGAACATGGGCAAGCTGCGCAAGTTTACCCTGCGCTGGTGGGACGTGGGAAGGCTGGGGTCGCCTTCCCAATTCCGCTGGGCCGAAACCCATTCTTTGCCCGAGGGCCTCGAACCCCTCGTCACCCAGGGACACGTGCCGGGCCACGTTTCGCTCATCGTGCCCACTCACGGGGTACGGACGGTCATCGCCGGGGATGCGCTGCTCACGCGCGACCACGACGAGCAGGTACTGACCATGATCCCCCAGAGCCGGAAACAATCGCTCCTCGATCGCGACCTGGTCCTCGCTTCGGGCCAACGCATTATCCCCGGGCACGACCGTGAATTCCTTCTGTCCGGAAGCAGCGCCATCGAACCTGCTCCCCGTGAATAGGCTTTCGCGACCGGCGGGCTTACGGGGTGGTAGGAAATCAGCGTATTAACCTTATACGAAATATTATTATAGGATATACAGGGCCGAGTGCACTTGACTTATGCCATGCCAACCTGCATACTGCGAGGAGTTGAACGTCACTGGAAGTGAGTAAATTCAAGTACTGAAGCCGGGCCCGTCCATTTCCGGGCTTGGCAAAGGTTGATATGACTCGCGACCATCCGCGCCGAAAGGTTTTGATTATTGAAGATGAGCCCTCCATCCGCAACATCATCTACGTCTTGCTCGCCCGCGCCGATTGTGACGGAGAGATCGCCTATAGTGGCAAACAGGCGCTGGGGATGATCCCGCGCAGCAGTTTTGACGCGGTCTTGCTGGACATCAGGTCTGCCGAGGCTCCGCCCGAGGCTATGGTGGCGCAAATGAAAAAGCTCCGCCCCAGCCTGGTCGGGCGAGTGCTGGTGATTACGGGCGAAACCGCCGACCCCCGGATTTTGGATTGGATCGACCACCATAGCCTGCAGCACCTGCCCGGCAATCGTTTAATGCAAGATCTTTGGGACCGCCTGCGGGTGATCCTCGGCCTTGCCCCATCGCCGAATGAAGCTTCGGAAGAGCAATAGCAAACGCCGTTGAAATTTTCACCAAGTCCCTTAACCGGGAGCAATATGAAAACACGGGAGAGGAGAACCAAGCCAGGGGGCGCACAACCATTCCTGGAGCAAGCGCGCCACTCGCTCCGCCGCCAACATCTGCCTCGCATCCTTGGATGCCTCGAGACTCTTACCCAAGCACAAATCTGGTGGCGTCCGCACCGGACGTCCAACAGTATTGGAAACCTGGTATTACACCTGGCAGGGAACGTCCGGCAATGGATTATTTCGGGTTTGGGGAATCGGCCTGACCAGCGCGACAGGGACAGAGAATTTGAAGAACCAGGACCCGTCCCCCGCCATGCGCTGATCCAGCATCTTGAAACAACTGTAGAGGAAGCCTGTCGCGTTTTGACGGGAATCTCTTCGCGCGATTTCGAGCGGGAGTTTCACCTCCAGGGCTTTCGCGTAACCGGGCTCAATGCCATCACGCACGTCACGGAGCACTTTGCCTATCACACCGGCCAGATTATTTACGCCACCAAATTGCTTATTGGTGCAGACCTGGGCTTCACGCGGTTGCCGGGAGAGAAGCGGAAGTTCCCGACCACAAGAAAACTTTCCCAGTTTTAACCCATTGCTCCAAAGACACCCGAATCTTTCCGGCCCTTGCAGCGCGCCCTGATCCACGATGAATTAGCAAGGAGAGGCCGCCGCCCCTGCGGGACACGTTTGTGCCTGGCGCTTCCCCCGTCAGGGATGCCGTGAATATGGAAGATGGGAAAATGAATGCGGGAATCAACCCCGATAAAAATCTTCACCTAACAGGCAGATGAAAAATGTCATTCTGGGGAGCCGAAGGCGACGAAGAATCTCGCCGTGGCTTTGTTTTCAGTGCGAGATTCCTCGCTTCGCTCGGAATGACAGTGCGTGGAAGCATTTTTCATCAGCCTGCTAATCCGCCTGATGGACCTGCTTGGCCACCAGCACCAGGGTCCCGGGAGGAACGGCTGTGCCATTCAATGAGCCGCCCGGAAGGTCGTAGAACAACAACCCTTTAATGATCAAGGCGGGCTGCGGGGTAAGGGCGCTCAAACCGGTAAGATTGAGAAAAGTGGTTTGAGAGTTGGTGAGAACCAGGATGGGAGCGCCGGGAGCGCCTTGAAACAGGTTGCCGCAGGTGGCCATCCAAAACCCTCCCGTCCGATCGTCAGCCTGCGCGGCAACCAGTGATGAGAAGTTTCCCAAATGCGACTGCAATTTCAAAAAGACTTTGTCCGCAGCGACTGTCGTGAGGGACACCGCGCCCGTAGTAGAGACCGGAGGAGCTTTGAAAACGCCGTGAACCACCAACTCCTGACCAGCATTAATCGAAGTGGCATCAAACGGAAGGTTTACAAAATTTGCGGAAATAGTCGACCCAGGCGACTCCGGCCGGCCGTCGGCCTGGTATATCGTCGATGACGAGAGGTTCACCACTACAACGGTGTCCAGGGGGACGTACAAAGAATCGTCCGGCTCTTCCTCGCTGACATAGAGGTTGAACTGGGAAACGTTTCCGTTGGCGTCTCTTGTAATCGAGTTGGGCATCACCTCTCCAATAAATGCCAATTGATTATTTTCCGGGACCTCTTGATCTTCGACTTCAATGGAGTTGGCTACCAGATTTCCCAACGAATCCATAAAGCCATCCATTTCAATGAAGCTGCCCGTCAGCAGTTGATTCAATTGGATGGGCGCACACACCTGATTCGAGCTCGTGGGTGGACCGCAAATTTGCGTCGAACGGGTAAGATTTGCCGTGACGAGTGGACCCGTTCCGGAAAGTGTCTGAAACGCGAAACCTCCGGTGAAGCCCGCCCCAGTGGTGGATGGTGTTACGCTCGTGACGAAGCCCTTGAGATCATCCAAATCTCCAAATCCACCGCTCGCGGTTGGATTGATGGGGGTAAAACTCATGACCGGCGTCATAATCGAAGTGACTTGCCCATTGTTGTCCAGGGTAATTGACTTTCGCAAGTTGAAGTCAGCTTGCAAACCGGTAAGGCCTCCGTTGGTTATGACCAGAGGGGGATTAATGCTGAAAGTAGGCGTGGAGGATGGGAAAGTCGGTACGGTGAATCTGATGGGAGGGTCCAAATTTGGGTCATAAGTGAGAAGCGTGGGAGAGAGAAACGCGAATGTGGCCTTGTCGTAACTACCCACGGGAACCTTTCCAATATCCAGAAAGGTCGAGAAGTCCCTCAGCTTTCCGAAGCCGACCTTATAAAATAACTGCCGTGAGGAAGCTCCGCCAAACACAGGGAAAGCTATGTCTCCACCAACGGGCGTAAGAGCCAGGCCTTGTACTTCGGAGCGAAAATTCACCACGCCACAGGCGGGGACATCCCCAACGAAAGTGAGCAACGAACCAGTAGATATGGTGGTGACACTGGTCGTGGTGCTGCCGCAACTGGAGACGACCAGCGCGGCAATGCCTAGCGCCAAGCCCATCACCAGCATCCGTTTCAGCATCGATCTCTCCCTCAGTCAAATTCGTTGACGCGGCCAAGCCTGCCCGGCCCCACGGCGAAATCGCCCCGTGCCTTTGCGCAATCCCCTCGTCCGGTCGTTCCTTTTGGCAATTGCCCCCAAACCTTTAGTTCAGATGAAGGAAGCCTTTGGTCGGGTTATCCGGAACTCCAGGAATCTCCCGCAGCCGATTGTGGTCTATTCAAAATTACAGTGAATCGCCCGTATAAGGCAAGGAAGAAGAATTGGAATTGTATCAGAGTGTTCGGGTATGATGCGCTCCATCGAAAGGATACAAATTTATGCGCACCCTAAATCGCATTGCCCTCATCGCGCTGGCAGTATTCATCTGTGGTCGTGCCTATGGGCAATTGCCACCCTCCACCGCCAGCGCCATTGACAGCGACGTCACCAGAGCCCTGGCCGATTCCGGGACGCCCAGCGCTTCCATCGCAGTAATCAAGGATGGGCAGGTTGCCTTTGCCAAAGCATACGGTCAAGCTCGCCTGGAACCCTCGACAGCCGCCAGCGCGGAGATGCCTTACTGCATTGGCTCGGTCAGCAAGCAGTTTCTTGCCGTGGCCATGCTGCTGTTGCAGCAGGATGGCAAGCTTTCGCTCGATGATCCGGTGGCGCGCTACTTGCCTTCGCTAACTCGCGCCAAAGACATCACCATCCGGCAACTGCTATCCCATACTTCCGGCTATCAGGATTATTACCCGCTCGACTATGTGGCGCCCTTCATGCTTCAACCCGTGACCGCGGACGGCATTTTGGACCGCTGGGCGAAAATACCCCTCGATTTCGAACCGGGCACCCAGTGGCAGTACAGCAACACCAACTTTGTTGCGGCGGGCCGGATTTTGGAAAAGGTTTCTGGCCAATCGCTTTGGGCATTCCTCGAAAGCCGCATCTTCGGCCCTCTGGGCATGCACAGCGTCGTCAACTTGGATGCGCAGCCTCTTTCAAATTCAGACCCCACGGGCTACACGCGCTTTGGCCTGGCACCCGCCCGCCCGGCTCAGCCCGAGGCGCAAGGCTGGCTTTTTGCTGCGGGCGAACTGGCCATGACGGCGCGCGACCTTGCCGTGTGGGACAAATCCTTGATTGACGGAAAGCTCCTCGCGCCGGCGTCATTGAATGAATTCATCACTCCCGTGCGCCTGAAGAACGGAGCCCCCACCAACTACGCTTTGGGCGTGGGAGTGTCCAACGCCTCCGGACACTTGAGACTGAGCCACGGTGGTGCGGTGTCAGGATTCACCAGCAGTAACAATGTCTGGCTTGACCAGGGTGCGGCCGTGGTGGTGTTGACCAACATGGACGGATCGAGCGTGACAGGCTCCGTGACCAATCAAATCGCCCCACTTCTGTTGACGGAAAAACAGGACCCTCAAGCCGGGCAGCAACTCGACCAGGCCCGCCGGATTTTTGGCCAATTGCAAGAAGGAAAGATTGACCAATCCCTTTTGACTTCGGACGCCATCGCTTACTTCACGCCTCAAGTCCTGGCTGATGCCGCCGAAAGCCTGAAGCCTCTCGGAGTGCCGGAAAGCTTTGAACAAACCGGCTTCGGCCTGCGCGGCGGGATGACTTATCGAGGCTTTCGCATCCGGTTTGCTTCGGGCAAGACGCTGGGGTTGACTACTTTCTCGGTTGGGGATGGGAAATTTGCGCAGTACCTAATCCAATGATAGAGGGAGTAGGTGAGAATGTGCTTCATGAAGATACCAGAACCCATTGCGAGTTCGCGTCTTTCCGCTAGAATCTATGAAGCAAATTTATCGGTGGGATGATGGGAAAATCAAAGAATTCTCACCCGAAGGGGCTGAGACGCAAATCGGAATAGAGGCGCTGCGCGTGGCATTTAGCGCCGCGTCCGCACCATGTGCGGAGGAATCAAGATGAAGCAGTTCGAGAACTTTTGGAATGAATTCCTTGCAGCTCTGGACACTAAAAGGAAGATCAGAAACTGGACGACGGACAAACGCTACTCCCTTGGGGGTTGGTTCATTGCACAGTCTTGGCGCTCTGCGGAAGGGGCTTGGGACAGATCAAGGCCCGGTCTGCCCATCGACGCGAGGGAATCAATAATTTGTACACAGCTTAGAGAACAAGGTTCGGTTTTTGTTGAGAAATATCATGCCGAATTCTGCTATAGAATTTGGCCCACTTACGGCGCCAATGGAATAACTCGCAAGCTGTTTGATGAAGGAGGCCACGCAAATTCGTATCTCATAAGCCTTTTCAAAGAATTTGAAGATCTGACAAAAGATCCCAATCGCGCAGGGTCAGGGTTGCAATTCTGACCTGCCGCGGGCGGCCCATACGTCGCGTTTCTTGCGATGAATGGGTTTACATAACCTCATGCAAGGGCGAGGTTCAGAGAGACAGGCTCCCAGTTTTGGACACATGAAGATGCCTACATTCACACTTCGCGGGTGGCCCATACGTCGCGATTCTTGCGATGTATGGGGTTACGCTTCCTTATGCGAAGGCCATGGTTAGAAAAATATTTCCCTGTCTTGGACCAATGAAAACGCCCCGATGAATTGGACCTCCACCCGCGCTTACCTTGTGCCACCCAGAATAAAGAAACCAGCAATGAATCCATAAAGAGCGAGAATAGCGCCATTGGTCAGGAGGCAGATTATCCCTGCGACCTTGGCTCCTTTCCATATCGCGAAGGCCCCGATGGCAACGCCGAGGGCGCCAATGATGGCCAGGACCAACATTTCGAAGAGGGCGCCATTTACACTTCTGAAAAGTCGGAGATGACCCGTTTCGGAGAGGGCGGCGCAGGTGGGCCCAACAAGAGAAGTGATTCCGGCTACCAGAGTCATGCGGCGTTTGGCCGCCCAATCAGTCATGGGAAACACATATTGCCAAACTTCGGAACGTACGCACCACCCGCAAGAGAGGAGTTCGGCCCAGCAAGCACCTTCCGACGCTAACGGTTTTCAAGGCCGCCGGTTTCAACTTTCATTCTTTGGGAACCGCGCGCGACGCAACGGCTCAGCCTCGGTGAAAATCAGGCGACGGCGGAAAGCGATCGGGCTATCGCGCAGGAAAACCGGCTTGGCAAACTCCATGTAGTCGGGGAAATGAGGTGTATGGAGGAACCGGTGGGGGTCGTCAGCCCATGCCGGGACGTCCAGCCCCCAACGCCTGGCAAGGTGCTCCCCAACGGCCCCGACGTAGGCATCCTGGAACGGCTTGCCCGTCAGTCCGGGTTCCTCCCCAATCATCCGCTGCCTGTCGGCAGGGCCGCTCAGGTAGAACTCGTCGAGGAATTCCTTGATGGCATCCATGCCACTTTCGCCGCCGATGATGCGGTCAACCGCATCCTTAAGACTTGCCGGGCGCATTGATTTGCCTCGCGATGCTCCGAACCTGCGCGACTTTCTCAGGCGTGACCTGCTCTTCAGGGTAGTAGTGCTTTATGAGCTGCAGGAAGCCCTCGGCGGTCGAAATGCCCAGCCGCTGTCCGAGCAGCACAACGTCCTGGATGTCATCTGACCGGAATGAGAGCAGCTTCATCGCCAACAAGTATTCTGGGGTTGCCGTCAGCACCCGAAGCCCGAACTGACCTTCCGAGGGGTAAGTCTTGAACACTTCAAAATCTTTGAGCCTAGAAAGATAGCTGGTGCCCTGCTCGTTCAGCCAATTCGGTGGAAGCTCGAGTTCGGCCCCGACTTCCTCCTGGGCTTTCACCACCTGCCCGTGGCCCTGGGTAATCATAGCGTCTACATCCTGGGTGGCAGTCCTGAAGTCAAAGCCAAGGATGATCGCCGCGCCGCCAAACACGGCAATCTCGCCCGCCACCCGCCTTTCCCGGAGGAGCTGGCCCAACCGGGCGAACGCCTTTTCTAATTTCTGTTTATCCATGCGTGTACTTTGAATCACATCACGCGCTCGTGCAAATAGCGCCCTGCGTGCAAGGCGGCAACGATTTCGGCCACGTGGTCAGGACCCCGCGTTTCCAGGGTAATATCAATGACGGCATCGCCCAGGCTGGCTCCGTGGTAGGCGCGGTCATAAGAAGTCTCAACGATGTTGGCGCGATGCTGCGCCAGGACGCCGGTAAGCTTATGCAGGGCGCCGGGGTAGTCGGGCAAATGGATGCGCAGGCGCACCAACCGGCCATCCTTCACCAGGCCGCGTTCGATGAGGCGTGAGAGCAAGGTGACATCAATATTGCCGCCGCTCACAATGACGGCGACCTTGACGCCATGGCACCCCGCCTTCCGCTGCAAAAGGGCGGCCAGGGCGGCGGCGCCTGCACCTTCGGCCAGGGTCTTTTCGCTTTCAAGAAGGAACAGGATGGCGTTGGCGATCTCCTCTTCCTCGACCGTCACGATCTCGTCCACATACTTCATCGCCAGGGCCAACGTGCGCTCGCCGGCTTTGCGCACAGCGATTCCGTCAGCCATGGTTGCGGCCGGCATCAGGTCCACCGGTTTCTTTTCTTGGACTGCAACCAACATGCATGGAAGGCGCGAAGTCTGAACACCGATAATTCGTACCTTGGGATTCGTTTCTTTGACGGCGCAGGCGAGACCGCCGATTAACCCTCCCCCGCCGATGGGGACTACGACGGCGTCCAAAGTGGGGATTTGCTGCAATAGCTCCAGGCCCAATGTTCCCTGGCCCGCAATCACCGCGTCATCATCGAAGGGATGAAGAAAGGCCAAATCCTCCTCACGGGAGCGGCGCAGAGCCTCTTCGCAAGCCTCGTCATAATTTGCGCCATGCAGGATAACCTCCGCGCCATACCCGCGCGTTGCGGAAACCTTGACCAACGGCGTGGTGACCGGCATGACGATTTGCGCCCGAATTCCGTGGCATGTCGCGTGATAAGAAACGGCCTGAGCGTGGTTGCCCGCCGAAGCGGCAATCACGCCGCGTTCGCGCTCGCCCTGAGTCAAGCTGAGAATTTTGTTCAGAGCGCCACGCTCTTTGAACGCTCCCGTCATTTGCAGGTTTTCCAGCTTGAGGTAGACCGAGTTTCCGGTCAGGTTCGAAAGCGTCACCGAGCAGGCGCAGGGCGAAAGATAAATGCTTTCGCGGATGCGGACCAGCGCGGCTTGAATTTCGGCGAGTGAAATCATTCCTGAAAACCCCATCATAGGAAGAATGGCGGAGAGAGAGGGATTCGAACCCCCGAGCACCTTTCAGCGCTAACGGTTTTCAAGACCGCCGGTTTCAACCACTCACCCATCTCTCCGCGCGATGATCGCTGGTGGCCAATACTTATTCTAAACCAAAAACGGGTTTAGTCTGCGAACTTCTGCGGCCTTGAGGGCAAGCTGGTGGGCCAGTTTGATGTGGCGCCGGACTTGAGGGCGGCATGTCAGGGAAATTCAAGATGCCGATCTAAAGATCGGCGCTACAAGAAACCCAAACCAACCCACAGTCCAAAGCAACGTTGACACTTCAAACGCCTGTGATATACTTGATTTTTATCGCGGCCGGAACGGCCGTCTTATCGTTCGAAGTCAGTGGATCGAATTCCCATTGCAAAGTTTTTGGGCGCAATAACAGAAGAGGGTTCACCCACCCACCTATCACACCGCCAATATAGCCGTGAGGAACCGTGGAGGCAGAAACCTGCAAGAAAGAATTGGTGATTGAAATCCCCGTGGACGTGCTGCGCAAGGAAACGGAAACGGTCACGGCGCAATACACGCGGGTGGCTCGAATTCCCGGGTTTCGTCCCGGCCACGCGCCCGCCTCCATCGTCCGCACCCGCTTCGGCGAGGACATCAAGGGCGAAGTGGTGCAGACCCTTCTGCCGAAATTTTTCGACAGCCTGGTGAAAGATCAGAAGCTCACGGTGGTGGGCCAGCCTCATTTTGAGGACCTCAAATTTGAAGACGACAAACCGCTGACCGTGAAAGCGACGTTTGAGGTTTACCCCGCCTTCGAATTAAAAGAGTACAAAGGTCTGGAAGCCGAAGAGGATCAGGCTACGGTGAACGATTCGGACATTGACGAGACTTTGGAGAAACTGCGCGAACGCGCCGCGGCTTTCGAGGTTGTGCCGGAGCGCCCGGCGCAGGAGGACGACTATCTCGACGTCAGCTATGCTGGGCGGGATGTGAAAGACGCCGAGACTCACCCCGTGGAATCGCGCGAGGCCATGATTCACCTGGGAGGCAAAGGGACGGTGCCCGCCTTCAAGGAAAATCTGCTGGGGTCGAAAGCGGGCGAGGTTCGCGAGTTCATCGCCTCCTATCCGGATGATTATCCGCAGAAAGCTTTGGCCGGAAAAAGTTACAAGTACCGGGTGGAAGTGCGAAGCATCAAGAATAAAGTGTTGCCGGCGCTGGATGACGATCTAGCAAAATCCGCCAGCGAGTTTTCGACTTTGCAGGAATTACGGAACCAGGTGCGCGAGGATCTGAAGGAAAATCGGCGACGCCGCGTGGAGGCCGCGACCAAGCAGAAATTGATGGAAAAACTTCTGGCGGCCCACCAATTCCCGGTGCCAGGGACACTGGTGGAAGCGCAACTCGATCACAAACTGGAAAGCACCGTGTCTCAACTGTTGGGCCAGGGGATCGATCCCCGGACCGTCGAAATCGATTGGAAGAAGGTGCGGGAAGAGGCCAGGCCTGACGGAACCGAGGAAGTGCGCGCGGCCCTGGTGCTGGAGCGGATCGCGGACGTGGAAAAATGTGAAGTGACCGACGAAGAGTTGGATGAAATCGTGCGCGAAATGGCCGCGGAACATCGCGAGACTCCCGCCGCCCTGAAAACACGCTTGACACGCAACGGCGCGCTGGCTAGAATTAAGTCTAGCCGCCGAAACCAGAAAGCGCTTGACCTTGTCTACAGCAGCGCAAAAATCATCCGGAAAAGTGAGTGACTTCTTGAGAATCCCGGCAAAACCCGAGTGGCTATGAACGAAAATCAGCCCCACATGACCCTTGTGCCCATGGTGGTTGAGCAAACCAACCGGGGCGAGCGCGCTTACGACATTTACTCGCGCCTGCTGCGCGACAATATTATTTTTATCGGGACCCCGATTGACGATAACGTCGCCAACCTGGTGACGGCGCAGCTCCTGTTTCTGGAAGCGGAAGACCCGGAGAAAGATGTGTCGCTCTACATCAATTCGCCGGGCGGCGTGGTCACCGCCGGCATGGCGATTTACGACACCATGCAATTCATCCGCCCCCATGTGGCCACCATCTGCATCGGGCAGGCGGCGAGCATTGCCGCCCTGCTGCTGGCGGCCGGTACTCCCGGCAAGCGCTTTGCTTTGCCGAATTCCCGCGTCCTCATTCACCAGCCTACCATGGGCGGACTGTCGGGCCAGGCCACGGATATTGATATCCATGCTCGCGAGATTTTGCGAATTCGTGCCAACCTGAATGAGATCATGGCCAAACATACCGGCCAGACCATCGAAAAAGTCGAACACGACGTTGAGCGTGATTTCTGGATGGGCGCCCACCAAGCCAAGGAGTACGGCATTATTGACGAGATTATTTTCAAGCATAAATAATCTCCGGAGCCGCTTTGAAACGCACAGGCCCAGAAGAACCGCTGCGCTGCTCGTTTTGCCACAAGCCCCAGGACGCGGTTAAGAAATTAATCGCTTCGCCCGGGGAACATGTGCGCGCCTACATCTGCGAAGAATGCGTGGCGATTTGCAACACCATGATCGAAGAGGGCGCGGCCGGGCAAGCCATTGCGCCGCAACCGAAGCTGCCGCCCCCCACGGAAGTAAAAGCTTTCCTCGACGCTTACGTGATCGGGCAGGATAAGACCAAGAAAAAACTGGCGGTGGCCGTCTATAACCATTACAAGCGATTGATGCTGGCACGCCAGCACCATGAGGTGGAGTTAACAAAATCCAATATCCTGCTGATCGGACCCACGGGCACCGGCAAGACCTTGCTCGCCCAGACCCTGGCGCGGCAACTGGACGTCCCCTTTGCCATCGTGGATGCCACCACGCTCACCGAAGCGGGTTACGTGGGCGAAGACGTTGAGAATATCATTTTGAAGCTGCTCCTGAGCGCGCAGAATGACGTGGCTCGCGCCCAGCATGGAATTATTTACATCGACGAAATCGATAAGATTTCCAAAAAGGACGAGAACCCATCCATCACGCGCGATGTTTCGGGCGAGGGAGTCCAGCAGGCTCTGCTGAAAATTCTGGAAGGGACCATCGCCAACGTCCCCCCCCAAGGCGGGCGGAAGCATCCCCATCAGGAATTTACGGCAGTCGATACCACGAATATCCTTTTTATATGCGGCGGCGCCTTCGTGGGACTGGAAAGGATCATCGAACGGCGAATTGGCCGGAAGACCATGGGCTTCCACACGGACGCGCACAAGCCCGCGGCGGTAACCGACAAGAGGCGGAATATAGAAATATTGGAACAGGTTCAACCCATGGATTTAATCCGCTATGGAATTATTCCGGAATTCGTGGGCCGGCTTCCCGTGGTGAGCGTCCTGAACGATTTGGACGCTTCGACGCTGGTCCAGATTCTGACCCAGCCCAAGAACGCCCTGATCCGGCAATATCAAAAGCTCTTTGAGTATGAGGACGTTAAATTGACTTTTACCGGGGAGGCGCTGAACACCATTGCGCACCAGGCGCTGGAGAGAAAGGTGGGGGCGAGAGGCCTCCGGATGATTCTTGAAGACCTGATGCTCGATTTGATGTACAACCTGCCCGGCCAGCGGTCCATCCAGGAGTTTGTGGTCACGGAAGACATGGTGAAGAACCATGAGATCAAGTTCACGGCAAAATTACTTGAAAAGGTAGGTTAACGAGTCCCCCTATGTTCTCAGGCCGCGAAAAAAGCGATACACGCATGCTGCCCATGATGCCCATCCGCGACGTGGTGATTTTTCCCCACATGATGACGCCCTTCGTGGTGGGGCGCGACAGCTCCATCCGGGCGCTGGAAGATGCGCTGGCGGGCGACAAGAAGATTTTTCTCGCCACCCAGCATGACGCCTCGGTGGACGAACCGAAACCGAACGACATCTATCAGGTGGGGACCATCGCCAATATCGTTCAAAGCTTGAAGCTGCCGGACGGAAACATCAAGGTGCTGGTGGAAGGCATCGAGCGCGGCAAGATTCTGAAAATCTCGGCCGAAGAGGGCTACTTTAGGGTTTCGGTGAAGACGGCGGTATACCGCCCTGTTTCCACGCCCACCCTCGAGCAGTTGGTGCAACGCGTCACTTCCCTGTTTGAGCAGTATGTGAAGCTGTCGCAAAGCCTCAACTACGAAACCATGATCGCCGCCATCAAGGTGGAAGAGATCGGCAAGTTTACCGACACGGTGGCCGCCAACCTGAACGTGAGCATCGAGGAGAAGCAGGAGTTGCTCGAGATTTTTGACCCGGTGGACCGCCTCACCCGCCTCGCTGATATTCTGGACATTGAAATTGAAAAGCTGAATGTGGACCGGACCATCCAGGGGCGCGTGAAGCGCCAGATGGAGCGCGCCCAGCGCGAGTATTACCTGAACGAAAAAATAAAGGCGATCCAGAAGGAACTGGGCCGGAACGAAAAAAGCGAAATTGACGAGCTCAAGAAAAAGGTCGAGACCGCGGGCATGACCAAGGACGCCATGGAAAAGGCCTCGGCTGAACTCAAGCGCCTGGAGATGATGCCTCCCATGTCGGCGGAGTCCACCGTCTCGCGGAATTATCTGGACTGGCTGCTGGCCGTACCCTGGAAGAAAAAATCGAAGGAAATCCGCGATATCCGGCGCGCGGAAAAGATCCTGGAGGACGATCACTACGGTCTGGAGAAAATTAAAGAACGCATTCTGGAATTTCTGGCGGTCCGCCAGTTGGTGAAAAATCCGCGCGGGTCCATCCTCTGCTTTGTCGGGCCTCCCGGAGTGGGCAAGACTTCTCTGGGCCGGTCCATTGCCCGCGCCACCGGGCGCAAGTTTGTGCGCTTGTCGCTGGGCGGAGTCCGCGACGAAGCGGAAATCCGCGGCCACCGACGGACGTACATCGGCGCTCTTCCGGGACAGATTCTGCAAATGATGAAAAAGGCGGGAACCGTCAATCCGGTTTTTCTTCTGGATGAAGTAGACAAGATGAGCATGGATTTCCGCGGCGATCCCTCCGCGGCGCTGCTGGAAGTTCTCGACCCCGAGCAGAATTACATGTTCATGGATCACTACCTGGACGTGGAGTATGATCTCTCCAAAGTCTTTTTCATCACCACCGCGAACGTGATCCACACCATTCCCCAGCCCCTTCAGGACCGTATGGAGATTTTGCGCCTGTCCGGATATACCGAGCCGGAGAAAGTGGAAATCGCCAAGCGATTCCTGATCCGAAAGCAACAAGAGCAGGCGGGATTGAAGCCCGAAAATCTGGCCTTTACGGATGATGCGGTGGCCAACATTATTCGCGGCTACACGCGCGAGGCCGGGGTGCGCAATCTGGAACGCGAGATTGCCAACGTCTCCCGCAAAGTCGCGCGCAAAGTGGTGAAGGAAGGCAAAACGCTTCAGTCCACGGTGCGCAGCGAAGACCTGCAGGAATATCTGGGCGTGATCAAGTTTCGCGATACCAAGTCGGAGGAGAAGAACGAAATCGGGCTGGCCACCGGCCTGGCCTGGACCGAAGTGGGCGGGCAAATCCTGCACATTGAAGCCACCACCATGCAAGGTAAAGGCAAACTCACGCTCACCGGCAAGTTGGGCGAGGTGATGCAGGAATCGGGCCAGGCGGCGATGAGCTACGTTCGTTCGCGCGCTTCGCGCCTGGGACTCCCCGCCGATTTCTACCGCAATATCGACATTCACATCCACATCCCCGAAGGCGCCATCCCCAAAGACGGCCCCTCAGCGGGCATCACCCTGGTCACCGCCGTGGTCAGCGCGCTCACCCGGATTCCCGTGCTGCGCAGCCTGGCCATGACGGGCGAGATCACCCTGCGCGGCAAAGTTCTGCCCATCGGCGGCGTGAAAGAAAAAATTCTGGCCGCGCACCGATTCGGGGTGCAAACGGTGCTCTTGCCCCGCGACAACGAAAAAGACCTGTCCGAAATCCCCGCCGGCATCCAGCAGGAACTGTCCATCCGTTTTGTCGACACCATGGACGAGGTGCTGGACCTGGCGCTGGAAAGGAAAATCGAAACGATCGAGGCCCTGGTCCCGGAGCCCGAAGCGACCCCGGCCCTCGAACCTCCAACTTCGCTGGGCGACAACCGGGAACCTTTGACTCATTAAACCGTGCGGAGAGGTGCTTCAAAAAGCTTTTGGCGAGTGTAACTTTTTGGCGGGAGCGTGCATCAGAGTATCAGGGAAGTCAGCGTTCCCTGCTGCACAGTTTTGAAAACTCACTTACCCTGACAATTCAGGATCGAGAGCTTAAAAGCCGCGAATAAAGACCTCGACGCTATTTTCACCGCCCGCTTGCCGTTTTGAACCACCGAACGCATACCTCGAATGGTTAAACGAAAGAGCGGAAGCGTCGAAGGCCAACCATGATTCAGAATTATTTCAGCGAACCCGCCACCGGGTTCAAACTCTAAACAAGACCGAGAAGGACTATGCCCGCAAAAAAACAAGACGAAATGCAGGAAGAAAAAATCCAGGAGCTCAAGGAAGGCGAAGTTCTCGACATTGCCAAGCTTAAGGAGATGAACATCGCCACGCTGGTTCAAGTGGCGAAGGATCTGGCGGTGGTCGGGGCCAGTGGCTTGCGCAAGCAGGAACTGATCTTCAAGATCCTCCAGGCGCAAACCGAGAAGAGCGGCCTCATCTTTTCGGAGGGCGTGCTCGAGTGCCTGCCAGACGGCTTCGGCTTTCTGCGCGCGCCCGATTACAACTACCTGCCCGGCCCCGACGATATCTACGTCTCGCCGTCGCAGATTCGCAAGTTCGATCTGCGCACCGGCGACACGATTTCCGGGCAAATCCGCCCGCCCAAAGATGGCGAGCGCTACTTCGCGCTCATCAAAGTCGAGGCCATCAATTTTGAGCCGCCCGACGAGTCGCGCAACAAAATCTTTTTCGACAACCTCACGCCCCTCTACCCGCTGGAGCGCATCCGCCTCGAGACCAGCAAGGAAAATATTTCCGCTCGAGTCCTGGACCTGCTGACGCCCGTGGGCAAAGGTCAGCGCGGCCTGGTGGTATCGCCTCCTCGCACCGGCAAGACGATGCTGCTTCAGGCTATTGCGAACTCGGTGAGCACCAATCACCCGGAAATCACGCTGATCGTCCTGCTGATCGACGAACGGCCCGAAGAAGTTACGGATATGCAGCGAACCGTCAAAGGCGAGGTCATCAGTTCGACGTTTGATGAACCCGCCGCCCGCCACGTCCAGGTGGCGGAGATGGTGATTGAAAAAGCCAAGCGCCTGGTGGAACACAAGCGCGATGTGGTGATCCTGCTCGACTCGATCACCCGCCTGGCGCGCGCCTATAACACGGTGGTTCCTCCCTCCGGCAAAGTGCTTTCGGGCGGCGTGGATTCAAACGCCCTCCAGCGCCCCAAGCGGTTTTTCGGAGCCGCGCGCAACATTGAAGAAGGCGGCAGCCTGACCATCATTGCCACCGCCCTGATCGACACGGGCAGCCGCATGGATGATGTGATCTTTGAGGAATTCAAAGGAACCGGCAACATGGAAGTCCACCTGGACCGCAAGCTGGTGGACAAGCGCGTGTTCCCCGCCATCGACCTGAACAAATCCGGTACGCGTAAAGAGGAGTTGCTCGTTCCCAAGGACGAACTGAACCGCATTTGGGTTCTGCGTAAGATCCTGAACCCATTGTCGCCGGTCGAGAGCATGGAACTGATTATCGACAAGCTCTCGAAATCAGCCAATAACTCGACGTTTCTCTCATCGATGAGCAACGGCGGTCGGTAATAGGGCGATTACCGGTGTGATTGAACCTGGCGTATTACTTTCCCGCGATCAGTTTTCTCTCTCGTGCCAACTCTAAAATCCGTTCGACTACATCGTCGGCATTCAGATCCGTGGAGTCAATCTCAAAGGCATCCGCAGCCGGGACGAGAGGCGAAATTTTTCTCTCCGCGTCAAGCTGGTCCCGCCGGCCAATCTCGTAAGCCGTCTGCTCCAGAGTCGCTTCTCTTCCTCTTTTTTCTTCGTCCCTCAATCTTCTTCGCGCACGCTCGGCGTGATCCGCCTTCAGAAATATTTTCAAGGGCGCCTGCGGAAACACCACCGTGCCGATGTCGCGGCCTTCCATCACCACGCCGCGGCCGTGGACCAGACTTCTCTGAAGCATAATGAGTTTTTGCCGAACCTCGGGAAGGCGCGAAACCTGGGCCGCCGCCAGCGTCACCGGTGGTGTGCGAATTTTTTCGGTCACATCCTCCTCGCCCAACAGCACCTGACTTTGAGTGCCCTTGGTCTTGAATCCGATTGCGGTGCGCCCAATCAGCTCGACCACCGCGTTCACGTCGTCGGGCGAGATTTGGGATTCGAGTACGCGCAGCGCTGCCGCGCGATAGGTGGCCCCGCTGTCCACGTAGTCCAGGCCCAGGCGCTCCGCCAACTTCCGGGCCACGGTGCTTTTGCCGGCTCCGGCCGGGCCATCAATGGCAATGACCAGGGGTTCAGACATGGACGGATATTATATGGGCTTCCGGGATTTTGGGAAGTAGAAGTCTGTCTGCTTATCGATTTTTGGGCAGCACGATGCCTTTGAACACCTCCTCACCCCCGGCCCGCCAACCGCGGGACAGGTGAAGGGGTGTGTCGGTGACGTAACGTGGACTCGGGCGCTTGCATTAAATCCGCTTGAAAGCCTTCTGAATTTCCCTCAGGCCGTACCGCAGCACGATGGGCCGGCCGTGGGGGCAGGTCATGGGGCAATCGGTTTTGGCCAGCTCGCGCAGCAGCCATTGCATTTTGTTCCGATCGAGCGACATGTTGATCTTTACCGCAGCATGGCAGGAGACGGAAGCGGCGATCTTCAAGCGCAGGCTTTCGAGCGATATCTCTCTCGCCTCGCGGCCCACGCCATCCAGAATTTCAAGTAACAGGCGGTCCACGTCGTCAGCTCGAATGTCGGCGGGCGCGGTTTTGATGGCCACGGTGCGCTGGCCAAACGGCTCCACTTCAAACCCATTATCGCCCATCTCGGCGGCGATATCCTGAAAAGTAGCCTGCTGTTCCGGCTTCAATTCCACCACGATGGGCATCAGGAGCCGCTGCCCTTCCACCCTTTTTTCGCGCCGCATCCGCAGATGGTGTTCAAAAAGTACACGCTCGTGGGCCACGTGCTGGTCAATGATCCATAGTCCGGATGCGTTGGTAGCCACAATAAAACTTTCCTGCACCTGGCCGAGCGGAGTGAGGTCGGCGGGGAATTCAGAGGGTCCGGTTCCCGCCGCCGGGGCCTGCGGCAATTCCGCAAGCGGCGTTTCAGATCCGGGGAAGTCGTAAAGATCCACTGCGGCTTCTGAGAGCGGAAGGTTTCCCGTAGTCGGCTGCGGTCGCGGCGCGGAAAGGTGAAATTGCGCCCAAACCGCGGATGGGCTGTCGAAGTTCGCAGGAATCGGCATTTCGGCAGTCAGCATCTTGGGCGGCTCGTCACTCAGTTTCTCCTGAATTTCCGCTTCGTCTTCGTCGCGCTTTGAGGCCGCAGCTCCCTTGGGAAGTGGAAACGCGGCCACCGGCTGCGCCGCGATCAATCCCTGGCGAATGGCATCGCGCACAAAATCATGGATAAAGCTTGAATTGCGAAAACGCACTTCGGTTTTTGAAGGATGGACGTTCACGTCCACCTGCGACGCGGGGATGTCCAGAAAAATCAATGCCACCGGAAAAACGTTGCCAGGAAGAATGTTCCGGTAGGCTTGGGTAATCGCATGCAGGATCAGGCGATCCCTTACCAACCGACGGTTCACAAAAAAATAAATATTGTTGCGGTTGAGCTTCTGCACTTCGGGGCGGGAGACAAATCCGGAGGCGCGCACCACCGCCGGTTCTTCTTCCGGTTCGTCAGGTCCGCCGGTGGGCGCGACGGGCGGCACGCGGCGTTCGAGCGGCGCGATGTCCACCAGTTGTTCCAGAAGTTGGGCGCCCATCACCTGATAAATCCTTTCGCGGCTGGTGGCGACCGGCGAGACGTTAAGAATTTCGTTGACCAGCGAAGTCAGGCGAAAGCTTTTCTCGGGGTGGGCAAGCGCATAATGCGTTACCAAGGTAGCAATGTGGCCGAGTTCGGTGGACTCGGATTTCAGGAACTTGCGCCGCGCCGGCGTGTTAAAGAAAAGATCGCGCACTTCAATGCGCGTCCCTCCCACCCACGCCTGCTCTTTCACGTCCCGCAGCTTCCCGCCTGCAATTTCAAGATGGGTGCCGGCCGCCTCAGAGGCGTGGCGCGTGTCAAGCGCAAGCCGCGAAACGGCGGCGATGGAGGGCAGCGCCTCACCGCGGAATCCCAGAGTCGAAACCTCAAATAAATCTTCGGCCGACCGAATCTTGCTGGTGGCGTGGCGCTCGAAGGCGAGGAGCGAGTCATCCTTGCTCATCCCGCTGCCATCGTCGACCACGCGGACTAACCGTTTGCCACCCGCTTCGAGATTTATTTCAACCCGCTGGGCGCCGGCGTCAAGTGAATTTTCCAGAAGCTCTTTGACAACGGAAGCGGGCCGCTCCACAACTTCACCCGCGGCGATTTTATTGGCGACGGCCTCCGGCAGAATATGGATGATCGACATGACTGGCTGGCGAAAAGGTTAAAGGATAAAGGTTGAAGGGTAAAGGGTAAAAATCTCAGTATCGCGCTTCGGACCAGTCATCCTCTTCTTCGCGAACTTAGGATTCATTGTCATTTCTCTCATGACGGGAAGAGTCTGGGCGAAGAGTGTGAAGCATGTCCAGCGCCTCCCTCACAATATCTCCTGAAGCGTAGTCGGGGCCGCTCGACGGCTTAATCGCAGCAAAGACGGCCAATTTTTCCTTTGGTCTTATCCACTTTCTTAGCTCCTCGGCTCTCATGCTGATTTTTTCATGAAATGAAAGTTCAGCGCCGTGCTCCAGTTCATCATAAATCACATTCAGGCTATGTAACCCGAAGAATTTAATGTCCACTCGTTTTCCCGCCGGGTTTTGGAAAAATGTTTCACCTCCTTTCCCCAAATCCAGCGCTTTCTCATAAGCCTCGTTTGGCGGGTCAGCACGCACAAGTACAAGGTTCGTATGCACCACATTTCTCGGGTCGCCCTCGACAGTGATCTCATTCACAATCTCCGCCAAATACCATTTCGCGCCCTCGGGTATAAATGCCATGGAATTTCGCCTTTTCCCACTTCCAGATCCGCTTTTCTTTACCCTTTAACCTTCACCCTTTAACCTTTGTATTCGCCTTAATCGTCAACCCAAGATCGTCCAATTGGTCCTGATCGACCTCGGCCGGCGCTTCGCACATCAGGTCCATGGCGCTGGCGGTTTTTGGGAAGGCGATGACTTCGCGGATATTCGATTCACCGGTCATCAGCGCAACCAGCCGGTCGAAACCAAGAGCGATCCCGCCGTGGGGCGGAGTCCCGTATTCCAGCGCGTCGAGGAAAAAACCAAAACGGGCGCGAGCTTGTTCGGGACTCAACCCCAGAATATTGAACACCTGCTCCTGGATGTCGTGCCGGTGAATTCTGATGGAGCCGCCGCCTATCTCCGATCCGTTCAGCACCAAATCGTAAGCGCGCGCCCGCACATCTCCCGCGTCCGATTCGAGTTTTTCGTAATCTTCCTCGCGCGGCGAGGTGAACGGGTGGTGCATGGGCTGGTAGCGGTTCTCTTTGTCGTTGTACTCAAACATGGGGAAATCCACCACCCAGGCAAACCTCCATGCGCCCGGTTTGATCAGATCGAGCCGCGTTGCGACTTCGGTGCGCACGTCACCGCTCGCCACGTCCAGACGATTCTGTGCGGTCCGCGCGGAACCGACGCCGCCCGATTTCAATCCAAGGAGAATCACCAGATCGCCGCTCTGCGCCCCGGCGGCGGCCACCAGGGGCCGCACTGCGTCGTTGCCCACCGCCTTCACCAAGGGCGATTGAATCCCCGAGCCGTCAACCTTGATGTACGAAAACCAGTCGGCCGCTGTTGAGCGCGCCATCTCCTGAACTTTGTCGAGTTGACTGCGCGAAGCGGTGGCCCATCCGGGCACCCGAAGCGCTTTCAAAGGTTGGGCCACATTCAACTTTTCACCCGCGCCCGCCTCCAAGCTCACGCGTTTCCAGGCCAGGTCAAAACGCAAGTCAGGTTTGTCCGATCCGTATTTCTCCAGCGCCTCGCCATAGGTCAGATGAGGAAAAGGACGCTCCACTTTCACCTCAACAAGCGCAAACAGTTTCGCCACCAAGTCCTCAATAATATTGAAGAGGACGTCGCGCTGAGGAAAAGCCAATTCAATATCGACCTGAGTGAACTCCGCCTGGCGATCGGCGCGGAAATCTTCGTCACGAAAGCAGCGAACGATTTGGAAATAACGGTCAAGCCCGCCGATCATCAAAAGCTGTTTGAACAGTTGGGGTGATTGGGGCAGGGCGTAGAAGCGACCATGTTGCAATCGGCTGGGAACCAGGAAATCCCGCGCGCCTTCGGGCGTGGATCGGGTCATGAACGGAGTCTCAATTTCAATAAAGCCGTGCTCGTTCATGTGTTGGCGCACGGTGAGGCTGGCCTGGTGGCGCAGCCGCAAGTTGCGTTGCATGCGGGCATGGCGCAAATCGAGATAGCGGTAGCGCAAGCGCGTTTCTTCGCTGGTTTTCCCTTCGTCGTTGATGGGAAAGGGCGGAGTCTTGGCCTCGTTCAGGAGCAGGATGGTGCGGGCGCGGACTTCCACCTCGCCACTTGGGACTTGCCTGTTCACCGTCTCGGGCGACCTGGACACGACCTCGCCCTCAACGCCCACTACGTATTCGGAGCGTGCTTCTTTGGCTTTTTCATGCGCTTCGGCACTGAATTCGCGGTTGCAGACCACCTGCGTGATGCCGGTGTGGTCGCGTAACTCGAGGAAAATCAGGTTTCCCAAGTCACGGCGCACATCCACCCAGCCGGCCAGAAAAACAGTCTGGCCCACGTGTTCTTGGCGCAGTTCGCCGCAGTGCTGCGTTCGCTGCCGGTTGCCAAGCAGATCGAGTTTCAATTCATTGCCCTCGCCAAGATTAAGGCGTCGATGGAATTTTGGAACCTTCGACTTTCGCTTTCAAATACTCCGGAATGCGACCAGCCTCCACCGCCTCCTGCTGGCCGTTCGACATATCCTTCACTTGAAATTTACCTTCCGCGAGTTCTGACTCTCCTACGATGATGGCGAATCGCGCTCGCTGCCGGTTGGCCATGCCCAATGATTTTTTCATAGCAGCCGGCTCAAAGCCAATGGCCACTTTCAAATTCTGTTCGCGCAGTTTGCGCGTCAGCTCGTTGGCGGCGCCCAGGGCGTTATCTCCAAGCCAAACGATATAAGCCGCGAGCGATTCTTTCCACTCCGGCGGATTGGCGGATTGCTTTGCTGTTTCACCCACCACCAGAACGAGCCGGTCCTGCCCGATGGCGAACCCAAAGCCCGGCGTGGGCGGGCCGCCCAACATTTCAGAAAGGCCGTCATAGCGCCCGCCGCCGAGGATGGCATCCTGCGCCCCCAGCGTCGTACTCGTAATCTCAAACGTGGTTCGTGTGTAGTAGTCGAGCCCGCGCACCAGGCGGGGTGTGATCTGAAACTCAATGCCGCGCTGCGTCAGTTCGGCCGTGACTCGATCAAAATGCTGGCGGCACTCTGCGTCCAGGTGATCGATGATGGTCGGCAAGTTGGCTATGATGGGTTGGTCGGCAGGCACCTTGCAATCAAAAACGCGCAGAGGGTTGGTCACCGACCGGCGCTGGCAGTCAGCGCACATTCCTGAACGAACCGGCTCCAGGGCTTTCTTCAGGGTCTTCAGATATTCAGGCCGACACCGCGGGCATCCCACAGAGTTAATGAGCAGGACGAATTCACCTGCCCCCACACCACCCGCTTGCCGAAGGAATTCGACCAACATTTCGAGCACTTCGGCGTCTACCAGGGGGGAGTCCGCGCCGAGCACTTCCGCCCCGATTTGGTAAAACTGGCGATAGCGCCCTTTCTGCGGGCGTTCGCGGCGAAACATCGGACCGACGTAATAGAGCTTGTGGACTCGCCCTTCATTATAAAGACTGTGTTCGATGTAAGCGCGGACCACCGAGGCCGTCGCTTCCGGACGGAGCGAAAGGGATTCGTTGTCGCGATCGTTGAAGGTAAACATTTCCTTGGCCACGATGTCCGTGTCCGCACCCACCGTACGCGCAAAGAGCGCGGTCTGTTCCAGAATCGGAGTGCGGATTTCCTCAAAATTGTAGGCGCCGAAAACACGGCGGGCGTCCTGCTCCAAGCGCTGCCAGAGGAAGACTTCCTCGGGCAGGAGGTCGCGCGTGCCTTTGACGGCGCGAATTGTTTCGATTCTCGTTGACACGTTCTTAGACCCGACCCTAGGGCCGAAGGGTGTTCGGCCTCTTGGTGAACAACTCTAGTCTTTAGAACAAGGGCGAACGCCGTTCGCCCCTGCAGCACGATTTAACTCGGAGTTTTCTTACCTGACTCTGCGAGGTAGTTCTCCTTGTATTGCAGGTAATGGGTGGCGTGCATATCGATAAAGCGCCGGTCAGACTCGCCGAGTTGTCGCTGGAAATGGGCGGGCAATCCAAGATACAAACTGCGCGGCGGAATCACCGTGTTTTCCACCACCAGCGCGCCCGCGGCGACTATCGAACCTTCTCCCACCCTGACGTTGTTCAATAAAACCGCGCCCATTCCGATCAAACAGTGATTCTCAATCGTACACCCGTGCAGCACCGCGCGGTGGCCCACTGTCACCCAATCGCCAACAATGGTGGGCGAGCCCAGCATGGTATGCACCACACACCCGTCCTGAATATTGCTGTTGGCGCCCACGCGGACAGGGTCAATGTCGCCTCGCAACACCGACTGGAACCAGATGCTCGCGTTCTCGCCAATTTCAACGTCGCCAATGATGTCCGCGCTCGCGGCAATGAAGGCCGATGCGGCAATGCTCGGAGTATGAATGCCATAAGCCAGTATCATGGGAAATCTGTCCAGCCAACGTGATGAGAATGATTGAGCCTTTTGAAAGTAACACAGACGCGCGAAAACCCGCAAGAAGCAGAACATTGAGTGAAGCGGCGATTTGGCGTTTAACTGATTGCCGGCCTTTTTTTATTCGCTCAATCGCCCGATCACTCCATCACTCAATTTTCTTGGAATGCACCAACTCCATAGGTTTCCCCTCCGCCCAGGGTTTGTAGCTGGTGGCAAAGCGGATGCGCTCGTCGAGGGGCGGGTGAGTGTAGAGCCAGAACTTGATGAAAGCCGCTGGATCGGGGTCTTCCAAATCCTGCTCGCCGAGAATTTGCAATGACCGGGCTTCGGCGGCATTCGGATCCGCCACCACACCATAGGCCACCTCCAAACCGAACTGATCCGCCTGATGCTCCACTCGCCTGGAGAGAGCGCAATATACCGGAGTGGATAGAAACGTAAGGAGGGTCAGGACGAACAGCATGATGGGCAGGGACGCCAGGTCGCCCACTCCTTCAAGATTCATCCCTGAATTCGTGCGCTTGATGACTCGTTCGAGAATGGCAAAGCCAGCCCAAAGAGCAAAAAATGCGCCCACCTCAAATTCCACAAACCCTTTCAGAACGTGCCCCAAAACGTAGTGCCCTGTTTCGTGGCCCAGCACCAGCAGCGTTTCGTCCTCGTTCATCACGCGCAGCGTGGTGTCCCAAACCACCACGCGTTTGCTCGAACCGATGCCATTCACGTAGGCGTTCACGGCGTTGGTTTTGGTGCTGGCATCCATTTCCAGGATTCGGGACTCCGGAATGTTTAATCCCGCGCGGTGAAGCATGAGTTCAATGCGGGCGGTCAACGACGGATGGGTTTGCTCGAGTGGAGTGAATTTATAAAACAGCGGATCGAGCACCAACGGTTCAATCAGGATCATGCCCAGCGTCAGCGGTATAGTGACCAGCCAAAAATAAAACCACCAGCGCCGCGGGCTGCGCCGGATCACCGAATAGAGTATCCATACGACAAAAACACCCGAGACAACGGTGATGACCAGCGCTTTCCCCCAATCGCCGAGCCACGAAAGAAAAGTCTGATTGGAGAAGCCAAAACGTTTTTCCAGAGCGAAACCCGAATAGTAGTCCAACGGAAACTCGATCAGACTTGCGGTAACAAAGAAAAGCGGGACGAAGATGAGGCACTGGACAAAATGCCGGGAGGAAGCGCGGCGCGCCCAATGGCGGTACGCCACCACCACTTTCGCGCGCCAAAGGAATAAATAAACGGCCAGGGCCAAAGCCGTGCCCAGAAAATATATGACGTAGCGCGTGTGGGAATAGGCGACGGCGCGGGCGCGCTGCGCGGGCGTTAGGGTGTAGCGATCGGGCGGAGGGGATTGCTGATTCATCGCGCCCTGCGGCGCGGCCTGACCTGGGTCTGCGTGGGCGGCGAACGCGTGCGCCACTCCGCGAGGACCCGGTGCAAATAACGCCAGCGCCAGTGTGAAACAGCCGATCAGGATAAGACGCTTCGGCGCCGCGTTGATGGGAACGCCCATTTAAATCCTGGGCAGCACAATGCCCTGCTGGGACTGGTACTTGCCCTTCTTGTCCTTATAAGAAACTTCGCAAAGCTCGTCCGACTCGAAAAAAACGATCTGGCAGAGACCTTCATTCGAATAGACGCGCGCGGGCAAGGGCGTGGTGTTGGAAATTTCCAATGTCACAAAACCTTCCCACTCGGGTTCGAGCGGCGTCACGTTGACGATGATGCCGCAGCGCGCGTAGGTTGACTTGCCCACGCAGATAGTGAGCACGCTGCGGGGAATTTTGAAATATTCCACTGAACGCGCGAGAGCAAACGAATTCGGCGGGACAATACACACGGGCCCGCGAAACTCCACAAACGATTTTTCGTCAAAATGTTTGGGGTCAACCACGGAGTTGTTCACGTTGGTGAATATCTTGAATTCGTCAGCCACCCGCAGGTCATACCCGTACGATGAAACTCCGTAGGAAATAACGCCCTCGCGCACCTGACTCTCGGCGTAAGGTTTGATCATGTCTTGTTCCAAAACCATTTTGCGAATCCACCGGTCATTCTTTACGGACATTCACACCACCTTGTTGGCAATTGGAGTCTGAATCGCGATGAACCGGCCGCCCCACCGGCCGGCCATCGCCGGGAAAGAGCCATGAATGATAGTACAGGAGAAAAGTCTGTTGTGCCTCGATGATAATGTCCCCTTTTGTCCTCGATAGAAATGTCCCCTAATAGGAACTCCGAGAGGAGGTCCGATTGGGGAGAACGGAGATGAGCAAGAGGGAGTTGGGAAGAGTGGGAGTGCTGGCGCGGGTGAA
>DASYZE010000008.1:0-2352 GCA_035946625.1 Terriglobia bacterium | reverse complement strand
CGGCCCTACGAGCCCTCGCGCCAGTCGCTCCGCCAGCGTCGGCCCTTCCACCAATTCCATCACCAACGCGCGCACGCCGCCCGATTCCTCGAGACCATAAATCGATGCAATGTTGGGATGATTGAGCGAAGCCAGCACCTGCGCCTCGCGTTCGAAACGCGCCATGCGCTCGGCGTCGTTGGCAAAGGCGGCCGGCAGGACCTTCAGTGCCACTTCGCGGTTCAGTTTGGTGTCGCGGGCGCGATAGACCTCGCCCATCCCGCCCGCGCCCAGGGGCGAAAGGATTTCATACGGCCCGAGTTTGGTTTCCGGAATGAGGCTCATGGTTTCTTCAGCATGTCTAGCCAGTTCGTGACCAGGGTGAGCGGTTCCGTGCCGGACTGCGTGGGCTGAGTGAGAACGACAAACTTCTTCCCATCGGGCGTGACGTCAAAGGACGTGCGCCCAATCGTCTGAAACAAGGCCTGGGGGTTGCCGATTTCGAGCGATCCGTTTTTCTCCTGAATCCCCACTGCCATCATTTTGTTGTCCTCGGAAATATAAAACAATTCCTTCCCGTCCCCCCGCCATCGCGCTCCCGAGCCTCCGCTCGTCGATACCTGCCATTTACCGTTCCCCTGCGGAAAGGGGACAACGTACAATTCGTACCTGCCGGTGCCGGACTCATTTGAACTATAGGCGAGCCATTTGCCGTCGTGGGAAAAGGATGGAGCGACCTCGTTAAACGGGCCTGCCAGGAAGGGGAAGGGCTTTTGATCTCCGAAGAGCGGCAGGATCCAGATATCCCATCCGGTCTTCCCCAGCGGGCCCGAGCGCATATAGGCGATATACCGCCCGTTGCTCGACCAGTCGATAACATACTTTATTACACTGTCCTGAACCAAAGTTTGGCTGGCCCCGGTTCCGTTCGCCGGCTTCACATAAATGTCAAACTGCCCGCTACGGACGGAAGAGAATGCTATCTTCGCTCCATCCGGCGACCAGGTGGGGTATCTGTCGACCGCCGGGTTGAAGGTAAACCGGGTGCGCACTCCGCGAGCCAGGTCCACCAACCAGAGATCAACATTTCTTGCCTGCGGGTCCCCCACCACCTCCGCCAAAGTCTTGCCATCGGGCGAAAGTCGCGGGTCCGTGATGATGCCCGGGTCGCCCACAGTGCCCAGTTGCTTCCCGCTTCTGTCCATCCAGGCTACCTGCACCTTAACCGTCCCACTCGCCTCGTATACCAGATCGCCGTTTTGAGATACGGAAAAATGGCCAAGGCTAAAGTTCCGCGGGTTTGCAACGTGCTCGGCAATCGGGAAGGCCTCGCCGCTCAGCTCCAGGCGGCGCGCGTCAAAGGGCCGCGCCATTAACGTCTCGCCATTCAAGCCGCCGTTCAAGAAAAGCAGGTATCCGGGAGGCGCATAAAGAGCCTCACTGTCTGCCGGAAAAAGGAACTTGCGGTCTTTGCCATCGAGCGAGCCAAGATAAATTCCGCGAGGGGCGTTCGAGGAAGCCACGGAAAAAGGATTGCCCGCCCAGTACATGAAGTGGCGGCCGTCGGGGAGGAAAACCGGCCAGCGAAGGGAGAATAGCTGACTGGATTTGTCGAGCGGAACGACAGGCAAGGGGCTGCCCCCGGCGGCTGAGACCCGGTCAAGTCCGCCGGATACTACCGGAGCAAAAACAATCACGCCGTCGGCGTTCCACGTTCCCCCGCGCCCGCTCGGAGCCTCGCAAATCGTCTGCGCTGGGCCGCCGGAAATCTCAATCTTCATCAGCTTGCCGGGCGCGAAGTAGCCCACGAAACGGTTGTCCGGCGACCAGAAGGGGAAAGCCGCGTCCTGGGTGCCTTCGAGCCGTTGAGCGCTGAGGGAATCGAGTTCTCGCACCCAGAGCATTTCCTTGCCGGATGAGTCCCGCGCCGCAAAGACCAGCCGCCTGCCGTCAGGAGAAAGTGCAGGGGTTCCAGTTGCCGCCTCGAAGGCGAAAGTGGTTTTCTCCGGGGGAAGAATGTAAGAACGAACCGACGGCACACGAACGGGGGTCACGCGGAAGTAAGCGACAATGAGAAGGACGGTGGCAAGGATGAAGGTTGCTGCCACGGCCCAGGGCAGCGGTCGTAGGGCTGCCCCTTGGGGCGGCGGCCCCGTAACATCACCCGTCAAGGCCGGGGCAAGCCCCGGCCCTACAACTGCGCCGCTCAGCGTTTCTTCAATCGTGATGCGGGCTTCGCCGATGGCTTGCAGGCGGCGCTTGGAATCTTTCTCAAGGCAGCGCCGAAGCAATCTGCTAATGGAGGCCGGAGTCGAAGTGGGCACTGCGCTCCACTCCGGGTCTTTCATGATCACCGCGGCCAGAACGTCCGAA
>DASYZE010000007.1:0-63085 GCA_035946625.1 Terriglobia bacterium | reverse complement strand
ATGCAATACCTTCAATCGATCCCGATCTCTCTGGCTCATCCACAGCTCCTGTTCTTTGTTCATCCCGACATTTTGCCGGTTTCCAACAGGAACTTCTTACTTTGCTGCAATAGGATCTTTTCACTTTGCTGCGACACAACTCGACAAACGGTTTGCGAATTCCCCTGGAGTTGAGTTAGAATGCGGGAAGAATTCGGGGCGGCAACGCCCCCCAGGATTTCAGGAGGATGGCTGGGCGCTGTGAGGGCGGCGGCTGCAACCATCCTGATCGATCGAACTTCCGGCGGCCACGAAGGATGCGCGCAGGCAGCGGACTTCGGGCCCCATTTGAAACCAAGCTGGACAAAGCGCCAGGGTCCGGCCATGTGGAAACCTGAGGAGGTATCCAAGTCATGGTCAAGCGCGTATTGTTGTCCATTGGTCTGCTGGCGTTAAGCGTTTCTTCGGCAAGGGCGGCAAAAAATTCCGTGCCCGCAGGTTCGGTCATCCATTGCCGTCTGACCCAGACTCTTTCCACCTTTATGAACGCCCCGGGCGATCCGTTCACCGCCAACGTGAGCGAGCCGGTGATCTTGGATGGGCACGAAGTGATTCCGGTTGGCGCCAAAATCGAAGGGCGCATTGCGCAGTTGCAACGGCCCGGGCGCATCCGGGGCGTGGGGCAAATGCGCCTGACGGCGGAAAAAGTGGTGATGCCAGACGGGGCCAGCTATCCGCTCAGCGCCATTCTGGCCGCGGTGTATGGCGCGGAAGCCAAAGTCCATGGTGAAGAAGGCGGGGTGAAAGGCCCGAACTCACGGCTGAGAACGGTGGAGGAAGTCGGAGCGGGCATGGGTGGCGGCGGCCTGGTGGGCACCCTCTTCGGCGGCTTCACCGGCACGCTGGTGGGCGGCGCCATCGGCGGCGCGGCTGGGTTTGTGGATACCATGCGCAAGCGCGGTCCGGACCTCGCCCTGCCCGTCGGCACGCAACTGAATTATCAGTTGACCCGTGATCTCGATGTGGACGTGCAAACGGCCACGGAAAGAATCAATAAGACCGGCGCCGAAGTTGTAGAAACGCCCGTGAAGTAAATTGAAGTTGGAATGGGAAGCGGCAGGTCGAAGGGAACCGATCGGTGTGATGCCCGCCGGGGTCCCGCCCTTGCAGCCAAGTCTTGGACGACCTCTTCGGCCAGATTGGCAAGCTACGCCACGCGGGCATTATAAATGTTAACTTCGGCATGACGTGCTTGTGGGGGCGAAAATGCACTGTCGTCGGGGACAATCTCACGGCGCGTGATGCACTCGAGCAGATTCTGGACCAACTCGGAATGAACCTCGTCCCTGGGATCCCCAGGAATCGCGTCGCCTGGGCGCTTATGTACGACCCAAACTGGCACGAATACTTCCTGAGCGTCGCCCTTGTTCCCGATATGACCCCGCATGAGAGCAAGGCGCCTCCCTTACCAACGGGCACGTCGCCCGCCACGGTCACTTCATCCACAGGGGCCTCCCGAACCACGAGATTCACGCCCATCAAAAAGAATTAGCGCTGACCTCAAGAACGGAGGTCATCGCTACCTTTGAATTGAGCTTGCGGCTCACATTGCATGAGAAGGCCGACAGATGTATATTCCCGTGGGCAGGTTTAAAAACACTTGTTACAGTACGTGCGCATGACTAAATTTAGGCTTCTGTCAGTTTGTTCAAAGGCTCGGCCAACCGTCATTCTGAGGAGCCCTAGGCGACGAGGAATCTCGCACTGCTTGTCTTGCCAGGGCGAGATCCCTCTCCTGGCTCGGGATGACATTTCGGGTCTTTTTTCATTGTCCAGTTAAGTTTTATCGCTCTAATAGATTGCGAACCTGGCGATGTGACAACAAGGAGCAAACATGAATCGATCCAGAATTATGGCCGGCTTGCTGGCCGCAGCCATTATTTTAGTGGTGCAGACGCGGCCGATGCCGAGTCAGTCGGCCAAGGCGGGGCCGCATCCGCTCCATGCTCTGCCCTATTCCCCCAGCCTCGATCTCACCGCAATGGACAGGACGGCGGATGCGTGCGTGGATTTTTATCAATACGTTTGCGGAGGGTGGATGAAAAACAATCCCATCCCTCCGGACGAGGCGGGGTGGAGCGTTTACGCCAAGCTGGCCAACGAGAACGAACAGTTTTTGTGGGGGATTTTGCAGGAAGCGTCCGACCCCAGCCGGCCGCGCGACGCCTCCGAGCAGAAGATTGGCGACTACTTCCAGGCCTGCATGGACGAGCCCGCCATCGAAAAACTGGGAGCCGCGCCGCTCGAAGGCGAGCTGGGGAAGATCGCCGAGTTGAAGTCGAAGAGTGAATTGGGAAAATATCTTGGCCGCCAGCAGCCGGCGCTGAGGCGAAGCGGGATGCTATTCAATTTCGGTTCCAACCAGGACTTCGCGAATTCGTCCCAGGTGATTGCGTTTGCGGGCGCGGGCGGCCTCGGCCTTCCAGACCGCGATTACTACACCAAGACCGATCCCAAATCGGAAAAAATACGCGACCAATACGTGGCGCACGTGCAGAAGATGTTCGAGTTGACCGGGGATGCGCCCGACGCGGCGGCGGGGGAAGCGAAAGTTGTGATGTCCATAGAAACGGAATTGGCGAAGAAGACGCTGACGCGCGTCGAGCGGCGCAATCCCTACAACCTGTTTCACAAGATGGACCGGGCGCAGTTAAAAGCGCTTTCGCCCGACTTCGACTGGGACCAATATCTGGCGGAGCAGGGCCTCTCCGGAGTGCAAGTATTCAATGTGACGGAGCCGGAGTTCTACCGCGAGGTGAACCAACTCCTTCAGTCGGAAAGCCTGGAGGACTGGAAGACGTATCTGCGCTGGCACCTCACCAGCGCCTGGGCGCCTTATCTCTCCATGAATTTCCAAAAAGAGAACTTTGATTTTTACGGGCGCACGCTGCGCGGCGTCCGTGAAATGCCGCCGCGCTGGAAGCAGTGCGTGCGCGACGTCAATCGCGACCTGGGTGAAGCGCTGGGTCAGGTGTTTGTGGCCAAAACTTTCACCGCCCAGACCAAAGCGCGCACGCTGAAAATGACCCGGGAGATTGAAGCGGCCATGGGGGACGACCTGAAAGATTTGCCCTGGATGAGTCCGGGAACGAAAAAGCAGGCGCTGGCGAAACTTCATACCATCGTCAACAAGATCGGATATCCCGACCGCTGGCGCGACTACAGTTCGCTCGAAATTGTGCGCGGGGATTTTGCCGGCAACGTGCGCCGGGCGGCCATATTCGAATCCAAACGGCAACTGGCGAAAATCGGCAAGCCGGTGGATCGCGGTGAGTGGGGGATGACCCCGCCCACGGTGAACGCGTATTACGACGCGCAGATGAACGACATTAATTTTCCCGCCGGCGTTTTGCAGCCGCCCTTGTTCGACCCGAAGATGGATGACGCGCCCAATTACGGGAATACCGGCGGCACCATCGGCCACGAGCTGACGCACGGGTTTGACGACGAAGGGCGGCAATTCGATGCCACGGGCAACTTGCGCGATTGGTGGACGCCGGCGGATGCCGAAGGATTCAAGCAACGGATCGAATGCGTGCAGCAGCAGTACGCGCAGTACGTGATCGTGGACGACATCCACATCAACAGCAAGCTGACCACCGGCGAAGATGTGGCCGACCTGGGCGGCACGCTGCTGGCTTACATCGCGTGGAAGAAAGCCACGGAGGGGCAGAACCTTCAGCCCATCGACGGCTTCACGCCTGACCAGCGCTTTTTTATCGGCTACGCGCAGTGGGCGTGCGAAAACGAACGCCCGGAAAACCTCCGGGTGAGCGCCCTGACCAACCCCCACTCGCCGGGCCGTTATCGCGTGAACGGCATTGTTTCCGATTTGCCCCAGTTTCAAAAGGCGTTTAATTGCAAGCCGGGCCAGCCCATGGTGCGCGAGAAGATGTGCCGGGTGTGGTGATGGGGAGCGGGACAATCCGCGGGAGGTCCTGATGACGGGGAAAATTCTATTGGCGCTGGCGGGTATGCTGGCCGCCTCGCCGGTCTGCGGGCAAAGCGCGGTGAAGCGGCCCAAAATTCTGGGCATCGCCCACATGGGATTTTATGTGAGCGACCTTCCCCAGACGCTGGTTTATTATAAGGACCTGCTCGGTTTCGCCGAACCCTACGACCTGAGACGGGACGATGGCACGGTCCGCATCGCCTTCATCAAAATCAACGATTATCAGCACCTCGAACTCTTCACCGACCCGCCCAAAGATGATGGGATGCTTAGCCACATCTCGTTTTATACTGATCACGCCGAACAGTTGCGGCAATACCTGATTTCGCGCGGCATCAAAGTGCCGGCCCAGGTGGGCCAAGGGAAGACGGGAGACAAAAATTTTAACGTCAAGGATCCGGACGGTCACACCGTGGAGATGGTGGAATATCAACCGGAGGGCTGGGCGATGCAAGGGCGGGGCAAGTCGATGCCGGCCACGCGCATTTCCGACCACATCATGCACATCGGGTTCACGGTCGGGTCGCTGGAAAAATCCAGGGAGTTTTATACTGGCATCCTCGGTTTCAAGGAGTTCTGGCGCGGCAGCGCCAACGATATCACGCTGAGTTGGGTGGACCTGCGGGTGCCGGACGGAAAAGATTACGTCGAGCTGATGCTCTATAAGACGCTTCCTGCGCCGGCCAAACGCGGAAGCGCCAACCACTTGTCTCTGATGACCCCGGACATAGCCAAGTCTGTGGCCACTCTCGAATCGCGGGCGGCGGCCGCGAATTATACGCGGAAAATTGAAATCCACGTGGGGCATAACCGCCAGCGCCAGGCCAACCTGTTCGATCCGGATGGTACGCGCGCCGAGCTGATGGAACCGTTCACTATCGACGGCAAGCCGACGCCGCCCTCCACCGCGCCTCCGCCACGATAAGAGCGGAAAGTTTTCCACTCACGCTATCATGACGTTGCGCCTGTTTCCGGGCGCCCGGCGGCGACATCTTCAGGCGAGCTTCGCCCGGGTTATGCCGCGGGCTGGGGCGCCATTCAAACCATTACAATTGGGCGGAGTGCGAGGGCTGGGTGGTGGAGCGGGAGGCGGAAGCAAGATGTTTGACCGTGCCGCGAATAATTAATTGGGTGGGAATTACCTGCCGGGCAAATTGTTTTTCGGGCTGGTGCAGTTTTTCCAGCAGCATCTTCATCAGCGTCTCGCCGATTTCCTCTTTTTGGACGCGCACGGTGGTGAGGGGCGGATCCATCAGCAGCGCCTCATCGCGGTCGTCAAACCCAACCAGACTGATATCGTCGGGAACGCCCACGCCCGCCTTCCGGAAGGAACGCCAGAGGCCGTAGGCTATTTCGTCATTGCCCACCATGATGGCGGTGGGGCGCGGACTCATTTGCAAAAGCTGGTGGGCGGCCCACTGGGCATAATCGAGCGAACCATTTCCGTGCCGCACATTCATGACCAGGAGATTCAAGCCGGCGGCCTTCATGGCGCGGCGATAGCCGGCGTGCCGCTCGCGGAACCAGGGGAAGCTGGTTTCCCCCACAAAGGCAATGTCACGATGGCCCTGCTCGATCACGAATCGCGTGGCCTCAAATTCGCCTTTCTCCCCATCAAAGCTGACCTGGTCATACTTCAACATCCGCTTCGGGCCAAACAGATTGTTCCCGAACATCACATAAGGGACGTGAATGGACTGAATGTGCTCCACGAAGTTGGGATATATGGTTCCGGCCAGGACCAAGCCGTCCACCCAACCGCGCTCCTTGAGGATGGGCGGGAGCGCGATTTGTTCGGAAGGAGTTTTTTCGTCGTAATGGATCACGGCAAAAACCACTTGTTGACCCAGCGAGCGGGCGCACATCTCCACGCCTTTGAGGATGCGGGCGTGAAAAGAGTGCAGAAATTCGCGGTTGCTCATGAGGAAGCAGACCATCTCCGTGCGCCGCGACATTCGGCGCGCCTGGGCGTGGGGGCGAAACCCCAGGCGGCTGATGGCGGCCAGCACGCGCTCGCGCGTGGGGCCGCTCACCTGGCGGGCGCCATTCAGCACGCGCGAGACGGTGCCCACACCCACGCACGCCACGCGCGCCACATCCCGGATAGTGATCGGATTTGGAACCCGTTCCATGAGTGCCCTGGTTGGTATTCTTGTGCCCGTTGCGGCCGCCGCGCCGCGCCCGGCGCAGGCGGGAGGGCCACAAACTAGCACAAAAACGCACAGGATGACAGAAGCATAACACAAACTTTCCGATCTATAGTATTTTTTTCTTGACAACCATAATTACTTTGGGTAAGGTCTGGAACCAGTTCCAGAACGAATTGGCGGTACCGATTGCGGGTGGGGATTTTGCGTCGGTTGTCCAAAATTACATTTTGAGAAAACGCCAGCTTGAAAGCTTAAAACCACAGCCTCGAAGGGGGTGGTGGTGCTCCTTTTCAAGCGTCGCGCGTGCGGCTGGGGTTGAAGGGGCCGAACACTTGGGAACAGGATTCGCGCGCTGACGCGAGTTCACCAGGCTGCGGCCGAAAATCTGGAAGGTATGGAGGCGATCATGCGGTTGGCAAAGATGCTCCGGGCTTTAGGTGGACGATATTCGATCATGGTTCTCAGCTTGGCGCTGCTCCTGATGCTGGGAGCCGCCCCACAATTGAACGCACAGGTCCTTTACGGTTCGATCGTGGGCAGCGTCAATGACCAGTCAGGCGGCGCTGTCCCCAACGCCACGATCACCGCGACGCAGACGCAGACGCAACTTACGCGGTCTGTGACCACCGACCAATCTGGCGGATATACGCTCTCAACGCTTTCGGCCGGAACTTACACCATTAAAGTCACCGCGCAGGGCTTCAAGACGTTCTCCCAAACAGGTGTAGATGTCTCCATTAACACCATTACCCGGGTGGACGCCTCTCTCGAACTGGGCTCGGTTAACCAGAGCGTGGAAGTATCGGCGGCCGCGGCTGTCCTCCAAACCGAGCGCCCGGACGTTCACCACGACCTGACCGCAAACACGATTGAAAACGTGCCCATGCCGCCCGGTAACAATTTCGAACAGTTGTTCAGGGCCATACCCGGGGTTAATCCTCCCACCAGCGCCCACTCGGTGGCCACCAACCCTTCGCGCTCGCTGCAATACAATTCCAACGGCACCAGCAGCTATGGGAATGATGTGCGCGTGGACGGGATCAGCCAATACAACATCTGGGTCCCTGAAAACGCCGCCTACATCCCATCGGCGGACGCTATTGAAGTCGTCAACGTGGCGACCAACAGCTACAATCCCGAGCAGGGCCTGGCCGGGGGGTCTTCCGTTAACGTTCAGATCAAAAACGGAACCAACCAACTCCACGGTGACCTTTATGAGTACCATTACGATAATGGGCTCGAGGCGCGGGGCTTCTTCGACCCCGGCAACGGAATCAGCCGCGTCCCCAAAGACATCTTTAACCAGTTCGGGGGAAGCATCGGCGGCCCCATCAAGAAGGATAAGGTGTTCTTTTTCGGGAATGTGGAAGCGACCCGGCAACGCCAGTTTGCCAACCAGCTTGCCACCGTGCCCACGGCGGCGATGCGAACCGGGGACTTAAGGGGATTGGACTTGTCCAAGGCCAATCCTGATGTTGTTTACGACCCGGCGACGGGAAAGTCCGACGGTTCGGGACGAGTTCCATTCTCGTGCGGTGGGGTGGCCAATGTAATTTGCGGCAACCGCATCAGCCCTACCGCCGCCAAAATTTTGTCCCTGCTGCCGTTACCCAATATTCCCGATCAATCCTCGAATGGCACCGGCCCTCATGACAATTTCCTGGGCGCGGCAGACGTGGCCTTTAATCGCCTCACCAGCGACTCCAAGATTGACTGGAACAAATCCGATAAGTTCACCATGTACGGCCACTTGGGATTGGCGAAGTACAACACCCTCAATCCTCAGATCTTCGGCCAAATCGGCGGGCCTCAGGTCAGCGGTTTCATTGGTAACGAAGGCACCGCCTACGGACACACCTACAGCTTTAGTGTGACCGGCAACTACGTCGCCACCCCGAACTTGGTCATTGACGGCAGCGTAGGCATGACCCGAATGGTAGCCAACTCTGCTCAGCTTGACGTTAAATCAAAACCCGGCACGGACATACTGGGCATTCCAGGAGTCAACGGCACACGCGCTTTTGAAGGAAGCTGGCCGGAGTTTGATATCGCCAGCGGTCAAGGCCCATCCCCGGATGGCGGCGCTTTTTCAAACCTGGGCACGCAGCACAATTTCATGCCCTATTTCCGCAACGACCCTCAGTACGACTTTACCGGTAACGCCACCTGGATCCACGGAAATCACAGCATCAGGTGGGGGGCCGACCTTATCGGCCAGCATCTGAACCAACAACAGCCGGAATGGAACAGTGGAGGCTCATCCTACGGGCCGCAGGGAGGTTTTGCATTCCAAAACGGACCCACCCAGTGCAAAGGATGCGTTGCAAAGGGCAAGACCACGGCGTCCGACAATTATAATGGTATGGCAAGTTTCCTTCTGGGCGTGGACACCTCTTACGGCAAGAACATCCAGATTCCCGACTATTTCCACACCATCACTCACGAGTATTCGGCCTACATTGGCGATCAATGGCGGACCACCAGCAAATTGACCACCACCTTGGGCGTTCGTTGGGAATACTTCCCCATGCCCACCCGGGGCGGCAGCCGGGGCTTGGAGCACTTTGACTTCACCACCGGGGAGATGGAACTCTGCGGGGTGGGAGGCATCCCAACCGACTGCGGAGTCAATGCAACCAAGAAGGATTTTGCGCCTCGCATCGGCCTGGCCTATCGGGCCACCAACTCGTTCGTGATGCGCGCCGCCTATGGGATCACCTATGAACCTTACAACGTCGTGGATAGCTTGCGGACCAACTTTCCCATCCTGCTTCCACTCTTTGTGAACGCTCCCAGTTCTCTGCTGGCCGCGGGCGCCTTGGACGCCACCGGCGTGGCCAATGAACCGGTGGGCCAGAATCTAGACATCGGCATTCCGCTTCCACCCACTCCATGCCAGACCTGCCCCGAGGATCCTATACCTGGCAATGTTTCCCTGGCGTCAGCCGCGCCCAACATGAAGCGGGGCTACATCCAGTCGTGGAATTTCACGATGGAAAAGGAACTTCCGGGCGGCTGGCTGGCGTCGGCAGGGTATGTGGCGTCGCGCACCATCGACCAACTGGGGATTCTGAACTTGAATGTGGGCAGCCCGATCTTACCCGTAGGCTGCGACCCGATCGTCAAGGAAAACTGCGGAGGCAACGCCAGCCTCCCATTCAATTATTTGGGCAGCGTGAAGGGAGCTTGCAGCAGCATCTCAACCACCACTCCGGGGTGCCGAACCGCAGCGATGGGCGATGTTACGGCCATCACCAACAACCATTATGACTCCCTCCAGACTTCGCTCTCCCACCATTTTGCCAATGGTTACCAGGTTCAGTTCAACTATACCTGGTCGAAGACCATTGGAATGGCCAACGTCGAAAATGAAAAAGGTAACCCGTATATTCAAACGCTAAGTTTCTACAATTTGAATCGCGGCTTGGCGCCCATCGACCGCCCCCAGAACTTCGAGGCGATTTTCGTAGCTGAGTCACCCTTTGGGGCTAATAAGCATTGGGTCAGCACCGGGGTCGGCGCCAAGATTCTGGGCGGCTGGCAATTCAGCGGCTTGGTTTCCGCCGTCTCGGGGTCGGTGGTCGGTTTGTCCGCCAACGGATCCGGCCTGAACGCCAGTGGGGACACCCAGCGTCCTGACATCGTTTCATTGAGCAATGCATTCCCGCACGCAGTCGGGCCGGGCCAGCAATGGTTCAATAAGTCGGCTTTCGCCGGGGTCGATGCCAATCCGGTGGGCACGGCGCAGCGGTTCGGCACTTCCGCGTTTTACCAGTTCCACGGGCCGGGCTACTTTGACATGGATTTGGGATTGATCCGCAACTTCAAGATCACAGAGCGCTTCAATTTCCAGGTGCGCGCCCAAGCCGTGAACTTTACCAATACACCTTACTTCAACAATCCGAACGGAAGTTGCGGCAGTTTCAGCGCGACCACGGGCTGCAATGGCGGTTCGTTCGGTCAAGTCACCTCGATCAACGCCCTGGCCCGCGACGGAATTGGCCAGCGGCAATTCGAAATCAGCATGAAACTGAGTTTTTAATCGCTGCAAAACAGCAAGCCTCGGGGACCGCTTAGCCAGCGGTCCCTTTTTTTTGGTCGCGTTGGCTGGAGATTGAAAGCCATGGAAGTGGATCAAGTCACCCCCTCACCCGTCCCGCCTAAGCGGGACACCCTCTCCCCCAAGGGGGCGAGGGTTAGGAATCGTTCAGGAACTGACTAACCCGCAAGGCTGCGGCGGGGCACCCTCTGTCGCCGCAGCGACCGAGGGTTAGGAGTCGTATGAAACAGGAATCGCTTGAGAACTGAGTATCTCTTGCGTATTCAGGTTGGCTTTGCTTTTTGACTTTGAAAGTTCTCACCTTAAAATGATTCTATGGGGATGCGAGACGCGAGATTGCTAGGGGTCGCAACGGCCCTGATGTTATTTCCCGTGCCGTTGCGTCCGGCGGAACTGCCCGAGCTTCCCAAATTGAACATATCTGATTTTCAGCAGCCCGCTATTCGTGAGCAAGTGCAACAAGCGGAAGCCGCGGCACGCGCCCATCCGCGTAGCGCCGAAGCTTCGGGCAGGTTGGGCATGGTGCTGGACGCGTACCAACAGTACGAATCAGCAGCGCTCTGTTACGAGCGCGCGCGGCAACTCGATGCACGGTCCTTTCGTTGGACTTACTATCTGGGATCGGTGCAGGTCCATGAGGGGAAATACGATCAAGCGGCGGCCACGTTGCGCGAAGCTCTGCGCCTGGCGCCGGGCTATCTGCCGGCGCGAATGAAGCTGGCGCAAAGCCTGCTGACTGCCGGAGATTTGGATGCGTGCGAGGGGATTTACGAACGGATTTTGAAAAGCAGTTCCAAGCCACTGGATTCCCGCTTTCACGGGAATAACGGTGAGGGGGACGCCGCTGCCATGGCGGAAGCCTGGTATGGCCTTGGCCGGATTCAGGCGGCGCGCGGCGACACGGCTGGCGCGGCGGAATCCTATGGCAAGGCCTGCGACCTTTTTCCCGATTACGGCGCCGCTCAGTACGCGCTGGCCCTGGCTTACCAAAAACTGGGGAAGGCGGATGAGGCCGAACCCCACTTCCGCGCTTACCAGGCGAATGTAACGGTGACGCCGCCCATCCAAGACGAACTGATGGGCGCGGTGCAAGCCCTGGACTTGGGGGCGGAGATGCACCTCCGCCGCAGCGTGGAATTGGAACACGAAGGGAAATTGAACGAGGCGATTGAGGAGCAGCAGCGCGCGCTCCAGGCTGACCCCAAAAACGTGCAAGCCAACATCAACCTCATATCGCTCTACGCGCGCGTGGGAGAGCCGGATAAAGCCGAGCAACACTTTCAAAATGCAGTGCGGCTAAATCCCAACCGCGCCGATGCCTATTACAATCACGGCGTCTTTCTCTTCCTGCAAGGCAAGGATCAGGAGGCCGAGCAGGCATATCGACAGACCCTGCAAATCAATCCTTACTATGCGGAGGCTCACAACAACCTTGGGTTTTTGCTCGAGAAACAAGGGAAGACCGAAGAAGCTTTGGAAGAATACGGGGCCGCCATCAAGAACCAGCCCAACTACCGCCTGGCGCACTACCACATTGCCACCATATTGGCGCGGCAGGGAAAATACGCTGAATCGGTGGCGCACCTTTTGAAGACGCTCCAACCGGAGGACGCGAGCACGCCCGGATATTTGTATGCGCTGGCCATGGCCTACCAACTTGAAGGTGATCACCCGAGCGCCTTGAAATACGCGCGCATGGCCCGCGACCAGGCTGCCGCCCGGCATCAATCCCAACTGCTGTCCAGGATTAACCAGGACTTTCCTGCTCTTGAACGGGAGGGGCCGCCACAATGACAGGACTTTGGCTGTGTGGGTCGATGCCCCCAAATTGGTGGGCAGTTCCGCGCTTTCCGGGCCGTTCAACGATAGGCGTCCTTTCGGTGAAGGACTCGACGAATCTCAATGGTCGAGGCAGAGGGAGAGACGAAGAAGACCCGGTAGTCGCCAATGCGAAGCCGCAGTTCTTCCCTATCGCCTTTGAGTTTCTTGGTGTCACCTTGTCCGGTTTCGGCGAAGCGATGCAGAGCTTCGAAGATGACCATAGCTGTCTCACGGCTCAGGGCGCGAATGTCCGCGCGGGCTCGCTCGGAGAAGACAATCTTCTTCACTTGGTCTCTTGGAGATGCTTGAGGTCGTCAACCGTGAGGCCGAATTCGGCCAAGACTTCTTCGAAGGGAATCCCCGGGTTGTGCTTCAGCCATTCGCGGGCTTCATCCAATGCCTTTTCCTCTTCCGGAGTGACCGGCTCGTCATCGATAGGGGCGTGGGCGATGGCATGAGAGACGGGATCGAGCATGGCCTCCAGCAACCCAACCACTGCCTCAACCTGGATGTTGGGCAGGCGCTCAATTAGCTCGTGGGCGTGTTCTTTGGCGTCGGTTTTTGCCATGACATCTCCACCTCACCTCACTTTACTCGCAGAGAAGCAGCATGTCAATTATGGTCGGGGGGGCGGATTTAGGTTTCCTGGTGGCATCCCATTCCTTTTGATTTGATGATATCGTTTGTGCGAGGGAGCATATTTTGACACGACGCGAACTTTTGATGGCTGGAATGGCCCTGGGCGCGTGGCCGCCGCAGAAGCGGGCAGTCCGCGCGAACTCGTCCACGGCAGGGCCGATTTTCCGCGATATCGCCCCTGAAGTAGGCCTGAATTTTCATCACTTCAACGGCGCCACCGGAAAGTACTACATGCCCGAGATCATGGGTTCGGGGGTGGCGCTATTTGATTACGACAACGACGGCGATTTGGACGTCTATTTGGTGCAGGGAACCACGCTTGATGATCGCGGGAAATTACTTTTCCCTCCGCGCGCCGGCTGGAAACCGGGGAACCGTCTCTTTCGCAACCAGCTGGCGGAAACCGGGAAACTGCAATTTACCGACGTCACTGAGCAGGCGGGCGTGGGCCACGTAGGCTACGGGATGGGCGTGGCGGTGGGCGATTACGACAATGACGGCTTCCAGGATCTCTACGTAACCAACTTCGGGCACAACGTTCTTTATCATAACAACGGCGACGGAACCTTCACCGACGTTACAAAGCAGGCCGGAGTGGACGATCAGCGCTGGAGCACGTGCGCGGCCTGGTTCGATTATGACGGCGACGGCCTTCTCGATTTGTTTGTGGGCAATTATGTAGATTTTACCGTAAAGGGAAACAAGCAATGCTTTACCTCCACCGGGGAGATCGATTACTGCACGCCCGTAGCCTACCAGGCGGTTCCCTCGCGCCTCTTTAAGAATCTCGGCAACGGCAAATTCCAGGACGTAACCGAGTCTTCCGGAATCGGATCTTCTTACGGGCCGGCGCTGGGCGTGGTGTGCGCAGACTTCAATGGCGACGGCCGAATGGACCTTTACGTGGCCAATGACACGGCGGCCAATCGTCTGTGGCTGAATCAGGGCAACGGAACTTTTCGGGAATCGGCGCTCGAAGCGGGCGTGGCCTTTAGCGCCGATGGTTTGCCCAAAGCCGGCATGGGGGTCAGCGCTGAAGACGTGGAGAACGACGGCTTCGAGGACATTCTGGTGACCAACCTGATGGGCGAGGGCGCCACTCTATTCCACAATAACGGCAAGGCCCAGTTCGACGACGTGACCGCCCAGTATGGTTTGGCGGCCGAGACCTTTGGGTTCACCGGATTCGGCACCCAATGGTTCGATTACGACAACGACGGCTGGCTGGACTTGTTCATCGCCAATGGCGCGGTGACCCGCATGGAAGCCGAGCGCGGCAATCCCTATCCCTTCGCGCAAAAGAAATTGTTGTTCCACAACGAGGGGCGGGCGAAAAGATTTCGCCAAACCAGCACCGAGGGCGGGCCGGCTTTTCAAATTGCCGAAGTCACCCGCGGCGCCGCCTTTGGCGATATTGACAATGACGGCGCCATCGACATCCTCATCACCAACAACAACGGGCCGGCCCGGTTATTGCGCAACCTAGTGGGTTCACGCCAGCACTGGCTTCAGGTGAAGCTGGAAGGGGACAAGAACAATCGCTTCGGAGTGGGCGCGCGCGTGGCCGTCTTGCGCCAAGGCCAACCGCCGCAGTGGCGCTGGGCGCACACGGACTCGAGCTACCTGAGCGCCAGCGATATCCGGGTCCATTTCGGGTTGGGCAAAGATCCTCAACTGGAGGGCGTGATGGTCCATTGGCCGGGCGGCCTCAACGAAAAATGGACAAACATTATTTCGGACAGGATGGTTACGCTGCGGCAGGGATCGGGCAAATCTGTTTGAAACCGCCTGCCATTCCCCGCCCGAACGGGAATATGATGCTGGTGATGCGCCCAGACCATGACGCAAGTGTTGGGCCGGAATAAAATTGAAAGGAATCAAAAAACCTATTATGACGATGCCTCATGAATTTTCATCCATGTCCCGGCGTTGGTTTCTCACCACCCTGGGCGCGACCGCAGTGGCCGCCCCGATGATGACCCTCGCAAAAACCGGCGGGGTCGAAGTGGGCATCTGCGCCAGGACCGGGGAACTCGAAAACGCCATTCATTACGGCTTCGATTACCTCGAACCCTCGGTGGCCGAGATTGCCGAAATGAATGATAGCCAATTTGCGGACTTCAAGGCGCGACTGATGGCATCGCCCATCCGCTGCGAGTGCTACAACACTTTTTTTCACAAACAGCGCGTGGTGGGCGACGATGTGGACCTTGAAGCGTTGCGAAAGTATTCGGAGAGCGCCCTGAACCGCTGCCGCCAACTGGGCGGGACGGTGGCCGTGTGGGGAAGCGCGGGCTCGCGCAATGTGGCCGAGGGCTACTCCCGCGACCGCGCCTGGAGCCAGATCCAGAAGTTTTTAAGCCTGGCCGGTGACGTGGCCCGGTCGAACGGCATGGTGATCGGCATTGAGCCGTTGCGCAAGCAGGAGAGCAACATCATCAATACCGGAGCTGAAGCCCTGCGCCTGGTCCACGACGTTAACCACCCGAACGTGAAGATGATCATTGACTTTTATCACTTGCGCGAAGAAAACGAAGACCCGCAGATTGTCTGGGAAGCGCGCAACGAAATTGTCCACTTCCATTTTGCCAATCCCCAGGGCCGGCGCTGGCCGAAAGATCCGGGCGAGGATCCGATGTACGGCCGCTTTTTCGAATTGGTGAAGCGCATCCACTTCCGAGGTGGAATTTCCATTGAAGGTCGGGGCACGTTTCAGGATGACGCTGCCGAGAGCCTGGAGTTTTTCCGGCGCGAGCTTTCGTGAAGGTCCAGGGTCGCAACCCTCGCGCTACCTTTCATTCCCATGTTGGCGCTTGGCACGAGAGCGCGGACCGGGGGTGGCGCTCCATTTTATCCAATTGATTCATAAATCAGGGAGGCATGATCATGAAAATCGAAGGTAAGAACATCGGAGCAGACCGGCGTCGCGCGCTGCAAATGATGCTGGGCGTGGGGGCCGGGATCGCAGTTCCAGCGCACCTTTGGGCACAAGCCCGGGGCCCGGCCGCGCCCCGGCGGCGACCCTACGTGACTCCAGAGCCGACTCCTCCCCACCATTCCATTGCGGGCGGGTTCGTGCCCTCCGCGATTTCCGGCGTGTTTGACGTGCGGGCATTCGGGGCGAGAGGAGATGGCAGGACGCTGGACACTCCGGCCATCAACCGCGCCATTGAAGCGGCGGCCACGGCCGGTGGCGGGACGGTGCGCTTCCCGGCTGGAACGTATTTGTGCTTCTCGATTCATCTCAAGAGTCACGTGGCGCTGTATCTGGACCAGGGCGCGACCATCCTTGCCGCCGAAACTCCCGAGGGAGGGGTGGGCGGCTATGACGCCGCTGAACCCAACGCGTGGGACAAATACCAGGACTTCGGACATAGCCACTGGCACAACGGCCTGATGTGGGGCGAAGAGATTGAAGACGTGTCCATTCTTGGTCCCGGACTGATTTGGGGCAAGGGCCTGACCCGGGGACGGCGCGAACGGGGCGCGGGTGTGGGCGACAAAGCCATCAGCTTGAAGAATTGCCACAACGTAACCTTACGGGACATCTCCATTTTGCATGGCGGACATTTTGGCGTGCTGGCCACGGGCGTGGATAACCTCTGCATCGACAACCTGAAGATTGATACCAATCGCGACGGAATTGACATCGACTGCTGCCGCAACGTGCGGGTCTTGAATTGCAGCGTCAATTCGCCTTGGGACGACGGGATCTGCCCCAAGAGTTCGTTTGCGCTCGGCTACCCGCGCCCGACGGAAAACCTGACCATCACCAATTGTTACGTGTCCGGCAGTTTTCAGGAAGGAACGCTACTGAACGGGACGTTCATGCAGTTTGATCCGTCCTTCCGCGTCCCGCGCACGGGGCGGATCAAGTGCGGCACCGAGTCCAACGGCGGATTCAAGAACATTACGATATCCAATTGCGTCTTTGACGGTTGCCGCGGACTGGCCCTGGAGTCGGTGGACGGCGCCTTGATCGAGGACGTATCCATCAGCAACCTTACCATGCGCGACGTGGTGGAAATGCCCATCTTCATGCGGCTGGGCAGCCGCCTGCGCGGCCCCAGCGGAATTCCGGTGGGCCAACTGCGCCGGGTGAACATCAGCAACATCGTCGTGTCCAACACCGACACGCGCTTCGCATCGATCCTCAGCGGCATTCCCGGCCACGAAATTGAAGACGTCCGATTGAGCAACATCACCATCCTGCAGCAAGGGGGCGGGACCAAGGAAGAGGCGACCCTCCAGCCACCGGAAAAGGAGAATGCCTATCCGGAGCCCAACATGTTTGGTCCGCTGCCGGCTTATGGTTTTTATATCCGCCACGTCAAAGGCCTTGAGATGAGCAATATTGAAGTGAGTTATATGAAAGAAGATCTGAGGCCGGCGTTCGTCCTGAATGACGTAAAAGGCGCTGATTTCATTCACATCAAGGCGCAACGCGCCGCCGGTGGGCCGGCTTTCGCGCTGAATTCCGTCAGCGATTTTAACCTCTATATGAGCCGGCCGCTGGCGGACGCACACCTGGAAACTGTGGAGCAACACAATCTTTAGGTGCGTTTGACAGGAATTCCGGCAGGTCAATTGTTTCCTTCAATCGGAAATTTTTACCCGACCTCAGGGCGCCAATCCACAAGCTGATTTTGCTTCATTCCACAGAAACCATTACCTTTAGCTGCCCAAATTGGAGTTCGGCCCTCGAACTGCGCCTATCCGGGATGGAGTTTTCAAATCGCACGTGTCGGGCCAAAGGAGGGCCGCCACATGGTGAACCGATTTGGGGCAATCTTACTGGGAATGTCCATGGGGCTGTCAGGCGCAATTGCGAGGGGCGCAAGCGCGGCTCCGTCACGCATGGGTGGCGCGGCCTGGCATGGTCAAGACCGGGGAGATGCGCGGCGCGGAAGTGAATATCGAAGGTGGAGGCAAGATGATGAAGAGCGGGGCCGTGGCAACCCTCACCGGTTCCGTGACCGCGATCGCCGGGCCGCTCATGAGTGGTACGGGCGCCATCGCCAACATCCTCCCGAGGGCTTTAGACAGCGCGACTGGTTGGCGCCCGAGTACGAATCGCGCCTGCGGGTGGGCTACGTTCTCGATCCGGACATGCGCAGGATGTGCCGCCCGGTCCCATATGACCTTTTACAGGAGTTGCCCCCGTGCCCCCGGCGCTATCGCTATGTTGTCATCGGGGGACATATCTGCCTGCTGGACAGGGGATATCGCGTCCACGACGTGATTCATCTGGAAGTCAATTTTCGCTGATTTGGAAAGGCGGGGCCCATGATGAGGCAATCCGCCATCCTAAATTGTTTCCGCGCCCAGTGAGTCAAAAAGACGGGCGCGGGGAAGGAACATTATGGAATTGCTGAGTTTGTTGGGGGTGGGATTGATGGCAGGTTGGCTTACGGGGAAGATTATGAGAGGAGCCGGGTATGGCGTCCTGGCTGACATCGTGCTGGGCATTCTGGGCGCCGTCACGGGCGGACAAATCGTGCATTGGTTGGGCTATCCGGTTCGCGGCGGATACTTGTACTCCCTCGGTATAGCGACTTTGGGGGCTGTTGCCCTCACCATCATTTTTCGGATTCTTACGGGCAGGAGAGTGGGCATTTGAGCTGAGGACAAGGTCAGACTTCGCTGCTCGCGAAAAAAACGGACCAGGCAGGCCGGCGGACCGACCAAGGAAGGTGAAATTGACTTCGCTTCCTGCCGGGATCTGATGCAATTCCAGGAGGTGTTGAATGTATTTGAAAAAACTTATCATGGTCTTAATCATTTCCATATTTTGTGCGCCCGCGTTCGCGGGCGAAACGCAATTGGAAAAATCCACCAACGTGATCCGGGAAATAATGCAAACCCCCGACAAGGGCATTCCGCAGGATTTGTTGGATAAGTCGGTGTGTGTCGGAATCGTTCCCTCAGAATTGAAGTTCGCCCTGGTGGTGGGTGGCACGTACGGGCGCGGTGTTTTGGTGTGCCGGCAGGGGGGGAACGGTCCGTGGGGCGCTCCTTCCTTTTTCACGCTGGGGGCAGGAAGCGTGGGTTTTCAGATCGGCGGGAAGGCCACCGACGTGGTTTTTCTGGTAATGAATCCAGAGGGGGCCAAAAAGCTGGTTCAGGACAGTGTCAAGTTGGGCGCAGAAGTGTCGGCCACGGCCGGTCCGGTGGGACGTTCCGCCGAGGGGGCGACCGACGTCCAACTGCACGCGGAGATTCTGAGCTATTCGAGGACGCGCGGCTTGTTCGCCGGGCTATCTCTGGACGGAGCGGTCCTGAAGCAGGATAAAGAGGATAACGAACTTCTCTATCACCGCGCGATCAGCGCCAGGGATATTTTGATCAACGGCGAGATGGCCGTTCCTCCCTCCGCCCAACCTTTGGACGATACCCTGGCGAAATACTCTCCCAAGGGCGGACTTGCCTTCTCGCGAGTATAACCCGCCCACGCCTGATGGCAGGGCCCCATCCTGGTGCACGCCGGGGGGGAATGGGGAGGCGCCGTCGTATTCACCTCTCGGAGCGAGACGGTACGAGGCGCGCGGCCGACCGCGCCGCGCGCTCCACTTCCACATCAGGACGACCGGCCCAGGGGGGAGAGTCAGTAGTGGTTGATTCTGAGCCGAGCCGGTCGGCAGGAAAATGAAAAACGGAACCAAGAAAGATAGACAACTTATCTTGATCAGAGACGATAAGGAGGACCAAACATGAACAGAGTCATCGGAATCATGTTCGCCATTTTCATAATATCAGCAAGTGCGAAGGCGCAAACCGCGCCCGTCGCAGCACACCCCAACCATGTCCCCATCTACCGCGTTCAAGTGGTCGCGCGCACGATCGAAGCCATCAACTACCGTCATCGCAGCGGAGAGACCAAAGTTGATTTTCGTGGCACCACTCTTCTGCCTGACGCCATGGGCAGCGCCGAAGTGCAGAGCAAGCAAGGCGCCATCAAAGTGGATGTAAAGTTCAAGCACATGCAGCCCGCCAGCCGTTTCGGCGCGGAGTACATGACGTACGTTCTTTGGGCGATAAGCCCCGAAGGCCGTCCTGTCAACCTGGGAGAGGTTTTGCCCGACGCGAGTGGGAAAGGCGAACTGGTAGTGACCAGCGACTTGCAAGCGTTCGGCTTGATCGTGACCGCCGAGCCTCACTTTGCCGTAACCCAGCCCAGCGACGTGGTGGTGATGGAGAATTTTGTTACGGATCACACCCACGGAACGATTGAGCAGGTCAATGCCAAATACGAATTGCTGAAGAGGGGCCAGTACACGGCCGGCGCGAATCCAGCCGAGCTAACCCCCATGCCCATGGATGGCAGGACGCCGATAGATATTTACGAGGCCCGGAATGCCGTCCGCATCTCCGGTTGGGCCGGAGCGGACCACTATGCGGCGGAGAGTTTCAATAAAGCCCAGGTGGACTTGCAGAACGCGGAGAGCCTGCTTTCAAGAAAGGGCGGCCGCAAAGACGCCATCACCGACGCGCGCGAAGCCGCACAAATGGCGGAAGACGCTCGAGTGATTACCCGGCGCAAGATGGAAGCAGAGGAACAAGCGCGAGTGCAACAAAGCGCCGCCGATGATCGAGCCCGGGCGCAGGCCGTTTCTGAAGCCGCCCTGCAGGCGAGGGCTCAATCCGACGCGGAAAAGAAAGCCGCTGAAACCCAGGCTGAGGCATCACAGCAGCAAGCCCGCCAGGCCCAAGCGGAGGCGGCGCAGGCCGAGTCTGAGAAGACCGCACTGCGCGCCAAGCTCCAGCAACAGTTGAACGCCATCCTCGAGACGCGCGACTCGGCGCGCGGGTTGATCATGAATATGTCTGACGTTTTGTTTGACAGCGGCAGGTATACTCTAAAGCCGGTGGCGCGCGAAAAGCTGGCCAAGGTCTCGGGAATTCTGATCTCACATCCGGGGCTCACGCTTGAAATCGACGGCTACACGGACAGCCTGGGCGGCGACGAATTCAATCAAACGCTTTCCGAAGAGCGTGCGGGCTCCGTGCGCGACTATCTGGCCGCGCAGGGAGTTTCCCCCGGATCCATTACAGCCAAGGGGTTCGGAAAAACCAATCCCGTCGCCAGCAATGAAACCGCCCAAGGCCGGCAACGGAATCGCCGGGTCGAACTCGTCGTCTCGGGTAGTGCGATCAGCGCCGCATTGAATCAGGCAGGGGGATCACGATAGATCCGAGCCCCTGAGATTCTTGAGAAGCAAATGAATGGACGCGGCGGTTCGCATGCCGGAAGAGGGCGGCGACGTGCGAATCGCCTCGCTAATCTGAACGCCTCCCATAAAACCTGATCGTTGGTGAAGGTTTGACACCTTAACTTTCGCCGTGTATCTTTCATGTCATGATCCCCCAAAATTTGCGCATGATATTTCGCCACCCGCGGCGAAACGCTGCGAGGATGTTATGGATAGGAGTGTCCATTTATCTCGCCGTCATGCCGGCAAGTTGGAGCGCCCAAAACAGCAAATTCGCCCGCCTGTACGAGGGCAGAGGGGTTGCGGCCGAGTCGGTCCGCCAGGGGAAACTGGGGAGCTGTTATTTCCATTCCGTGATGGCGGCTCTGGCGCAAAACCATCCGGAAATGGTCCGAAAGATGATCGTGGAAAATCAGGACAAGACTTTTACGGTTAGATTTGGGGATGGCAAAACAGAGACTGCCTATCCCGAGGACATTCGCTATTCCCGCGATAGTGGATATGACTTGTCCGACGGCTTGTGGGTGGCGGTCCTGTTTCGAGCCTATGCGCAACGCGTGCTGCGGGAATCATTGGCGTCGGCAGTGGAGCAGACGGACCTCTATGCCATGGTGAAGCACTACGCCGAGCAACTCATCGATTCCAACGATTCGGTGCTGATCGCTTATGATCGGGCCATCCGGCAGGTGGTGGACCAGAAGGGCAACATTGACCGTACCCAACTCGAAAACTCACTGAGAGCGCACATGAAGAACGTGGCCATTCCCGACGAAATGAAGGATTCCATGGTGAAGCTGCTCGAGTCGGGAGGCTTTTTTGCCGCCATGGAAAGCACCATCCAGCAGAACGGGGAGTTGTTTGGGGCCTATCGTGCGGTCGGGCAGGGCGGCATGCCCGGGCGTGTGATCGAAGCTTTTGCGGGGAGCAAGGCGATCATGGAAAACGAATCGGAAGGCGAAGCGGCGGGGGCGTTAAGCCGTGGCATGAGTGCCCGTGCGCCCATGGTGGCGTGTACGGGGGAAAGCCGCTATCACCAGCTCCTGGCGGCACACCAAACCCTTCCCGCCGGCACGGGACCGTGGTACATCGATGGGCACTGCTACACCATCTTGAGTTTCGATCCGGACGAAAAAATCGTGACGCTCCGGAATCCCTGGGGCGATCAGCCTTACCCGGACGGAATTCTTAAACTCCCCCTCGCCAGCTTCGTGCCGGGATTTGGGGGAATTGAAACCACCGCTCAACGATGACGACCGCACTACGCCCGAACCTTTCTGGATTAGGCGGTCCCGCAGTCGCGGGACCGCTGCTTCAAAGGCGAAGCTTGACTCATGCCGGAGCTCACTTGAGGTTGACTTTGAAGGTTCGCTTATCCTGGGTGATTTCGATTTTGTCTTCCCGTGCCAACCAGCCGAGGGCGAAATTCACCACCTCACTGCTTCCGTTCAATTTTGTTTTTAATTGGGCAACCGTTAGCGGCCCGTCAGTCGAGAGGGCATGCCAGACCTTCCCCGCTGCTTCCCCAACTTTACCATTGATTTCCATGATCCAAATCTCCTTTCCTACCTAGTTTTCGACCAAATATGATTGCGCTATGAAACGATTCCGCCGATCCAAAAATCTCCGCTTTCAAATTGACCAGGGTGGAAACTTATTTTGGGCGGCAATTCCAAAAGGTAAAGCTTCTTGGTTGTCCCTGGCCGGTGCCAGGCGTTGTTATCGAAGTCGACTTCGGGGAACGGGCAAACAGCGGCTACAATTTCCAAGCATGAGCAGCTCTATCTCCGAATCGAAGTATACCCGGCTATTTTACTCCGCCCGCGTTGTGGGGTGAAGGAAAAAGAATTTATGGAGCTGATAAGCTATGACCGCAGCGAAACAGGACTCGGGCGTGGATGCCCGTCAATCCCTTTTAAAACGCCTCACGCTTTCTGCGATTTCATCCCTGCTTGGACTTCTTGCGGATGCCATGAAGGAAAGCGGCCAACTCAAACACCCCAAAAACAATCAGACAAAACCAAAAGTCCACCAAAGTGCCCAGATCGATGTGGAATCCCTGATGGCGGGCCGGAGGCGGGAGGTAGGGGAAGAGGGCAAAATACAATCCGTTGCCCAGCAGAATAATCACCAGCCATCGCACCCATCGCTCAAGGTTTGCGGACATTCCGTTTCCTGCGTCCCGCCGCGAGCCATGCCCCGTGCAGTTTACAACGCTGCCGCGGCGCGCCGTGATCCCGTTTCCCGCGGGGCATATGGTTATAATATAAGAAGCGGGCAAAGATGCCGACATCAAATTTGAATTTCGCTTCGGAGGTTAAATTTTTAAAGGGCGTAGGGCCGGCGCGCGCCGAAGTATTTGCGGAGAAGGGCATCGCGACGGTCAAAGATCTTTTGTATTACACGCCGTTTCGATACGAGGATCGCACCCGAATCACCCGCGTGCGCGACTTGGTGCCCGGTCAGCTCACCACCGTGCTGGTGAAAGTCCTTACCTGCGGCCTGATGAGGACGCGCAAGGGAATGTACATCTTCGACCTTGCCGCATTGGATGCCAGCGCTGCGGGTGCCAGGGGCATGCTGCGCTGCAAATGGTTCAACGCGGTGTACCTCGAAAAACGAAAGACATTTCAGGCGGGGCAACGAGTGTTTTTCTACGGGAAGGCGCAAGTGGACACCTTCGGGACCGGCAATTTGGTGATGATCCAGCCGCAATTCGAGATCTTGCCGGAGGCCGAAGCGGGGGAAGGGAGCTCCTTGGAGACCGGTCGTGTCGTGCCCATCTACGAAGCCATGGGCAGGACGGGTCCGCGCGCCATCCGCCGATTGATGGCGAACGCGCTCGACACGCTGGGCAACCAGATTCCAGACAGCCTGCCCGCTTCCGTTCGGCGCAGAACCAAGCTGCTGGATTGCGCGGCCGCAATCCGCCAGACCCATTTTCCCCGTCCGGAGCAATCCCTGGAAGAACTCTGCAATTTTCGCAGCCCCGCCCAGGTGCGGCTGATCTTCGAAGAGTTTTTCAATATCGGCGCCGGGTTGGCCTTGAAGCGCCGTAACGCCCAAGCCGTGCCAGGCGTCGAGTTCCACAAAACGGACAGCGCCCGCCAGGCGATCAAGAAAGTGCTTCCCTTTCACCCCACCCCGGCGCAGAAGCGGGTGCTGAAAGAAATTGTAGAGGACATGTGCGCGCCCCGTCCCATGAACAGGCTCTTGCAGGGTGACGTGGGATCGGGCAAGACGATTGTGGCCATCCAGGCGGCTTTGTTGGCCCTGGACAACGGCTTCCAAGTGGCGCTGATGGCGCCCACGGAAATTCTGGCCACCCAGCACTATCTTTACATTCGCGACCTTCTCCGGCCATTGCCCTACGAAGTGGAATTGCTGATCAGCGCGCGCAAGGCGGCGGAAAAAACGACGCTCAAGAAACGGATCGCGGAAGGCGCGACCAACCTGGTGGTGGGGACTCACGCCTTGATAGAAGAGGACGTGCAGTTCGGGCGTCTCGGATTGGTGGTGGTGGATGAGCAACACCGCTTCGGCGTTTTGCAGCGCGCCAAATTAATTCGCAAGGGTCTGATGCCGAACGTCCTGGTGATGACTGCCACGCCCATTCCCCGCACGCTCGCGTTGACGATCTATGGCGACCTGGATTTTTCCGTGATCGATGAGCTGCCCCCGAATCGCACTCCCATTGAGACCCGACTCTGGGCAGATCGCGACCGCCCCAAAGCCTTTGAGTTCATCCGCGAAAAGGTGCGGCGCGGCGAGCAGGCCTATGTGATCTATCCTCTAATCGAGGAGTCGGCGCAACTCGACCTGCGAACGGCGGTGCATGAGTTCGAGCAGCTCTCGCGCAACGTTTTTCCCGAATTTCGCGTGGCGCTGCTGCACGGCCGGCTACTGAGTGAAGAAAAAGAAGACGTGATGCAGAGTTTCAAGAAAGGCGAAGTTCAAATCCTGGTGGCGACCACCGTGGTGGAAGTGGGCGTGGATGTGCCCAACGCCACGGTGATGCTCATCGAGCACGCAGAAAGATTTGGCCTCTCACAGTTGCATCAATTGCGCGGACGGATCGGGCGGGGCAAAGGCAAATCGTTTTGCCTGATGCTGGCCGGCAATGAGCTGACTGAAAGCGCGGACGTTCGCCTGACGACCATGGCGGAGACGAACGATGGGTTTCGAATCGCGGAAATTGATTTGAAGCTTCGCGGGCCCGGCGAATTTTTCGGAACCCGCCAATGGGGAATTCCCACGCTTCGGATTGCCAACCTCATCCGCGACCAGAAGATTCTGGAGTGGGCGAAGATGGAAGCGACCGAATTCGTCAACCACCCGGGATCGCGGGAAGAATTCGATGCCTTCGTCGCCTTCCTGCGCAAGGCGTGGCCGCGCCGTTACGGCCTGGCGGGAATCGCTTAAGAATAGAGTGATCGAGCCCTTGAGTGACTTCGGTCGAACCAGAAGAATGGAAAATAAAATTTACCACCCATGGCCGGTTGGAATAAATAGAGGCCGATGACTCAATCACGCAATCGCTCGATCACTCAATTTTTCTGATGCGCATCATTGCCGGAACCCATCGCGGACTTCACCTGGCCACCCTGAAGGGAGGGGCCTTGCGTCCGACTTCCGACCAGCTCCGCGAAACCTTGTTCAACGTGCTGGGGCCCGAGGTTGAGGGCCGGACATTTCTTGATGCCTACGCGGGCTCGGGCGCCGTGGGCATTGAAGCGATCAGCCGGGGAGCCAGCGAAGTGGTTTTTGTCGAACACCACCGTCCCGCGGCAGAGCTCATTCGCCAGAACCTGGAGAGAGTGAAAATGGAGGAAGGCTTTTATGTGATGACGACCACGGTTCTAAGAGGGTTGGAGAGACTGGCAGAGGAAGGGTCGCACTTTGATTTTGTTTTTCTCGATCCGCCCTATGAGGAAATTCGCGAATACCACCACGTCCTGCGCCAGCTCGCGCGCGGCGATCTTCTGCATCCAACATCGCTGGTGATTGCCGAACATTCCCGCCATTGCAAGCTGGAGGAACAATATGGCACGCTGTGCCGCACCCGGTTAATTCGCCGAGGCGATTCCCAACTTGGTTTTTACAGGCCGGGATGATCGGGACCTCGGTGGACCCACTCACAGTGGGCGCGCTTTTCTTGACTCGGAAAGCCTCAATAACCTAGTATGGAAAGAGGGAAACGCGGTGCATTACAAAAGCGCGAGCAACCAATTGGCGGGGTGGCTCAGTGGCAGAGCGAGGGTCTCATAATCCCTAGGTCGAGAGTTCGATTCTCTCCCCCGCTACCAATTTTAGTTCAGTTTCATTCAAAGTAATCAAGCGCCAATTTTAGAAGTATGCGGAAGTCGCCCGGGTCCAAGCGAGACGGATGCTCATGGGCATCCGTCAATATGCAATGGTGTCCGAAGGAAAAATACTAATAAAGCACTCTCCACGCATAAGCGTCGGAAGCATCCTTGGCGCAGACTGAAACGGTATCTTTGAAGCCTGAGGCGCCCTGGACCACCCAGAAGGTTCCCCTCTGCGTGGCGTCGCATGTCGGTTGTGCGGTGGCAGTATTCACACGGATGCCCCCGTTTACTTCCAAATCGCCTGCGGTTGGGCTGGCCGTGCCGATTCCAACTCCGCCGGAAGCGCGAATCAGGAATTGGTTTGCCGCCGTGGAAGAGAAAGTGATTAATGACCCTGGGTTATCCGCCCACACAAAAGCACCGGTGTGATTGGCTTGCGCGCCGTACCCCCCGGCAAAACTGTGATCTGCCGACAAGGCGGTTCCATTTGATTGTCCTCCTATGATCGTGGAATAGCTGCCGTGGGCTATGTTGAGCGTGCCGCCGCCAATTACGGTTGCAAAGGTACCGTCGGCAACGTTGCTGGCGCCCCCGGCGATGGTCGAGTAGTCGCCACTGGCGTTATTCGCCTGGCCTCCGCCGACCGTAGACGCGATTCCGCCCGCTGTATTCGAGATTCCTCCGCCCACTGTAGCATAATTGTGACTGGCGGAGTTGATTCCCCCGCTTATGCCGCCGCCGCTTATTGTTTCAGCCACGCCCCCGCTGGCGGTATTCCCGCTGTACCCTGCAATGATGTTGGGTGTTGAACTTGTCGTCGCCACCGTAATGCCGTTGATCAGGCTGGTGGCGTTCAAACTGGTCAAGTCCGCGCCACTGCCGAAGAATGTTGTGGCCGTAACAATGCCAGTGACAACCTGGTCTCCGCTAAAACTGTTGCCGCCACTTAACTTGGCATAGGCGGAGGAACTGAGGCCGCCCAGTTGGCTGGCGTTGGTGGCTGTGCCATTGAATCCGGTGGCGGTCACGGCGCCGGTCGCGTTGACGTTCCCGGCAAAGTAACCCGCCCAGAGTCCGCCCTGTCCGTACACACCGATGCCGCTGGAGCTCACGGCCTGCCCATAAAGCCCGTAGGTGGTGCCGCTCGCCGCTCCTGCATATCCGTACACCCCATAACCAGCGTTGCTATCCGATTCCCCATAAACCCCAGAGGTGGTCCCAGTTCCATTGGTGGCGAGGCCATCCACGCCGTCATTGACTGTCCCTGTGTTGGTGCCTACAATCGCGGTAGTTGCCCCCGAGGTGACGGCGTTGATATCACCCGCCACGTCCAGCATGTGCGCAGGGGTGGAAGTTCCGATGCCCAGATAGCCCGCCGATGAGATTCGCATCCTCTCAGTCTGGTTGCCGCCGTTGGCCCTCGTGTCAAAGACCATGGCGGTGGCATAATTGCCCTGAATGCCGTTCTCTTTGATCCCCCGGATGTTGGCCAAGCCCGCCCTAAGGCTGGTCCCACTGTAATACCCGGAGAAAAGTATTCCGCCGCCGGTGCCAGCCGCAGCGGGGGTGCTGTCTCCTAATATGAAATTGAAGTGGGCGTCCGAATCGGAGATGGTCGGCCCAAAGATGTGAAGACGGGCCTGTGGGGTGGCAATCCCGAAACCCAGATTGCCATTGTATTCAACGATGTTGGAGCCCTCGAGATTGCAGTTGCTGGTGAAATACGGGACCGCGTTAGCGGCGGCCGTGCCGTCGCTGGTCACGCTGGAGCAAGCCGTCAGGGGCGCGTTGTTGGCCGCGCGGGTCTGTTGATTCTTCCCGCTTGTGCTGGTGGTCAGGGCGCCGGTTGGGGCTAGTACAACAGAAGAGGTTGAAGCCGTTCCATGCTGGGTGTCGGAGAGCATGTAGGCTGAGGCCGGCTTGCCGCCTAAGGTCTCCGCGTCGCCCGCTTTCAGAGCGTAGGGCACGCTCACCAGAAGCACGCGTGGTTGCTGTTCGGCCTCCGATCCAACTTGGATGCCGAGCCAGCGCACCTCGCCGGAGGTGAACAAGTCGATGGGCAGGCCGTCGGTGTGCATGGCGCCGAGCAGAGCGGTGTAGCGGCCCAGCTCGTCTGCCTGAACACTCTGAGTTTCAAACCAGAGCGGGCTGCCGCCGGATTCGGTGCTGTAAAGCGAGAAAGTGACGTCGACCGTGCCGGTCAAAGGTTTGTTCACCGTATCGTGCAGCACGCCACTGAATTTCATCAGGCGCGGCACCACCGCTTGCGGCCCTCCCGCAACGGTCGATCCGGTTGCCGGGGACCCAGGTTCCATTGGCCGCGCGCTCCCAGAGGCCAAATCTGTGGATCGTCCGCCTGACCTCTCAGACTGGCCGAATCCTGCCGCCGAAAACAGCAAACATAACCCTGCCAACAGGACCGATAACTTGAAGCGGCTCATTAGCCATACCTCCCGATTGGATTTCGTGATGCAAAGTTGTAGCCCGAAAAGGGAAGTAGAAACCATTTCTGAAATTGGGTCAATAGCCTTTTAGTGCTGGTTCCCACCTTTGGGCGGAGTTTTGGAGCTGCAAGAAAACGTTTAAGTGCTTTACATATAACAACTTATCTGCTGAACCTCTATCTCGTCGAATAAAAAAGAGGAGGCGGAAACCGGCGGGCGTGGGAAGCTGCCGAGTAGCTACTTGCCAGGTAAAGATGACGTGGTCATCTGCGTGCGCACCCTTGCCAAATCCTGTTCCACCATCATATGGATCAGATCCTCAAATGTGAGGGTGGGATTCCACCCCAGTTCACGCTGCGCTTTGGAGGGATCAGCCTTAAGGTGCACCACCTCGGCGGGGCGGAGTAATGCCGGGTCGAGTTCGATGTGTTGCTTATAATCCATTTCCAAGTGACTGAAGGCGAATTCAAGAAGTTGCCGCACCGAGTGAGTGATTCCGGTGCCGACAACATAATCATTCGCCTGGTTCCCTTGCAGCATCAGCCACATCGCCTGCACAAAATCGCCGGCGAATCCCCAATCTCGTTCCGCATCCAGGTTGCCCATCTTCAACTTTTGTTGAAGTCCCAGCTTGATCCGTGCGGCGGCGTAGGTCACCTTGCGACTGACAAACTCAATGCCGCGGCGAGGCGATTCGTGATTGAAAAGAATTCCGGAACATGCGAAAAGGTCATAACTCTCGCGGTAATTGACCGTGATCCAATGTCCGTAGAGTTTAGCCACCCCGTAAGGGCTTCGCGGATAAAATGGGGTGTTCTCATTTTGAGGAGACTCGCGAACCATGCCAAACATTTCGCTGGAAGATGCCTGATAAAACCTGATCTTGGGATTGACCACGCGGATGGCCTCCAACATTCGCGTGACCCCCAAAGCCGTGAATTCTCCGGTGAGCACGGGCTGGCTCCAGGAGGTGGGGACAAAGGACTGTGACGCCAGGTTGTAGACTTCCTGAGGTTGGGAAGTACTTAAAGCAGTAATCAAGGAATTCTGGTCGAGCAGGTCGCCGGAAAGCAACTCAATGCTGTCCTGAAGGTGGAGCAAGCGCTCGAAGTTAATGGTACTGCTGCGGCGGATCAAGCCATAAACTTTGTATCCCTTGGAAAGGAGGAACTCGGCGAGGTATGAACCGTCCTGGCCGGTAATTCCAGTGATTAAAGCTGTTTTGCGCATGGTTGTTTCGTGGCTGGGGAATTTGCAACTTCGGGAGAGTTCATAAAAGGAGCGTCTCCAAACTCAAAGACTGCGGGACAGACCTCACGTATAGTTGGCGCTGCAAAAGGACCCGGTCACTCGAAGGTGGGCAGGGCTGCAAGAAAATTCCTAAAGTTGGGCAAGAGAAGCCGGGCGGTTATCATAGAACTTTTTATAATAGGAACGATATTCACCGCTCTTGGTCTTTCTGACCCATTCGGAATTTGCACGGTACCACTCCACGGTTTTGGCCAACCCATCTTTCAACGCGACCGACGGGCTCCAGCCCATCTCATGCGCAATCTTTGAAGTATTCAAGGCGTAGCGGCGATCGTGTCCGGGGCGGTCAGCCACATACTCGATGAGGCTTTCCGGTTTATCCAAAATTCGGAGCAGATTACGCACAATGTCCAGGTTCTTCTCCGGATGACCGTATCCGATATTGTAGGTTTCACCCGGCCGGCCGGAATGAAGCACTCGATCCAGCGCCCGGCAATGATCTTCCACATAAATCCAGTCGCGCTCCTGGAGGCCATCGCCATAGACGGGCAATTTTTTTCCTTCGAGGGTGTTGGTGATCATCAGGGGAATGAGCTTTTCCGGGAATTGGTGAGGACCATAGTTATTTGAAGACCGCGTAACCATCACCGGGTATTTGTAAGTTTGCCAGAAACTCCTGACTACCAGGTCCGAGGCAGCCTTGCTGGCGGCGTAGGGGCTGTTGGGTTGGAGCAGACTTAGTTCGTCGGCGCTTTCATCGGCGTGCATACTTCCGTAAACTTCGTCGGTAGAGACATGGAGAAAACGCTCGACCCCTTGCCGCCGGGCCGCGTCCAGTAACGTGTAGGTGCCCTGAACGTTGGTGTGAATAAACTCGCGAGCGTCAGCGATGCTGCGGTCCACGTGGCTCTCCGCCGCAAAATGCACGACGGCGTCAAACTTCGCGCCCAGAAGTTCTGCCACCAGGGTGGGGTCGCAAATGTCACCTTTGTAAAATTTGTAGTTCGGATTGGATTCAACTTCCGAGAGGTTTTCGCAATTTCCCGCGTAGGTGAGTTTATCGAGATTCAAGACGGAGGTATCCGGGCGTGTTCGCAGGATTTGGCGAATGAAGTTGGAACCAATAAAGCCCGCGCCGCCCGTGACCAGTATTTTCAAAGCCCCGCGCTCCTATTTATGCACACGCAGGAAACAATGTGAAGTCAAGACTGCGTGCGCGCCGCGCCTTGACATGTCCAGGCTCACCCAGCAAGCGCGCCATCATTTCTTCTCCAGGTTGACCTTTCATTTCTTTGCTCGCGATTGAAAGGGAAATCACAGTTTACCTTATAACACTTCCGGTTGAAATCTTATTATCAGGCGCAGGAAAAGAAGCACTTCCGCGGGTATATTCCCGGAAGAGACAATGGCAAGGGGATGGTAAAGAAAAGCAGAGCGCGCAGACGGGTAGGGTTTGGCATCTGGCCGGTGGGGCGAAAGAGTTCCGTCCATACAAGTTCCGAAAGGTGGCAAATTCAGGCCTGGGCCGATTGGACCTTTTCTTCCGAATCTTGACCTAATCGAAGGATTTGATCTACGGTGGGAATGACATGTATCTTTACTCCAAAACCCCGGCAACGTTCACAGAGCCCCTGAAGTCGATCGGCTAAGGGTGATTCGACACAAACTATTACGTCGCTAATTTCGTGCTGGAGCGCCAATTCACCCAATTGCCCGGAAGCCCCCAAAACCCGGTAACCGCTGATGAGCCGGTCCTTCTTGGCAGGGTCGTCGTCTACAAACCCAACCAGTTGAAGATGGGGATACCGCCCAATTTCAAGCGCTATTCCCAATCCCGAAAGGCCGGCGCCAAGAATCATGATACGTCGCCGCTTTTCCGTCGCCAGAGGTTGGTATCGATGATTCATCACGTACAAAGCCTGCCGCAGTCCACGCAGGCCGAGGGCGGCAGTCAGCGCCAACAGGTATTCCATCACGATGATACCCAAAGGAATCACGAAGATTCGCGTGCCCGAGTTTTCCATGGAGAGAGTGAAGCGGAAAACAAGGAGGACTGCCGACACGAGGCTCAGCGACAAGGCCACTAATGCGGAATCCACGAAGTTCAGGTATCGCCACATCATGTCGTAGATGCCGAGTACGTAGTTGCAAATGACCCGAGCGGTGGGAATCAGGACAATGAACGCGGCCATTTGCACCTGATAGAACTCCGGCGGCTTGCCTTCGTAACGGAGCCAATAGGCCAGCCAAACAGCGGACGCAAAGGTTAGCGCCTCCAAAGCGATTTGTGCCGCCCGACCGTAGGTTCTGATCTCGACTCCAAAGAAACGGAGCGTTTGCGCTTGCCCTTTCCCGGGCGTCAGTGTAAGTAGAAAGGTCAACATGATGAGTTTTAAGTCCAATACAAGGCTCACATTTTCGAGGTACTCAGAGTCCAGGTATCTCTTTTGGGGCAGCACCCGCTCGCGGTGAGCCTCCTTGGGGTCACTCTGTTGAGCGCAATATTCTACCTCCATTCGGTGATAGATAGAAGCGTAAGATGTGATGCCGGGTTTAACACTCAAAAGGAATTTCTCCTCCGGATTCTCCAAGTCGAAGTCCTCAGGGACTCGTGGCCGGGGTCCAACCAAACTCATATCTCCCAGGAATACGTTGATGAGCTGAGGGATTTCGTCGAGTTTGGTCCGACGCAGAAGGTTGCCAAGAGGAGTTAAGCGCCGGTCGCCTGGAACCACGACCATTGAACCCAGCCGCTCGGATCCCACCAGCATAGTCCGAAACTTAAATACTCTGAATATTCGTCCATGCTGTCCGAGGCGGCCCTGGCGGAAGAAGATCGGACCGTGGGACGTAAGGCGAACCAGAATTCCACAGAGGAGGAAAACGGGGCTGAGCACAACCAGCCCGATCAGTGAGGCCAGAAAATCGAAAGCACGCTTGCCCCAACGCGGATACAGATTTTTCAATATTTTCGAGATTCTGACTTCGGCAAATCCAGCCACTACGCTCTCCCTGTGCTTGGTGCTGTTGACACCCTAAGGAAACTGCAATACCCCCGGTCAGGCGAGACCCTTCAGATCCTCAACCATCACCTTCGCCACCGAAGATGGATCTTTTACCCAGGAACCCAGGCGATAACGACCTGATTAGCCGGAAAAAGGGCAAATTGAATTTATACCATAATAAGGATTAATTATGATCCTACCGCTTGATGAAAATAAGCCAGCCGGAGGTCGGCACCACCCCATACCACGGTTCAGAAACTTATTTTTTTTACCGGTTCGCCAACGACACGCACCTTCTCAGCCCATGCGGCTATCGGACACTTTTGTTTTGGTGAGGTCAAACTTTGATATAAAGCCGTCCCCATCACGCTTCCAAGGCGTTCGTCCGAGCCGGAGGGTTGCGGGCCAGTAAAGTTTTCTGCCAGTAGGCCTTAAGATCTCTGAGGGTTTCTTCCAGCGGAAATTGGGGTTTCCATCCCACTGCCTGTTCCGCCTTGTGTACCAGGCCCCAACGGTCGAGTTCTTCCGCAGGTCTTAGGTGAGATGGGTTCACGTCAACGCTGATGGTTTTCGAGCTCGATGCCATCAGAATCTGCAGGACGCGCTCGACGGAAACGCTATGGCCAGATCCAAGTTGATATACTTCACCTGCCTCGCCCTTCTCGAGCAACAAGTAGTAACCGCGGACCACGTCGCGCACATCGCTGAAATCGCGAGAAACCTTCAGGTTGCCGACCTGGACGATGGGCTCCCGCAGCCCGGCATCAATTTCAGCAATCTGCCGGGCAAAGCTCGAGCAAACAAAGGAGGGCGCCTGTCGGGGGCCGGTGTGATTAAAAGGTCGAGCACGTACGATGGGCATTTTGTAATTTTGAAAAAACTGCAAAGCGAGCATCTCGGCCGCCGCTTTGCTGCCCGCATAGGGGCTCGACGGACGAAGTGGAGTTTCCTCCTGCAAAGGTATATCTTCACTTTTGACAGGGCCGTAGACTTCTGCCGAACTCACCAATAGGAGGCGACAATCGATCTCCAGCCGGCGCAAAGCGAGCAGGACATTCAGCGTGCCCCCAAAGTTCACATCATAGGCGAGCTTCGGATTGCGAAGCGATTCTGACGGCGAGGACATGGCCGCCAGGTGGTAGAGGCGCTCAGGCTTGATGTCGCACAAAACTCGAAAGATGGCCTTGGGGTCACAAACATCCGCGCGCTCGATCCTTAGCCGGGATGAGACGCCCGCCAGGTTGGCCATGTCTTTTTCGTCCGGACGAACGAGGGCAATTACTTCCTGGTCCTCGCGCAATAAGTATTCGGCCAAATGAGAGGCTGCGAATCCCGAGCCTCCTGTTATCACGGCCTTCATGGGCGAGTTTCTCCACGGGGAGAAAGGTGTGTGCTCTTTTGGGGCGTCGAAACGGATAGTTCTTCCATTATTCAGTGAAAGCGCGAAGTCACGGGTCGGTTATACAACTATGACCAATGACCAAAAAGGGGGCGCCATCCTCCGCTCGCGTGGTCAACGATCGCCTGGCGGCGCATTCTCCGCGCCCATGCGGGAGAGAATCCTGGATGGCCTTGGGTTCGAACTTGAACCCCCCTCCGCCAGTTGTTGAGCGCACATTCAGTTATCCGTGAACTATTTCTCCCAACAACTGAACGTAGGCGCGCCACGTACCTTTCCAAATGCGCCGCACCTGCGCTTTCGGCCAAAGGCTGGCAGCGAGCACGATGGGGAGGCGGGCCACCAGCACCAAGCCGACCGTTATTTTGAGCAGAAAGGAATGGCTTGGCCGGAAATACTTCCGGGAGTACCGCATCATGTTGCGAAATCGCAGCAACGATCTCGAAGAGACGTCCATCAGTTTGGTGCTGGCGGCGCCATAGTGGGTGATTCTGGCCTCGGGCAGATACCACATTTCCCAGCCCGCACGGAGGGATCGCGCACAGAGATCGACGTCTTCATACCAGAAGCCGTAGGTCTCATCAAAAAGCCCAACTTGTTCAAAAAATTCCCTTCGGGCCATGATGCAAGCCCCAGGAATCTGCTCCATGCGCGAAGGCTTGTCAGGATCCCAGTTTCGAGCCAGCGCGCCACGGCCCAAACGGTTGCGGGGCCAGAACCGGTTCAGCCACAGCAGATCCGCCGCCAGGGAACCGAGGGTGGGAAGCGCCACGGGATAATACCCGAATTGCGTCGAACCATCAGGATTTACCAGGTGTCCTGCAACCATGCCGGCCTTGAGATGTTGGTTCAAGAAACGCACCAGCCGCGCGATGGTGTGGTTGTGAACGATGGTGTCATTATTCAGAATGAAGAAATAGACGCCGCGCCCGCAAAGGATAGCTTGATTGTTGGCTTGGGCAAAGCCCACATTACTGGAGTTGACGATGACTCGAGTCTGAGGGAATTCCGCCCGAACCATTTCCACGCTGTTATCGGTGGAAGCGTTGTCCACAAAAATAATTTCCAGGGAAGGTGTTCCAGGCTCGTGCAACGAACGGAGGCAATCACGGATCCAACGCGACCCATTCCAATTGACTATGCACACCGTGATTTCAATCGCCGGATCGAAGGGAGCCAGTTGGGTCATGTTGAAGTCTGGAGAATGCCCTCCGGGCGCATCTTCAGAGAGCGGCTTTCTTGCACACGAAGTACGAACCGATCAGATCGAAACTGCCCAAGGTGAATCATCAGGCTTGGCGAAGGCAGGGTGAAATGCAAACGCCCGCCAGAGCGCCGCCCCAGGCCAATCCACGCCACTGCGGCGCATCCAGCGGTCCGGAAACGAAGCGCGAAATATCCGGCCCCATACTCCGTGACCTGCTATGCACCGACCTCCCGGGACAAGACCGTTCCCTTGAGCACGCTCTCGTAGACGCTCAACATGCGATGAGCGTGGACCTCGTTGGTGAATTCTGACTCCACCCGCTTTCGAGCTGCCTCGCCAAACTCCTGCCGGAGGCTGGGATTTTTCAACAGGCGCTGGATAGCGCCCTGGAGTGCCAGAGCATTCCGCGGCGGCACAACCAGCCCGGTGCGTTCGTTCTGATTGACCCAGGGCACGCCGGTAGGCAGGTTGGTGCAGACGACCGGCTTGGAACAGGCCATCGCCTCCAGTTGGACAATTCCGAAGGTCTCACTGCGCTCCGTCGAGGGCAACACAAACAGATCGCAGGCGTGCAGGAGGGCAATCAACTGTTCCTCCGAAACTTCGCCCAGAAATTCAACTTTTGAGCCGAGGCCCAATTGGTCGACTTGTCGGCGATGAACACTTTTGAGAGGCCCCGTCCCCACCACCAGCAGCTTTCCGTCAATACCCTGCATGGCTTCAAGAAGGTATTCGAGGCCCTTGTAGTAAACCAGTCTGCCCACGAAGAGAATCAAGGCGGGGCCATGGCGCCGCCGCGCGTCAACGGATTTCTCACGCACCTTGGGAGTCAGCTCAAACTTCGCAAGATCCACACCGAAGGGGATGACCACACAGCGATCTTGGGCGCTCCCAAGCCACGGCGATTTTTCACGCATAACCGGTGAAGACACGATGATTCGATCGGCCCGGTTCACAATCCGGCGGAGGAAGCTACTGTACGGCGCCAACAAGAAGCGTTGTCGCACAATATCCGAATGCCACGTGATGACCAACTTGCTTGACCTTCCCCCCCACACGTAGGCCAGGTGAGCCATGGGATCCGGAAAATGCAGGTGAATGATATCGGCATGAATCCGTCCCAATTCCCACGGAAGCGTGGCACAAAGGGCCGTGGACCGCAGTTCCATGATTCGTGGCACGCGAATCACGCGCAGGTTGCCGTCCACATCTTCGCATCTTGAGAAATCAGTGTTTGAGGTGAGGACAGTGACTCGATGGTTTTTCTTCAGCTCTTCGGACAGAAGTTGGACGTAGTTCGGAATTCCACCGAAATAGGGGGGATAATATTTGGCTACTTGAACCAGTTCGTGCATTGGCTTGACAGGCTTGATTCCAGGAAACCGGACCGGTGGGAGTCGGCTGGGTCAATTTTGTTCCCGGAGAGTGCTGCCTAACCGCAATTTCAATGAGCTACTCCCCTGAACGCGCAGTCCAACGAGGCCCGGCCGAAGAAGAAAAAGGTGAATCATCAGGCCCGCAAAAGCAGGGTCAATTCGAAACGCTTGCCAGAGTGCCGCCAGAGGCCACCGCAAATGTCCGCTGCGAAGGCCGGCCATCATCTGTTTTAGATAGGAGCCTGCCACCCGGCCCCAACACGCCCGCCGGGCCGCCAGGCTGGGCGTGACCCGGCCCAACATCATCTGGGTGACGCGCAGGACGTCTTGGCGGATCAAGCCCTCCTTGCGAAGCCTCTCGGTCATGGCCTCTTGGTGCAAGCGAAAACCACAGAGAGGTTCAGGCAAAAACCCAACCGGACCGAGGTCCATAAGTCGCAGCCACATCTCCACGTCTATGCCCTGCGGCAAGTTCGCAGAAAACGGGCCCGCCTTCAATAATCCTTTGCGTCGGATCAATACTGCCGATGGGTTGCCGATCACATTGCCATAAACCAAATTTCTGGCGATGACATCAGCTTGGTTCAAAACTGTCTCACGGGAAACCCAACAGTGAGTGCGCAGCCGGCGTCCGGCGGGGTCAATGAAATGCACCCCGGCGGAGGCGATAATGATCTCCGGATGCCGGTCGAGCAGTTCCGCCTGCTTTTCCACGCAGGCAGGTTCCAGCAAGTCGTCGGCACACAGGAATTTGACATACTCGCCATGGGCCAGACTTCCCGCATGATTGAAATTGAAAGCCATGCCCTCGTTTCGATCGAGGCGATACAACTGGATTCGAGGGTCTGAATACGATCGGACAATCTCGCAAGTCGAATCGGTGGAAGCGTTGTCCGAAACGATAATCTCGATATTTTTGAAGGTTTGCGACAACACACTCTCTATACACTCGCGCAAATACTCGGAGGCGTTGTAGGTGGGAATGCACACGGAAACTTTCATCGCTCGATAAACCTGAGTAACGCGCCAGCTCCAAATAACAATCTAAAGGGAATCCGTTTGGAGACCGCGCCAATAGGCAATCGTGTCCCTTAGCCCCTCTTCCAAGTCAAAGCTGGGGGTCCAGCCTGTCTCTCGTTTGAGCTTTCTGACGTCCGCGAGGATCATCGGAGTCTGCTCGGAACTATCCTGAACGGCTCCCAATTGGAGCTTTCCCGGGCCCCCAATTAATTTGGCAATAATTTCGACGATCTCGCGCACGCTGACGGGAATACCGGAGCCAATATTGACCGGACCGCTCAAGGAGCTCCTGGCAACCGCCCAGACTGCGGCTCCCAGGTCCCTTACATGAAGAAAATCCCTGATTTGCCCGCCTTCGGTGCAACGCGCCTCCTGGCCGCTGAGCAGGGAAGTCACTACCGATGAGACGAGCCTGTCTTTGGGTTCACCCGGGCCATAGAGAAAGAAAAAGCGGGTCCAGGCAAATTCCATAGCGGCTTCTTTACAGAACGACTGCAGGGCTTGGCGGGTGGCGTTTTTGCAGGTTCCGTATAATCCGCGGGGCTTCAAGGGAGTCACGCCCTCAGAGAGAAATCCGTAATCCCAATCGTATTCGGCGCACGATCCTGCCGCCACCAGCCGGGAACATTTCACTTCAGCCAGCGCTCGGGCAAGTGCCAGTGTCATGGATACACAATCAAGGTTTTCCGGTGCATTCCAGTATTTGCCCGGCACGGCATACCATGCCAGGTGGATGGTGCAATCAGGACAGACCTGACGAACCAATTCGCGCACCTGCTTGGTCTCGCAGAGGTCAAGGGGCACTACCGTGAGTCGATCCAAAATATCCTTCAAACGAGTGGTTGATTCCCCGGGAAGGGTCAAGGCCCAAGTCTCGTGGCCCTCATGCACAATTTGACGGGTTACTTGGGAACCGATAAATCCGGAAGCGCCTGTCACCAACACTTTCATGGGCTGCGTCTCGTGTTAACGATGTTGAACGTCCCAGTCGTATGGGATGGATTTGTCGAATGGGTTCATTCGTTCCGAGCGTGAGGGGTCGTGCGGGTGGGTGCAGCAGTTTGCGACGATCGAATAAGGAGCCATCATTCCTTTGAAACCGGTCCAAACTTGAGGCGGAATCACCACCAACGCGTAATTATCAGGGCCGAGAAATATCTCCATCAGTTCGCCATGAGTGGGTGACTGGGAGCGATCGTCAAATAGGACCAGTTTGATGCGCCCTTCGATACAGGCGTAATTCAAAGTCATTTCCCGATGCTTGTGCCAACCTTTGATCACACTTTGATAGATGGTGGTGAAATAGATTTCCCCGAACTGGCGGAAATGCGGGTCCGTCGACTTCAGCATATGCAGGATAGTGCCCCGCTCGTCAGGAATGCGTTTTAGAGGGATGATTTGGACGCTCTCAATCATGACTAAAGAACTTTAGGGGTGGGAAGCGGAACGATAAAGCGGCCGCCTCGCCGGGTATACTCAGCCTGCTGCGCCAAAATTTCCTCGGCAAAATTCCAAGTGAGCATGACCACATAATCGGGCATGGCATCCAGGAGTTTGGAGGGCGGATAAATGGGCAGATGCATGCCCGGCATAAAGCGCCCTTGTTTATAGGTGCTGCGATCGACCACAAACTCCAGGGTTTCTGTGCCGATACCGCAGTAATTTAGAAGCGTGCTGCCTTTCGCCGCGGCCCCGTATGCTGCGAGGCGTTTGCCTTGCCGCTTCAAGTCGCCCAACATAGCCACAAGGTCAGTTTTCACCTTCTCCACGCGCTGAGCAAAGCCCGCATACGCTTCGAGCCGAGCAACTCCCCAGGCTGCTTCTTCTTCCAAAAGTGCGGTTGTCCGCGGCTTGCGTTGCGCCTGGCCCGCCGGGACGGCAAACAATCGAAGCGATCCGCCGTGGATTTGGAGGCGCTCCACATCCTGAATGAGCAGTCCGTGGCGGGAAAAGATCCGGTCGAGCGCGGTCAGGGTGAAATAACACAAATGCTCATGATAGGTCGTATCAAACTCGACGTGGTCCATCATGTCCTTAAGATACGGTACTTCAATTATGGCCACGCCGGTGTCTTTCAATACGGTTTGTATGCCGCTGACCACTCCGTTCAGGTCAGGGACGTGGGCCAGCACGTTGTTGGCGTGCAGGACGTCCGCGCGTTCACCCCGGTTTCGAAGGACTTGCGCGAGATCTTTGCCAAAGAATTCGCAGACCGTGCGAATGCCGCGCTCGCTCTCCGCCTTGCGGGCTATGTTAATGGCGGGCTCAATGCCCAGCACCGGGATTCCCTTCTGATGGTAGTACTGGAGGAGGTAGCCATCATTGCTGGCAATTTCCATCACAAGGTTTTGGGGGCCCAAGCCCCGCGCCAAAACTAGACGCTCAACCAGCGCTCGCGCGTGCTGGAGCAGCGCGTCTGAAAACGAGGAAAAGTACAGATACTCCCGAAACAATTTTTCCGGCGGGACGCTTTCTGTGATTTGAACCAGAGAACAATCCGGACAAAAGGCAACATCGAGCGGGTAGGTGGGCTCAGGGAAGCGCAACTCTTCGGGGGTGAGAAGCGAATTGGCCAGAGGAGTGCAGCCCAGCGATAGAATGAGAGTGAGGCGGCTCCCGCCACATGAGCGGCAACTAATTGACCGCGGCATGGACGGCTCCCTTCCAGCGCAAGGTTTCATCAAGCCGGCCCCCCGCCAGCAAGTGCTTGAACTGTCCCAGCCGAATGTAGCGGCGAGACTGGAAGGTTTCAAGGGTCAGGTTCTCGCGGACAAAGGCGTCATAGATTTCCTTCGCGCCCAGCTTTGCAGTCCACTTCGGAACGGCCTCGGGAAAAGTTTTGGCGAACTTGCTGAATTCGACCCGGTAGTTGCGAGGGTCGCTGGTGGCGTTTCCCGCAATCTCCACGATTGAATTGGGAACGGTCTGGCGTACGATTTCGGCCAAATCGCGGACCCGGTAGTTTTCCGAGTTGGCGCCGATATTGAAGGCCTGGTTGTGAATGACGTCGCGGGGAGCCCTCAGCATTGCGGCTGCCGCCCGCACAATGTCTCGGATATGCACCATCGGCCGCCAGGCCATGCCATCGCTCAGGATCCTGACCTTGCCCGTGGTGCAGGCCCAGCCAGTCAGGTTATTCAGTACGATATCATTGCGTTGTCGCGCGGAAATTCCATAAGCGGTGGCATTGCGGAGGTAGGCCGGGCTGAAACTGGCGCTGGCGAGCCGCGAAAGATCCTCCTCCGTGCGAACCTTGGAAACCGCATAGGGGGTCAACGGAGCCAGGGGTGAAGTTTCATCCAAAATGTCATCCCCGGCGGCGCCATACATACTACAAGAAGAAGCGAATAGGAAGCGCGATACGCCTGCCTCCCTGGCCAGTGTTGCCAGTTGAACTGACCCTCGGTGGTTGATGTCCAAAGTCCAATCCGAATTGAGATCGCCCAACGGATCATTGCAGAGAGCCGCGAGGTGCAAGACAGCTTCAAAACCCTCAAGGTCTGCAACGGTCACATCACGAACGTCTTTTCGAATGGCCGGACAAATCTCAGGCCCTTCTCCAAATGTGCAGTCTTCAAAAAAGTAGGTGTCAAGACCCGTGACCCAATGTCCCTCTGCTTGCAGTATCGGGACAGCCACGGAGCCAATATAGCCATTGTGGCCCGTCACCAAAACACGCATATTTAAGCCCAAACCTTCCATGCAGGAGTTTTTTTCCACATTTCATTCAGCGCGAGGAAATCGCGGTAGGTGTCCATGCACTGCCAAAAACCCTTGTGAAAGTATACCATCAACTCGCCATCCCGCGCCAACCCTTCCAAGGGCTGGTGCTCCAGCACACACGATTCGTCGGCGGCGAGGTAGTCAAAAAACTTCCGGTTGAAGACAAAATAGCCGCCATTCACAATGCCTTCGTCCACTTGGGGCTTTTCGCTGAAGCGATTCACACGCCCGTCATGCACCACCAGTTCGCCAAAGCGGGAGTAAGGCCGGACGCCGGTGACAGTGCCTATGCGTCCGTGCTCGCGGTGAAACTTCAACAACTCACTCACATTGACGTCCGCCACCCCGTCGCCGTAGGTCAGCATGAAGACGTCGGATTTGACATGGGGCTCCACCCGCTTAACGCGCGCTCCGGTCAAGGTGGTTTCGCCCGTATCCACCAGGGTGATGGTCCAGTCTTCATTGGGTTGGGACTTGTGCAACTCCGGTCTTTCCCCGCTACCCAAACGGATGGTGAAATCACAATTGAGGGTCTGATAGTTCAGGAAGTACTCCTTGATCAGTTGGCCTTTGTAGCCCAGGCATAGGATGAAGTGCTTGAAGCCGTGGTGGCTGTAAATCTTCATGATGTGCCACAGAATGGGCAAACCGCCAATCTCCACCATGGGCTTGGGGCGGTATTCGGTCTCCTCGCGAAGACGGGTCCCCATCCCGCCGCACAGGATCACCACAGGTATTTCGTTTATCTGACCGACCATCAATTCGTCCGGTCCTCCAATTTGTCCTTGTGAGTTAAATTGAGCGTTGTTAGAAACATTTCCACCTCGTTCCGTCGCTGAAGGCAAGCGCATTATGATTTGAGCCCCCCACGCAAGGCTGGCCCTCGGAGTTCACGGGGGTGGAGTCCGAAACTCGCGCCATCATGCCTGCGTTGCCGGGTGCCGGTGGCGGAAGGGTTTCAACTCGGTTGGGGTGAAGAGTAACACCGGAGAAAGCCGCGGTGCCGTCATTGTTGATGTTCCAAAGATACGCGCGATCGTCTTGGGTTCTCCCGCCGATCTGGGCGTCGGAATTGGGTGCGGCACCGGTGTAAAACTGAAGATGGTCGCGTGCGCCCTGGATAAGTACTCCAACCGCGTTGTATCCGGTGATGAAAGCGCCCCGCTGCCAATTGTTCGCCCCGCTCCTTCCGTTGGATGTTGAAAGTATCGTAAGTCCAGTATTGGGGTGATTGGTGCCCGCGCTCAAGATGTCCAATCCTATCGTGTTCACGCTAGTGTTATCGTCTGACCCGGACATGTTGCTTAAATCGATCTCTTCGCCTTTGGCGCCCCCGTAAGTGGTGGCAGCCGGCGTCGAATATGTGACGTTGAAATTGGCCGCGCCCATACCCCGCCTTCCCCCGGTTCGATTCAGCATTACGGTAGCTCCAACTGTCTCTCCCGATTGCGAATCCGGCGGATTCCCGCCTGTAATCGTATTCCGAATGGCAAATGTCAATTGCGTGACTGCGGCAGAAGCTGCGCCCGAGCCACCGGCGCCCGTGTACACCGCGGCCAAATGCGCCGTGTAATCATTCAATACTCGATCAACCCGCGCCCACGCCATGGTACCGTCACTATTGAGCTTAATTAAGCTACCGTTCGTTCCCCCTACGAGCTCGCTAAGGAATTTGCTTGCTCCGTTCACCCCTCGCACCGTCTGGACGCCACGGGTCAACGTGATCGTGCCAGTCAGCGGGCGAGTGGTGAAATCGCCAAGATGATTCTCGATGAGGAACGGAGAAACTCGGTCGGCGTTTGTTAGTTTGCCGACTATAATGTCCGAGGTCTGCCGAAGATCCAGGATGGGGATATTATTCTTATATGCTGTCGCGCCCCCCGGGCCTGTTCCGGGGGGAGCTACAACTAACCCAGGTCCATTTCCGATGTCTGAAATGGCGGCATCCTGCTTTCTAGTTCCTGAATCACCATTGAATTGGTCGGCGAATCGGATGTTGTTGACGTTCTTTGTGGTCACCTTGTCGGTGTTTTGCGGCTGGGCCCAGGCACAGGTTGAAAATATCATGCTGAACGAAAGTAAAACTGTGAGATGGTCGAAGTTTTTACTCATTTTCTCTTCCTCCTTTTCGTCGAGGTATTCGGGCACTACAGTCTCTTGTGACGAGCCAGCGTCCCTGCCCGCTCCGCTTGTGAGTGGTCCTAAATTCTGCCTGTCAAGCATCGCCAGATCGAGTTTGAGGCTCAACCCCCGCGGATTCGCTTAACCTGGAAGTGGAACAATGTCACCGTGACCGCCAGCAACGTCAAGGTTTGGTAACGCAGTATCGAAAACTTTCCCAGCCCTTCCCCGCGCTTTGGTCGGATTTGACGTCCACAATTCGGGCACCCCAGCCGGTGAAAAGTTTCTCCACTTCTTCGCGCTTCATGCCGTACATCAGCATGGGTGGCCGGCTGAAATAACCCATTCTGCGTAAGAGTGCCAGGGCCCCCGTTTTGATGGCCAGCTTGAAGCGGTACTTCATCACGTCCATGGCTCGGGAAGGCAAGCTGGGTAATTGAAAAACAATCAAGCCACGCGGGGCGAGCACCCTCACAAATTCCCTCATATAGTTCTTTGAACACTCTGGCTCAATATGTTGGAGAACGATGTTGGAGTAAATCAAGTCAAACTTATTGTCCTCGAAAAGAGGCAAGGCCGGAGTCATATTGAGGTGGTACACGCATTTCTGGGGCCGTCGGTTGTACTGGTTGGCCAATTCGATCATCGAAGCTGCGGCATCCACTCCGTGGACCTCCTCGAATTGGGCGGCCAGCGCTTGGCTTAACCGGCCTATGCCACAGCCGAAATCCAGGGCCTTGTGACGCGCCAGGGAAACGCCCAGCGACTCGATGTAAGCCATCAGTTCGCTGGTTTCTTTGACGCCAGTCTCGAAGAAATCCTGCTCTCTCCAACGTTTGCCGCGTTTTTCGGGATCGGAAAGGATCGCCCACATCGCGTCGCGCTTTCCAAATTCATTCCAGTCGCTCCCGACTTCTTTAACTCCCATTTGGAATCACCTTATCGCGCCAAAGCCTCTCCGCACGCATACACCTCTTCAACGTATCCGCGCCGCATCCATGAGAAATTCCTGGTCAAGAGCTTGAGCCCGCCCACCCGTCTCACAACATCAGGAACCAGGACCTGGGCCACCCCCTTCATCGGAGAGTATGCCTCCTGATTGTAACTATAGAAAATCCCCCGAACATTATTTTTTGCCCACATGATGTAATCAACTACGGCCTGCTCCGGCATCTCAGGCATACTGTTTTCATTGACCAGGAGGTCGGTATTTTTTTCTTTGAGCGAATCGAGGGCAATGGTGGGTAGGATCGCGATAGCTCCCTGGCCTGCAATCTCGGGGAGGGGTTCTTCATAAAATGAAACCTTAGTGTCCCCGAATGCTTTGGATAAGAAATAGCCTTGCAGCACGTTAGCCAGCGGGAGGTCAACGATGGTATAGCTTCCGACTGACATTTTTCTCAGCTTCATAAGCCAATGGGCCGTCCCTCCAAATCCGGCGCCTATTTCCACAATATTGGGTGAGTCGGAATATTGACGGTGCAAGTAGTATTGGAGGGCTTGGTTGACCCTCCAAGCGACGCCAATGTGTTCCGGCGCCTCCATCGTGATCAGAGAATGACCTGCGCTGATTCCGTAGGGCGCGCCCACGTTCGGGAATCCAATAGACATTCCCAAAGCAGATTCGATTTTCTCTACCAATTCTTCCAGGCCATCCTTAAATGCATAACCCAGTACGCCCTGTTCAGGGCACTCCGTCCTGACAAGACCCAGGCATTCGGCAAGGGAAACCACATCATCCAAACACTTTAATGACCAAATCCTGGAGCCCAACCAGCTTGAAGCTTGCTTGAATTGATCGGCGGATGCTATTCCATAGAGAAAGCTCTCGGTAAACATGGAGGAGAGGGCTGTAGCCAGCTGGGGTGGATCTTTTTGGTCGAGGCCGAGAGTCAGCTTTTGATAGTGCCGCTTTATGTTTTCCGACCATAAGCCACTAAGTGCCTCTCCCGCCGCAGGGTTGGATAACGCTCTGTGGTAGGCGCGGATAAGGCGTTCACAAAGAGATATATCTGCACCCGTGATTTTTGCAGCAGGAACGAGAGTAAGCTTCTTGTAGGGAATCCTTCCATTCCCACCATATACCCATTCGGGACGCTTCAAGCTCCGCAAAAGATATAGGTTGTAACCGGTCAGCCCAATAGGCGCGGCAACTGGTCGCATGAACCTAAGGAGAGGTTTGAACATAGTAGAGTATTTAGCGCTCCCACGGCACAGACCTTGATGCCAGCCCATGACGGAAGACATCAAGGAGTGATTTGAACAAACTCGCTCCTCAAGTTCGCGGTCCCAATTTCTTGAAAAGATTGTTTATGAGGACTGACATAATCAGATAGCTTGCGACCATCATAGAAGCCGCGCATTTTTCATGACTGGCTGACCGCCAACCATCACGGGTTTTGGTCAGGCTTTGGTCCTCTCACGAAGTTGAGTTTCCATCTTGCCTCGCGGACCAACTTTGAGAAAGTGAAGGCGCGTTCAGAGGTCGGTCTAATACTTTGCAGAGCGAGGCACTTGGCGGAGTTTCATCCTTGGAACGCGAACATAACGCGCCGGCGCCATAGGCGAAGGAGACTCCGCACCCTTAAATCGAGCGACCTCAACTTGTTCCCGGAAATGGTCCAGAACTACTGCGGAGAGAGCCAATATGCCCATTCCGGGGGGACCCGCCAAGTAAGGGTCTGCCGCACTGACCGCCAACACGCTGATGATCCCTGCGCATAAGCCAACGGCAACCATGGCGTTGGCTGGATTGGGCAACGACTTGGACATTTTTAGCAGGTTAAGTAAAAGCCCTGAAAGGAAGACGAGCCAGAGCGCGCATCCGAGAATGCCCATTTTCATAAAAAGCGCCAAATATAGCAATTCGAAGGCGTAAGGCGCTTCATAGCTACGAACCAAATTCGGGAGCGTGTGCCCAAAGCCATTGCCGATCAAGGGATGTTCCATGCCAGCGCTAATGAGAATTGGCGCTTGCTCTACGCGATCGAGATTGTTGTACTCACGGAGGTTAAAAGCAAGTTGGACCCATTCCGAAGTGTCCTGAAGGGTCTGAGGAAACAGTTGGAGGAGGGCGATGGTCCCAATGGCGATCAAAGCCAAGATCTTTAGTCTATGGCCAAATTTAACCAAGGCAAATATGACTGCTATACCAATTACCGACCCCAGCCATAAACCTCTTGATCCCGATGCGAACAATCCCCAAATAAGGGCGGCGATGCCTGCGAACACAATTTCCCTTGTGCGCCACCTTTTCGCCGCAAACACTGTTGCAATACATAGTATCAACGAGAACATCAAAAAAATGTCGCCAACCGTGCTCATTCGATCCATCCCAAGCGAGTTTCGAGCTGAGACCGCCTGGTTTGCTTCATTCTGAATTAGATTGATGACGTATCCAAAATCAAAATATCCCAATCGAGCACCCGAAAATACAATGCCTTTGACCAAGCCAAAGAACGATGATGCACCCAATACAACTCCCAGTAAGAATTTCACCTTCATCTTTTCGAGGCTCGCAAAGTAACCTAGCGGAATCGAAAGGGTGATGAAGGTAAGACCTGACGCGTCAGCAGTGATGTAATCGAGCCGATTGCCACGAAAGATACCTACGCCCAGTCCGAAAAAAATGAAAGTCGCGACTCCGAGCAGGGAGGCGCCGCGCGCCCAGGAAGCCGATCGAAACCAGGTGGCGAAACGTTGTGGATTAGAGGCGCTCAGCACCAGGAACAAAATCCAAACGAGAAGGAAGAGCACCTTTCGGATGGAGAAAAAATCATTGAATTCGTAAACTCGGCCCGACCCGCCGAGGATGAGTTCCAAGAAAACCAGTGTGACGACGAAATGCAGAAAACCGTACTTTTTAATAAACACCGCGGCAAAAATGCCGACAACCAGAAAAAGGAATGCGACCAGAGGATTGACCGCTATCCCGATGGCTAGGCCCACACAAATTACAGCCCCAATGAATAAGACGGCAAAGGAAGGCGCCTGCCATGAGGTTTTAGAGTTAGTCATCATCACGCCCCCCGAAATGTCACCAGTATTCGACCTGCCGCCCCAGTAAGAAAGCTGCGATCCAGCTTGTCAAGAACAAAGCTCCAAGTTCCTAAAGCGAATAGCGGGAGCAGAACGGCACTGAACACGACTTGAATTGGCCACGCCCACCCTGCCCACAGAGCCAGGAAGGAAACCAAGCCAAAGGTTAGCACCGCGATAGTGCTCTTCAATAAACCCATTTGGGCGAGGGTTTGGACCGACGCCAACTTGAGCCGCCAAGCGGCCCCAAAGACCAATGCAGCGTCAAAACCCATGCGGAAGGTCCAAGCCAAAGCGGCACCAGTAATGCCCAGCCGTTCCACCAATATCCACAAAACACCCGCATAGATTGGCAGCTCCAAAAGGTGAAACTTCGCTGTAACATCCGGCCGCCCAAGAGCATGAATCAAAGTGAACGGGATGCAGGCCATTGAATTCAACAAAACCCCGACGGCAAGAATCTGAAGGACCAAGGTGCTTTTCGATGCAAAATCGCTACCCAGCCAAAGTCTCAGAATTTCACCGGCAAAAACGACAATCAGTACGAGTATCGGCCCCATGCAAAGGAGCAGAAACTTCAAAGAGCGGCCGTATAATTTCTCCACCCGATCCTTGGCGCCCCATGCATCCAGGCTGCTGAGGGCGGGGAAAAGTGTCAGGACCAGGCTCCCGGGAAATATCGACAGCCGGTTAATAATCTCTGCAGGCGCCGCGTAGTAGCCCACAGCGGCCATGGACACCATGGCGCCTACCACGAGACGATCCCCATAAACCAGGACAGCGCTCACAATCATTGAAACCGTGACCCATCCCCCGTAAGTCATGAGGGGACTCAGCAATTTAGGATCGAATGGGAAACTCTGACCCAGAATCGGGAATACCTTCAAACAGGTAACCAAATACGCCAACATCGCACCCAGCCTGCCTAAGACCAAAAGAAAAATAATCCCCGGCAAGTGAAGACCCAGCGCGATGGCGATGGCCGGCAATATGAAAACGGAAACGTTGGCGGGAACTTTGATGTAATTCACCAAGTCAAAACGCTGGGCTGCTTCAAGCACGCTGCGAAGAGCCGTACTGGCTAATATGATGGGCAATGATGGAGCGAGAATGTAAAAACTGAGTCTGGTTTCCGACGCCAGGGCAGGCGGCACCTTCAATTCGCCCGCCAGAAAAGGAACCAAGGCCTCAACCAGCAGAATGCCCGGAACACTAAAGGCCAGTTGATATCCCAGCGAGGTCCAAACCAAACTGGGCAGGCGGGCAATTTCTCCACGGCCCAGGCATTCGGCCACAAACTTGGTGGTGGCGCGTCCCAGTCCCAAATCAAATAAACCGAGGTAACCGAGCAGCACCCAAGCGATGGAGAGGATGCCAAACCCTGCGCTGCCCAGCCCCCGGACAACATAGGGGATAGTCACCAGTCCGATGACGAGCGGGATGACATGCCCGCCAAGGTTCAGCGCCGCATTGCGCACCACAAGACCGCTTCGTATTTCCAGTGGGTCGCTCATTAGCTGCGATGCTCGATCAGGGTCTTTTTAACTTGATTTCGTTGCTTGCACACTGTCCAGGGGCGAGGGTCAATTATGTTTACGCTCCGAATTGGGAGCACCCAATGAGCATGGCTGAGCCAGTCTGAAAGGTGCAGCGTGCCTCATTAAGTCTTAAATCGCGAAGAATCAGATTCAAGCCCGAAAGCCTTTTGCGGGTGGCCTGCGGGGTGCGACAAAAGAAAATTCCCGCCGTCTCGTCAGGCCATTGAGTCGGCAGCAGTCTTTCCCTCAGGACTGGCTGCTGACACGGCTCGGCCCTGGATCTTGTTGGCGCCCGTGACTGCCACCAGATTGGCGGCAGTGTGCAGGGATTCGAAAGTTCCTGCGTCCGTCCACCACCCGTCCAGGAGGCTGTGGGTGAGGGCGCCGTCCCTCAAATAAGAATTGTTGACGTCAGTGATCTCGAGTTCACCCCGGCCCGAGGGTTTAAGTTCCCGGATACGGGCGAACACGGAGTTGTCATAAAGGTAGATTCCGATGACGGCAAAGTGGGAAGGAGGGTTGGCGGGCTTCTCTTTGATGGAGATAATCCGGCCATTCTCAAGAACCGGCACGCCAAATCGTTCGGGATGGGTGACTTCCTTCAGGATGATGTGAGCCCCGCGCGGTTGCGACTTGAAGGCTTGAACAGCATCAAGGACGTTATTCTCAATAATATTGTCTCCTAAGATAACGCAGATTTTGTCATCACCCACGAAATGTTCGGCAAGGCGGAGAGCGTCCGCAATGCCTCCTTCCCCTTCCTGATAAGCATATTGGATATGCTTCAATCCAAATTCCTTGCCGTTATTGAGCAGGCGGAGGAAGTCGCCGGCATTCCTGCCGCCGGTGACAATCATAATGTCGCGGATGCCAGCGTTCACCAGCGTTTGAAGCGGGTAAAAGATCATCGGGAGGTTGAAGACCGGCAACAAATGTTTGTTGGTTATTTTGGTGAGAGGGAAAAGTCGCGACCCTACTCCGCCGGCAAGAATTACTCCTTTCATGTGCTTAATCTCCTCAATATTCAATGGGGGTCAATCGCGGGCCTGAGGACTGCTCCAAGTTCCGGCCGTTCATCAAATCCCACCAAAGCGGCTGGCTGCAAACTCACGATGAAAAACGATCGGTGAATGAGCAAGGAGACTGGCAACGCCCATCTGCCCTTTTCAGTTGGCTTGATGTGACCGGTTCGGCCTGGCCTCGGGGGATGCATGGATCCCCAACATCGCGATGCTGCAGCAAACTGCGAACCATGCTGCATTGGCGGGCATGCGCAGGTTAAAATCGACGAAACTGTGGATGACAATACCCAGAGCGCCGATGGTTGCCCCGAGTTGCATCCACCCCGCCACATTCCTGGGCCCAGCATACAAGGTTCGAAATGCGCGGCTGAGAAAAATGATCAATGCTCCCAGGATAAGCACGCCGCCAATCATTCCAGTCTCGGCCAGACCCTCCGCGTAGTCGTTATGAGCGTGATCCCAAGTGGCGTCCCCAGGAACAGTCTGGTATGGAGGAAATGCCGTTGCGAAAGTCCCTACGCCCGTCCCAAGGAAGGGATGGTCGCGAAAGATGAGGAGCGTATCGAGTGCGGTGGCTTCGCGGTGGCCATAACTAGCGTCGCTGGAACCCTTCAAATCGAAAACCCTTTCCAGACGTTTTGAAATTTGGCCCGGATCGATCCAGAAAAAGAGTATGGCCGCCGCAGTTATTCCCAGAGCCCCTATGGCGAGCAGGCTCCGGCGGCCGGAAACCAGGCTGACCCTGAAGAGCACGGTTCCCAGAATAATGATTTCGACCAGCAAGGAGATGAATCCTCCCCGCGAGCCCGTCAACAATAAAGAAGCAATCGGCAGGAGGACAAGGAAGCCAAGCAAGTTTCGCTGCGGATGTCCTTCAGGGCGTGAAAGGACATAGGTGGCGGAAAGGGGGATCAGCATTTCCATCAATCCCGCATAATGATCGCGATTAACATAAGGTCCAAACGCTCCCCACATTGAATTCACTGACCAATAGTTCCAATAGTTATAAATGGGCCCTGAAAAGAATTGAACGATAGCAAGAAACGCGATCACAAATGCGTAGATCGTGATCGCGAGTCCGAGCGCGCCCCACTTTTTTTCCGAACTCATCGCCCAGAATTGGCCTGCCAGGAAGAACAGAATACCGTCTGTCGCGAGCTTGACCACAGCCTCGCGTGTCCCGATGTAATCCATCGTAAAATGGCCGGCAAACTGAATGATCGCCCACAAAAGGAAAAGTCCCGCAGGCAGGTAAAGGGGAGACCAGAATATCCTCACCAACCCCTGCTGGGCGCACGCGATGCCCCACACAAAAAGCATGAGGACCGCCAGCAAAGCCAGTGATGCCCATGCCCAGGTTTGGACGGAGGCATAGGGCAAAGGGGCAGCCATCACCGTGGCAACCATCAGGACCCGCCCCAAGTTAAACATTCGAGGGGCCCTCGCGCTCCCCGCATGATCAGGGGCGACCGGGGCTGAGAAGGCTCTTACCTCCGCCGATGAAGGTGACATGCTCAGTGTGCGGGCCTCAGTGAGACTTCGTCGGAATCAGATCCGCCTGACTTCAGTGAGACAGAGTCCATCCAAAAACTTCCAGTGATTTCAGTGGGAAACGTTCGACCGCGCTCTCGAAGAACCAAGACGTCAACCAACCGGGTCTTTGGTCCGGTGAGAAACTTTAAAGTGATGAGATGCCAGGGAGTTGTCCCAACCGTTACATCGCTGAGGAAATTCATGCAGGTCGGGCACAGGGGATCAACCACCTGCAACCGGGGGCCGCTGTCGGAAGTTATATTCTGGCTGCGAACGTAGGCTTGAAGCAAATACTCACGGTTGGGATCAACCGGAACAAACTGAAACGGCCCAACGTAAATCTCATTCCGGCCTACCGTGAAGTCCATGCGCATACAACGGATGCCGTGGTAGGCTCCTGGATCAGAGAAATCGACTGAAATAAAAGGCACTACGTTAAAGCGCCAATCCAAACCAGCATTTATCGGAGATCGCTCAAAATCTCCGTTATAAATCAAATTTTCGTTGTCGCCTGGATCCGGCCCTGGGATTGCACCCACTCTTTCGAGATCCTGCCACGCACTCCTGGCTTCCTGCCCTCGGCCGAGAATGACCAAGCGGTCAAGATAAGGTTCGGCTGCGGTGATGGGGAATGAAGACGGCGTAGCGAGAGCCTCGGACCAAATTTGGCGGGCCGCATCCACGTTATTTCCTTCCCCGCTCAGAAAGGTTACAAAAGTCAATTTCAGATTAGTGTCGTTCCCAGGCAGCAAGACCTTGTGGTAGACGAGCTCAGGATCGGCCGTAGCCCGAAGACAAAGCCGAAAAGTCGGCCAGGCGTATGCCGGGTCGAGTTGCAGAAGCCTGTGAAAATACGTCAACGCTTTGTCTGTTCGATCGGTCACCAGATAGTGGTTTGCAGCCCCCCACTGGAAGCGTGGCACGACCGGGCTGAAATGGATGGCACGCTCGAAGGCCTGATCTGCACAGGCAGTGTCATTGGCCAAATCACATGCTGAACCCAGCGCGTACCAGTAATTTGATCCATACGGGTTCAGTTCCGTGGCGCGACGAAGGTACATGAGCCCCTCCGCCATTTTGGGCTCCTCCAAATAGCATAAATGCGCCCCGAGGAGTCGGTAAATCCTGGGGTCCAAAGGATCCAGGGCCAATGCGCGTCGAAGATTGTCAACCGTGAAAGTTGACCAGAAAGCTTCGGCAACCCAAAAGCGAACTGCCTGGCCTCCCACCCATAGGCCCGCCAATCCAAGCGCCAGAAGGAAAAGAGTCGCCCGCCAAGTGGGCCGGAGGGAATACTCAGTCGAACGCGAAGAATAAAGTTGTGTCACGCTATGCTTCGAAGGCCTCTGGTGTTGTGTGCGATCTGCCCCATACTTTGGACGTCAAACGCGCTGGCCCCTCATCGCCCCTTTTTCCCGATGCGTCTCATCCCTTTCGAGGTTTGGGTGCTTCCAGACCGGGCTTCAAATTAATCGACCTTGACGCTGGCACGCTCTTTTTCCGAAGACCCATAGTAGGCACCGTAATATTTGGTGTAGTAACCGTAGTAGTATCCGCCCTTGCGCGAATCTACCTTATTGACTACCACTCCCAAAACCCTCCCTCCCGCGATCCCGAGGGTGCGATGGGCGCGAACCAACGCGCCGGGGGGGGTTACGCCGCTTTCGGCGACCAGAACAACTCCATCGACCAGCGTCGAGAGGATAGTGGCGTCGGTTACAAGAAGTACTGGGGGGGAGTCGACCACCACATGGTCGAAACGCTGGCGCAATTCAGCCATGAGGGTTTCCATTTTGGAGGAGGAAAGGAGCTCGGCGGGATTGGGGGGATGAGGGCCGGCAGTAAGAACCCACAAACTGGAAGTCGATTCAACTCGTTCTATTGCCTCGTCGATTCCATACGCTCCGGTGAGGACTCCACTCAGCCCCTTTCTGTTGGTTACTCCCAAGGCCCTGGCGACGCCCGGGTTCCGCAAATCAGCGTCAATGATCAGGACGCGGGCGCCGTTCTGGGCGAGCACTGCCGCGACATTGATGGAGGTTGAAGTCTTGCCTTCGTGGGGCTGGGCACTGGTCACCACCATGCTCCGCGGAGGTTGAGGGGCGGTCGAAAACAAAATTGCACTTCTCAGGGCGCGATACGACTCGGCTACCGGCGATGTGGGGTCCTTCAAAACCGTCAAGCCCAGCCGGCCGCCTTGCACGGGCGATGGGGTTCCTCTTTTAGCCAGGCCATACCCGTAGCGAGCTGCGCTGGTGCCCGCCATCGGGATGAGAGCTAGGCAAGTCGCAGGTAAAAGCCTTTCCACGTCCTCGGCGGTCTTGATGGAAGAGTGTTCCAGGCCTTCCAGCACAACGGCTAGGGAAACTCCCAGAAGCAACCCCACGACCAGACCAAGCAAAAGATTGATGGTTTTTTTCGGCCGTACCGGTAAGGAAGGCGGAACCGCCGCATCGACCACGTGGATGTTGGTGGCCTTTAATCCAGCCGAAACCGTGGCATCCTTCAGTTTTTGGAGCAGGTTCTGGTAAAGCTGCTGGTTGGTGTCAAATTCCCGCTCCAGCATATTGTGTTCGATCAAGAGCTGGTTGATTTTTCCGACTTCGGCCTTCTGTTCGGCGACGGAGGCGGACACCAGCTTTTCGCGGCCGACCGCGGCGTGATAATCATTTTGGATTCGCTCCACGGTGCGCTTGCGTTCGCGGTCAATGAGTGACTGAATTTCATTCACCTGATCCCGCAACCTGACCACCTTGGGAAAATTCGTCCCGTATTGGCCCAGGGCATCAACGTATTGACTCTTCAGGTCCGCGTATTTCTCCTCCAGTTTCGAAAGTATATCGTTCTGCGCCAGCAGGGCAACCTGGTCCGGGTTTGCTTTCACCATTTCGTAAAGGGCTTCTTTTTGCTGGCGGTCGCTTTGGGCGCTGCTCAAGTCCCTGCTCAAATCCGACAGCCTTTGTTCGACCACGCTTTGTTTGTCGCTCACGTTGACGATTGAATTTGTTCTCTCGTACTGCACGAGCGCCTCTTGGGACTTTTCCACTTTGGCCTTCACCTCGTCCAGTTGCTGCTCCATCCACCCGCTGGCCTGGCGCGTGGCGTCATACTTCTGGTGGAAATCATATTCCTTGTATTTGTTAACCAGGGTGTTCGCGACGCGGGCCGCCAGGTCCGGGTCCGTGCTCTCAAAACTCACTTGCAAAATTTGGGTGTTGCGGACCAGAGTGACCGAGACGGCGCTACTAAACGCGCTCATGAGCTTTCCCCGCAAGATGCGGGGTTCGACGCTCCGTGAGCTGGGCTTTGATGCGTCAGGAGCAAAGGCAGGATTTTGGGCAAGTCCAAGTTGCTGGATTGTTTGCCAAGCCAGGTTGTCGCTCTGTAGGACTTTGACCTGGGTTTGTAGATAGGCCTCGTCAGTGGGCAAATTTTCAGAGAGGTCTTTGAGGGATTGGATCAGGGGCGATTCGGAATCAATTTCCAGTTCCGCGGTCGCGAGGTATACGGGTTTCATCTTAAACGTGTATATGGCGACGATGGTCAACACCACGAAAGCCACGGTCAAGACCTCCCATCGACGCCTGGACAAAATATCCCAGTATGCTCGCAAGGATGAGAAAGCGTCGACCTCGGCCGGCAGAACCTCAATGACGGAGTCGGGGACATCTTCGCGCCTTTGCAGGGGGGCTCGTTGCTTTATGGGGCCTAAATTCTCATTTTCCGCCATGTGGCCATCCTTGGTTTCTTAATTGCCATGTTGATTCATTCTACTGCTCTCCGACCGCCAGGGGGGCGGATGAATCCAAATCGGGGGAGAATTGAAAAAACCGTTCCACCATTCATTCCCTGGGCCCTGCGGGAAACGATTAATAGCGATAAACCATCAGGGACGCAGCTTGAGCAGCGGCTTCGCCAGCCCGGTGAATGGCACGCTTGCTTGAGCTGTCAGGGATAAAAAGGATGTCATTGGCCAGCAAGACGCGATCTTTGGCACGGCCTTTCAGCATTTTGTCCAGCTCGACGGGAATTTCCTGAGCGCCTCCGGGCGTCTTGGGCCCCCCACGAATGATCACAGTTTTTTTCGTGTCCGCAGTCGATTTTACGAATTCAGCCAAAGCCAACGCTTTCAGGACCGTCATCTGATCCCGGTCGTCTTTCAAGACAAATCCACCTGCGCGATTGACTGCTCCCACCACGTACACGATGCCCGCTCTCTGCACAGTGACCCGATCTCCCGGATAAAGATCATAGTTCAGGGCGGGATCTCCTTCTTCCATCAACCGCTTGAGGTCGACCATGACCGTGCGAGGGTTGAGCAGCGGATTCGCAGGATCGGTCTCTTTGCTGGTTTCCAATCCGAGCAACTGGCTGGATATATCGCCCCGGGTAATAATGGCGGTATTTCCGGCGTCGTCGGAAAGCCCCTCGGCCTGCGACAGAGCGTCCAGTAGTGTGGTTTTGCCAAGGATCGGATATATCTGGGGTCTTTTAACCGCGCCAGCAATGGCGATCGAATGAAGCCGTGAATCTTTTACTTGAATCGTCACTTGGGGATGACTCACCATGCCAGCTTCACGAAGTTGGTCGGCAATGAACTGTGAAAGCTGCGTCGGACTCTTGCCGGCAGCTTTTATGGGCTTGGTCAGCAGAGGAACGCTGATCATTCCGGTTGGGCTAACGCGATAGGTACGCGAAAGCTCTGCGACGTCCAACACGAAAATATCGAGCTCATCATCCGGACTGATGACGTAATCCTCCATAACTGCCTTGGGGGAGGCGACAGGGGTCGCCGCGGGGATCGAGCGGGTAGAGTCTGTGTTGCCCGGAGAAACCGTGTCCTGAGCAAGCAGGACCGTTGTGGTGCCCACTACGATCGCTCCTAGAAGCAAGACTTGGGTTATCTTCGTCCGCGCGCCACCAAATCCGTGAGAGGTACGATGCTTTATGAATGAAAAGTTTGTTGTGGACATATTTGGTCCCCTTAAGAAACTTTGGCGTCCGGCGCCAACCCCAACATTGTGCAGTGGGCCCCATTTTTGGGCACTCACAAGTTCAGGCAGAACTGAGAGTATTGGCTGCCATCCAATGCGGTATCGCCGCTTGATCCCGACCAGGCACGCGTTCTACCGAGAACGCATCCACTTCCACCGCCACCGATTTTTCGAGCAACTCAACGGATAGAACCAGCCTGCAGGAGTTCTTTTTTCGAACCAGAATCCCCTCAATTCCCTCCAATGGTCCGGAGCTGATCCTGACCTTGTCGCCATACCGGAGAAATGGGCATGGCTCAACCCTGGAGCCGCTGGTAAGCGCCTGGCGGACGGCCTCAATCTCTTCGGGTGAAATGGTTACCGGCTGATCGCCAAATCCCACGAAACTGTGGAATCCCGGCGTTGTAACAATCTCGATGCGACGCCTCAGGGTTCCCCACAGGAAAATGTAGCAGGGAAAAAGGGGGAGTGAAAGTTCCTTGGTCCGATCCTTCCATCGGCGGGCAACGGTCTGGACGGGCAGAAAAATCTCGAATCCCTTGTCCGATAACAGCCGGGCTACGGTTTTCTCGTGTTGGTGCCTGGTATATATCGCATACCAGCCAGGGATGGCTTCCGGGGTTTCATTCGTGAGAAACGGGTCCGTCCTATGCATAAAGCTCCGCCCTGTGAATTACGGAAGCGAGGGTAAAACCTGGCGTCGCTGTTGAACCGCCACCCTGAAGTTGGAACTGTCCCTTACCTAAATCAATCGCGATCAGGGTTCCATTCTCCCCGAGGGGGGACAATTTGTCAAGGAACTACAACTTCGCGTCAAAATTGCCCAAAACCTCCCAGCCTCCCCAGAAACTTTGACACCTGTTAAATTGAGAGCAATTGGGGTAACCTTGGACGCGTGCCGGGGAGGACTCAAAACCGGCCGACTCGACAAAAAGAGGGCTGTCGGCGGGAGTTAATCTTTTTGGGCGGGAGCAACATTCCCCGGGGCTGAAAGGAGAAATTTACACCCTCAATGTTACCCAGGGGACAGCAAGTTTCCTCGGGCTTGCCGAACCCCACAAAGGCGCGGCGCCATGGCTAGTATTTCAACAAATCGGAATTGGGTGTACTCAACCAGTGAGCCAGGGTCTGGGCGTTGCGGTCCTTTTCGGATAGGAGAAAATCGGTTTGGATAGGCCAGCGGATTCCGATTTCCGGATCGAAGACGTTGATGGATGATTCGCCACGAGCATTGTGAACGGCCGTACATTTGTATTGGAGCTCAACTCTATCTGAGAGTGCGCAGAAGCCGCGGGCAAATCCGGCGGGTGCCCAAACTTGTTTTTTGTTCTCGGATGAAAGTTCCAGTCCAAACCATTGGCCGAGAGTTGGTGAACCCTTGCGAATGTCCACCGCGACCACGAAGGCACTACCCACGGTGACGCGCATCAGTTTGCTCATGGGAAGGTCCCATTGAAAATGGAGGCCGCGGATCACTCCCAATTTTGAAAGCGATTGGTTGTCCTGGACGAATTCATGGGGCAGTCCCAATTCCTTGAATTTATCAACGCGGAAGGACTCCATAAACCAGCCGCGGTTATCCTCATAAGCCTCCGGAACCAGGACGACAATCTCACCCAGTTGCTTTGATTCGATGCGAAATCCCATAAGTTTCCTTGTTGTGGCGAACCGTCCTTACTTCATGATTTCCGAACCAGATTGCGCCGAACTCTAAAAGGTTTACAGCATCAACCTGCGGAGATCTCCATCTCTGGCGCGGCGAGTCTCGACGCTTTGAAAGTCAAAATCACAGGACTCGCCAGCTCTGAATTTATTGCAGAAAAATATTGCCCTAAGTCTCTGGTAATAGCAAGCATTTGGGGGTTATTTAGCATCCGGGGCCTGAGGGCCGGGCAATTTTGAGCTTGGATTGTCAACATACGGATGTGCCGGGATCCAGGCAAAGACGATGGCAACCATCCGCTCAAAAGGACAACAAGCAACGTCTTGAGGTAAAATGCGGGTGTTTCCCCGGGCTCGCGGTGAGCTCAGCGGTGCCGAGGCTGGATTCTGGCGACTATCATCATGCCGGGCGCTCGAGGCCATGAAGCTCACGGCAATGCAAAATTCCCCCCAACCTCCCGGCCGGAATGGTTTGTTCGGCACTTTAAGGGATGGGCGGCCAATCTCGCCAAGGTTCGGGTAATAGAAGCCTGAAGTGAGGTCCAAGTCCTGGAAATCTATGGATAAATCCCCCACCACTGCAAGCAGTATCTCAGCGTTCTTCCCGGCCTTTAACGATGCTGAAAACCTGCGCGTCCAAATTCCGCGAGCCATTGAAATTCTCCGGCAATTGACCAGGGATTTTGAAATCATCGTGGTGGATGACGGAAGCACGGATGCCACTTCCGATGTGCTCGACTTTTTCCGCTCTCAATTACCCGCTTTCCGGGTGGTCCGGCACCCTCACAATCTTGGTTATGGCGCCGCATTGCAGAGCGGGTTCAGTCATGCCACCAAGGATTTGATTTTCTATACGGACGGAGATTGCCAGTATGATGTCCGGGAGTTGGAGAAACTCCTGCAGAAGATGTCCGTTGACGTGGATGTGGTGAATGGTTTCAAGATTAACCGCGCCGATGCCGCCCACCGGGCGGTGGTGGGCAGGCTCTATCACCGGTTGGTCAAGACTTTTTTTCGCTTGAGAGTCCGGGACGTCGATTGTGATTTCCGTCTCATTCGCCGGAAAGCGATGGAAGCGATATCGCTGACCTCCCGCACCGGGGCGATCTGCGTCGACCTGATGTGCCAGATTGAGCGGAGCGGTTGCCGGGTCGTCGAAGTTCCGGTGAACCATTTCCCGCGCCTCCATGGAAAATCGCAGTTTTTCCGGGTAGGCCCGGTGGCGCGAACGATGGTGGACGTCTTTCGGTTATGGATCAATCTCATCTTACTTAAACGCACGCACCCGGCTCGCGGATCTTCCCGCAGCGCTCCGGGGGTTGGGTGAAAGCCCCCCGGAGTTGCCCGGGGGGAAGGCGGGAAGCTTGGGCAGGATGTTGAAAAAAATCATTCTGAGGAATCGCGCGGTTGCGGGACGACGAAGCATCTCGGGATGGCATGATAAATAAATACCGAGATTCTTCTCCCGAGACTGCGGGATGAGAATGACAGGGTAAGCGGCTTTTTTCATCATCCGTTAGTGACCTCCGCCCCGGACAAATAAGACGATCGAAGCCATGATCCCGTTTCTAAATCTCGCCAGGGAATACGAAAGGCTGCGCGCTGAGATCGAGCCAGCCGTTCTGCGGGTATTGGCCAGTGGACATTACATCCTGGGCCCGGAGGTTAAGGAATTCGAGCGCCGGTTCACCCAGTACTGCGGCGTTCCCTTTGGGTCGTTGGTGGCCAGCGGCACTGATGCCCTGACCCTCAGCTTGCAGGCTTCCGGTGTGATTCGCCCGGGAATGGGCGACGAGGTGATCACCTCCGCCCACGGAAGTCCATACACCGCTTTGGCCATCGTGCGGGCGGGAGCGCGCCCTGTTTTTGCGGATATTGATCCCCTGACCTGGTTGGTGACGCCCGAAACCATCGCGCCGGTCATCACTCCCCTGACCAAGGCCATTGTTCCCGTTCATCTTTATGGTTTGCCTTGCGACATGAAAGGAATACTGGATTTGGCCCGGCAACATGGGCTGGCCGTGATTGAGGATGCCTGCCAGGCTCATGGAGCGAAATTTCGGGATGGTGAGTGGAAGCACGCCGGCAGCTTGGGCCATGCCGCCGCGTTCAGTTTCTACCCCACCAAAAATCTCGGTTGCCTTGGAGACGCCGGATTTATTCTTTCCGCCGACCGCGACTTGATCGATCGCGCGCGACTCCTGGCCCGGGGAGGGCAGCGGCTCAGAGATCTGGCCGCGGTGCCGGGATTTAACTCGCGGGGCGACAAACCCTTCGGGTCGGTGGGATATTTTACCATTGCTCGTTCAGGTACTTGACGCCCCCCCCTTGTTGAAATAGCCTGACCTAAGCGCTAAGCCGACACGCGGCGAGAAAAGCTCTGGAATAGAGTCGAATAAGGGAGTGTGGTGGGTTTCAGACCTAAGGTTCTAGTCAACGAGAACGATCCCGATTTGAGCGAGTTGATTGCAAGCACTCTCAGGCTTATGGGGACAGATCCCTGCTGTGTTGTCTGCAGGGCGGAGGGCGCTTCCCTGATCGAGACTCAGAAATTTGATGGAGCGTTCCTTGACTGGGATAACGATCCGCTTGATTGCGAACAACTGATACTGCTCATCCGGCACTCAAGGTCGAACGCGAAGATTCCAATTGCCATAATCAGCGCCCAGGCTGTTAAAACGCAGGTGGCGAAGGGATTTGCGGCAGGAGCCAGTTTTTTTCTTGCCAAGCCTTTCGGCGCGAGCGAGTTGGAACGCTTGGTGAATGTCTGTCGCGGGACAATGCTGGAGGAGCGCCGACGTTACCAACGAGTGCCTCTGGTGGTTCCGATGCTCTGCCAATGGGGGCAGAAACGCGGGCAGAGGAGGGTTGCAGGGCGATCTGCAAACATCAGCAATACAGGGTTGCTGATGGAGCTCTCTCCGCAGCCTGAACCGGGCACATCAGTGCTGATCGAACTAAAGCTACCGGGACAACAAACGGATCTTTTCCTCAAGGGGATTGTGGCGCGCATCACGCCGCCCAAACAAGTGGCGGTTCAATTTATTCAGCTCGCGAATGCTGCGCGCGAACTCCTGGAGTCGTTCGTAATTACCCGCCCTACCAGCGCGCTCTTTCCTGCGGTGTAAGACTACGCGGTGAAAAGCACTCAATCCGGCCTTCATCCGAATTTATCCTTAATGCTCCGTAAGTACTTATACCCATTTTTACTTTGAATGTTACATCATCGGCTGGTACAATGGCTTTTTCGGCAGCAGCTTAGCCTTTGTTACAAGTGAGGCGGACTTGCCGGACGCTTTCCCCACCCTCGAATGGTCACTCTATGACCACCTCTTACACGTCCTCGGAGACGCCCTGGATTTGCGCGACAGCGAAACGGCGGGTCATTCCAGGCGTGTTGTGCGCTATTGCCTCGAAATTGCCACAGAAATAGGCTGTTCGGGTGATGAATCGACGGAAATCATCCGGGGAGCCTTGGTACACGACATTGGGAAAATCGCGATTCCTGATGCTATATTGCGCAAGCCCGCCAGGCTGACGGATGAGGAATTCGACGTGATGAAGTCACACACCTGGATCGGGTATAACATGCTAAGGGGTGTAGGCCCTCTGGGGCGCATAGCGGGATTCGTTCTGGCGCACCACGAACGATGGGACGGTGGTGGATATCCACTAGGGTTAAAGCGCGAGTTGATACCTCTTGGGGCGAGAGTGTTTGCAATCGCGGACACTCTCGACGTGATGACCAGCGATCGGCCGTATCGCAAGGCGTTGCCGCTCGCCGCGGCGCTGGCGGAAATCAACCGCGAGACGGGAAAACAGTTTGACCCAAAGATATCGGAGGCGTTCCTTTCAATTCCTGAGGCTGACGTGCGAGAAATTATTCTCAGCCAAAAAAGGCAGACAATGCGAATCCCGCTTGACACCAAGGTAAGGTGCATAACAGAGGTTGAAGACCGGGTCCTCCAAGCAGTCAACATCGGTGAGGGGGGAATCCTGCTCGGAAACGCTTTAGGATTGGAGATTGAGACAGAGCTTGACCTGGAATTTTCCCTTCCCCAGGCGGAGAAACTGACAACAGCCAGGGGGACGGTTATTCGTAAGGAGTTGCCAAGCCGCATCGCGGTGGCATTCCGCAGCGTTTCCCCCGACGCGATGGAAACGATTCGCGAATATGTGGGGCGGATGGTCAAGGGCTAGTTTACTGGCGGCGGTGTGAGTGGGTGGGGTTCAAAAGGAAGAGAAGTCTCGCAAGCCCTTTCCGCCTTCGCGTGTAATCCAGCGAGTAGAAGTGCCGCCCTCCGCAGCATATCAGCGCGGCCTCTCCGGATTGGGTTCGGACCACAGCGTACCCGCGCGCTGCCCGTCATCGAAAGCTGCGCGATTGCTCGCCGAGAATTCAGGCCTTCGTCCGGAACTCCCCGGGTCTTAGCCCTGTTGTGCCTCGATGATAATGTCCCCTTTTGTCCTCGATAGAAATGTCCCCTAATAGGAACTCCGAGAGGAGGTCCGATTGGGGAGAACGGAGATGAGCAAGAGGGAGTTGGGAAGAGTGGGAGTGCTGGCGCGGGTGAA
>DASYZE010000006.1:0-3886 GCA_035946625.1 Terriglobia bacterium | reverse complement strand
GATGACGCTGGCGCCAGGAAGGGATCGCGACTCCATGTGGTCGATGCCGGCGCCCAAAGTAAAAAATCGCTCGAAGCGCCCGGTAATTTCGGTTTCGATGTCCTCCGGAGGCATGCCGTTGTAAAACGTGGCCACCACGACTTGCGGGATGTTGATGGGCGGGAACAAATCCACCGGCATGCGGATGACACTGCTGAGGCCGATGACCATAACAAAAAGGCAGATCACCAGGATGAAATAAGGATTACGGATGGCGAACCGTGGCACTAGCTGCCTCCCTCGATCTGCGACAATTCCACAACTTTCGGAATGACGGCTTGCCCGCGGCGCAACTGGCTGGTATTGCCCACCACCACTTGGTCGCCGGCGGAGAGGCCGGAGAGAACTTCCACTTGGTTGCGAGTTTCAATGCCCAAAGTGACCGGCTTGACGACGATGAGATTGTCAGGGCTGACGCAATACGCAAGGGCTTTGCCCCCCTCGCGGGAAATAGCCTGAACCGGCACGGCCAGCGCGCCTTTCTCCTGCGCGATGGGAAAGGAAACGTAGGCATACATGCCCGGAATCAACTCGAGGCTGGGATTGGGCACGTCCACCTCCGTCATCATGGTGCGAGTCGCCGAATCCACCTTGTCGGAGAACCGGGCTACGGTCCCTTCGAAAGTCTTTTTGAGCGCCTGCACTTCCACGCCGACTTTCTTGCCCAGGCGAACCAGAGGGACGTCCTCCTCTGGAATTGGAATTTCGAGGCGCAGCAGACCGTTCTGGGAGAGCTTGACCAGCGAAAGCGCCTGTTGCTCAGATGATGTTCCGGCCGCCAACATGGCGCCCGTATCCGCATAGCGCGAGGTGATCACACCGTCGAACGGGGCGGTAATCCGGGTGTAATCCAGCAGCGCCTGCACTCGCTCGCGATTGGCGTTGGCCTCGCGGACATGGTCCTGCGCCGCGGCCAGCGCGGATTGCGCCGCCGCCACCTGCGCTTCCGTGGATTCATCCCGCCCCTGCGCATCGTCAACTTCCTGTTGGGCGATCAATTCCGGGCGCGCCTTGGTCACGCCTTCCAGCCGCGAGTAGCTCAGGTGGGCGACGGTATAATCCGCCTGGGCGCGTTTCAATTCATGTTGGGCTTGGTCGACCTCCTGTTCGCTGCGGCGGGCGGAAGCGGAGGCCTGAATCAGTTCGTCTTGAAGTTCCGGGACTTCGAGGATGGCCAGCGTCTGTCCCTTTTTCACCCGATCGCCCACATCCACATAGATGTGCTTGACGAATCCCGCCACCTTGGCGTGGACGTCGATTTCCTGAAAAGGGCGGAATTCAGCCGCGATGCGCAAATATTGCGCGAGGTCGGCCCGGCCCACTTTGGTCACGGCCACGTTGACGGGCGGGCTGGCCGAAGCCGGCGCCGCGCTAACGGTCTTTTCGCGGGAGCAACTGGCGGCGAAAAGAAGCAGACCCGCCAAAAAGCCCATCCTGAATATTCCCACCCCCAAATTTCCATGCTCCCCCGCCCGTTGCTCCGCTCCTCCTGATGCCGCCGTTGCCGTGCATCTCGGAATTATGAATTGGATCGTTTCATGAATCATGGTCGAGCTCCCTTGGCTTCAATATTTTTTCACCGCACTTTGAAACGCGGTTCAGTGACTTGAAAAATCATCCGCGCAGCTTATCCTCGGGCAAAGATTGTTGGACGGCTTTGCGAAGTTCCTCCAGGGACGGGTTGGGCGAATCCGCAACCTCCATCACCCGGCGTTCCAGCGCCTCGATTCTCGCCACGGTCGCCGGAATTTCACCGGCCAGGTACGGCGGAACGTTAATGACACCGTGTCGGTCCCCGTGCAAAAGATCTCCCGGCCGAACCTTTAAGCTCCCCACTTCAACGGGGAGGCCAAATTCGAGCATGTGATAGTAGGCGCGCGACACCGCGGCATTCCCGGCAAAAAAAGAAAATCCGATGGACTCGGCCGACTTCAAATCCCGAACCGCGCCATTGGTGATCAGGCCCACGCACCCCAGTGCCTTGAAAATGTGGGCGTGTACTTCCCCGGCGCAAGATCCGATTCCGGGCTTGCGATCCAGGTCCTCCAGCACCACCACGCGCGGCGTAGGGATGGTCAGAAGAAAATTCCACCAATCGGTTCGGTCCGGATAAGCCCTCCCGCTCATGGGTGGCGCAGAAGTCCGTATGCGCGCCGTCACCGCATAACCCACCATGGAGGGAAGGTCGGGCAACATGCATCGAATACTCGAGTCCATGAACCCTTCATTACGCAATCGGGCATTAAACTTTTCAATAGCGTCCGCCACCTGGCAGGTGTTGAGCGCACGGAGCAATTGCACGGTTTCCCGGGCCACTGCGTTTTCGGTTGCCATCAAGTCCTCTCCTTAATTAAAGCTGAACCCCAAAACCCTGGCGATTGATTTACCCTCGGAAAAAGGAACCACAACCAAAGGCCCGCCTCCATCCGATCCTGCTGCTGTACCGAGTGATCCTGGCCGCATGTCATAAAGTCCGCAGCACCCTCGCGGGCTGTTTGAAAAGGCCAAAGATGGCTGCACCTCAATTAAATCGGGGCCGGATCCGCCGCCTTCGCGGCTACTTTCATCAACCCGCTAAAGCGCCGGGCTCATGCAAGGACACAATTCACTTCCAGTCCGAGTTCCCGACGGCACGATCTCGTGACCGAAACATCGCCATCACCGGTCAACATCTATAATTGAAAATGGAATTACGTTTGGGTGAATAGCGCGGGCGGTGAACGCAATAGTCCCAGGGAGAGAAATGACGCCTGGGCGGGAGGAAGGGCGTCTTGGTGCCGTTTGATAATGGGTCTCGAACGAGTATTGCGGGAGAAGTGGCGACTCGAAGATTTCGAGGCAAATTTACATTCCGCTTTTTGAATGCAACCGTCCCGGCTGATTTTAATTGTCTTCGAGGTTGAACTGGCAGGGTTGGATTTAGGAAGGTATTGACCGTTCTTGGCCAGAGTAAATACCGAAACCAAGCCCATCAAAAGGACCAATACGACTGCTTGAGCAGTGCTTACTGCTAATTTTCTCATTTCGCCCGGAGATCGCTGAGGCATAGGCTGTCGAACAAATTCAAGCATTTGATAAGCTCAAAGCTTTGGAAACCGCAATGTTGTATGAAGCAAAAATCTGCTAAGACGTTGCCAATGTCAAATATAAACGCTTCTGCAATCGATTGCAACGGGAGACTTTTTTGGGTGGTGATGCATTTTGATTTAGTAGAGCCGGGCTTTAGCCCGGCATGTGCCGCCCTGAAGGGCGGCGCTACGTCAAAATGCGTCGCCACCCTTTTTTGAGTTGTGGCTCAGTCCAAATTTATTGTAGTGGCGCGCTGTGAGCGCCGCAAATGCGGCAAGACCAATGACGGCGGTCCCGCGACTGCCCGACAGCCGTCCTAAAAGACCAAACCGTCCCGCTGGTCAAAACTCGGACAAACTACTCTCTCCATCAAGGCGCCGGGCGGGTGGTCACCCGGGTTTCAGGAGGAAGTTGGTCCGTACCGCGCACGGCATCCTGGGCCGCGACCCGCATTCGAGCGATGACGGACTGTTACAAGTGCGCGAAATCGCGAGACTCTCCCTCGATGCGGACTTGGTTACACTCTCGGCTTGCGATACTGCGACGGGAAAGTCCGAAGGCGAGGGAGGCATTACTGGACTCGAGGAAGCGTTCTTGCTTGCAGGCGCCAAGAGCGTGGTGGGGGCGCTGTGGAGTCTGGACGATTCTGCCACGGAAGCCTTGATGGAGGGTTTCTACGCACATCTCGCAAACGGAGAAGAGAGAGCATCTGCACTCTGGCCCGCGAAACTCGAGTACCTGCAGCAGATAGGTGATCGTCCTCCGATCTACTGGGCGG
>DASYZE010000005.1:0-2192 GCA_035946625.1 Terriglobia bacterium | reverse complement strand
GTCTCAACGTGCTCGTCGAGCTCCTCAATCCCTTCGAGAAAGTCGGTGACGTACAGGAAGGCGTCGCTATCGAGCCCAATATCCACAAAGGACGATTGCATGCCTGGCAGCACGCGCGTCACACGCCCTTTGTAAATGCTTCCAACTAATGCAAATTCCTTTTCCCGTTCAACGTAATACTCACAAAGCTGTCCTTCTTCCAGAATCGCCACCCGCGTCTCGTGCGGGTTCGCGGAGATGACCATTTCCTTCGACATTTGAGAACTCCTCAGGGAGCATCCGGATGCGGCGGCGCAAAAATGCGCGCGCGTCGGCGGCGGTGTGGCGGAAGGTGATGGTGCGGTTTGCCTGCCACGGCGGGCCAGTCAGGAAAGATCTGAAATGTTGCTGGGTTACTTTCCTCACCCGATGCATTCCTCAATTCAAAACTCAGAAACGCCGGGCTCCGATTTCCGGAGCGCGGCTACTAAACTTTCACAACTTACTCGCGGGACTCAGTTGACGAATCGCCGCATGCGGACATTCATCACCAGTCCCAAAGCCAAAAACACAAAAGCGGTTGCCGATCCTCCGTAGCTCATCAGCGGAAGAGGTATACCGGTCACCGGCACATCTCCGATCACCATGGCTGCGTTCACCAGAACGTGGAAACCGAGAATTGCGGTGACTCCCATCACGACGTACATCCCGGCTCGATCCTTGGCCTTCTGCGCGTTATCCACCAGCCGCAAAATCAGGCCCAAGTACAACAGCAAAACCACGCAAACGCCAATGAAACCTTGTTCCTCGGCCAGCGCCGCCAGGATGAAATCCGAATATCGCACCGGCACGAAGCCGAGCTGGTTCTGACTGCCTTTACCGAATCCCTTGCCCCAGAAACCGCCGGAACCCACCGCGATTTCCGACTGCAATATCTGGTAGCCTGCGCCCCGCTGGTCTTGCTCCGGGTGCAGGAACGTCTGAATACGCTGCTGCTGGTACGGCTTCAGATGACGCCGCATGTTCCAGCCCAGCGGAATCAATAATGCAAGAACAAGCAGGCCCACCGCAGCATGCTTCCACTCGATGCCCGCAAAGAAGGCCCCCACCACCGCAACCGGAGTCAGCACCAACGCCGTTCCCAGGTCGGGCTGCTTCAAAATCAAGACCACAGGAATAAGCGTTAACGCGCTGATCTTCGCAAGGTCCGTCAGTGTGAGGCGGTCGGTGTGTACTTCCGCGAAGTAACGGGCCAGCACGATGATTATAATCAACTTCATTATCTCAGACACCTGCAAATTCACCAATCCGCCCAGCGAGATCCAGCGCTTTGCTCCCAGCCGCGAAAAGCCGAGGACGAGAACAACCAGAAGGCCGACGATCCCAACCAAGTAGAGCGCCGGCGCCTGATCCATAAGCGTGTGATAGTCAATGCGGGATATCAGGAACATGCCCAGAATTCCGATCCCGATCCACATCAACTGCTTCCACTGCATGCCCGCCATGGCGCTCGCGTGCGTAGAGGAATAAATCTCAAGCACACCCAATCCGCTGATTGCCCCTACCAGACCGAGCAAAATCCAATCGAAATCGTGAATCTGCGGCCGATTTTTCACGGGCGTGCCGCTCCCGAATTCTCAGCCACCGGCTTCATCGCGCCCGCCGGCCGGATGACCTCGGCGGTACTTGGCGGCGCCGGCAGATCGCCATTCTTTTTGTCGTAAAAGGCTTTTACGACGTCGCGCACGATCGGTGCAGCCGAAGTGCTGCCCCATCCTCCGGCTTGAACGAGGGCCGCCACAACGATATCCGGATTGCGCCGGGGCGCGTAGCCTACGAACCATCCATTTTCCTTCAATTTCTTGCCGAGTTTATTTTGTAGCTCGAAGCTTTCGGTTTGCGCGGTGCCGGTCTTGCCGGAGAAGTCGATGTTTTGGAGCTTGACCAGGCCGGACGTGGTGCCGTCCGGCTCATTGACGACGCCCCACAAGCCGTCCGTTACCGTTTGGACGGTATCCTGGGAAATTGGGAAGGACTCCGATTTCAAGTTCGTGGCGTTTTTCACAAGGTGCGGCGGGATCAACGTGCCGCCGTTGGCTACGGCCGCCACCATGCGAGCGAGCTGGATCGGCGTGACCATTACGGCGCCCTGTCCAATCGCGACCGAGATTGTGGACCCGGGATACCATTTGTGGTGGTAAACGCGCTGGACC
>DASYZE010000004.1:0-83934 GCA_035946625.1 Terriglobia bacterium | reverse complement strand
TGGCCCTCTACCTCCTCGCCCACCCGCGCTGGGCCTCTCTCACCCGCCAACGTTTTGTCCACATCCTGTCCCGCCTCGCCAACGGCCGCGGCGTCTCATTCCTTACCGCCTTCTCGCCTTGAAACTGGGGGAGGGCAAGGTATTGCTAGCCCAAGTTCGTCACGAAGTGGGTTACGCGCCGTTTTAGTCTTTCTAAATCATTCAGGCTTTGGCTGAGTTTACATCACATTCGAAGTCCAAATCGAGGTGCATAGAGAGCTGGAGGTTGAGTTGTCCGAGCGGTTCATTTTGCCGGGGCGAGGGGGGGTGACGCGAAGCAGCCGGATCTTACGGCCATCCGTGGGGGGGAGGATGATGTCGGTGCTTTGCACAGTGGCCAACAGAGCCAACGCGCGGGCGGGCTTCGCCTTACTGTCTCTTCGTTGCAAAAGGTGTTTCAGGCTCACTCGCAGCGCGCAGCCCAGAAACGCCACCAGGATGTGCGCCTTCACGCGTGGCTCACGTTGGTGAAACAACGCCCGGAGCGACAACTCGCTCTTGAGCGCCCGGATGGCGGCTCCGGCCCCGGTCAGTTGGATGTATTTTTTCCAAAGCTCTTCGGCTGTTTCGCCCTGCAGATTGGTGGGCAACAATTAGGCGCTTTCACGCGCCTCACGCCAGGCGCGGCCGATCCTCGATCACCTTCCAGTTCAAAAGCGGGCGGCCCTCCCCTTCGCTGACACCGATTTCATATAAGGCCGCCGCCTGGGGATGGCGGGCCTGTACCTGGCCCAGCCGCCGCTCAATCTTCGACCGCCCTCTCATCTGTCCTTTCTCCACACGCGCCGCCAGATGGTTCAGCGCCTTTTCCATGCAAGAGGAGAAACGGTGGCGGATGCCGCGCTCTTTTTCCCGCCGCGCCGTCGAGCGGCCCAACACGTAGGTCTCCGTGCCGATGGGCATCGACACCAACTTGGCATCCACCTGATGTCGCACTCGCGTCCAGCCGCATCCCAACAGATCCCTCTCCACTCCTTTCAGCCTCGAGCGCGCTTTGCCCACCCCATACTGTCCGTCGCGCTTGCGTAGCACCGCCAAATTTTCTTCGCTGACGATGCCCCGGTCAAACGCCCAGACGCGCCGTGCCCGCCCGTACTTGCGCTCCACCCTGCGCATCACCGCTTCCAGCGTCGTCACGTCGGAACCGTGGTTTCGTAGCTCAGCGGAAACCCCTCCTCGATGACGATCAGCGCGATCACCCTCTCCCGGCAGTCGTGCCGAGGATCGCCCTCAGGGCGCGAAAATCGCCCGCGCGGACGGCCTGGCCCACTGCGCTGCCGAGTCCAGTCAGACTAAGCCCGCAACCATCGGCGCCTCGGTCCGGCTATGCCGCCTTGAGTTCGGAAGTGCAATGCGCACATCGTGTAGCCTTCACCGGGATCGCAGAAAGGCAATACGGACAATCCCGAGTGGATAGCGCAGGAACGGGCACGGGCCTTTTGAGCCGGTTGACCTGTTTCACCAGGATGAATATTACAAACGCAACGATGAGGAAATCTATCACCGTATTCAGAAACAATCCGTAATTGATGGTGGCCGCTCCGGCGGCTTTTGCCGCAGCGATTGAGTCGTAGTGCTGGTCTGTTAGCCCGATGTATAGGTTGGTGAAATCCACGCGCCCAAGGATCACTCCAATAGGGGGCATCAGAATATCACCCACCAGTGAGGTCACGATTTTTCCAAAGGCCGCGCCGAGGATAACCCCAACGGCCATGTCCATCACATTTCCGCGCATCACAAATTCTTTAAATTCTTTCCACATAATTGTTCCATTCCTCCAGATTTTTGAAATCCAACCTTGTCCCGCAAGACGGGCTGATCCCCGCATGGCCCAGCGCGATATTACCCCAAGCCATTCTCAAACCCAACCCCCTGATTTTTGGAAATTTAACCTGCTTACTGAGTGGCCTGAGCAATCTGGATCTTATGGCGTTCCAGCAGTTCTCCCGTGGCGTGGTCCACGGCCGTGATGGCGAGGTCATAGGTCACCTCGGCCTGCAAGTAGTTCAACTCTGCCTGCGCCAGCGCGTTTTGTGCGTCCAAGACAAAGAAAATCGTTTCCGTGCCCAGGTCGTACTTGCGCTGGTCCGCCTCCAGGGTTTTTTGGGCGAGGTCGCGCGCGATGCCCGCCGCGGCCAGGGCGAGTTTGGCCTCTTCGAGTTGGTGAATCACATTGGCCACCTCCAACGTGACCGCTTGGTGGAGCTGGCGCTCCAAATAAAGGCCCCGGCGCCGGGTAACCAGGGCGTTTCCCAAGTCCGCTTGGGCGGCGCGGTTCTTGATGGGCAGGTTCAAGGTCATGGTAAAACCGTAGGTGGGAAACCCAAAGCCGAAAACCTGACCTAAAGCATCGCCAAACCCGCCGCGTGAGATAAGCGCGGGCGGCGTGGTGGTGATGTCAAATTGATTTCCTCCCAGTCCGGAGCTTGAATAAAAACCATTGAGCCGCAAGTCCGGAAGGAGGCCGTTATGGGCCAGCCGGATGCTGGTTTCGTCATTGGCGAGCGACTCGTGCAACGCTTCGAATTCAGGTCGGCGGGTCATTGCCCGCTGAAGGGCCGTAGCTTCATCGAGCGAGACCAGCTCGCCGCTGGGCTCGGGCTTTTCCGTCAGCTCGAGGTCCAAAGCCCGGAAATAGTTATCCAAATCGGCGCCAATGGTCCGGCGCAGTTGATCTTCCGCCTGCTTCAGTGCGTACTCTGACTGGATAACGGCCACCCGCCGCGTGGCTACTTCGGATTCTGAGCGATAGATATCCAGAGGGGGAATCGCGCCCAATTCGAGTGCGCGTTTCTGCTGTTTGTAAGTGGCTTCGGCCAAGTCGAGGGCTTTGTGCTGTACCGCCAAACCTTCCCGAGCCTGGACCGTGTTCCAATATTGAATCACCACTTGCTGGATCGTATCGTTGACCGAAGTCTGGAATGTGGCGCGGGACTCCGCCAGGTTTCGCTGCGCGATGACGATGGGGGCACGGTTGGGAAAGAAACCGCGGTCGCGCAGCAGCGGCTGTGTGAATGAAAGGTTCAAGGAAGTAAAAAGTGACGGGTTGAAGAAATTGAAGACGCTATTCGTGGACGACTTGCTGGCGCTGAATCCGACTTGATAGTTGGTGCCGGTCTCAAGCGTTTGGGAATATCCGAACTGCGATTGCTGGCTGAGGCTGCTGAGCGTGGGGGCGCCCGCCAACTGAGTGAAGCTGGGAGAGGCTGATCTTGAGGTGGTGAAACTTGAGGTGGCCGCGGGGTCGAATGGCGCGAACGAACGCTCCAGTGAAAACTTCGCGCTCTCCACCGGCAACTCGTTCAGGTGTACGTCAGTGCTGTTCATCAGGGTCAGGCGAATGGCGTCGTCCAGCGTCAGGCGTAGTTTCCCATCCACCAGGTAGTCTTTCAATCCCTGGGGACCGGGCACGCTCGAGGGCACCACCGGACGCGACCGCAACTGGCCAAAGTATTCCGGCGTCGGGAAAGTTTGCGCGCTCGCCGAAATACCCGCCCACAAGGCCAAAAGAAATGCACCAAGCAGTAATCGACCACGGGTCATACTTTACCTCCTGGAAGCAGTAATAATTGAAACGTGGCAGGTAAATATCTGGAAAATAAATCCTGGCATCCCGACTCGGCACTCACCACTTGCCGCCCGCCACTGCTTTACTCGTATCGAATGGCCTCCACAGGATCGAGCCGCGCGGCCTGCAACGCCGGATAGATGCCGAAGACCAGCCCCACGGAAACTGAGACCATAAATGCCAGCAGGATCGAGCTGGCGGTCACGATGGTGGACCATCCGGCCACCATGGCGATCAGCCGGGACATACCAAAGCCAAACAAAATCCCCATCACACCACCCACAAAGGAAATCAGAATGGCCTCAATCACAAACTGGCGAACAATGTCCATTTGACGGGCGCCCACCGCCCGGCGCACTCCAATTTCACGCGTGCGCTCCAGGATGCTGGCCAACATGATATTCATGATCCCGATGCCCCCCACCAGCAACGAAATCGAGGCAATGGCGACCATCACGATGCTGAAAAGGCGCTCCGTGCGTCGCTGTTCAGCCAGCAGTTCCGCCGGGACGATCACGCTGAAATCGCCTGCGTTGCGGTGCGAGACATTCAGGATGCCGCGCACCACGTCAGCGGTGGTCACCATGTCCGCGGACGGATCCATTTGCAGATAGACCCCGTCAATTTCGTCCTTCAGGTCGCTATACGAATCCTCCAGACGGAAAATGGCGGAATAAAGTGGGACGTAAATTAAATTGTTGCGATCCTGGGCGGGAATGCCAGCCACGTCGGATTGCGCGCTCAATTGCGGTCCCACCACGCCAATCACATGAAACCATTGTTCATTCACCTTGATGTATTGGCCGATCACCGGCTGTTGCCCAAACATGCTGGCGCGGGCGCCTTCGCCAAGCAGACAGACAGGAGCGGCGCTCTCATTTTCCACCTGATCAAAAAAACGGCCCTCGACCACGCTCAATCCGCCTATGTGTTGGTAACTGGGATTGACTCCATAAACCACCGGCATATCCTGCTGCGGCTTGGGAATGAGTTTGGAGGGCGTAAAACGCTTGCGCGGGGTGGATTCGACAATGCCGCTGACGTCGGCACCGATCACACGATAATCGTGGAAGGTCAAGCCCGGCGAAACCTTCCGGACTTTCTGAAGGTCCTGCCAGTTGTTGGACTCCTTCGCTTCAATCATCAGGTTGCGCACGCCAAGCTGCTCGATAAACGCCATCACCTGATGCTGAGCCCCGGCGCCAATGGAGAGCATGGAGACCACCGCCGCCACCCCGAAAATCATGCCCAGCATGGTCAGAAGCGACCGCAGTTTGTGCAGAAGCAGGTTCTCGAATCCCAGACGGAAATCAGGAAGGAATTGGCTCCAGGGTCGGGGGGAAGTGATGGTGGCGGCATGGACGGCCGATTTCATTGTCCACCACCGCTCAGCGACGGGCCGGATAGCCCGGAAGCTTTTGGAGTTTTCTTGCCTTGCTGCTCGGGATTCACCAGAGCCACTTCGGTCCCTTCACTCAGGCCCTCGATAATCAGCCGGCCTTCGGTGCGGCGAACGATCTTCACGTCGTGGGGGTCAAATCGGGAACCGTTTTTTACGTAGACAACCAGCTTGCCGTCTTTCGAAAAAACAGCCTGAGGCGGAAGATAAAGTGCGCTTTTGGTCTTGTCGCCCAAGATAATAACCTGCGCCGTCACGCCCGGACGAAGGCGCGGATCGGATTTATCCAATTGGAAACTGGCATCGAACTTGCGCACGGTCTGGCCTCCCCAAAAGTTGTTGGAAGCCATGCCCGCCACCGTCTTGACCTTCCCCGTATAGGTCACGCCGGGCAACGCGTCCACATGAACTTCCACACTCTGCCCCGGGTTAATGTTGGCGCGATCATTCTCATCCACTTTGGATTGGATCTCCATCTGGTCCACGTCCAGCACCTGAGCCACCAGGCGTCCGGGTTGCACCTGGTCGCCTTGGCGATATTCGGGCAACACCATGCCGGTGGTAAAAAAGCCACCCGTAGAGTCGATGTTTTCCTTCACCGCCACCAGCCCGCTGAGGGGCGCGCGGATGGTCATCTTTTCAATATTGGACTGGGCCTGTTGCATGGCGATGCGCGCCTTGTTCCGCTTCTCTTCGCTGACCGCGATAGTGGCCTGGCCGGAAGCCGTGCGCGACTTAATGTCCTGCAGGAGCTGCTCCAATTGACGTTTCGCCTGCTCCAGGGTGAGCAGGTTTTTCTTGGCGTCGATGGCGCTCAACAGCTCATTCTTGCTGACATCGAGCTCGGCGCTGCGAACAGCATACCGGGCCTTCAGCAGGTCCACCTGGTCCTGAGCCGTTTGAACTGCGGCATCGGCTTTTGACTTGGTGATTTCCTGCTCCGCTTGAGCCAGGTCTGATTTCGCCTGGTCCAGGTTATATTCCTGCTCGCTGGGATCGAATTCCAGAACCACATCATTCGCCTTGACGCGCGTGCCGGTTTTGGCCAGTTGGACGATCTGGAGAGTGCCCCCCACCGGCGGCGCCACCAGCATGGCGGTCTTGCTGGGGCGCAGTTCCCCATCCGTGTACACTCGAGTTTCCACTGTGCCCAACTTCACCCGCGTGGTGGGGATCTCGCTGCGCGACACATGGGTTTCCTGTAATGCCGTGGCGCCCGCCACACCCAGCGCGGCAAGAACGAGGAGGATGATCCCCAGTCGGATTTTTTTCCTCACGCTCATATTCAATCGGCCGATTCCTTGAGGGTGGGATCTTTCAACGCCACTTTCTCGCCGCGGGCCAGGCCTTTGGTCACCACAACTTCCTCGCTACTGCGCCGGGAAACTTCAATCGTTCGTTCTTCAAAGGCAGTGCCGCGCAGAACGTAGGCAAGGGTGCGTCCCTGCTTCGAAAAAACCGCTCTGACGGGAATTAAAGTCGAATTGGGAACTCTATCCACAGCCACGCGGATGGTGGCGCTCATGCCCGGCCGGAGGCGCGGGTCAGACTGATCGAGTTGGATCGTGAGGTCAAAACTCTTCTTGGGCGGCCAGCCCGAGGAAAAATCCATTTTGGCAATGGTACTGATGTCAGTGACCCGCCCGAAAAGCTCTTTGTCAGGAACGGCGTCCACCCGAATCGAAGCGGTCTGGCCCACGCTCATTCGGCCACGGTCAATTTCATCGATATGGGCGGTGACGCGAAGGGTGGAAAGGTCGGGAAGTTCCGCAATAGCGGCTCCCGGCCAGGCGCGGTCGCCCTCCTTGAACTCAGGCGCGTTGTCGGAAAAAAAGCCGCCCGCGCGCCAGTTGGGCATCAGCGTCACCAGCCCGTCACCGGGGGCTCTCACCGTGAGCGCCGCGATTTGACGCTCGGACTTTTGTACATCAAATTGCGCTTTGTCCCGCTTCTCGATGTCACCCTGAACATCTGCTTCGGATCCCGATTGATCGGATTTTAATTTTTCCCCGGCCTGGCGCGCCACCTGTTCCGCATCGGCCAGGTTAACTTTGGCTTTTTCGCCATCAATTTCGGAAACAATCTCCTGCTTGCTCACCTCGAGCTTGGCCCGCTCGACGTCGTAGCCCGCCTTCACCAAGTCGGTTTGGTCCTGTTCTTGCGCCAATTGACCCTGGGCGCGGGTTTGAATAATTTCTCCCTCCGCCTGTTTGAGCGTCGAGCGCGCCTCATCGAGCGTGCGCTGGAGGGTGGTCACATCAAACTGCACAATGAGGTCGCCGGCTTTAACTTGATCTCCGTTCTTGACCAGTTTGACGATTTGGACATCGGAGCCGGCGGTGGAAGGCGCCGTGACTATCTTCGATTTCAGGGGCTTCAATTCGCCGCGCAATTGGAGGTGGTCGACAAACTCACCCACCTTCACCTCAGCCGTAGGAACGGTCGTCGCCTGCCGGGAGTAACGCACCGCGCCCCAGGTGACGCTGGAAATCACAATGACGGCAGCTCCGATCAACCACCATCGTCCTCGGCCTCGCATTGATTTGACTTTGGCCATTAAAGTTTTGTGAAGCCGAAGGAGGCGCCTTCAACTTCCTCAGCTCCCTATGCCGCCCTCAACCAGAGTTGCCGCGCAAGACCACCGTGCCTTCCTCAACTCCCGATTCGATAACTGCCTCCACATCGCTCATCGCTCCCACTTTCACCTGCCGCTTTTCGACGCTCAGGCCGCTCTTCACGCGCAGGTAAGCCTGGCCCTTATCGGAAATCAACGCATCGCGTGGAACTACGAGTGCGTTGGTCACCCGTTCAAGTTCGACGTCGACGGCCGCCGAAAGGTCGGGCATTAATTTCGGATCGGCCCCTTGAATTGAAAAAAGTACGGAGAAGGTGTGAACTTTATCCGACATCCCGCTGGTCACGCCAATGGCCGCAATCTGCTCCAAGCGCCCCTTGAAAACCATATCCGGATAAGCGTCCAGTCTGACTTCAACCGATTGACCCAGGCGGAGGAAAGGCACGTCGGCCTGGTTGGCGCGTGCCCGCACTTCCATGACGGCCGGATTCACCACTTGCAGGAAAGGGACGCCGGGCCGCACCTGATCCCCTTCCTGGACCTCACCCATCTGACCGCCTTTCCAGATATTGTTCAGCACAACCAGGCCATCCAGCGGGCTGTGAATCGACATTTTCTCCGCGTTGCGATCGGCAAAGAGCATGGTGTCATGGGAACGATCGCGCTGGATTTCCAGACCTTTCAGGTCAGCCGCTGCGGCTTGGCGCTTCAGTTCATAGGTTTGGCGAAGCTGCTTCAGTGTCGCCTCGGCCTGGTCCAGGTTTTCTTTGTTTTTCTCAGCGTCAATGCGGGAAACCACTTCATTCTTGCGCATGTCCAGTTTCGCGGTCTCCAAGGCGTCCTCCGCCTGCTTCAGGTCCGTATCGTCTTTGGCGCGCGCGGCGTCCTGATCCGCCTGCTTTTTCTTGATCTGGTCAACGAAGGTAAGGTATTCCGCCCTTTTATCCATGGAATTTTTAATCTGATCTTGGCGGTCGAACTCCACCAGCAAATCACCCTTTTGAACTTTGGTTCCGGAAGGCACGAGCTTGGTAACCACCAATTGGCCAATCTGCTGGCCCGCCAGACGAGGGGCGGCAATGGTGTAGGATTGAACCGCCTCGACAGTTCCGGTCAGGCGCAGGCTGCGGACAAAATCGCGCCGTTGGACATTCGTCGTGCGAACGGCCTCGCCAGATGCCGCTTCGTTACCAGTGCGCTGCCTCCCGAAAACAGCCCAAATCGCCAGCGCGATCACCACCAGGCCCGCCAAACCAAGCCACACAAATTTCATTCTGGACGGGCTGGCTCTCTGCGGAGTAAGGATGGGCGGTGCGGGAGGTGCTGGCGCAGTGACGGCCGTCCCTGGCAGTTCCGTAATGACCTGGTTAAAAATAAGCTTGGGCAGATCGGGCAAAAGGTAACTCCAGTTCCCTGTCTGAACTTTGCACTGACTCAAATCTGCGACGCACGGGATAACGCTTCCTGAACTAAAACATTGGACTCTGCAAACCCCCAAAAGGTTTGCTTAGAAAATTATAGACTTTCTTTCAAGCTTTCGCAGGGCTGGCCAGGGGCTGATGAATTTCATGCGGCCATCTCCTGGAGCACGCTCTCGCAGGCTTCGAGCGTCTTGTCCACCTGCGCCTCGGTGTGGGAGTAACTGATGTGAGCGCGCTTGAGGTTCGCCGGCATCTTAAAGATCCCGCGCTCAATCAAGCGCCGCCGGTACTCAACGAATCGGGCCGATTCATTTCGCAGCAGGTCGGAATAGGAAACGATGGGACCGTCCATAAAGTAAGTCACAAAAATGGATGCAAAACCTTCCACGGTGGCGCGGATTCCGAGTCTGGCCAGAATTTCGCGCAAGCCTTTTCGCATTCGCTCGCCCAGACGGGAAATATGCTCGTGCACGGGCTCGCGCTCGAGAATTTCCATGGTGGCGAGCGCCGCGGCGCATCCCACCGCGTTGCCATTGAAAGTTCCTGCGAAATAAGTATCGCCTCCGGGCCGGGTGCTGAAATGGTCCATGATGTCGGAGCGCCCGCACACCGCGGCAATGGGGAAACCGTTTCCCATGGCTTTTCCCAAAGTAGTCAGGTCCGGGGTGACGCCTGCAATCGTCTGATATCCTCCCAAATGATGTCGAAATCCCGTGATGACCTCGTCAAAAACTAAAACCGTTTCGTTGGCGGTGGCCATGGCCCTGAGCCCGGGCAGGAATCCGGGTTGCGGCAGCACGCAACCTATGTTGTGCGCGATGGGTTCAAGGATGATGGCCGCCACTTGCCCGCGATGGCCCGCCAGCGTGCGCTCCACCCCGTCCAGGTTGTTGAAGTCGCATACCAGTGTATTCTCCAGCGCCTGAGGAAGAATCCCCGCGGAACCCGCGTCGAGCTTCCCCACTTTATCCGCCGGGCTCGCTATATTCCTCAGTACATAATCATGAATTCCGTGGTAGCAGCCCTGGAATTTAATAATCTTCTGACGTCCCGTAAACGCCCGAGAAACTCGCAAAGCGTGGAAGACGGCTTCCGATCCCGAGCTGCACAGCAGAACCTTCTGTGCGGACGGAATGTGCCGCCGAATCCCCGCCGCCACCGCAATCTCAAGCTCCGTGGTGCCTACTCCGGCCAGCAATCCGTTCTCAAGCGCCTCGATCACGCGCTGCCGCACGGCGGGATGATTGTGCCCCAGGAGCGCGGGTCCAAAGGCGCCGTGATAATCAATGTATTCGTTGCCGTCCGCATCCACCAGAACCGCGCCCGCCGCGCGCTCGATCACCAGGTGGGGCAGCGTGCCGCGCAACGCGCTATTCACACCGCCCGGTATGCTTTCGCAGGCCAGCGCGTAAAGCCGCTCGCTATTCGCAGCCTCCTTGGAACCAGACGACACGCGCACCCTCTTCGTTAACTTAATTTTTCCACCCGCCAGGCATAACCCTCGGGACCGGGAAAATAATTGATCATCGGAAATCCGGCCAGTGTTCATTATAGGCCCGGATGAGAAGATCGCAACCGCCTGGTGGGAGCGTGGTCAAGGCGGTACACCTGAAATCTTTTCGTCCACGGTATAATCCCCTGGACGTTTCTATACCCTATGAGCGAATCCAGAATCCAACGTGTCCTGAAAAAACTGAGCCACAAATCGCGGGCGAAAAAATTTGACTTGCTCCGTTCCGTTTTCACGGCCCGCCCCGGCGACCGGGTTTTGGACGTGGGCGCCAGCGGTGAAGTTTTCCTTCGCTACACTTTTGAGGACGTTTACCCTTTCCCCGAGCGCATTGTGGCCGGCGGCGCCGCCGTGAACGAGATTTTGAACACGCGCGAGTTGTATCCCCGCCCGCAATACGCTGTTTTTGACGGCTGCGCGCTACCCTTCCCCGACAAGACTTTTGACCTCGCGTTTTCCAACGCGGTGATTGAGCACATCCTGGGGGATGGGAGGCAGGCAAAATTCGCTCAGGAAATTATGCGGGTAGGCAAAAGCTGGTTTGTCACTACCCCCAATTTCTGGTTTCCGTTCGAAAGCCACTACCATCTGCCCTTCATCCAATTCATGCCCCGCCCGCTCGAACGCCAATACAACCGGATGCTGGGCTCCCATATTCCCCGGGGCCGGGTGCAGGACCTCGGCCTGCTCTCCGCCCGCGAGCTGCGTCGGCTCTTTCCCTCGGGCGAAATACGCAAAGTCCGGGTGACCTTCTGGCCCGAAACTTTGGTGGCTTATCACATTGATCCGAAGCGAGGCAGGTAGGTTTCTCGCTTATCCTGAAGAGAGGGAAATTCCATTCCGGCGGTTATTTCCAAGTTGCTTGCCAGCCGGAATTCTATTTCGATTCTTTTTTGGCCACCCAATAGACTTCTTCGCGGATCGATTCTTTGGTAAATCCGCAGCGTTTCAAAATGCCTTTGGAGTTTTCGATCATGGTCGGATGCCCGCACCCGTAAAAAGTGGTGTTGGAGGGGTCGAGTCCGAATTGATCCAGGTATTTCCGAAGGACGTCTTCCGCCCGGCCCACCTCGCCCTTCCATCCCTGATCTTCCCAGGGGCGGCTGATGGTGGGAATGTAATGCAACCAATCGCTGGTCTTGGCCAGGGCCGCCATCTCGTCATTGTAGGCGAGCTCCCAGGAGCGGCTGGCGGACTGGAGCATTACAAACCGGAAGTCGGTCGGCCGGCCGGCCTTGATTTGGGCGGCCAGCGTGCGCGCCATGCTCACGTAAGGCGCAACGCCGGTTACCGTGCTGACCATAAAGTGCTGCTTGTGCCCTGTCTTTTCATCGAGAGTAAACAGGCCCTTGGCCTGCCGCCGCATCTTGACGGTGTCACCTTTTTTCAGCGCGTGAAGCACGGGAGTGAGTTCGCCTTGCGGGACCAGCTCAAAAAAGAATTCGATTTCCTCCTCCATCGGGCTGGACACAATGGAATAAGGCTTTTCGTGCAGGCGGTGAACGCCGTCTTCCAAACCCAGAGTGGCGTACTGGCCGGGCTTGAAGTCCAATCGCGCCTCGGGAAGCACCCGGAGGGACCACAGGTCTTCGGCGTAATCTTGGCGCGAGACCACGGTGGCAACCTGAAATTTATCCGGAGACGCGGGCATGGCCCTGGTGAATGCTCCCTTCAACAAAATCAGCTAAAACATTTTCTTCACACCGTCGGAGGAGTGAAAGCTAGACCATCCCCGCCGCGGGCACGATGAATGTCCGCAAGGCCTCAAGCCATTCCGTGAATCAGGCCCCCATACTTTCCAACCACTCGTGGACGTAGTATAGCACACCGATTTCAACCGACGAGGCGCCCGGCAGGACAAAGCCTTGTCAGAGAAAGAGATATTTTGGCGCTCCCTCGCGTCCCAAAATATTTAAGATGAAATGGCGAAGGGGAAGGGTGCGATTCGCTGGACTGCTTGACGGAACCAACCCGGATATTGAGATAGCATTACTTTTTTTCGTGAGGCTCGCCAAAGAACCAACGTTGCCAGCTCATGGGCAGGATTCCGGGTTTGGTTCCGAGCGGAGAAGCCAGGCAAAATCGAAAGCCAATCAGGCCCAGACCTGCGAAAATAATCAGGATCAACCCGGCCCAGTGGCGGAAATTTTCCATGGGAACCCCTCCCTGCGGAAATCATATCACTTCTGCGACACGCGATTAAAATTTTTCAGAGGAAGCTGACCCGCCGTCGCACTACCACTTCTCTCCATAGGTGAGATAAGGTACACTGATCATTCGCGCCTGTAGCTCAGCTGGATAGAGCAACAGCCTTCGAAGCTGAAGGTCGGGGGTTCGAATCCCTCCAGGCGCGCCATTCACAAACCAAGGACGGTTATTTCAGAGAAAAAAGCAGACGAAGCGTAAGGCGGGTGGGATAAGCCGGAGCCTTGGATTTCAAGGATTTATTCGCGCAAGTTACATCCAGACAGTTAAATCGAACACTTCCGCGCCGCCCTCCGGGAATGGCGCCGGCGAGGATGGCAATTGTCCAAAGGCGTTGCACTCGCTCAGTGTTTGCCCAGCTTGGTGGCCATGGTCATGAGCAGTTTACGATTGGGGCTCGACATGCCCTCGTAAAGTTTCACCAAGCGCCTGGCCGAGCCTGACACCCCTGCCTGTTCCGGCACCTTGGGGCTGGTGGGCCGGCCCGATCCCTCATAAATAAGCTGGTAGGGCTCGACTCCCAGAGCTTTGGCGAATTTCTCCAAAGTCGAAAGGGAGGGCGCGGTGTAGCCGCCTTCCACGCGGGAGATATAGGAGCGCAATAGACCAGACCGCCGTTCAATATCACCTTGCGACAGACTTTTAGATTCTCGAATTTCCCTTAACCTTTTTGCAATGTCCATAAAAGGATTGAAGCATATAGGGCAACCTAAAGTCAATAGTACGGATATGGTTTATTGACAACTTACTTAAATGGCTTCGGGGTGGTTCCGCGCCTTACTCGGAGGCTGTACGCCCGGCTCGCGTTTGGCGTGGCGGCAGGCGTGTTCGGCCAGCGATTGCACGAGGGCCAGAGTAAGTGTCGAGCCCACCATTTCCGTCAGTTCGGGGAGCAGGAGGGAAAGGTTGGAGGTTTCCTGTAACTCACGGTCGTTGGCGTCGGTCACCGAGTAAATCTTCATTCCGGCTTTCTGCGCTTCCGCGGAGGTCGCGTGCATTCTCTTCTTAACCCGGCAGTGCGCGCCTGATAGAAACAAGACTGCGGGTGCCGCCGCGCCTGGAGCGGGGGCCTCGGTGCGAAACGCGCCCTCTTCCACGCCCTCCGCGCGCAGCCGGGAGTTCCCATAGAGAAGCCGCGCGGCCTGAAGGGCGATCGGATGGTAAAATCCGCCGCCCACCACGGAAAGCGCGGTCAAATCCTTCAACTCGGCGGCCAGGGCATGCACGGCGTCTTGCATGTGAGTTTGAATCCGCTCCACCTGAGCGGGCAGTTGGGCAAACTCATCCTCCAAAACGTCGAGGTGATGATGGTGTCGCTTTAAAACCTGCGCCGCCACCAGGGCCAGGTAACCGACCGCGGCCTGCTGGCACAAATGTGTGGAGAGAAAGGTTTCAGTGGTTTCTCCTGCCCGTAATTGGACCATCAGGTCCGCCGTCTGTGCCAGCGTGCTCGCCGGATTTTGGGTCATGGCCAGCACCACCGCGCCCCGGGCCCGCGCCGCGCGGGCAGCGTCCAATGTGGCCGCGGTCTCGCCCGAATTCGAAAGCGCAAGAACCAGCGAACGCTGTCTTAAGACCGAAGCCGCGTAAGCTTCGAAATCGACCGCCCGGCGGGCGATTACCGGGAATCCCAACAGCCCTTCGAAGGCGAAAACGCCGGTGAGGGCAGCGAAGTAAGACGGCCCGGTGCCCACTACAAACAAAGGTCCCTCGCCCCAGCGAACCCGGCGCACCATCGCTTCAAACTCGCGCCGTCCTTTTTCCAGCGTCTCGCGCAAGTCGCGAGGCCCGCTTAAAACCTGCTGATGGAGATCCAGGGCCATTTCGTTTTTCCTTTGGGACAAAGGGCAGGGGTCGGGCGAAATCCTAAAGCAAGCAATCGGCCCAGCTCTGCCCTGGCGCTCCGCAAATTCTACTTGATTGACGGCCCCTTTACGAACACAATTGCTGAACCTGCTGGAGACGGCCCATGAAAAAAATGTTCGTGGTTTTGTTTTTCACCCTTGGGATTGCCATTCCGAGTTTGGCAGCGGGCGCCGCGCACCGCCCCATGGCGGCCGTCAACCCAGCGGCGGAGGCCACTCCCCCCGTCGAGCAGGTGCTTGAAAAATATGTCGCGTCAATGGGCGGCCGGGCGGCGCTGGAAAAATGTACCACCCGGGTCATGAAAGCTTCGGTGGTTCTCACCGACACGGGCGAAGCGGGCTCGCTTGAGATTTACAAGAAGGCCCCGGACAAGGAATATTTCTCTCTGGAAATCCCCAGCAACGGTCTCACTCCGCGCGCTTACAACGGGAAGGCCGGCTGGGTGGTTTACGATCCCGACGAGGGCCCGCAGGATGTGAACGCGAAAGACCTGCCGGCCATGAAACGCGAATTCGATTTTTACCGGGAAGCCCGCCTCAAAGTCCTTTACCCGAAATTGGTGATGAAGGGCAAAGAGAAAGCCGGCGCTGAAGATGCCTATGTGATTGAGGCGTCCGCGGATGACGGGACTACCGAAAGATGGTATTTCTCCGTGCAATCCGGTTTGCTGCTGCGCAGCGATACGCCTTACTTCAACGACGATGGCCAAAGTGTCTTGCAGACGACTTACGAAGATTATCGGGAGGTGGATGGCGTGAAGTTCCCTTTCGTGTGGCGACAGACCTGCCCGGACTATGATTACGTGATCCAGTTCACCACCATCCAAAACAACGTACCCGTGGACGACGCCCGGTTCGAAAAGCCCAAAGCAGAATAAAACGTCTGTGGTCCGAGATCTTAAACTTTTGACCTTTGACTCCTGACTTTGCCCCTGCGCCACCAACACCCGCCAACCCCTGCAAAGGTTTTACTTGACAAGACTATCCCGCTAGTACTATTAAACTAGTATGAGACCGGCGAGCCCGACCCTGACTCAACACGAACTGGAAATCATGAAGATTATTTGGCGACTGGAAAAGGCCACGGTGCGCGACGTGTATGAGGCGCTTCTCGAGCGGCGCAAGATTGCCTATACCTCGGTGATGACGACGATGAAAACCCTGGAAGAGAAAGGACACTTGATCCGGCGCGCCGTGGCCGGCGACCGCGCCTACCTCTATGAGACGGCCCGGCCTCAAAAGCAGGTGATCCGCGCCATGGTGCGCGAATTCGTGAACCGTGTTTTCGATGGCTCGGCCGAACCTTTGATGGTCCACCTGGTGCAGGAAAAGCGCCTTTCCAAACGCGACCGGGCGGAAATTGCACGTATGATTCGAGAAAACGAATGAGCGCTCCACTCTGGTTTGACAACCTGGCTGCCTACAGCGTTCAGATTGCCCTGCTGGCCATCATCGGAACCGGACTGGCAGCCGTCCTCCGCCTGCGCGCTCCCCAAGTCGCTCTCACCTATTGGCAGATTCTGCTGGCGGCTTGCCTCACGCTACCCATGGTTGAAACGTGGAAGCAAACCGTGACGGTGCTGACGAACGGTGCGGGGAGGGTGGGTATAGAAATCGGGGCGCTCGCCCTCAAGCCCGGCCACGCCGCATTTCCTATTTTCGGGTTGATCGCGCTGGCCCTCGTTTTGGGCGTGGCTTTCCGGCTGGCTCGAGTGGCCCTTGGTCTCTTTAGGCTTCGCCGCTATGGCCACCGCGCACGCGCTTGGGAGTCTGTCCCACCCGCAGTGAATGAACTTCGCGCGCGTCTTGGCGTGGCGCCGGCGCTTCTTCTCTCGAACGAAATTGGCGGCCCGGTCACTTACGGAAGTTTTCGTCCGGTCGTTCTCTTCCCTGCCCGCTTTGCCCAAATGGACGCGGATTGCCAGCGCGCAATTGTCTGCCATGAGTTGATCCACATCAGCGGCGGCCATTGGTTTTTCAACCTGGCGGAAGAAATTTTTCTTTCTATTTTTTGGTTCCATCCGGCGCTCGCCTGGATGGTGCGGCGCATTCGCCTGGCGCGCGAGCAATGGGTGGACCGCGAAGTTTTGCAAATAACCGAGGCGCGCCAACCCTACTTGAGGGCGCTGATTGAGATAGCCGCCGGACCCGTAATGCCGCTCACGGTGCCTGCCCCTGAACTCATGCAGGAGAACCAATTGACCCAGCGCATCGCGCTGATGATGAAGGAGACTTCCATGTCCAAACTAAGACTCGTATTTTCGTTTAGCATCGCCCTGACAACCCTTTTCCTGACCGCCCAGGTGGCGGTGCGCGCGTTTCCCTTGAAAGCGCGCCCCATACTCCTGGCGGCGCCCGCCGCGCGCGTCGAATCGCTTGCGAATGGCGAACAAACTGAAGAAAGCTCGGCGCCCACTGAAAAACCGGCTGAGCAAAAGGCAATTCCCACCCATACGAGTCAAGATGTCCCCAAACTGCGACCCATCTTCAAGGTGAATCCCATCTATCCTCCGCTCGCCAAGATGGCGAAAATTGAGGGGATTGTGGAACTGGAGATTACGGTGGAAAAGAATGGGGACGTATCCGACCTGAAAGTTGAGAGCGGGCACCCGTTGCTGGCCAAGGCGGCGTTGGAGGCCGTGCGACAGTGGAAGTACGCTGCGCAAGCACATGCGGTACAGAGCACAGTGAAGGTAAATTTCACCCTGGCCAAAGATCAGAGCGACGCGGAACAACTTGCGGTGGTGAAAGCGCAACTGGACCGCGTCCAGGCCGAGCAGCAAGTCCGTCTATTGGATGGTCAAGCCAAGGTCAAATCAGTCGCGCAACTCAAGGCCGAAGAAGATGCATTAGCAGCCCAAATGTCGGCAAGCCTGGAAACCAGTCAGTTGCAAGCGCGGGCGCAGCAAATCGCCCTGATGAAGGCCCAAAAGGCAGAACTTGAAACTCGCATTAAAGAGGCCGAGCGGGAATTAAAAGCCGCGCAGAATAACCCTGGCGAAAACTTCTACCCCAAGCCAATAAAATCCGCTCCGCCCATTTATCCTCCGGAGGCGAAGGCGGCCCACATCCAAGGCGAGGTGGTTTTACAAGTGACCGTCGACGAGGACGGCGGAGTGTCCGATGTCGAAGTGGAGAGCGGCCCGCCCGCTCTGGCTAAAGCGGCCCTGGACGCGGTTCGGCAATGGCGCTTTTCCAAACCCCTTCAGGCGCCATTCACGACGATCATGACCGTCAATTTTGTGCTGTCAGATTCAGATTCCAAGACTCCGGCTTCCACTCCGCCGCCGAAATAGCAAAGCTCGATCAAGCCCGTCAAAAAGGTTAACGCACACGACTTCCCGAGGCGATTCAACTGCCCAGGACCGTCCCAGCACAAAATCAACACACCCACTTACCATGAAGCGGCAAACCAGCAGGTCCAAGTCTTCCATTCATAGTCATAATTCAGAACATAGTTCCCAACTCCCTTCCCGTCTGAGAAAAAGAATGGACTACAATAGGCTGATGCAACTTGCAGGAGGGAGATGAACCATGCCGCGAAAAAAGCAGATTGAGTGGGCTCAACTAAGGGTGGGCGTTTTTGTGTTGGTCAGCCTGGTGGTGTTGGGCGTAGGGATTTTCTTCATCAGCGGGCAGGTGGGCGGATTTCTCAGCCGCCGCTACACGCTCAAAACTTATTTTGCGAGCGCCGGCGGCGTTCACGAGGGCGCCGAGGTTCGCCTGGCGGGGATTGCCGTGGGTAACGTGAGCAAAATCCAACTGTCGCCCTTCCAGGATCCCAACCGCGCGGTGGAAGTCTTGCTGAAGGTCACCAAGCACTACCAGGACAATATTCGCGCCGACTCCGTGGCCAGCATCGAGACCGCCGGACTTTTGGGCGATGGGTACATTGACATTACTCGCGGCGGTCCGGGCCAGGCGATCCTTCCCAACAACGGGGTGGTAAAAAGCCAGGAGGAAGCGGACATCAAGGAAATTGTGAAGAACGCCAACGACGTGGTCTCTAACTTGCGCGTCTTGAGCTCGGCTTTGAATGAGATCACCGGCCAGATCAAGACCGGCAATGGATCGATCCATCAATTGCTATACGACCCTACCCTGGCCAATCGGATGAACGCCACCACCGCGGACCTCGACAGTCTGTTGTCGCGCGTGCAAAAAGGCGAGGGCACCCTGGGCAAGCTCATGGCGGATGAGACTGTTTACAAACAGACTGTAGACGCGTTGAACCGTTTGAATCAGATGCTGGACGACGCTCAGCACGGTAAAGGCAGCATGGCCAAATTCATGAACGATCCCTCCGTGTACGACAACTTGCGTCAATTGGAGGCGCGCGGCAACACGCTGATCGATAAGCTGAACAACGGCCAGGGTACGATTGGCAAGATGGTGAACGACCCGCAGCTATACAATCGCATGAATGAAACCGTCGCGCGCCTCGACACTATTAGCGAACGCATCGACAAAGGCGAAGGGACCTTCGGAAAACTTTCCACCGACGCCTCACTCTTCAACAACCTGAACGAAAGCTCCAAAACGTTGCGGGAATTTCTGAATGAGTTCATGAAGAACCCGAGAAAATATCTAACCCTGCACATGCATCTTTTCTGAGCCCGCAAGGTCTTGCGAGGGGCAAGGGCGGCCGGGCCGCGAATTGACCCACAACCTCATCGGGTCTCTGGCTTTCATTTTTCAGACGGTTGGAATAAGATGGCATCTCAGGTGGGAGAAGGCGACATCCAAGGAACCATGGCCACGGCAGAGAATTATTCCTGGTTAACCCGGCGCGTGCAGGAAGCGATTCACGACGGGCTCAGCCGCGCATACGAAACCATTAAAGTGGATGCGGACCGATACCTGCTCCACTTGCGCCGCGCTCACGGCCTGCCGGTGGAGTCATTCGCTCAAATCCACCGCATACAGCCCGAGGTTCTGGACACCATCGCCGACCAGACTATCTCTGCCGGCATGAAGCTCGCCGCCGCTGAAGGATTGGGTCTAGGCTTGGGTGGAATATTCACCGCCCTGCCGGATATCGGAGTGCTGAGCGCCATCACTATGCGGATGCTTCAGAAACTTAGCCTCGTCTACGGATTTGAATACTCGACCGACGCGGAGATCGCCGAGCTTTGGGTCGCGGCTGCCAGCGCGGCGGGCGTCAACTTGGGCAAAGAACTTCTGGAAAAGGAAGTGATTGAGAGGTTTGTGCCGCGCGTCATGGAGGTGATCGCCCTCAAGGCCGGCGCCGAGATTGGAGAAAAATGGGCCGCGCGTATGATCCCCGTGGTGAGCGGCCTCGCCGGCAGCTCTTTGAATTACTACTTCGTCCGCCAGTGGGGCCGGCGCGCCAAACGCCACTTCCGGGAACGCCACATGCGAATTCGCCATGGGCAAGAATTTGCCCCCATCGATCGACGTTCCCTGTTGCCTGCCTCCGCGGAATTGTAGCTTCCTCGAACTCAGATTACGTTTTTCAAGGTCTTGAGCCGCATAGCTTGAGCCCCTAAAATCAATCTCGGCAACATTTTATGAAATGTAAGCCATTTATTATTAATACTTTACGTTAAAATAAAAATTGTCTTGACATCGTAAAACATTTGTTGTATACATGTGTTTCATACGATGGTTTGCATTGTTTGTTTGAGGTTTTGATTGGCTACCAAGGCTCCCATTAACGACCACGAAACGCGCCAGCGGCTTATGGACGCTGCGGCGCGTCTCTTTGCCGAGCGCGGCTTTCAGAACGTTACCGTGCGTGACATTTGCTCTCAGGCGGGGGCCAACGTAGCCGCAGTGAACTACTATTTCCGGGATAAGTCCGGTCTTTATCAAGAGATCATTCAACGGATTATCGTCTATATGCAGCAGATGATGGAGCGCGCCCATAATGCCGGCCCCGGCAAAACGCCGGAAGAACGTCTGAGGCATTACATTCGCACTTTCCTTCAACATATTCTTCAAGGTGGCGACACGTGCTGGCAGGGGATGTTGATGGCGCGAGAGATGACCGACCCTACCCCGGGCCTCGACTTGATTTTCCAACACGCCATCCGTCCAAATTCCGATCGTGTCCGTGACCTGATCAGCGAAATCATGGGGCGGCCCCATTCGGACCAACTGGTGGGGATGTGCGTGGGCAGCGTCCAAACGCAGATGATTGGTTTGGCCAACCCCATCGCCAGACGCTTTATCCCGAATTTTACCCCGGAAATTATTGACGCGATTGCCGAGCACATTACCCGATTTTCAATGGGCGGCATTCGCGCCATTTCAGATTCCGCGGCCGAGATCAAGGTTTGAACTGGACGGGCGTTCTATCCGTAGGAACGTGAGAGGTAATTATGTTCAGGCATCTTCCGCTGGTCTTCAAAAATTCGTGGCGCAACAAACGCCGCACCATCCTCACCATTTTGAGCGTCGGGGTGTCGCTTTGCCTGCTGGGCGTTTTGATGGCCATTTACCACGCATTTTACATGAGCAAACCCGACGACTATTCCGCCAAGCGCCTGGTGACGCGAAACAAAGTTTCACTGGCGGTCCCCATGCCGGGATTTTACGAAGACAAAATCAAAGCCGTCTCCGGGGTGAGCGAGGTCAGCCGCAGCCAGTGGTTCGGCGGGGTCTATAAGGACCCCAAGAATTTCTTTGCCCAGTTTGGCGTGGAACCTGACAAAATTTTAATCATCCGCCCTGAGATGAGCCTCCCCGAGAACGCCAAGAAAGCTTTTGTCACCGAGCGGACCGCCTGTATTGCCGGGCGCAAACTGGCCGACCAATATCATTGGAGTGTGGGCGATCGCATCACCCTGCAAGGAACCATTTTTCCCATCAACCTGGAGTTGACGTTGCGCGGCATTTACGACGCTCCCGTCGCCAATGACGTGCTCTATTTCAATTGGGACTATCTGGATAAGAGCCTGCCCCAGGCACGGCAGAGCCAGGTGGGCACGTTCAACCTTCTCGCCGACTCCCCCGAAGATGTGCCCCGCATCGCGGACGCCGTGGACAATTTGTTCCGCGATTCCACCGCTCAAACCAAAACGGAAAGCGAAAGCGCCTTTGGGCTTAGCTTTCTGGCCTTTCTCGGCAACGTCAAGTTCTTTTTGCTCAGCATTTGCGCCGCCGTCACTTTCACCATTCTGTTGGTTTCGGGCAACACCATCGCCATGTCCGTGCGTGAGCGCGTACGCGAGGTGGGGGTGCTGAAAACTTTGGGCTACACGCGCGGCACCATCCTGGCCATGATTCTGGGCGAAGCGGTGGCGGTCTGCCTGATCGGCGGAATTCTGGGGCTGGGACTGGCTTCCATGTTGGCGGTGGTGATTCGCCACGCCCCATCCTTCGCCGCGCCGTTGCAGTACCTTTCCATCGTGCCGCCGGTGGCCGCGCTTTGCCTCTTCATTGCCGCCCTGATTGGGTTGATCAGTGCCTTCATCCCGGCGCTAAACGCATCGCGAATCTCAATTGTGGAGGCGCTGAAAAGCGACGACTGAGAAAGGTAAAGGGGTAAAAGTTAAAGGGTATAAGGGCAAAGATTAAGAGTTAAGGTTGAGGACTAAAACGAAATGCCGCCCAGGTTTTAACCTTTAACCTAAAAAAATTATGGCCATACCGATTGCTTACAATTTTCGCAACCTGATCGTACGTAAGACCACCACCATCATGACGGCCCTCGGAATCGCGCTGACGGTCGCCGTCCTGCTGGCCATCATGGCCCTGGTGCATGGGCTCCAGACTTCGCTCCAGGCCACGGGCGATCCCCTGCACGTTTTGGTGATGCGCAAGGGCTCCACTTCCGAACTGGTGAGCAATTTTTCGCGCGAAGGCTTTCAGATCCTCAAGACCAAACCCGGTATTGCACGCGACCATGCGGGCCAGCCGCTGGCCTCCCTGGAAATGGTCACCGTGATCAACCTGGTGAGCGTGGACGCGCCCGACGGCATCAACGTGAATGTGCGCGGCTTGACGCCCATCGGCATCGAAATGCGCAAGGACATCAAGCTTGTTTCCGGGCGTTGGTTCGATCCCGGCAAACGCGAGGTGGTGGTGGGCCAGTCCCTCGCCAAGCGCTTCCCGAACGTTCAGTTAGGCAAGAAGCTTCGATTTGGCTCTGGAGATTGGGACGTAGTGGGAATCATGGCCGCCGGCCAAAGCGCCACCAACAGTGAGATCTATGTGGACCTTAACCAGGTCTCGGCGGACTCGCACCGCAGCGAAGTGCTCAGCTCGGCGCTGGTGGAAGCAACTGACTCCGTGGCTGCCGATGCACTAATCAAGAATTTGACTGCTGACCAGCAGTTGAACGCGGACGCGATGCTTGAATCGAAGTATTACGCCGATCAAACCCAGTCCGCCCTTCCCATTGCCTCGCTGGGCATCCTGGTTTCTCTCATCATGGCTGTGGGCAGCGCCTTCGCCGCCATGAACACCATGTATGCGGCGGTGGCGCGACGCTCCCGCGAGATTGGGACATTGCGTGTCCTGGGCTTTTCGCGCGCCAGCATTATGTTGAGCTTCTTCACGGAGTCAGTGCTCCTGGCGATACTCGGCGGCATCATCGGCTGCATCCTGGTACTGCCCCTGAACGGAGTAACCACCGGGATCGGCAACTTTACAACCTTCAGCGAAACTGATTTCAACTTGACTGTGACTCCGGTCATCATGTTCACAGGAGTTGTGTTCGCGACGGTGATGGGCGCTTTTGGCGGCCTGTTCCCAGCCTGGAACGCCGCCAGGAAGCAAGTTTTGACGGCGCTGCGAGCAATCTAGGCCTGATGGGAGGATGAGCGAGTTCCGGAACGAAGCCGGAATGTCCATTAGAATCAGCAGATACGCTGAACGGATACCAGTGCAAGTCCCGAATTGGAGGATCTTGCTGGAGAACAAGGGAAACGAGTGAAATTGCAAATGAACGGTATTCCACAGAGGTCTTACTGACCCACTGAAATACTGACGAACTGAAAAACTGAAGAACTGGAGCAACATGGAAGCCGAACTCAAAAGTCTACAAATCGATCGCGGCCAGCGGCGGGACCATCAACCATCCAAGTGGACAACCCGTTGGATTATCGGCGGCATCGCCCTCTTTGCACTTCTGGGGACGGGTAGGTACGCTTACAACACTCTGAACGCCGCCGTGGAAGTTGACACGGTGCGCGTGAAGGCAGCCGGCACGGGGACCGGAGCGGGCGTGGGCGTGGCGCTCAACGCCACGGGATATATTGTGGCGCATCATGAAATCCAGGTGGCCTCCAAGGTGGTTGGCCGGGTAAAGTGGATTGGCGTGGAGAAAGGCGATCACGTTAAAGCCGGGCAGGAGATCGTGCGGCTGGAAGACGACGAATACCAGGCGCAGGTAGACCAGACCAAAGGCAACCTGGCCAATTTGCAGGCTCGCCTGCTGGAAGCCGAGCATGGTTCGCGCCCGGAAGAGATCGCGGTGGCCAAAGCGAATCTAGACCAAGCCAAGGCAAACCTGATCGACGCGAAAGTCACGCTGGGCCGCACCAAGCAACTGGTCGGGCAAGGCGTGCTCTCCCGCCAGCAGTTGGACGACGCCCAGGCAAAGTATGATGACGGTGTGGCGCGCGTCGCATCACTCGACAAAACCTATGAGCTGGCGCGACTCGGCCCCCGCAAAGAGGAAATCGATGCCTTGCGCGGCCAGGTGGAACAAGCCAAAGGCATGCTGGCGTATGCCCAAACCCAGCTCGACAACACCATCATCCGCGCCCCGGTGGAGGGCACCATCCTGGAGCGCGCGGTCGAGCAAGGCGAGTTTGTAACCAATGGATTCGTGGGTGACAAAGGCGCCAAAGGTTATGTGGTGACCCTGGCGGACTTAAACGATCTGCAGGTGGAGCTCGACATCAATCAAAACGATTTTGCCAAATTGCAGATGGCCCAGAAAGCCATTGTCACCACCGACGCTTTTCCGGACCGCAAGTACGACGGCGTGATCGCGGAGATGTCTCCCAAGGCCGATCGCCAGAAGGCCACCGTCCAGGTGAAAGTGCGAATTTTGCATCCCGATAGTTTCCTGCGCCCGGAGATGAACGCCAGCACCGCCTTCCTATCCGATGAGAAGAGCGCGCCCGCGGCCGGAGCCACCACTAATCCCTTGATCGTCGTCCCCGCTTCCGCCATCAAGAATGACGCCGTGTTTGTGGTCCTGGGCGGGAAAGCAATTCGCCGCCCGGTAAAGACGGGGCCTACCAACAGCCAGGGCGTTCGCATCGAACAGGGACTGATCGGCGGCGAGGACCTCATTCTCAATCCGCCCGACACGCTCAAGGACGGCGACCGCGTACACGCAAAAAATTCCTAGCCATAATCTTGGGGGAGAGAAAAAGATGAGCGCAGCGGTGATTAAAACGCAGCAACTAAGCAAGGAATATATCCGCGACGAGTTTCATGTGGTCGCCTTGAAAGACGTGAGCGTGTCCATTGACAAAGGCGAATTCGTGGCCCTCATGGGACCGTCGGGCTCGGGCAAATCCACTCTGCTCCACCTGATCGCGGCCATGGACACACCCACCGCGGGGCAGATCACCGTTCTCGGCGAAGATCTGCGCAGCCTCAGCGACGGCCAAATCGCCCGCTGGCGCAACGCCAACATCGGCTTCGTCTTTCAGTCTTTCAATTTGATACCCGTGCTGACGGCGTTTGAGAATGTGGAACTCCCGCTGAAACTGACCAACCTGAAAAGGAAAGAGCGCGCCGAACACGCTGTGACCGCCTTGAAGTTGGTGGGCCTCGGCGACCGCCTGGGCCACTATCCACGCCAACTTTCCGGCGGGCAGGAGCAGCGCGTCGCCATCGCGCGCGCCATCGTCACTGACCCTTCGTTAATCCTGGCCGATGAACCCACCGGCAACCTGGACGCCTCTTCCGCGGAGGATGTTCTGACCCTTCTCTCCCGGCTCAACAAGGAGTTTGGCAAGACCGTGGTGATGGTCACCCACGACCCTCACGCCGCCCGATTCGCCACCGTCACCCACCATTTGGAAAAAGGCGAACTCTTGCCCGATGCAAATGTCATTGCATGAAGGAATGTAAGAAGTAGGTAGCAGGCAGCCGATGGAATGTTGGCGTTGAAATTTTCCATCTCTCACGAGCTTGCCGCCTAAGATCTCCCTTGCAAGCCCACATGCCACCTACAACCTGCCACCTACCATCTATGTTAGAATCGATATCAAGCTGGAGTGGCGGAACTGGCAGACGCAGCAGACTCAAAATCTGCCGCCGGTCACCCGGCGTGGGGGTTCAACTCCCCCCTCCAGCAAATTTCTTCCCGCATTATTCGCGACTTTTTGACCTTTTTATGATGGGGGTTTATCCCCCTCCAGCACCATGCTCCTCGTTTTAGGCTCAATGAAATACAAACCCTTCCTTGCTCGTGTGCCCTGTCTGTGCCATCCACAATTTCGCCTGGGCCCGATTTGGTGCTGGCAGTGCGCATGGACCCAACTTCGTTGTTGCCTTGGCGCCATCCTACGATTTCATCGCGGGTAGCCTGTAATGACAGGTTCTTCTGCTGCGATTCTGCGCGAGTCTATGGCACTTCTGCGTGTTGCCGACTACACGTCAAGAAGGCGGCGGCGTTTGATTCACGTTTTCGCGTGGTCTGCGTATATAATGCACCGCACCAATGGCCCTGACCTCCGGCTCAAAGCTCGGTCCGTACGAAATCCTTTACGCGATAGGTGTGGGCGGCATGGGCGAGGTCTACCGCGCCCGTGACACAAAACTGAATCGCGCGGTCGCGCTAAAAGTTCTGCCCGCCGCGATGGCCAACGATGCCGAGCGCATGGCGCGATTTCATCGTGAAGCACAAGTGCTCGCCTCGCTCAATCATCCCAACATCGCTTCGATTTACGGTTTCGAAGAATCCGGCCCGACGCGCGCGTTGGTGATGGAGTTGGTGGAAGGCCCGACGCTGGCGGAGCGCATTTCTGTAAGGGCGCCCGGCTTGCGCCCCTGGGGTGAGACAGGTACGGGAGATCGCCGTTCGGGAACCGGCGCCCAGAAAGCGCCGCTACAACTCGACGAAGTCCTGCACATCGCCAAACAAATCGCCGAGGCATTGGAGTATGCCCATGAGCGCGGCATTATTCATCGCGACCTGAAACCTGCGAACATCAAAGTGACTCCCGAGGGCGCTGTCAAAGTTCTTGATTTCGGGTTGGCCAAAGCGCTCGACGCAAATGCGTCACAAAGCGACTCGCAAGACTCGCCCACGGTGGCGCTGACCTCGGACATGACGCACGAAGGAATGATTTTGGGCACAGCGGCTTACATGCCTCCGGAGCAAGCGAAAGGAAAGCCCGCGAACCGCCGGGCGGATATCTGGGCCTTCGGCTGCGTGCTTTACGAAATGTTATGTGGGAAGAAGCCATTTGAGGGGGCGACGGCTTCGGAAACGCTGGCGGCGGTGATCAAAGATGAGCCTGACTGGACGAATCTGCCGGGTTCAACACCGCCTCGCGTGCGCGAGCTTAGCCACCGCTGCCTCATGAAGGATCCGAAGCAGCGCCTGCAAGCCATCGGCGATGCTCGCATCACGATAGAAGAAACCCTAAGCGGCGAGGCAGGGGACGCCCTCGCGCCCGAAGTAGAGTCGAGGCGTGCCGCACCAGCGGGAAGTCGCACGTTGCGTCGCGGAATTATCGCGGTGGCTGCCGCCGCAGCACTCGCCTTGGCCGTGGCTGCCGGCCACTTCCTGTGGCGTTTGCCTGCGCAGCCGTCCTGGACCGGGGTCATGCTGGGAGGCCCCACCATTGCCATCAGCCCACGCCTTTCCCCGGATGGCCGCCTGTTGGCGTTCGCGGCCGTGGATCCTAACGGCGTGCTCCAACTTTGGGTTATGCAGCCTGATTCCGGCAACCGCGTGATGCTCACACACAGCCGCGAAAAGGGCTTCGTCATTCACTACTCGTGGTCACCGGATGGCAGCCGCATTTATTACGATCGTTGGGATGACCAGCCCAAGGGCATTTTTGCAGTATCGGCCCTGGGCGGCGACGAACAACTCATCCTGGAAGATGCAATGACGCCCGAGGCGCTCCCCGACGGCAGCCTTCTAATCATTCGGCTCAATAGCGAGAACCATTTCCAGGTATTCCACTACTGGCCGGAAACCGGCCAAACCAAGCCCCTGTCCGTGGAAGTGCTCCTCGGACTCCCCTTCGATTACATCCGGGCAGTTCCCGGGGGGCACGATGCTCTGGTGATAGGAACCAAAGTCGGACAGGGTGCGGATGCCGTCGCCCATCTGTATGACGTCGATCTGGCATCAGAAAGCATGCGGCAGCTTCCGGAAGAAATTCCCGGTGAATTTGGGGCCCATAATGTCACTGTTGCCGCCAGCGCCGACGGCAAGTACGCGATCACCTCGACGCTCAATGGCGACTCGTATCAGGTGTCTGCTATCCCGCTGGATGGCCATGGACCCACTCGTACGCTGTTCAACATGACCCATTTTATCTCCTCGCTCGATATGGGCGCGGATGGCAGCATCTACCTAGACCAAAATGACCGCGCGTCGGACCTGGTGCGCTTTTCCGCAGAAGGCGGGCATGTTGAAACGATCACCTCACTCGCCAACTCTGAAGAATACTACGAGGACTTCACGGTGTTGCCGGACGGCCGCGCGGTGCGGGCGGAGCGAACGGCGTCCCACTCCCGGTTGATTCTGGTCGAAGCCGGAAAGGACCCTGTTCCGCTGGTCAACTCCACCGACGAAACGGGTGGGCCCATGTCACCCGTCGGCTCCGACCAGGTGGCTTTTATGATCGGGCCGCATCCGCGCCACGAGATCGCGCTGGCCGCGCTTTCTAATGGCCGCATCATACGCCGCTTGAGCTTTGACGAAGGGGAAGTGGACGAAATGGGAATATCGCCGGATCGTCAAACCCTTTTCTGCCTAGCCGGGGGCGTCATCTGGTCTGTGCCTCTCTCGGGCGGCGCGCCCCACAAGGTTCGCACCGGTGATGGCTTCGCTGTGGACGCCGCCACTCAAAGCCTTGTAATTGAAGTCCGTGAGCCGCAAAAAGCTCGCTTGATCCGTGTTCCCTTGAGCGGCGGGCCGGAGCAGGAGATCCCTGGCCCATTTCATCTGGGTTACTTTATCGATGCGGGCAGTATCCGGAACGGGAAGCTGGTGGCGCCGCTCGGAGGGGCGACGTGGTATTGGCCTCCGGGAATTTTCGATTTGGCGTCGGGGAAGTCCGCGCGCATCCCTCTCGATTACACCAGCGACTTCCACCATATGGCCTGGACTCCCGATGGGAAAATCATGGCGGTGGCCGACGGTTGGAATGCGGCGATTTGGAAATTCACTCCACAAGTCAAATAACGTTGGCCCGGGTTGGACTCGCAACCAGCCGAATGGCTGCGACACAAGACGGGAGAAGTTAAGCTTATGATTGGCAGGACCCTCGCTCCCTATCGTATTACCGCCCCCACTCGGCGCACTTAGCATGGGTGAAGTTGAGCCGTTTGGGCAGAGACAGAGCCGCCCGGCGAATGTTGTGGCCGGCGCCCCGGGCGAGTTGGCTCCTGCAGCCGCGCGATTGGATGCAGATCAGATCAACATTGACTGCACCTACGACAGACTGGAGCCGGACTCGACACTGAGGCTGTTGGTATTCGGAGTTGGCAAGTTGACCGAGGCGGCGAGTTTGCTGGACCCGCTAACCGCCGAAAATGTTTAAACTTCTGTGTGCCCAAGGCGTGCCCAAAAGGGGTGCATTTTGCGTTTTTCGCGCTATTACGCACATGTAAATTCAATAAGTTGCGTGCTTTCAATGGACGTGCCGGGTTCAACTCCCCCCTCCAGCAAAATCGGCAGGTAGAAGGTGGTCGGTGGCATGCGGGCGTTGCCGAAATTCCACCTGACGTTTGGCTACTTGGATTTTCCCACCTGCCAGCTACGACATGCCACCTACTTCCCCAAACGCTCGCCCCGCGCTGTCTATAGTTTGTTGGATGTCAGCTTCAGTGTGCGCGACGGAGACAAATGCGGCCTCGAATTGAGAGGGCGGGAAATAGACTCCGTGGTCGAGCATGGAATGGAAGAACCGGCCGAAGGCGGCGGTGTCTGATTTTTTAGCCGAAGCGTAATCCACCACGGGGATGGAGGTAAAAAAAGGAGTAAACATGGATCCGGCGCGATTTACCGTGAGGCCCTGTCCGGCCTTGGTGGCTCCCACTTTCAGCCCCGCCTTCAGTTTGGCCGTTAAGGTTTCAAGCCGCTCATAAATTCCGGGACGGGTCAGAATTTCAAGCGTCTTCGAGCCCGCTGCCATGGCCAGGGGGTTGCCCGAAAGGGTTCCCGCCTGATAAACCGGACCGGCCGGAGCCACCAGGTCCATCAAATCAGCCCGGCCGCCGTAGGCGCCCACCGGCAATCCACCTCCGATGATTTTCCCCAGCGTGGTCATATCCGGCGTGATGCTTAAAAGCTCCTGCACCCCGCCGTGGGCCACTCGAAAGCCGGTCATCACTTCGTCAAAAATCAAAACCGTTCCCTGCTCGGCGGTGAGGGTGCGCAATTTTTCCAGGTATCCGCGCGCCGGGGAAACACAACCCATGTTCCCCACCACGGGCTCCACGATCACGGCCGCCAGTTCGTTGCGCCGGGCGCGAAAGGTTTCCTCCAGGGCGGAAAAATCATTGAAGGGAACGGTCAACGTAAGTTCGGCCAGGGCGCGGGGGACGCCGGGACTGTCAGGCAAGCCCAGGGTAGCCACTCCGGAGCCGGCTTTCACCAGCAGGCTATCCGAGTGCCCGTGATAGCAGCCTTCAAACTTTAATATTTTTTCCCTGCCGGTTGCGGCCCGCGCCACACGCAGGGCGGAAAGAGTGGCTTCGGTGCCGGAGTTGACAAACCGGACTCTTTCCACGGATGGAAAAGCATTCTGGATTTTTTCAGCGAGGTCCACCTCGCCTGATGTAGAAGTGCCAAAGCTGGTCCCGGATTGCAGGGCGCGGGCGACGGCCTCCACAACTTCCGGATGGCAGTGGCCGAGAATCAGCGGCCCCCAAGACCCCACGTAATCGATATATGTCAGGCCGTCCACGTCCGTCATGCGCGAGCCCCGTCCGCTCGCCATATAAATCGGCTCTCCGCCAACGCCGCGAAAAGCCCGCACGGGAGAATTGACGCCCCCGGGGAAGTGTTGAAGAGCCTTGCGGAAAAGTTCCTGAGACCTGGGGCGCATGAAATTAGGCCACCTGCGAGCAGCGTTGCTGACAGCGAAAGTTGAGAATAACACGGCCAGGGCGTGAATCCAGCCGGGAATTTTGCCCAATAGGCCCGGGCTCAGGTAACGCGGGCGCTTAAAAGTACATCCAAAGAAAGTGTAAAACGTCGCCGATGAGCGGTCAGGATTTGTCAGCGCCGTGTTATAATACCGCCAGTGTGAGGGCTCCTAAACATGATCAAGACACGGCGTCTGGTTTTTTATGTCGGCTCCACCATAATGTTATGCACGGTGCTTGGTGGGCTATATGGCCAGCAGGTTGAAGCCACCACCAGTGACACTGACGATTCCGACGTTCAAAAAAGTATTGGCACCTTCGCCAAACTCCTGGACGTCGTCGAGCAGAATTACGCCGACCCCGTCGATTCAGATAAAGCCATTTTCGGCGTTGCCTCCAACAGCCTGGGTGCGATTCCGGGGATGCTCCGGACGCTCGACCCGCACTCCAGTTTCCTCGACCCTGAGACATTTGAAAAATTTCAAGAAGACCAGGAAGGCAAGTACTACGGCGTGGGCATGACTATCGTCCAATTGCCCGGCAAACTGGGCAAAATGGTGACCACGGTGGTGGAACCCAATCCCGGCTCACCGGCGTTCCGGGCCGGCCTTCGACCCGGCGACGTCATCATCTCGGTGGATAAGAAATCCACAGAAAACCTCGACGTGCCTGCAGTGGCTTCGTTGCTGAAGGGTCCCAAAGGGACTACCGTCAACATTGAGGTGACGCGCGAGGGCTCGGACCAGCCCATCGACTTCGACGTAACCCGAGACGAAATTGGCGGGCGCGGGGTTGACGCGGCCTTCCTGTTCAGTCCGGGACTGGCTTACATTCATGTGGCCACTTTTAACGAGAAGACGAATGACGAGCTTGTGCAAGCCTTGAAAAAGGTGAATGAAAACGACCTGCAGGGAATGATTCTCGATCTCCGCGACAACCGGGGAGGCTTGCTTCAGGAAGCGGTGGATGTGGCCGACCACTTTCTGGAAAAAGATCAACTGATTGTATCTCACCACGGGCGGAATTCACCGGAAAAAAGGTGGAAGGCGCTCGATGGCAATCATGGCAATGAATATCCCATGGTCGTTCTGATTAACCGTTATTCCGCCAGCGCCGCGGAAATTGTAGCCGGAGCCCTTCAGGATCACGACCGCGCCCTGGTAATGGGCGAACCAAGTTTCGGCAAGGGCCTTGTCCAGAGTGAATATCCTCTAAGCGAGAAAGCGTTCTTGTTGTTGACCACGGCCCGCTACTACACCCCCAGCGGCCGCCTGATTCAACGGAACTACCAGGACGTTTCACTCTACGATTACCTCTACGACCGCGACACCACTCTTTCCCCCCACACCGAGGTAAAGCATACGGATGGCGGACGCGAGGTCTTTGGCGGCGGTGGAATCACGCCGGACGTCCAATTCACGGACCCCAAAATGACGGCTACCGAAGACCTGCTAACCCAGCAGCCGGTCTTTTTTGATTTTGGCAAGCACTACCTGGCCACCCACAAGACCATCGCCAAAGACTTCACTGCAACCCCAGAAGTGGTTCAGGAGTTTAAGGATTTTCTGGTGGGAGAGAAGATTCAAGTGTCAGAGCAGGACTTTGATGCCAATCTTGCTTTCATCAAGAATCGCATTCGCGCCCAGTTGGTCGCCGTCATATTCGGAGAGAATGAAGCCCTCAAAATCGAGAGGCAAAATGACCCTCTGGTGGCCGCCGCCGCCCGGAGCATGGGCCAGGCTGCGCAACTCCTCGCTAACGCCAAGAAGTATATGGCGGGCCGGAATCAAGCCAAGGCAATGGCTCGTCCCTAAAGTGGAAGCGACCGGTCGCTTTGAGGTAAGAAGAGGAGTGTAGCATTCTTACGTTCTCCATATGAGTTCCCGCCGGGTTTCCTCAAATCGCTCGAAACAAAGCTTTTCTGGGTGCTCGGTCAATCGGAAGATCGTTTGGGTGCGGCCCACACCGTGTTATAATTTGAGGTGATATGAGGAGCGCAATCGGCATGAAACAAACTCAGCGGCTGGTCTGGTTTATCCTTTCCACAGTGTTACTGTGCGCCCTCCTGGGCGGGCTTTACGGTCAGACGGTGGTGGCGACGACCGTCGGCGATGATTCCGACGTTCAAGCCAGTTTCAACGCCTTCACCAAGGTTTATGACGTGGTGGAGCAAAATTACGCCGACCCCCTCGACCCGGACTCGGCTATTTTTGGTCCCACGGACACCAGCCTGGGGGCCATTCCCGGAATGCTCCGGACGCTCGACCCTCACTCCAATTTTTTTGACCCGACGGCCTTCACCCGCTTGCGCGAAGATCAGGAGGGAAAATATTTCGGCGTGGGCATGTCCATTCGTGGCGTTCCCGGCAAGCTGGGGAAAATGGTCACAGTGGTAGTGCAACCCATGCCCGGTTCTCCCGCTTTCCGCGCCGGGATCCATCCCGGCGACATCATTGTTTCCGTGAACGGCCAATCCACCGACGGCCTGAGCAGCACCGAAGTGGCCACCCGGCTTAAAGGGCCCAAAGGCACGGTGGTCCACTTTGCCGTGAGCCGCGAAGGCTCGGACCAGCCGGTAGCCTTCACCATCACGCGCGATGAAATCTCACGCAAGAGCGTGGACGCCGCGTTCTTCATCAAGCCTGGGATTGCCTACATTCGGATTTTGAGCTTCAATGAAACCACCAATGATGAATTGACCGACGCGCTCAATCGGCTGGGCGAAAAGGGCATCCAGGGACTTATTTTGGATTTACGCGGAAACCCGGGGGGCCTGTTGAATGAAGCGGTGCAAGTCACCGACCACTTTCTGGAGCGGAATCAATTGATTGTCTACCACTACGGACGGCGCTCTCCGGAGAAAAAATACATCGCGCGGAATGGCAACGACGGCAACGAATACCCTATGGTAGTCCTTATCAATCGATTCTCCGCCAGCGCCGCAGAAATTGTGACCGGCGCCCTTCAGGACCACGACCGCGCCCTGGTCATGGGCGAACCGAGTTTCGGCAAGGGCCTGGTTCAAACCGTCATGCCTTTAAGCGAACACACCGCCCTGGCGCTCACCACCGCCCATTACTACACGCCCAGCGGCCGTTTGATCCAGCGCGATTATTCGGACGTTTCGCTCTACGATTACTATTACCATTACGATGAAGGCCCGGACAACCACTCCGACGCCCGGCTCACCGATGGCGGACGCACCGTGTACGGAGGCCGGGGCATTACTCCGGACCTTGTGGTGGAGGATCCCAAATTGACCACGGTGGCCACCAACCTCCTCCAGCGGGGCGCATTTTTCGATTTCGGAAAATACTATTTGGGCGTCCACAAGTCCATTCCGGAAGACTTCGTCGTGACGGACGAGGTGCTTCAGGAATTCAAGCATTTCCTGGAAACCAAGAAAGTCAAAATTACAGACACGGACATCAAGGACAACGCCGATTTCATCAAGCGACACATTCGCGCGCAACTTGTTTTGGTGATTTACGGCGAGGATAAAGCGAGCAAAATCGGCATCGAGAACGATTATCTGGTGGGTCAGGCCCTTGAACACCTGGGCCAGGCGCGCGACTTGATGGCCAGCGCGAAAAGATACATGGCCGCCAGAAGCGTTAATTAGACGGGAAATCCACCCGGGCCCGGAACCCAATTTCCTTTACTTGCCGGGGAGCTCGCCCGGGTTCCGAATTCTCCCACCCCTTGCAATTAATCGCCGCGAAGCCGATTCCGGAAATATTTCAACAGCGAGAATCCACCCGTGACCGGAAGCAACAGAATTTGCTTCAATAGGGCGCTGCGGGATTTCAGACGCTCCCGGTCCTGGTCAGCCTCGGACTTCATTTGAAACTGCATCATGGCCAGGAACTTGGCGAAGTCCACCCCGCATTTCTCGCACTTTCCACCTTGCAATTGAACGTTTTTGCAAACTGGACAAATGAAGCGCATGGGCGCGTGGCACACCAGGCAAAACTGCGCGTTGTCCGGGTTCTTTCGGTGGCACTTTGGGCATTCCATGCGGAGTACGGTCGGATGCGAGGCAGCCTCGCAGTGACTGTCCGAGGTTCTCCCGAAAAAATATAATGGTGGACGCGAAGGGATTCGAACCCTCGACCTCAGCGTTGCGAACGCCGCGCTCTCCCAACTGAGCTACGCGCCCATGGAAAAAGGGTGAAAGGACTCTTCCCTTATGCAGGGGCTGACCCGCCAACCCTTGTTCTCAATATAACACGGGGCAACGGGAGAGCGAAAGATAGTGAGTGGGGGATGGAGGGTGGGGTCCGCACTGAGCCAAAGTCCGTCTCGCACCTCAACTGTTGCCAAAATCAATTTGTCTCGACGACCTCACAGAAGGCTCTCCGCAAAAGCCAGGACTTCATCCAGCCTCGACGCATCCATTCCGCCGCCCTGGGCAAAGTCGCGCGCGCCGCCTCCCTTCCCGCCGAATTTTGCCATTGTTTGTTTGAGTATCGCGCCCATATCCGCAGCGCCACCGGGCGTTTGAGAGAAATAAAGAAACGCCGCCTTCCCTTTCACGCCGATGAGCGCGATGGCGGAAGGGCGGGCCGCAATCTTATGCGCCACCTCCTTCCCTTCCTGATGTTCATCTTCATCGAACACGCGGCGGATAATTCTCAGGCCGTTCTTCTCTGTGGCGGCCTGCCAAAGCTCCCCGGCATATATTTTTGCCATGCGTTCCGCCCATTTTTCGCGGGCACGATGGGTGGCGCGAACTTCCTCCATTTGTTTCGCGACTAACGCCGGAAGCTGTGCACTGGAAGCGGAAAGGAGCTTTGAAGCCTCGCTCAATATCTGATAATCGCGCCGCGAGGCCGCAAGCGCCCGTCCGCCGCATACAAATTCCACCCGGGTCAGGGCTTTCATTCGCTCGACTTTGCGCACCGCAATCAGGCCGACTGCACCGGTGCGGCTAACGTGAGTGCCGCCGCAGGCTGACAGATCAAAATCAAAAACTTCGACCAGCCGCACGTCACCTTCACGCAGGGCGGGCTTCCTCATATCAAGTAGCCGGGCCTCGGCAGCCGAGCGGAAGAATATTTTCACTTCGCGATTCTCAAATACAATCTGGTTAGCCAGGTCTTCGCCTTCTTCAATCTGACGGCGGCCGAGGCGGTCCGAATCGAGGTCGATGGAGGACGCTTCAGCGCCCAGATGAAACGATACTGTTTTGGAATGTCCCGTTTTCTCAAACGCCGCCGAGAGCACGTGCTGGCCGGTATGTTGCTGCATATGGTCGAAGCGCCGCGGCCAATCGATTTTGCCCTGCACTGTGTCGCGCTCGGGCGGTCGTTCGAGCTCGTGAACGACCGCGTCCTCTTCCTCCGTCAATGCCACCACCGGGATGCCGCCCAATGTCCCGAAATCCATGGGCTGCCCGCCCGATTCCGGATAGAAAGCGGTGCGGTCCAAGTAGACTCGAAAGCCCTTGGGCCCGGGTTCGGATTTAAGGACGCGAGCCTCAAATTCCCGCAAATAACTATCGGTGTAATAAAGGCGCCGAGTTTTCTGCACTTCTTCCTACGCACGCTTGCTTGAGGCAAGCGTCTGCAAGACTTCCAAATACTTGTAGCCCGTGGCGGTAAGAAATAAAACGATAGTCTCCGACCCTTGCAGGACGCCGTCTGCCACCAATTGTTTTAGCGCGGCGAGAGTGGCGCCACTCTCGGGCGAGGTGATCAGCCCTTCGTTTTCCGCCAGCTCGCGAACGGCGTGAAGCATGGCCGCATCTTCCACCGCCAGCGCAGCGCCGTGGCTTTCATACAGAGCGCGCAAAATGAGGAAATCGCCGATGGCGGAGGGCACGCGCAGCCCGGAAGCGAGGGTGGCGGGGTCCTGCCACTCCTCAGCTTTTTCAAGTTTGCTTGCGAAAGCGCGCACCATGGGCGCGCAGCCCGCCGCCTGAACGGAAAACATTTTGGGCCGCTTGCTGCCGATCCAGCCTAGCTCGTTCATTTCCGCGAATGCTTTCCACATGCCGATTAATCCTGTGCCACCGCCCGTCGGGTAAATCATGGCGTCCGGAAGTTTTTCATCAAGCTGTTCATAGATTTCGTAAGCCATCGTCTTTTTGCCTTCCACCCGGTACGGTTCGCGCAAAGTGGAAACATCGAAAAAACCCTCGGCGGCGGTGCGCTCGCGGAGAGCGCGCCCACAATCCTTGATGCTACCGGCAACCAGCACCACTTCCGCACCCGCCAGCGAACACTCCAGGCGGTTGGCCAGGGGAGTGCTTTCCGGCATAAAGACCGTAGCTTTCATTCCCGCTTTGGCCGCATAAGCGGCCAGCGCCCCCGCTGCGTTGCCGGCCGAGGGGGCCGCCAGCTTGGTGGTGCCCAATTCACGTGCCATGCTAACAGCCAGCGCCATGCCACGGTCTTTGAACGATCCGGTGGGATTCACCGCTTCGTTTTTCAGATAGAGATGGGTGAGGCCCAGTTTCTTGCCGAGACGCTCCGCGTGGAGCAAAGGGGTGAAACCCTCGCCCAGGGAGACGATGGAGGCATCCTGAGTGACGGGCAAGACTTCGCGGTAGCGCCAGAGACTGTGTGGGCTGTCCCGTAGGCTTTCACGCAGCCGCGTTCCAATGTCGCGAGACAACCGGTAGCGCACCAGCAGCGGCGAGCCACAGGAACAGAGGTTGTAAATCTTTCCCGCGTCAAACCGATTTCCGCAGCGCGCACAATCGAGATGAGAGATGAGTGACATAAGCACAGAAGTCTAACCGAAGGGCGAAAGCCCGGTCAACAACCATGGCCTGGCGCCATTGTCCTGTTTTGCGGGTGAGAACGCTATCGAGATTAGGCACGCCTTCACACCCCAGTTCCGCTTCCGCCCGATAGTCCTTTTCGGATATGAAAATTAAGTTGACAAACTGTTGTAGTAATACAATACTTTGTCTATGGCATACGAATCCAACTCCAACGCGCGGGCCGGTTCCGCGCTGTTCAATCGAATCGCTGTCCTCCGGGCCGAGCGCGGCCTCAGCCGCAGCGCGCTTGCCGACGCTCTTGACATCAACTATCAAACAGTGGGCTACATTGAACGCGGTGATTTCAAACCCAGTTTGGAGTTGGCGTTTCGCCTAAGCGAGTTTTTCGGCCTTCCGCTCGAGGCCATTTTCTCGCGCAAACCCTTTCGTCCGCTCAGCGAAGAGATTTATGGCAACCGCAACTCTCCTCGCCGCGGTACCTCAAAGTGAGTTGGGAGGAGATCATGTTAAGCACTCCTACGGTTTTGGGTATCTCAATGGCGCCTCGGAACAACCGACGCCTGTTGGTGGCGGCGACCTATTCGACTCTCCTGGCGTTGATGGCGGCTGCCATCATCATTCTCCCCTCCGGACGTCAAATCGATGCAATCTGGATGTGCTTTGTCGTTGGATACCACGTCGTGAGCAGGGCGATTTTCGGCAGGCTGGTCAAGGACACGGTATTTCCTCAGTTACGTGAGGGCGGAATGACCAGCCTCGGCTTGGCGCCCAGATCCCACCGCAGTGACGACGAGCCGGATGAACGTGAAGTGGCAGTAAGAAACGCCGCGTACTTCAAAGCTTATCGTGCGCTGGCCATGTACTCGATTGCGATTTGCGCCGCTTCCCCTCTTCTCTTCTCACTGAGAGGTTCGATCGCGGTCCGGGTCTTACTGGTTCTCACCATGCCCTTGTGGGTGATGGCCTGGACGCTCCCCCAAGCGGTTGTCCTCTGGACGGAACCTGACGTGCCGGAAGAAGCGAGGGTCTAAGAAAATCTTGGGCGGCTTATTAGTGTCCCTGAGGGCATGGCATTTTGAAGCCGTCGCGATCTGAGTGCCAGTACGAGCCAGGCGCGTTGTTCTGGCGATCTCTGTGCTAATATTTCCCACTCATGCCGATACGTCTGGTGGCCATCGATCTTGACGGCACGCTGCTCAACAGCCGCTCCGAAATTTCACCCGCCAACCGGCAAGCCATGATGGCCGCGGCGGAACGCGGTATCGAATTGATCGTCGTGACGGGCCGCAGGTTTCACTCGGCGCGGCCCATCGTTCAGCAAATTCCCTTTCCGCTCACGCTCATCTCATCGAATGGTGCGCTGATCGGCACCCCGTCCGGCGAAGTGGTTTACCGGGATTTTCTTCCGCGCGGGACCGCTAGAGCAATACTGAAAATCGCGCACCCATTTCGCGCCCACGGAGTGGCCATTTTTGACATTCCGGGCCGCGGCCAGGTGGTGATGCAGGAAGGCGCGGTGCCCGAAGGCCCGGTGAGTTGGTACCTGCAAAAGTCGCCCGATGCCCTGACGTTGGTTCCGGACCTTGAAGCCGCGCTGGTCAACGATCCGGTTCAACTCATGTTTGGCGGGCCACCGTCTCATATGGCGCCGCTCGAACCGTTGCTGCACGACTCGCCGGCCGGCCCTGACGTTCACCTGACGTGGACCAAATATTTCACGCGCAACATGTCCATCCTTGACGTGATGAATCGAGGTTGCTCGAAGGGCGGCGCCCTGAAATTATGGACTGAGCGCTGCGGCATACATCCGAGCGAAGTGATGGCGATTGGGGATAATTACAATGACCTCGAGATGCTGCGATTTTCCGGCTGCCCGGTCCTGATGGGCAATTGCACCCCCGGATTGGATCGGGAAGGCTGGCCCCTTACCCTCTCCAACGATCAGGACGGCGTGGCGGCGGCGCTCCAATCCTACGTTCTGAAATGACCAATGCCGAGGAAGGCAGGCTCGCCGCAGCTAATTATCTTCGGGTTGGTCGATCACTTCGGTGCCCGGAGGCGGATCAAGGCTGAAGAGTGAAGGCCCCAACGGCACGTTGCGTTCAATCCCTTTGAATGAAAAATCCATCGAACTCTGGTCGGAAAAATGGATGACCAGCCGCCGGATGTCAAAGCTGGGCGTAATTTCCATCAACACTTCGTGGTAACCGCCTTGCTCTTCATGTTTGGGCAACGCGCGGAGCACGCGGTCGCCCTGCTCGGGCTGCAGAGCCTGGTTCGCAAACTCAATTTGGCGAAAGACGCGGCGCAGATTCAGCCGGGAGAGCAGCAAGCGAAAAGGCACGCGGACATCGTCGCTTTCCTTGACCTTGGAGCGGGTCATCTGTTTTTCCGCGGGAACGTAGAGGCATAAGTATTTTCCATCGGAAACGAACACCTTTTCCTCAGGCTGACGATAATCCCACCGCATGCGGCCGCCGCGCGCAAAAGTAACGGTGCCGGATTCCACTCGCGTTCGCTCGTCCGCGACGTAGGTTTGAGTGAAATCCGCCCGCAGTGCATTGACCTGGCGATAGCTGGACTCCAGACGCTTGACAAACTCTTTCGCGGAGTCGGTCTCCTGGCCAGCTTGCGCGGAGGAGGCCGGTCTCACCTGAGCCGCAGCCACCAACATCATCGCGCTCATAAAAATAGAGAGCGCAGTATGGAGGCGTGCCGGCCTTTGCCCGCTGCCACCCGCCCGCTTTGCGGCCCACATTCCAATCATGGCCGCTCCTTGATCCCTTCGGCGTTGGTTTTCGGTTCAGGGCGCGCGCGAAGGCCTGGGATCCGTTCAACCCAGGCCGGTGGCAACCACACAGGAATGTTGATTTCGCCAAATCGCTTAAACAGCCAATTGGACAATAAAAAACAAAGTGGAGCCAGGATGAAGCCGGCGACCACGTCCACAAGATAATGGTAGCGAAGATAAACCGTGGAGAGCCACAAACTCAAAATGAACGGAGACAGAATCCAAAAGAGTCGTTTGGAATTGCGGTAAGCGTACATCCAAACAATAAAGGAAATCCCCACGTGCAGACTGGGGAAAACGTCGCGTTGAACGCGTGCAAAATTCACAAAATCGGCCTGCTGGCTTAAAAGGGTAAGGGGTTGGCTCAGCGGCACCGTAAATTGATCGCGCAGGGAATACATGGGGCCAACGCCCGGGACCAGCAGATATCCCATCAAGCCGAAGGCGGTGACCGTCAGCACGCCGCACATCATTTCTCGAAAGCGTTCCCGCGACCGCCAAATATAGAGGAAGCAGGCGACGATGGGAATGTTCGGGAGGTGGAAGAGATAAGCGAATTCCATCCACGCGGTCAGCGGTGGCGAAACAATGCGTTGCAAGGCCACGGCGGCTTGAAATCCGAACAGCCGCTGGTCGAGCGCTATCAGGTCCGGGTCGCGGTCATGCGTAATCACCATGTGTGTGGCATTGCCCCAAAGCGTGAAGTACATGAGCAGAAGCAATAAAAAGGGCAGCCAATCACGGAGGATTGCCCAGTACGGCCGAACGAACTCCCCAATTCCCGCGGCCGATGCAAGCTGCTTGTCTTTTCCTGTCACAAAATAGTGCACCAGCTCTTTGATCAGCAGCAGGCAGAGGGCGGGAATCACAATCAGGACGTTGGCGGGGTCAGGCGCGTCCTGGCGCATTTCGCTAAAGAAAATAGCGAGGGCGAGATACAGGAAGAAAAAGGCGAGCGCTACGGCGTCTTCCAGGCGGACCCGAAGGGTGATGCGTCCGTCATTGGGCATAGAATGCCTTCAGGTCCTCAAATCGCTGCCGGGATGGCGGGGCAAAAGGAAACTTCGTCGTCTCATCCAAAACCTTTTGGGCGGTTTCGGGGTGGCCCATCAGATAATGGACATGAGCCAGCCCCTCCACGGCGGACTCCTGGGAGGGAAACACCTGCAACACGGCCAGATATGTTTGTTCCGCCTGGGTGAACTTTCTCTGCGCCGTGTAGGTCATGCCCTCAAGCACGTAGGGCGCCGCAAAAAAGTGGTTGCTGCGGATCAATTCCTCCGTCATGGGAAGCACTTGGTCATACTCTCCCAGATAATAATGGCAATAGGCGAAGCGCATCATGGTTTCGTCATTCAGCTTGCCGCCGCTGAGAGCTTGGAACACCGGCTTATCTTTCAAAACGGACGCAAACTGCCCTATACGGAATTTTGACGCGGATAAATCCTTCCAGTAATCCAGCTCTCCGGGCCGCAGCTCGACGGCGCGCAAAGCGTTGGAGTAGGCCAGATCGACGCGATTTGCGGTAATGTCATCTTCACTTTCCCAAGCATGAATCCCGGCGGCCAATCCCACAGCCAATCCCCGAGCCCCCAAAACCACCAGCACCAGAATGGTTGTGTGCAAAAAACCTCGAACCCAGACTAGCCCCCGGCCAGGTTCTTTTGCCGATCCGCGCGCCCGCAAACCGCCGGTCGCCTTTACGGCCACCAGTCCCAGAAAAAGCAATCCAAGGGTCAATAGCGTTTCTGAGAAAATAAACCGAAGTTTGAGCATGATTTGCCGATTCGGGCTCCGTCCGCAAAGGGTTTACTGGAGGAGGCGAAGATCGACCTTACTTCCCTTGCCCAATGCCGCATGGCCGTCGGGATTGATGACATAAGGAACGCCAGATGGATCCTTGGGCACGCCGCTTAACAGGCCGCTGGAATGTAAATCATAAAATGATTGAGCCGCGCGCCCCGTTTTCGTCCGGTAGCTCTCCAGAAGATCGTCCAGCTTGTCCATATCAACCCTCGCCTTGAGTGTGGCCAGGTGGGCCTCCGCCGTGCTTCGAACCGCGTCGGTATCCGCGTGACGATAAATTTCAGACCAGAGAAAGCGCGAGGTTTGAAGGTCTCCGCCTTTGGCCGCCACCGTGCCGGCCAGCGCCTTCAACCAAAAGGGGGCGCCGGGTCTCGAGCTCCCAATCGAGAACATTCTGGCCGCAGATTTATAGTCATGTAATTCCCAGTAGTAAACGAACCCGATGTCCTGCCAGAATCGCCAATAATCCGGGTTGGCCACAATGCCGCGTCGGATCAATTGGAGCGCCGATTGAGGGTCACCCGCGCCCACCGGACGATTGGTCATCAGAAAGATGGCGCCAAATCGATAAGCAATGATCAATTGGGGATCCAGGTCAGTGGTGATGCGCAATAAAGGTGCCAGCAATTGATATTTAGTGTCGCCGCCTTCCAAATGTCCCCGGCCGAAGTACTGCACCACGCGGGTCCAATAGATGTCGGCCATCAGTCCCTCATTGCCGAGGCACAATGCCCGGAGTGTGGTCCCCGTGCGAACGTACAGAACCTCGTTAATTTTGGAGTACATATCCGTCTCGCGGTCGATTTGGCGCTGGACTCCGAACAGGGCCACAAAGCAAAGCACCAACAGCGCCCAACTGGCACCGCGAGTGGCGTAACGTCCCGATTTCAATGGAGCCGCCGCCGTCATTTGAATTCCCGCTCCTCGAAGATCAAAATCGACGCCGAGATCAGCACGGTCACATACAACAGGGCATAGAGTGAGTTGGAAACCATGAGAGATGCGGAAATTTTCTCACCGTGGGCGGTGCGGGTGATGAAATCAAAATCACTCAGATTGGGCAGGAGATAATAAAGGACCTCGGTCGCCCCTTTCGCCACACGGCTGTGCAGGGTGGTGCCCAGCCAGCGCATTTCGCTCAAAAAATGTCCGATAATGTAAACGCAAAATGTGAAGACGGCGGATAGCACCGGCGTGGAGATGCAGGAGAAGAAGATCGCCAAACCTACCACGATGGCCAATTGCAGAAGAATAAAATAAATGGCGGAAAGCGGGGCCAGGTCTTCCGCCCCCAGGCTCCGTTTCTGATAGTAAATTGCAAGGTAAAATCCCACCGTCATGATGGCGGTATTGATCGCCAGGGTCAGAACGAGTCCCAGATATTTCCCCACAATGAACTCAACCCGGCGGACGGGCTTGGAGAGAATATGGTAAATGGTGTGACGCTCAATTTCCTTGGAGACCAGCCCGATGCCGATGAAAATGGCCATGATCAATCCAAAAACCGAAATCGAGCTCAAGCCCAGGTCCACCACGATGATTTGTTGAATGCCCACGGAAATACTGCTGAACAGAATGGCGGCTCCGATCAGCAACAACGCAAACACAACCAGGTTGTACAGGACCTTATCCCGCACGGCCTCTTTGAAGGTATGAAGCGCAATAGCCGCAACACGATTCATGGCCCTCATCGTCCTCCTTTGGTCTGGGCGATCAGTTCTTCCTCGTGCCGCTTCACTGAGTCCTTCCCCACTTGTTCCATGAAGTAGTCTTCCAGGGACATTTTCACCGGATTTACTGAGACTACTTCCACGCCGGCCTGTAGGATTTTGTTCAGGGCCGTCGAAACTTCCGACTCTTTGGGTATCGCCACGCGCACACGCTCGCCAGTTCGCACGCAGGCGCCGCCGCAGGCTTTCAATTCGTCCAGTAGATTCTGTTGGGGAGATACAACCACGATTTCAGTTGAGGCAATGCCCAGGGCGAGCATTTCTTTGAGTTCGCCGCAACCCTGCATGCGCCCCCGGTTCAGGATGGCCACGCGGTCGCAAAGCATTTCCGCGTCGGAAAGAATGTGAGTGGAGAAGAAGACGGTTTTCCCTTTTTCCTTCAGGCTCAATATGAGGTCGCGCACTTCACGGCGTCCCAGGGGATCGAGGCCGGACATAGGTTCGTCCAGGAAGACCAATTCGGGATCGTTGATGAGCGCCTGCCCAATGCCCAACCTTTGCACCATGCCTTTGGAAAACTTTCGCACTTGAACGTTCCGTGCTCCCTCTAACCCTACCTGCTGGAGCAGGCGCGCCGTCCGGCGCTGCCGCTCGGCCACGGGAAGGCCAAAAAGCTCTCCCGCGTAATTTAAGAACTCTTCCGCGGTCAGATTGTCGTAGAAATAGGGATTCTCAGGCAGAAAGCCGATTTGCTCGTGCGCCGAAATGTCGTCCAATTCTTTACCGAGAATCCGCGCCGTACCCAAGGTGGGAAAGATGAGGCGCAGAAATATCTTGAGAGTGGTGCTCTTGCCGGCGCCATTGGGCCCCAGCAATCCGAAAATCTCGCCTGCCTTGACTTCAATACTCAATCCATCCAAGACGCGCTTGGGACGCTTGCGCCAGAAGCCTACCGAATAGTCCTTAGTCAGGTTTATGGTTTCAATCGCCAGCATGGATCAATTTTTGTCCTCCTTGTGGAGATCCTCCTTTCCCGATTTAGTGCGCTCAAACCGAAATGCAACACCTGAATTCACTTCTGCGACCATTATAACTAGTTTTTGCCATTCATACCTCACCGCGTTCCCACCAACTTCACATCGGTCCTCGTATTATCGTGTCTCATCAGGAAGTTGTCCGAGCACCATCAATCCTGCTGTGAGGGTGGGAACTTCTGTCAGAAATGTATCGTAGTTCTCTGTCCATGGGCGCGCAATATTCCAGCGAGATACGCGATAAGCAGTCACCGGATTCCAGTGAACTCCATTGAGCAGTCGTCCGTATTGATTTTAGGTCAAGGATAAAAGTCCAGTACAGCGGTCACTACTCGTTCCTGGTCGCTCTCATCCAAACGGTCATAGAAAGGCAGCCGAAGTATGCGCTCGCTCAAATTCGCGGCCACCGGACAGTCGCTCTTTTCTCCGCCCCATCGCCGGCCCATCTCCGACAAATGCAGAGGAAGATAATGGAACACGCTCAAAATATTGCGTGTCCCCAGGTGGGCGATGAGCGCCTGGCGCGCTTCGAAGGTCGGGAGCAGCAAATAGAATAGGTGATATGCCTGCTCACAATATTCGGGAACAATGGGCAAGCGGACCTCATGCAGTTTTGCCCATCCCGCCAGATTCCTGTTGTAATACTCCCAGATGCGCCGCCGGCGGGATTGGATTTCGTCACAATGTTCCAATTGCGCATACAGGAAAGCCGCCAGGATGTCCGAAGGGAGATAGCTCGACCCCAAATCCACCCAGGAATATTTGTCCACCTCACCCCGGAAGAAGCGGTTGCGATTGGTGCCTTTCTCGCGAAGTATTTCGGCGCGCTCGATGTACCCGGTGTCGTTGATCAGAAGCGCGCCGCCCTCTCCACAACTGAGGTTCTTGGTTTCATGAAAGCTTTGGGTGGCGAGGGCGCCAAATGTGCCGAGATATTTCCCCTTGAATTTCCCAAGAAGGCCGTGGGCGTTGTCTTCGACCACTGAAATTCCAAACCGTTCGGCAAGGGCAAGGATGCAATCCATTTCGCAGCCCACACCGCCGTAATGAACGGCAACAATCACCTTGGTGCGAGGGGTGATCAGGCTCTCGATTTTACGCTCATCCAGGTTCAAGGTGTCGGATCGGCTGTCGCAGAACAGTGGATGGGCCCCTCGAAGCACGAAGGCGTTCACCGTGGACACAAACGTGAACGAGGGAACGATGACCTCATCACCCGCCTGAATATCAAGCAGCAGCGCGGCCATCTCCAAAGAGTGCGTGCAGGAAGTCGTCAGGAGTACCTTCGCCACCCCCAGCTTTTTTTCGAGAAACTCATGACACTTTTTCGTGAAAAGGCCGTCTCCCGAAATGTGTCCGGCATCGAGGGCTTCGGTGATATACCGAAGTTCGTTGCCGACAAGGCTGGTTCGATTAAATGGAATGCGCCCCTGGCTCATGCTTTCCCCGGCTTCCCGAGAAACCATCGATGAAACCAAAGCTCGACGCTTCGCGTTACAAAACCGCATCGCTCGTACAAACGCTGGGCTCGAACATTGCGGCCTTGAGTTACCACCTTCACCGATTCAACCCCTTGATTTGCGAACCAACGCAGCGCCTCGCTCACCAGATCTTTTCCCAAACCCTTACCCCGGGCTTTTTCACTTACTCCAAACAGGCCGATCTTTCCGGTTGCTGGCGCCGGCAAGTGGCAGGAGATATAGCCGGCGGGTTCCCCCTCGTCTTCTGCCACGAGCACGTTTTCAGCCCAGCCTCGACAGCTCCTTTCAATCCACACCTCAAACAGAGAATCGCATAGGGAATTCGGAAAGTTGCCATCGTAATAGAATCGGGAATCCCGGTGACTGACTCGCGCGATCCTTTGTAGCGTGGGGATATCCCGTTGGAGGGCGCCGCGGACGCTCGACCGGGCATCACCCGGCGCGTGCTTTGCTGGAACGGGGCAATCCAGCGTGACACGAACATCCACCAAACGAAAGTTGTTGCTCTCCGCCAGCCGCGAGGTCTTCGCATCCGCCGAGGCGGCCAGGAAATAGAGGCATTCGATCCGGTTCTCTTCGCACCAGATCCGGATATTCACCATATCCGTGTCGGTCAGAAGGTTACCTTTGACGCGGGCGATTCGGCGCCCGAAAAACTTTGAGTCCCAATGCAAGTGCTCGCAGATGGATTCAGCTTGCATGGCGGTCATTCCGTCTGCGTCGCAGAGCGCACCGTATACGCCGGCTTTTCCATGGCCCGGAAGTGCATGCGCGACAGGTATTCCCCGATGATCCCCAGAGCAAACAATTGCGCTCCTGAAAACATCGCGATGATGGACGCCAGAAACGGGAACCCGGGAACGGGATTTCCCTGAATAAAGTATCTCGCGATGACGTAGGCCAAGGTCAGCAATCCGATAATCGTGAAGGTAAACCCGATGAAACTCGCGATCTGAAGTGGCAAGACGCTGAATCCCGTCATCATATTCAGCGTGTGTGCGATCAGAGTCCGCAATCGATACCCTGAGGTTCCTTCCAAACGCGGCGCGTGGCGCACGCGCAGTGCGCCAAATCGCGTGGTTCCCCAAGTGAGAAGAACATCGATGGAAACGAAAGGGCCGCGGTAGTGCTCGAATGATCCCCTCACCGGGGTGCGAAAAGCCCGGAAGGCGCTGATATTTTTCGCGATTTCAGCGCCCATCGCGTTTTGAAGCACCGTCTTCGTAACCCGGGAAGCCAGATTGCGCCACAGGCCATGCTGTTGCTGTTCCGGGATCCCATAGACCACATCAAACCCCTCGTCGAGTTTTTCCAGAAGCCTGGGAATCTCATCCGGTGGGTTTTGGAGGTCGTCATCCAGCGTGACCAAAACATCGAACTTGGCCGAGCGAATTCCACACAGCAGGGCGTTGTGCTGGCCAACGTTTCGCATCAAATTGATTCCGTGCACCCACGGGTATTGGCGCGAAATTTCGCCGATCACCGCCCAACTTTGATCGGAACTGGAATCATTCACCAGGATGAGCTCGTATCGGCCCGCGCACGCGCTGAGTACGGCCCCCAATTCCTTTACCAGTTTGGGCAGAATCGTCGAAGAGTTGTAGACCGGAACAACCACGGAGACATCGTGCCTGGCGCGTTCGATCATCATGGAACTCTTAGCCTCACTTGCTCAGGCACGCCCAGCGAGTAGGATTCCGGGCAGAATCACAGGTGCGCCCTCGGCCGTGTGGACGGTCATTCTCTCACCGGCAACGACGCTTTTCAATTCGCAAATCCGGGAGTGCATTGTAGAGTGCTTCTTCATCGGATGAGTTCGCCAAAGATCACAGGGTACCGGTGAACATGGGCGCTCGCAAATTCGCCGTCATACTTTGGTTGCTACCGCCAGGCAACTGCCGCCCCATGAAGTTTCCCTGCCGGCTTTGATGCGCCCTAGTTCACGCTTCAGCATAAAACTGAGAGCGCGGCCGCCGATCGGGCTTCGTATCTGGTGATCTTTCCGGACGGCATCGGGCGTGGGTGCGGCCTGATGCAGTCCGAGGCGATGCGGCAAGCTGCGGAAGATCAGAATAGGAAGCGGCAATATGGCAAAAAAGTAGCTCACGAATCCCACCTGGAAACCAGCTTCCTTGAGAACCCGGGACAGACTCCGCCGGGTATAGCGCCTGTGGTGACCGGCAAATACGTCTTCCTGCGACCAGAGCCACTCGAACGCCGGAACGGTTATGTAGACCTTGCCGCCGGCATCCAGGTAGTTTCGGATGCTGCGCATGAAGGCCCGGTCGTCCTCGACGTGCTCAAGCACATCGAACAATCCAACTGATGGAAGAACTCCCGGTAGGAAGCCCGCGTCTTCCAAAGATGCGCGGATCACGTGCCGAACGCCTCGGCGCTGCGCGTTGAGGGCCCCCACGGGTCCGGGTTCTACCACAACCACTTCCAGCCCGGTGTCCTGGAGCGCTTTGGCAATATAACCGTTGCCCGCGCCGACATCGAAAAACGGCGTTGCCGGGGGAAGGTGTTTTATGACTTCCAGGATGCAGTTGTTCCGGTGGCGGAACCAGAAGGAAGTATCCTCAACGGACAGACAACTCGCGTTTCCCTCGTCCGGATATGAAACTTTTGACACGTTTCGGGCCAACCAAATTCCATTGGTTCCCTGTTCGAGGTTGGCGGCCATCTCTGAAAGTGGGAGCATTAGACCATCTGCCTTTCACTTCGAGCTCAGTTCCCTGGCACGCCGGCTGGCCTGTTGCGACAAATCCGCGCGGCCTTGCAGTCTGTACAAATCCGCCAGTTGGGTCCACCGCAGGGGATCGAGGGGTGTCAATTGCAAAGCCTGTTTTTGAAATTCGACGGCACGGTCCACGCCTTCCATGCTCTGGATTACGCAGGCGCGCGCCCGGCCCGCGGCAATGCGAGAATAGAACGCGGCCCCCTCCGGTGAGTTGCTTTCATAGGGGCTCAGGCGCACGGCGTGCGCGAATTCCTTCAACGCATCTTCGGGACGCTGCATCAGGATGTAATCCTCAGCCAGCGTAAGATAACGGTCGGAAGGTTGATAGGAAAGTTCAGCGGCATGGCTGAACGCTTGCGCCGCGTCATCGAAACGATGTTCCGCAACATACATCCGGCCCAGCACGTACCAGGCTATATCCGTCGGGCGCAGGCGCACCGATGTCCTGAACTCCTCCTCCGCCTGGCCAAAAAGGTTATTGGCCTGATAGAGCTCTCCCATGGTCAGATGGAGGTTGCTGTCGCCGGGGAAAATGGCTTCCGCCGACTGCAAGTCCTTCAACGCCTCCGCGCTCCGGCCCAGCATGTAAAGCAACGATCCGGCATTGGCAAAGGCGTTGTATCGTTCGCCGCTCTCCTGCCATCCTGCGCCCACGGTGGCTGCGGGATGGATGGGAACGGTGGAGCAATTGATCTGCAGGCGGTTTATCAATTCCGCGTTTTCGGGCACATTGCGCACGAAGATGGCTGCCACCTCATCCAGGTAAACGGGCCGCCATAACTGGCTCTGGCAGAATTGCGGCAGCCTGAAATTTCCCAGGCCGGCGTAACGCGCAACGGAAACCATGATCGTGTTGATGTGGTACCGGTCCGCCTCCTGCTGCCAATCGGCCGAGTCGGGCGTCTGTTGCATCAAAGAGTCGTGATGAAAGAGCATGGCAGCGCCAAAGGGGTAAGCCCTGCCATCCACATAATCCGGATACTCAGGGCCGATTCGCCAGGTGAGATACCCTCCCAGGTCATAATCGTTGAACACGTTTTCCGGCAGGTGCTCGCGGAGCAAGAAAGCACTGGCCCGCTCCGGGAACCACCAGGAAGCACCCGGACCAAACAACGTAAGCTGGCCGGAGGACAGATAATAGCGATTCGATATCAGGTCTGCGCTGCGAACACCCACCAGCAAAACCATTCCTCCGAGTAAAAGAAGTCGTCCTGTCCCCACCGAACCTAATCGGCCGCGGCCAAACGCGGTTTCTTTCAATCCGCTCCATGCCGGCAGGGCAAGAGAGGATAAAACTGAGCCCCCTACCATCACCGCCAGGCAGGCGAACAATCCCTGGTAGCGCAGATGAGCGAGCGAGAAATATGTTGCGCCAGCCAGCAGCCCCGCCACGCCCATTTGTTTTCGCCAGAGCGTCAAAATAATGGCGGCGATTACCGCACCCACCAGCCACCAGTAGCCGCTATCCGGGTTACGCCAATTCAGCACATCCTGCAACGTAGCGGTGGGCGAAATGTAGGACTTCCGCCACTCGGTAACCAAACCACCGAGGTCTTGCACGCCCTGCATGAGGCGGAAAATCGCAGGATAAATTCGTGGTCCCCAGGGGTTCACCAGTGTCGCAATCGCCGTCCCCATCAGCCAGGGCACACTCCGGCGTAGGCGGAGAACGGCCGGGTTGCGGCGTCCGGCGAAGGGCATTTCGGACAATTCGAGCATCACATAGGCGCCCATCATGGCCAGACCGGTCACAAAGCCCTGGTGCAGGTTAACCCAGGCCGCCATCAGCAAAGGAAGCAACCAAAGCCAGACTCGTTCGCCCTGAAACTGCCTCCATAGAATGGCCACAAAGGCCGCAAATAATGCCGTCGAAAATAACTCGGCACGGGGCGTGGTGCGAAAAACGATCACCGGCACCGCCATGATGGCCAGCGTTGCGATCATCGCGCTATCGCGCCGCAATAGCAGGGCGATGGTCGCGCAGCATGCGAATGCGCTCAGCCACGAGAGCGCGGAAAAACCCGCGAGAGAATACAATGCGTATAAGATCAGACCGGGAAGCGGCGGATAAATCCATTCCTTCCCGTGAGCGGTGAAGGAGAACACATCAGTGTCAGGAATCAGTCGATGCTCGAATACGTACCGGCCGGTGGCCATTTGCCAACCCGTGTCGAAATCAGCCACGGTGTGCAAACCAGCCAGAAACGCATACGCCAGAGCCAGCCCAACCAGCGCCTGGACCACGTGTTGCCGCGCCTTTGCAGAAGCATCGTCCATAAGAATCCCGAGTCTACACCTGAACCAAATGGGATTTCCATACCGGATCCCCCCCGGAGTTGCGAGTGGGTCCATCCACATCCTGAGGATTAATCCAAACAAAAAAGGGAGCCCGTCAAGGCTCCCCACCTGATAACTTCCCCAGAAAGGCCGGCGGCTAATTCCCTATCGGTGAATCTGACGGGCCGGCGTACGCAATTGCATTCTGCCGCGTGATTCCGGAAGGGTCGGTATAATAAAATGTCCCCTTCCCCACACCTGCGCTCGGGTTTGCCGAAGCCTGATAGAACGACACATAAGCACAAGCGCCATTTCCCATGGTCCCGTCATTGGGACCGGGGACGGCCGGGCAGGAGACATAATAGAAAAAATAACTGCTCTTTTGGCCGCTCGCCAGTACGGTGTCAATCAGTTCGGCATTGTTGATGGTGGTTACACCCGTCCCCCCGAGCTGAGCAAGAGTGGTGGAGTAGCCGGTGTTGTAGGTTGAGGCGAAGGTGACCTCAGCAGTATCAATGGTCCGCTCCGACGCCACCGCGGATGCCTGGTTCGCAGCCTGTCTTGACTTCATGAGGGAAGGGATCGCGATCCCTGCAATGATCAGAATGATGGAAACCACGATCAAAAGCTCAATCAGTGAAAACCCTTTCTCTTTACTCATGTGCGCGCCTCAGTAGTACAGAATGTGTCCTCCGCCTCAAAGCCGCTACCAGCGGACCTCAAGCCATTTTTCACTCCCCAGTCATTTTGAATCCCCAGCAATCCCATCCGGGGCAGGATCACATCCCAAGAGTATGCACTTTATCTTCCAAAACCTGCAAAAAATCAACCCTTACTTCCGGCGATACTTTGCCAGAATACCACCCCGATGCACGGTTCCAGCCCCATTTTAGTCTGCGGGGTGGCACAATATTTTGGCCCTGGCTACTGTCCTGAGATTTTAAAACTTTACGTAATAAGGAAAAAAAAGGGGGAGCTCAAACGCTCCCCCACATCTTTCCATAGTGTTACAACAATTACCAATCCCCAAAAACTATCCAGCCAGCGGGGAATCAGTAGGACCAGCAGGAGCGGTGTTGTTCTGCCGAATCACACCGGACTGATCCGAAAAGTAGTAGTTGCCGTTCCCAACCGCGCACGCAAACGGGCTGGCACTGATCTCGTACGAACTGACATTCGTGCCTACCGCCGGAATTGCACCCTGAGTTACTGTACCGGGACCTGGATTAACCGCACAAGCTTGGGCACCCGGAGCAGCGGGGATGGGTGTGTAATTAAATTGGTAATTGCTCTTGATTGCGCCAGCCAGAATGCTGTCAATCAAGTTCGCTCCCAAAGCGTTGTCCGGAGGAGCTGCGGGAGGGCCCAGATAAGCCAGAGCTCCGCTGAACCCGTCTGTGTATGTCGAAGAATAGGTCACTTCCGAGGTGTTGATAGTCCGCAATGACCCTACAGCCGACGCCTGATTTGCAGCCTGCCTTGACTTCAACAGGTCTGGAATTGCGATGGCCGCGATGATCAAAATGATCGCCACGACGATCAGCAACTCAATCAACGAAAACCCTTTTGAGTTCCTTCTCATTTTATCTCCTTTTATTAGCCATCCTTTAGGCTTACTGGATGGCTCCCTACATCCAAGCAAGCAGCTTACCACTCTGGGTCATTGAGACTTTCTCCCATCCAATGCTTAAACCTTTTAATTGCACCAGCTTATTTCTACGACCAAAGTGCTATACGCTGGCTAGGTGCCAGAGACCAGGCCGATTGCCCGTTTTTGTCGTACGCGGCAGACAAAAAGTGTCACTCTTGCAGACGCCGATACATGAAACAAAATTTTATTGGGGAGCTTGGGTCCGGGCAGGCTTTTCGGGTTGAGGTACTGACTTGCCCACAAAATTCTCGATGCGTTCCAGATCCTCGGTAGAGACGTCAATGAATTTGACTCCCACGCCCATCCTCCCGACTTGGTAGGTGACTTCGGCCGAGGCGACCATAATAGGTTCATTCTCATCCAGGTTAAATCGAAGCGTAATCCGCGAGCCCACAGGCATCGGTTGGTCAGTCTCAATGAACATGCCGCCCACGCTGATATCCCTGGCAAAGGCGAGCGACATGGACTCCTCGCACTGGATTTGCGTGGCGAGAGAGGCGCGCGGGTGTTTGCGCCGGTTGCCTGTCCGGTTGTGAATGTACTGGAGAAGCAGGCGGCGATGCTCGGGGTCGATTTCAATAAACTCAACTGCCGCTCCCTCGCCCGGAACCAGATAGCAAACCTTGGAAGCGGCCTCCATTATGGGCAAATGCTTGGCCGGGCGAAACTGAACCTTCAATTCCATCCCCATTTCAAGGGGAGGGTCGCGCTTGACACATAGGAACAGCCCCCCCCCGCCAACCGCCGAGGCCCGCTCGCGGTAGGTCTTGCTGCCCAAACTGAATTGGACGATGAAGTCCGCCGCAATGCGAGGATACTTGCGGGTATATGTTTGCGCCAAGTCGTTCTCTCCAAAGTTTGCTGGAAATTCGTGGAAAACCAAATTATCTTATCACAGATGTCCGCCCCGGCCAAAGAAGCGCAATTGGCGCTGGTGACGCATTTCGATGTAGCGCCGCCCTTCAGGGCGGCAAATGCCGGGCTAAAGCCCGGCTCTACAAAATCAAAATGGGTCACTACCCAATTGGCGCTGGTGACGCCGCTGGTTGCAGCGGCACTTTACGAGTGCCGAAATTGCTGACGAACCAAGGGTGGCGGTCATGGACCTCCTCCGCCGCGGGTCGAACTTTACGCCCGCCAAATGTCGGGATAAACCCGCCTCTACCATTGCAACCCTCAATTATCTTTTGCATAACTCGGGCGGTCGTGTTATCCTCTTTATCGAACTTAACTGGAAAAGCTGAGAGAAACGAGGAACTTGCCGGATGCCGCTGACACGGGAATCCAAGTCAACTTTGATTGAGCGCTACAAGGTTCACGAGAAAGACACGGGCTCACCCGAAGTGCAAATTGCCCTCTTGAGCGAGCGCATTACCTACCTGAACGATCATTTCCGCCTCCATCGTAAAGACCATTCGTCCCGGCGGGGATTGTTGATTATGGTGGGCCAACGGAGACGCTTGCTCGAGTATTTGAAACGACAGGATTCCGGCCGCTATCAACAGGTCATCGATAAGCTGGGAATCCGCAAGTAGTCCGGATGTGAGCCAACGGTTCGGGAATCTGAGAATAGTCAGCCGAGATATCGTAAACGACCCTCCTGGTTTTCGGCGGGGGTCTTTTTTTTGGTCAGAGGCTGCGTTCCCATCGGGTGGGGCGACAGCCTTCCCTGCCTTCCTGCATCGCATCGCAATCCGCTCGGAACATCATGAATCCCAGGACTAGTGAGTGAAATGGTAGCGGCGCTCTATGAGCGCCGAGTTAGGAATTCGATAACGGCGGTCATAGACCGCCGCTACAAAAAGAGGCGGCCACCCGACAGCGCCTGAGTGCGCAACGATCGGGAACCAACACCGCAGACGAGTTACCTGGAGGAAACATGCACCAAGTGAGCATACAAATAGGTGGAAGCACCCTGTCGATTGAAGTGGGCAAAGTTGCCAAACAGGCGGAAGGATCGGCCTACGTTCGCTACGGAGACACGGTGGTCCTGGCCACCGCCTGCACCACCGATCCGCGCGCCGGAATTGACTTCTTTCCCCTCACCGTCGATTACCGCGAATACAATTACGCCGCCGGGAAGATTCCGGGCGGCTTCTTCAAGCGCGAGGGGCGGCCCACGGAGAAGGAAATTCTTACCAGCCGCCTGATTGACCGCCCCACCCGCCCGCTCTTCGCCGACGGATTCAACGATGAAACCCAGGTGCTGGCCATGGTGCTCTCCGCCGACTCGGACAATAATCCGGACGTGATCGGCCTGGTGGCCGGAGCGGCGGCGCTTTACCTTTCCGAAATTCCTTTTCTCACCCCGGTGGCAGCGGTCCGCGTGGGCCTGATCGACGGCCGCCTGACCGCCAATCCCACCTACACGGAAATGAAAACCAGTTTATTGAACCTGGTGGTGGCGGGCAGCGAGGAGGCGATTGTGATGGTGGAAGCGGGGGCACGCGAAGTTTCCGAAGCCACCATCAGTGACGCCATCCAATTTGCCCACGCCGAAATTAAGAAAATTGTTGGCATTGAAAAAGAGCTGTTCGCCCAACTCGGCATCAAGAAGCGGGTGGTTGCCGCTCCGGCCCGCGACGAAGCGCTCTACCGTGAGGTGGAGGAAAAAATCGGCGCCGCGCTGCACGAGGCTATGGACACTTCGAAGCGAAACAAGCTGGAGAGCCAGCGCAAGATCGTGGAAATCCGCAAAGCCCTGATTGACAGTTACCCCGAAGACGACGAGGAAAAACGCCGCCAGGTGGCGCACTATTTTTCCGCCGTCGAAGAAAAATTGTTTCGCGATGACGTTCTCCAAAAAAGGCGCCGGCAGGATGCCCGGGCCTTCGATCAAGTGCGTGCCATCACTTGTGAGGTGGGCTTGCTGCCGCGCACCCACGGGTCTGCTCTCTTCACCCGTGGCGAAACTCAGGCGCTGGTTACGGCCACGCTCGGCACCGGCGTCGACCAGCAACGGCTGGATGTGCTGGAAGGCGAGTCCTTCAAGCGCTTTATGCTCCATTATAATTTCCCTCCCTTCAGCGTGGGCGAAGTGAAGCCGGTGCGCGGCCCGGGCCGGCGTGAAATCGGGCACGGCGCCCTGGCCGAGCGGGCTCTGATTTCCATCATTCCCGAGGAAGCCGGGTTTCCCTACACTATCCGCGTGGTTTCCGACATTCTGGAATCGAACGGCTCATCCTCCATGGCCACCGTCTGCGGTGGCTGCCTGGCGCTGATGGATGCGGGCGTGCCAGTGAAATCTCCCGTGGCGGGCATTGCCATGGGCCTGGTGAAGGAAGGCGAAAAGTACGCCATCCTCACCGACATTGCGGGCGCCGAAGACCATTACGGCGACATGGATTTTAAAGTGGCGGGCACGCGCGACGGCATCACCGCCCTGCAAATGGATATTAAGACGTCGGGCATCACCCCGCAGATTATGGCCGAAGCGCTGGAGCAGGCCAAGGCCGGCCGGCTGCACGTGCTGGGCAAAATGCTCGAATCCATGCCCATCGCCCGCGAGAAAATTTCAGCCTACGCGCCCCACATTACCACCCTCAAGATCAATCGCGCCAAAATCGGCGAGCTGATCGGCCCCGGAGGCAAAGTGATCCGCGGGATTGTGGAACAGACGGGGGCCAAGATTGACGTGGAAGATGACGGCAGCGTGAAAGTGGCGGCGGTGGACGAATTGGCGGCCGCCAAAGCCATCAAGATGATCAAAGACCTGATGGCCGAGGCCGAAATCGGCAAGACCTACCTGGGGAAAGTCGTGCGCCTGGCGGACTTCGGCGCCTTTGTGGAGATCTTCCCCGGCACCGACGGTCTGCTCCACATCAGCGAAGTGGCGGAGAACCGCATCCGCGACATTCGCGACGAACTGAAGGAAGGCGACCAGGTGCTGGTGAAAGTCATCTCCATTGAGGGCAACAAAATCCGGTTGAGTCGCAAAGCCGTCTTGCGCGACCAGAAAGCCAAAGCCGCGAATCCGGCCGGCGAGCCCGAACCCAAATAAGACCGCTAACCCGGCGGTCCCGCAGGGGCGGCACGGCCATAATTCCGCGATTGAATTCGCGCCTGGACATGATAGGATATCCCATGTCGCCCCCGGATCGAGGGACCGTCTACCGACAAAATGTATCCGGACCGCACATCCTCACGAGGAGGACGTAACATGGCGGTGTATGTAGTCGAAAAGATAATAGGTGATTTGATGGTTCTCGACGTCCGCGGGCAGATTACGCTCGGCGAGGAAACCAGCGTTCTCCGCGAAAAAACGAAAAGCCTGATGGACGCCGGGCATACCCGAATCATCGTCGACCTGGCGGAAGTGAATTACATCGACAGCGCCGGCCTCGCCACGCTGGTCTCCCTATACACTTCGGCCCGCCGGCAAGGCGGAGACGTGAAACTACTTCGGCTTACCAATCGCGTGCGCGGCCTGCTCCAGATCACACGCCTGAGCACGGTGTTTGAGATTTACGACGACCTGGAAGCCGCTCAAAAATCCTTCGCCAATCCCGCCACGCCGTAGGCCAGTCGAAAGTCCAAAGTTGAAACTTGAAAGTTAAAGACAGTTCCATTCCACCCGCGCCGGTTGGGTTTTGCTCCTCGACTTTTGATTTTTAACTTTTCCGCCATGCCTTTGACAAAGCGGTTTAGTGCTGATAGAGTTTCCTAAGCGTAGAGGAAGCAGGCCAGTCAGATGCAGGGAACGGATATCCAGACTGCCGGATAGTCGCTTGAGTCTGCGCTCAGCGAGGATAGCAATGCAGGGAACGATTAAACGAGTCATTCGTGATCGCGGGTTTGGTTTTATCAAATCCACCGAGGGGCAGGAGATTTTCTTCCACCGCAGCGGACTCCAGAACATCAACTTCGACGGCTTGAAAGAGGGCGAGAACGTGGAGTTCGAAATGGAGCGGGGCGAGAAAGGTCCGCGCGCAATTAATGTGCGCCCTCCCCAGGCCTGAGCCTTTCCGGGTTCGAGCGCCTTGGTTCGATTCATCTTCCACTCTCATTCCATTGGTTCCTTGATTCGGCAGGACTCCTCAATCGGGGGGCTTGGTGTGCCTCAGTTTCCCGCCAAACCTGCCTTGGATGGCGGCCAATTCGCCCCGCCATCAGCTCATCGGGGTTCAGAGTGTTGAGAAATGAGTCGCAGCCACCCTTCAGAATCTGGCTCGAGCGAGCGCATCGGACGGCAGGTTCGCTCGCAAATGGCTGAAGACAAGTCGCCGATCCTGCGATGGCGGGGGGCGTGGCTACGGCGGACAAGCGCTGTCATATTTCAACATCCTGTCAAAATTCAATCCCGGCTGATGCGCGTTTGTTTCGCCACGGGTCATGGCCGCCATCGTTCCACCGGGCGGTCACAAACTACCTCGGGTGGGGGCAAGCACAATTTCTTCCTGGGTGGTGCGGGCTGGAGTCATCAGCGCGGCCAGCACCACCCCGGCCACATCTTCCGGCTGAATGACTTGATCGCGATGCACAGGAAAATCAAACTCATCCATCAGGCGGGTATTGGTAGCGCCCGGCAGCACGGCGGTCACACGGATGCCCAGCTCGCGCAGTTCCTGCCGCAGCACCCGCGTCAATCCCAGTGCGCCAAATTTTGAGGCCGTATAGGCGGAGCATTTGGGAAAAGCTTCGCGGCTTGAAATGGAAAGGATATTGATGAGGTGAGGGCCGCGGCTGCGCGCCAGGAGGGGAAGCGCAGCCTGGGTGGTGAGAAATACTGCCGTCAAATTGGTTTCAATGTTGCGCCGCCAATCCGCCAGCGTGGTGCGGGCAAATGCCTTGTAGGTGAAAACTCCGGCGTTGTTCACCAGCACGTCAATGCGGCCAAAGCGCTTGCCGATGCGGCCGAACACACGGCCCACCTGCTTCGGCTGGGTGATGTCGGCCGCGATCGTCTGAACGTCGCCCGCAATTTGGCGCGCCGCCCGCGTGAGTGCTTTGCGGTCACGGCCCACCATGGCGACGCGCGCGCCCTCGCCCGCGCAGGCGCGCGCAATGGCCAGTCCGATGCCCCGACTGCCGCCGGTGACGACAACCACCTTGTCTTTGAGCTTGGGCATGAACGAATTAATTAGGACCGCCGGCCCGCACCAGGCGCAGGAACTCGGCGCGCGTCTGATCGCAATCACGAAAGACGCCCAGCATGGCGGAAGTGACCGCGACCGAATTTTGTTTTTCCACCCCGCGCATAATCATGCAGAGATGCCGCGCTTCAATCACCACGCCCACGCCCTGCGGCTTGATTTTTTCCATGATGGTTTCGGCAATCTGGGTGGTCAGGCGTTCCTGCACTTGCAGGCGGCGGGCGAACGCATCCACCAGCCGGGGAATCTTACTGAGGCCAATAATGCGGTCGGTGGGCACGTAGGCCACGTGGCAGCGCCCGAAAAAGGGCAGCAGGTGATGTTCGCAAAGACTGAAGACTTCAATATCTTTCACAATCACCATTTCGTCGTAGGCCACGTGAAACAACGCCCCGTTCAAAATCTTGTTTACGTCCTGGTGATAGCCGCGCGTCAAAAATCGCAACGACTTGGCCACCCGCTCCGGCGTTTTCAGCAGTCCTTCGCGGCCGGGGCTCTCGCCTAATTGGAGCAGGACTTCTCGCATCAGGTCTTCTATCGAGTCCGTGCCCGTCTCTGATCCACGCTCGGGCGGGCTTATGATCGAGTCTGTTTTCGCTTCCCTCATCTCACTCTCCTGCGCCCGTCGGATTCCCCAGGCTCGCCAAAATATTCGAAGGCGTTTGAGTTCGTCTCTTCCAAACGAACTCGGCTGAGGTGGGCCGTGGGCCAGCGGCCGCTTCCGTTCAGTTTTTCCTTCAGCAGATTATAGATTGCGAGACACACGTTTTCTGTGGTCGGAACGACGGTGCGGAAATGCTGAACGTCCACATTGAGGTTGGTGAGGTCGAAGCGCTCGATCACTTCGCGCTCCACCGCGCCATCCATGAGGCCCAGATCGAGCACCATACCGGTGGCCCTGTCCACCTGGCCCGCCACCGTGACCTCCAACATGTAATTGTGCCCGTGGCCGAAGGCGTTGTCGCATTTGCCGTACAGGCGCGAGTTTTCTTCCACCGTCAAAGCGTCATTGTGCAACCGGTGCGAAGCCGAAAACCTGTAGCGGCGGGTCAGGTAGACCATTTAGTCTCCGAAATAATCCACAAAAAGATCGGGCGTCTCATACAGTCTGATTCGATGCAGCTTGCCCCGGGCAAGTTTCGGAGCCAGTAATTTCCAGATTTCGATGGCGATGTTTTCCGTGGTGGGAATGGTGGTGGCAAACACCGGAACTTCCTTGTTGAGAAAGCGGTGGTCCATCAGTTGCATCACCTCGGACTCGAGAAGTTGTTTCAAATCCTTGAGGTCCATCACCATGCCCGTGGTCCCATCCACTTCGCCGGCCACGGTAACGTCCAGAGTGTAGTTGTGCCCGTGCCCGTGCGGATTATTGGTCTTGCCAAATATCCGCCGGTTCTCCTCCGGGCTCAGCTCGGGATTGTGGTAATAATGCGAGGCTGAAAATTCCGCCCGCCGGGTCACATAAATCATTCTGCCCTCTTGGTTGAATTTCCGGTCCTGTATTCCCTGCCCTTCCAGCGCACGCGGCCCATGGCGTGGGCGCGCGCGGAGTTCAGCAGGAGCAGGCTGTAGATCGGAGCGCCCAGGATTAAATATTTGGCGGCGCTGGGATCAAGACCCAGCCGCCCAAGCTTTCTGCGATAGTTCCATTGTCTCCCTGCCACCGCCATCAGAGAAATCACCGCTCCCAGCGCAACACCCGGCGGCAGGGCGGAATGACGGAGCGATGGAATCAACCCAACCAGAAAAGCCGCAAAGGCCAGCGCCGGCAAGCAATCCAGCAGCACCGTGCGCGTGACCGTCGTCATAATATTTGTCATCTTCCCCCCGCAGAGAGCGTACAAATTCTTGGTCCAGCCTTCCCACATCTCGCGGAACGTTCCGTACATTCGCGTTTCCGCCCACACGGCTCCGGGCAAAAAAACAATGCGCCCGCCCTTGGCTTTCACGCGCCGGGCCAGCGCCACGTCATCCAACACCTCGGCCCGCACCGCTTCGTACCCGCCGGACCGCACATACATTTTACGGCTGATCAGGATGTACTGGCCGTTCGCCGCGGCCACGGGCGACTGGGGGTCTGAAACTTCTTCGAACTTGAAGCGCCTGGCCAGCCCCACGTAGACCAGAGGAACCACGGCCTTCTCCCACCAGGTAGGCACGCGCTGCCCGGGTGAAAGAGACAGCAGGTCGGCGTGTTCCCCCTCCGCCCTCGCCAGCAGAGCCGCCAGGCTCTCCGGCCGGTGCTGCGTGTCCGCGTCCGTAAAAAGAAACCAATCGCCCGTGGCGACGCGGGCGGCGGTGGCCAGAGCGTTGGTCTTCCCCATCCAGCCGGCGGGCAGCGATTCGACCCGAATCGTGCGAAGATTCGCAAATTCCCTTTTCAGCCGTTCGAGAATTTCACCGGTGCGATCGCTCGATTGGTCGTCCACCACGATGACTTCCCGAACCTCGCGCTGCGCCGCCACCGACCGTACCGCACTCTCGATATTAGCTTCCTCGTTGCGGGCCGGGATCAGCACTGAAACCCGGCCCTGGATTTCTTCGGTCATGGCACAACCGAACGGACGGACGGCTGCTGGTCCGCCGGAATCTGCCGCGCGGCCATTCGCCGGTCACTCTCAAAAATTTCCAACCCAGGGCAAATTCTCATTATAATAAATTGAGCGAGCATGAGCAAAATGGGCCAGGCAAAAATCGGAGCCGTCCTAGCAGCCCTCGGTGTGATGCTCTTTTTTTCTTTTTGGCAACGAACGCCCAACGTGGCCGAGGTCGGTGGACTCGCACCCGACTTCACTTTGCCCGCGCTGGACACCGGGTCCGGCGCTCCCCCCCCCATCCATTTGTACGCCCATCGCGGCCACGTGGTGCTGGTGAATTTCTGGGCCACGTGGTGCCCTCCCTGTGTTGAAGAAGCCCCGAGTTTGGAGAATTTTTCCGCTCAAATGCAAAAAATGGGAGTCGAGGTGATTGGCGTGAGCGTGGACGAGGATCCGGAGGCGCTCAAAAAATTCGTCGCCCAATATCACTTGACTTTCCCCATCGCCCGCGACCCCAATCAAATCGCTTCCGCAGAGTTTGGAACCTACAAATTTCCTGAAACTTACATTCTCGATCGAGACGGAAGAGTGGCGGAGAAAATCATCAGCGCGAGGGATTGGACGGATCCGCTGATGATTAGTTTCGTTCAAAGCCTCGCCCGCCCCCATCAAAAACCCGCCCGGTAAATGAAGGCAGACCCGGGCGGCGCGGGCGGGGCCTAACCCGGGTGCGGCTTTTATCTGCTTTCCTTCCTGCCCGCGTCCGCGGCTGAAAAATTCGGCTTATTTCTTGGGCCGGCTCAAAGCATCCATCACCGTGTGCCAGGTGTTGATTACATCCGTGATCACTTCCTGATCCGGAATGTTGAGCTTGGCTTGACGGTTCTGTAATCGCGATTGATAAATCACGCCGGCCAGCGTGGCCGCCACCATCGGCGTCATCATGTCCCCCGAGTATCCGGAGTTCTCACCCTTTTTCTCTTTAGCCATTTTCGCCTCTCCAATGGGATTAACGTCCACGGGATTCTAACATAGAGAGTCATTTTGATTTGCTCTTAACCATTTTTGACCGGAAAGGTTTGATAGCATCACATTTTGCCCTCTGCCCGCCCAAACCCTTGCCTGAATTTCCCCGTTCACGTATGCTTCTGCATCGGAATGATATTAACGATCATCAATGAAGATATGGAGGAAAAACAAACCAGCCGCACGGTTAAAGATCCCGTTTGCGGGATGAACGTGGATCCGGCTCGCGCCGCGGCCACGCATGAGTATGAGGGCAAGAAGTATTTTTTTTGCAACCCTCGCTGCCAGGAAAAATTCCGCGCCACGCCCGGGAAATATTTGGCGGGACCGCCCCCGGCCCCTGGGTTGCATTCCATCGGCGCGCCTGCGCATGGCGCGCCGGTGATGGCTTCCCTTTCACCCGGCCCGGCCCCACCTGCCGCCACTCAAGTCCCCACTCGCCTTGCTCCCGCGCCCGCCGGCAAAGAAATTTATACCTGCCCGATGGACCCTGAGGTTCGCCAGCCGGCGGCCGGCGCCTGCCCAAAATGCGGGATGGCGCTGGAGCCGATGTCGGGCCTGGGCGCGGTGGTGAAATCAAAATACGTTTGCCCGATGCACCCGGAAATCGTGCGCGACGAACCCGGCTCCTGCCCGATTTGCGGAATGGCCCTCGAGCCTCGAACCGTTACCGTGGTTGAAGAAGCGAATCCGGAATTGGCCAGCATGACGCGCCGCTTCTGGGTGAGCGTCGTCTTGTCCTTTCCCGTGCTTCTTCTCACCATGTCCGCCATGATTCCCGGCCAGCCCATTCAGCATCTGCTTTCCCCGCGGTTGCTGGCCATTATTCAGTTGGCCCTCGCCACGCCCGTGGTGCTCTGGGGCGGATGGCCGTTCTTCGCGCGCGGGTGGGCATCCATCATCAATCGCAGTCTGAACATGTTCACCCTGACCGCCACCGGCACTGGAACCGCCTACATTTACAGTTTGGTGGCCACCGTGGCGCCCGGAATTTTTCCGGCCTCGTTCCGCGGACCGGGCGGCGAGGTGGAAGTTTACTTTGAAGCTGCCGCCGTCATTACCACGCTGGTACTGCTGGGCCAGGTGCTCGAATTGCGCGCGCGCAGCCAGACCAGCAGCGCCATTCGCGCGCTTTTGGGACTCGCTCCTAAAACGGGACGGGTACTGCGAAACGACGGCACGGAAGAAGACGTCCCTCTCGACCGATTGAAGTCGGGCGACCTGATTCGAGTGCGGCCGGGCGAGAGAATCCCGGTGGATGGCGTGGTGATGGATGGCGCGAGTTCCGTCGATGAATCAATGATGACCGGCGAGCCGATTCCCGTCCAGAAGAAAACCGGCGACCGCGTGACGGGTGGGACGGTGAATGGCAAAAAATCCGGATTTGTTTTTCGCGCGGATCGAGTGGGCAGCGATACGCTCCTGGCGCAAATCGTCCGCCAAGTGAGCGAAGCCCAGCGAACCCGAGCGCCCATCCAGAAGTTGGCGGACGTCGTGGCGTCATACTTCGTTCCCGCGGTCGTGTTCGTCGCGGTGGTGACTTACGCCATCTGGGCCACCCTCGGCCCTCAGCCCCGGCTTGCCTACGCGCTGGTGAACGCCGTGGCCGTACTCATCATCGCCTGCCCGTGCGCGCTGGGACTGGCCACACCCATGTCCATCATGGTGGGCATGGGGCGCGGCGCTTCCACGGGAGTGCTGATCAAAAACGCGGAGGCATTGGAAATTCTCCAAAAGGTGAACACGCTCGTGGTGGACAAGACTGGAACGCTGACCGAGGGCAAACAGCGCTTGATTTCAGTGGTAGCGATCCCGGCCGGCGAGGAAACTGAAATGGTGCGTCTGGCCGCCAGCCTGGAGCGCAGGAGCGAGCATCCCCTGGGCGCCGCCATTGTTGCCGGCGCTCAGGAAAAAGGTTTGAAGCTCGGCGACGGGAAAGATTTCCAGTCGATTTCCGGCAAAGGAGTCACGGGAACGGTGGAAGGACGGGCCGTGGCGCTCGGCAATGCCAAACTTTTCGAGCAATTGAAAATCGACCCGAAGCCGCTGCTTGACCGGGCCGAGGCGATGCGGCATGAAGGCCAATCGGCAATCCTGATGGCGATGGATGGCCAGGCCGCGGGCGTTCTAGGCGTAGCTGATCCCGTTAAAGCATCGACGGCGGAAGCGATTGAAATGCTCCATCGCCAGGGCCTGCGCATCGTCATGCTGACCGGGGACAGCAGGACCACCGCCGAGGCTGTGGCGCGACAACTGGGTATTGACGAGATTCAGGCGGAGGTATTGCCTGCCGGCAAGGGCGAGGCCGTGAAGAAACTTCAGGCGCAAGGCCGCGTGGTAGCCATGGCGGGCGACGGCATCAATGACGCTCCGGCATTGGCTCAGGCCAACGTGGGCATCGCCATGGGTTCGGGTACGGACGTCGCCATGGAAAGCGCGGGCGTCACGCTGGTAAAAGGCGATCTGCGCGGCATTGCGCGCGCGATCGTATTGAGCCGCGGCACCATGAAAAACATCCGCCAGAATCTCTTTTTTGCTTTCGTGTACAATGCCATCGGCATTCCCCTGGCGGCCGGCGTCCTTTATCCCTTCGTGGGTCTGCTTCTTAGCCCCATGATTGCCGCCGCAGCTATGACCTTCAGCTCCGTTTCGGTCATCAGCAACGCGTTGCGACTGCGGCATCTCCCTTTGTAGGAATTGTTTGGGGAAATTTGCAAACCCTCCTATAATGGCGCCGAAATAAATTCCGACTCAAACTGACGGGGATTGTTGCCTATGACATTCGTGAAAACGCGTTTCCACCTGCATCATTCGCTCACGCCCAAGGAACTCGAACGCCTGAGCAGACTCTCCACTCATTACGGTATTCGCGGCTTGTCGATCGAGAACGAAGACTTGGTGGTGGATTACGATGGATCGAGGATGCACGAGGCCGAAGTTCTGGCGGTGGTTCGCGGCGCGGGAATTTTCGTTGAACCGCTCCAGGCGCTGGCCCCGGGCAGCTTCGACTACACCGGAGAGTTCAAGGATTATGCATGGCCCTTGACCGGCCTGAGCCCGGCTAACCAGAAATCGAAATAGTGTCGTGAGCAGGAAGATAAATTCCTGAAGGCGTTTGGCCGGTGGCCCTTCGGCGATTTGGGAAGCACGCCGGAAAAGGAATCGAGGATAGGAATTAGGCGAGGTCCTACCACTTGCTACGGTCTACTGACCGCTGGCGGCATCCTTTCGTGTCATGTACAATGGAATTGTGCCTGAGCTCAGTCGATTCTTCGGCATCATTATTCGCATGTTCTCTGAGGTTGGAGCACAACATCATGTCCCGCACTTTCACGCCTATTATCAGGACGAAGTAGGGATCTTCAGCGTCGAACCGGTGGAACTTATTGCCGGTTCCTTACCGAAGCGGCAACAACGCTTGGTTGAAGCGTGGGCCGAATTGCATCAGAATGATTTGGTGGCCGATTGGGAAATGCTGGAGCAAGGAAGAACGCCGCGCCCGATTGAGCCACTGAAATGAATCTATGAGCCATCCTATTTATCGCGTTGTTAATTTCGAAATCGTTGCGCCTTACACGCTGCGGGTTCGCTTCGACGACGACGCGGTCCAGACCATCAATTTCGAGGCCACCTTGGCGGGCGAATTGTACGCGCCCCTCCGTGACCTGAAGTTGTTCTACCGAGCGAGCATCGACCCTGAAGTGCACACACTGGTTTGGCCCAACGGGGCCGACTTTGATCCCGCCACGCTGCATGATTGGCCGATACACGAACAGGCCCTCCGGGAGCGCGCAAAAATTTGGAAAACCATCCAAGTCTGAAGAACTGCGCCCGAAAGGCTGCCCTGTGGATTCGCGGACTCCATAAATGTTCCTCAGGTGGAGATTGCCTTTGGCGAGGCCGTCTCTGGCCGCCGACCTTGAAATCTCGACCTTATTGGCTGTCAGATAACGCAGCGGAGACGCCAGAAGCCCTCAATTGGGCACCTCATGCTGGAGGTTCGAAGGCACGGAAGTTATAGTCCAGGTCAATCTGTTTTGTATGGGGCGGGTTTGTGAGTCGGCGCAAGACCCGCCGTCAGAATGGTTCTGAGGGCGGCTAGCCGCTTTAAAAGATACAAACAAATAACACGCCTAACCCAAGGAGAGCGTATGTCGAACAGATCCGAAGGGACATCGAGGACTCGTCCACGTCCAATCAATCGATTTTGACAAGATTTGTCGAGAAGTATTTCTGCCTAAGCTGACCACTAAATTTCCTCCGCCTGCGAGAGACGAACTTATCGCGTACACACGTTTACTGCAAAAAGGACCGACACTTGGACAGGTAATTTGGGTATTGACTAAGAACGGAAACACAAAGCCATCTGATCAAGTATTCTTTGGAATGGAATACTCTCCTGCTGAAGACTGGGAGCGCAATTCCAACTATTGTCCCCGGGTAGACTTTTTGACGGCGGACTACCTTCAAGGTGTGCCACAAGCAGAAAACCCTGCGTGGAAAGCATTTTTTGAGAAAGCCAATGTGAAGGAACGCGGTGATAATACTCTAGTTGGAGATTTTGCTGTAGAGTTCGTGAAATATAAATTGTCCATGGAGCTGACGAGCTTTGTATCCAAGGAGCGCCTGCAACACGGCTATGATTTGGAGGCCAGGCGGATAACCGAAGGTGCGATAGTTTGTCTAGAGGTAAAAGGACAGAGAAAGGAAGGCCCCGTAGAACTCGTAGGGAATGAGCCCGTGGCGGCCCAGCAGGCGAAGCAAAAGAATCAAGAGTATTGGCTCTGCGTGGTTCCCGGCATTCCGGAGAATCCTCAGCTTTGGGTTATCAATGACCGCCTTAATGCTGGGGAGTTCAAGACAATTACAATAGACTCAAGCAGGTGGAAAAGGCATGGACGTCGCGTGATATGAACGCCTGGGGCGGTCAAGAGGCTTGTCGCGGGTGCGCAGCAGTCGCAATCCGTATGTCCATGTAATCGAGGATTTCCCGCTGGATTTTATGGTATCGTTCCACCGTGTTGCAGATAATACCAATATGATAAGAAACGCTCCGCCGCGCAACCACTTCATCGCCTCTCCCGGTAAATCGCCTTCCTGAAACGAATTGTCGTCCTTCCCCCGTCCGGCGCTCTTCGCTGTCCATATCCCCCGACTTTCTACTACGCGATTTTCGCCGCGGCCGCCACGTCCGAAATCGCCAGGATGATGATGGCGTCGCCCGAGCCTTTCAGGATGCTGCCGTAGGCGTACTTGACGTCCAGGTTGTGATCGGCCAGCTTGCGGGTAAGTTTTCCCAGCGCGCCGGGGCGGTCTGAGACGCGGGCCGCGATCACATCCTGCTCGGTAAATTTCAATCCCAAGCCGGACAAAACTTTTCGGGCCGCGTCGAGATTGTTCACCACCAATCGTAACGGCGCAACCCCGGGCTGTTCCGGCACCATGAGAGCTTGAATGTTCACCGCCACTCTTGCCAGCGCCGAACACAACTCGGCCAGCGCCCCCCGTTTGTTTTCGAGCATAATCGAGAGTTCTTTCGCCAGCGCCATGCTCCGTCCTCCCTCCGTCCTGATCCGCCCGTCCATCCGAGGGTCTTCATCTTGCCGCGAAGATGCAAGCGCGAATCTACACGGAAACATTGGGCGGCGCAATGGCAATCGACCATCGCGTAATGGTCAACTTGATGGTACGGCGGTCTCTGACCGCCGGAATCCTTAGAACCAAAAGACGGTGGTTAGAGACCGCCGCTCCAATCAGGCAAACTTTACCTCCACGCGCCCGCCAACCTTGCGGGCGGGGATTGACTCTGTTAGAAAGAATAGTGGGCATATCACTGTTGCCTGTGAATGAAAGCAGCGAACCTCCGAGCCGTATGAGCAACAACGGGCAATCCGATCTGGCGATCTTCCGAATTCTTGAGAGAGAATCGGCCACTGTCCCCGCCATCGAGAATCTGGAAGCGGAAATCCATAGCGCGCTCTCCGGGCTTGATCTCCTGCGCGAAAAATTGATAGGGCGTTCGATTGGGGTCACGGTGGGCAGCCGCGGCGTGGCGAGCGTCAAAGAAATTGCGCATGGCATTTGCGCGTGGTTGAAAAGCCAGGGCGCCAGTCCATTCGTTTTCCCCGCCATGGGCAGCCACGGTGGGGCCACCGCCGAAGGTCAGCTCAAAATCCTCGAGGAATACGGAGTGACGGAACAATTCATCGGCGCGCCCATTCGCGCTTCGATGGAAACGGTCGCGCTCGGTGAAACTCCGGAAGGCGTTCCGGTTTTTATGGACCGCCTCGCCGCGCAGTCGGATGGCGTGGTGGTGATGAATCGTGTCAAGCCCCACACGACATTTTCCGGCACGGTCGAAAGCGGACTGCTCAAAATGATGGCCGTCGGCATGGGCAAGGAGGACGGCGCGCGCGCCTTCCACGCCGCCGCACGCAAGCTCGGCTACGAAAAAAATATTCGCGCCCTGTCCGCCACCGTATTGGCCAGCGGCAAAATTCTTTGCGGGGTGGGGGTAATCGAAAATGAGATGCACCGCATCTGCGCCGTGCGCGCGGCCCGTCCGGAGGGCATGGTCGCGCTCGATGAGACATGTCTGGCCCAGGCGCGCCACCGGGTTCCGCGAATTCCCTTCCCCAAATTCCAATTGTTGATGGTGGATGAGATCGGCAAAAACATCAGCGGCACCGGCATGGACAGCAAAGTGATTGGCCGCGGAGTTGCGTTGCCGCCGGGCGAAGCGCCGGAGATCGGCCTGATTTACGCGCGCGACCTCACCGAACCCAGCGGCGGAAACGCGCTGGGCGTCGGCCTGGCCGATTTCGTTCACCAGCGCCTGCGCGATAAAATTGATTTTGAAAAAATGTACGTCAACGCCCGCGTGTCCATGAGCCACCACTTGGTGCGCCTGCCCATGGTGATGCCCTCCGACCGCGATGCGCTGGCCTTCGCTCTCGCCTCACTCAACCGGCCGGCCCCCGCCGAACAAAGCGTGGTGTGGATTAAGAGCACCCAAAACCTGGGCCGGATGGCGATATCCGAGCGTCTGGCGCGTGAGGCTTCCACCCTCGCGGGCTGGAAATTAAGTGAGAATGTCTTTCAGCCTCAGCTTGACGCAGAGGGTAATCTCGTATCCTTCGCTTAGGCAGTCGGGGAGTTCAAGGTGGCGGTAGTGGTAAATTTTCGGTATGGGCAGCGGCGCGCCACTCGCAAAGAGTCGCGCGGCTTGACGCGCGACTCCGATTGGCGTCAGAATAAGGCGAGGTTGATTAAGGGCGTTGAGACATAATTCATGCGAAGCTTATCTTTTGCCTTGGGCCAATTGGGCGCGGTGATTGCAGGGATCGTCCTGATTTGCTCGCCCGTGGCGAATGCTCAGGACCCAGCCCCAAAGAGTTCCTCCGATAAAACCGTAGCGGCGCCGCAGGCGATGGGCCAAACAAAAAAGCCCGCGAAAAAGGTCGCGCTCAGCGACGTGGCTCCTTTATCCACCGAAGAAGCCGCGCGCAGCGCGGCCAAAGAGGCGGCCCAATCGCCTGCAAAGAAAAAAGGTGATAAGTCCACAGACACTGGGATTGACTCCGTGCTCGAATTTCATCCGGCCTCGAACACCGAGCCAGCGGCCGCCCGATCGGATGCCAGGTCGCGAGTGAAGCACGCCGGGAAAAATATCCACGGGGAAGCCTACGGAACGGTCGATGCAACCAACCCGGGGACCCATCAAGGGGGCGGCGCATTGGGCGCCACCTCGAAAAGCGGCAAGACCAGCGTGTACGTACAAGGCGACCAGACTCGCGCCACCCAGACACCCCATTGATCCAGGCGATGCTTAGCTCCCTTCGAAAGTCGTTTCCAGATTCACGCCGGCCGGCAAGGCTTATGAAGTTCGCCGCGTGCCTGTCGGTCGCACTCTGCGCTTTTTCAGACATCACGGCCAGGGGGCGCGCTCCCCAGCCGCCACCCTCGCCCACCACCATCAAGTGTGAAGCGGTGCCCAGCGCTATTCTGGGCAAGTCGGTGAATACCTGCGTCGCGCTCCCGTCGGATTACGATACCGCCACCAGCACGCGGTATCCGGTGCTCTACTTTTTGCACGGTCTGTTTGAAAATGAAATGAGCTGGAGCGAGCGCGGCGGCCAGCAGACTCTGGACGGCTTGTTGAGCGATGGTGAAGTGGGGAAATTCATCGTCGTCATGCCCGACGGTGGCCGGAGTTTCTACGTGAATTCCAAGGATGGCAAGGACCGCTATGAAGACTTTTTCATCCAGGAATTGGTGCCCGCCATCGACAAGAAATATCGGACCATTCCGGACGCCGGTTTGCGCGGCATTAGTGGGTCATCCATGGGAGGTTACGGCGCGCTGCACCTGGCCATGCTCCACCCCGACGTTTTCGGTTCCGCCAGCGCCCAGAGCGCCGCGCTCCTCCCCAAGTTTCCCAACCCGCTGCCCACTGAAGGACGCTGGGGTTTCTACGCCAAGGTGCTTCAGGGGCCTTTCGGCTCTCCTCTCAGCGAAACTTATTGGGAAGCGAACAGCCCCTTGACCCTCGCCGAGCATCCCGAAAACTTCAAGGGACTGAAACTTTATTTCGACTGCGGCGATCAGGACCGCTACGGATTCAACGAGGGCGCCGAGCTTCTGGACAAGACCCTGACCGCCAAAGGATTCCCTCACGAATTCCATTTGCGGTCTGGCAACCACGGCTGGACCTACTTGAACCTGTACATGAAGTACGCGCTGCTTTTCCATTGGCGAATCTGGGCGCCCCAATTGGGCCAGGGCGCGAAACCCTGAGGTCGGCTCGCCGACTTGTTGTAGCGGCGGTCTCTGACCGCCGTCCTTGCTTGACCAGTGAAGTTGGCAGTCATAGACTGCCGCTACAAAGGGCCAAACTTTGTCGTTAGCGGATTGCGCGAAGTCACCCAAGAGAATCTTTGTGAAAAACAGAAACCTCTTCCCAATATTACTGCTGGTTTTGTCGCCCTTCGCATCCGAAAGGAGCTTCTGCTCCGCAATTGGCCAGGCGAAACCGGCGCAGGTTGCGAGCCGAACTGGATCAAGGGGCGCGGAGACCCGGGTCATCGATTACATTCGCACCCACTTGCAACCCGGCCAGCCGCTGGTGGTCAGCGAACTTTACAGCAAAGTTTTCACCCAACCGGACGAGCGCCGGGCCCTGGACAAACTTTATAACGCCTTCTTTCGCATTCCGCTGTTTCTCGCTCAATATCAGGAGAAAACCGGCTCCCCGCCCAGACTGGCCACCATCGCTCAACAATTCGACCTGCGATCTCGCCAGGAGGCCGATGTTCTTCTGCGGGTGATGGAGTCGGACCCGCGCGTGCCTCGCTTTCTTACCCGCGACCGCAAGACGGGAGAAATTTCGCGCGTGGATGTAGCGATGATCCGAGGCGACGAACGCTTTGGCCAGGCCGTGGAGCGCCAACTGTCTGGCTGGGAAGGCAAGCCCGCTCCGCCCTTCAGGCTCGAATCCATGGACGGCCAGGCGCTCGAGCTGCAAAGCCTGACTGGAAAGACCGTGTTACTCTACGTGTGGTTTACCGGCTGCCCTCCCTGCATGAAGGAGGCTCCCGCTCTGGTGGCCTTACAAACCGAATTTTCGGCGCGCGGCTTCACCGTGGTGGGCGCCAATGCGGACAAGTTGCTGGGCCTCGGTTATGGCGACGATGTCCGGCAGCGCTACATCAAGGAAGAGAAGATCAACTTCCCGGTTGTCAACTGGACAAAGGAGAGTGATTCGGCGTACGGTAGCATTTCAATTTTTCCCACTCTATTCTTGATCGACGGGAAAGGCATCGTCGCCCGCCATTGGGTTGGATATGTGAAACCGGAACAATTGCGGAAAGCATTCTCGGAAGCAGTCAGATGATCGCCAGCCCCGGATTTCCGGGCCCTACGTAATGATATTGCGGCTTGCGGGCGAAAACAGAAATGCCCCACTTTAACCAAAACGATCGAAGGAGGTCCACATGAAAACCAAACAGATCTTCATGGCGATGGCAACTTCACTGGTTCTCGCCGGCGCGTCTGGCATCCTGCTGGCGCACGGCAACGAAGTCGGTTCGGCCAAAGCAACCCTCGGCGCCACCAAAGTTTCCATCGACTTTCACCGGCCCACCCTCAAGGGCCGCGATCTGATGAAACTGATCCATCCCGGAGACCTTTGGCGACTGGGCGCCGATATTCCCACTACCCTCGAAACCGACGGCGACCTCGATTTCGGCGGAACTCGGGTGCCTAAGGGCAAGTATTTCCTGATGGCGCGCTTTGTCGAACCCGGAAAGTGGACTCTGGTCGTTTCCAGCAAAAGTCGCCAAACTTACGAGCCCAGCGCCAAGCTGGCGGAAATTCCCATGAACGTCGAAGAGGGGCAAGCCCCCGTGGACGCGATGGACATTCAACTCACCAACGTGGCTGGCCGGGGCAACTTGGAAATTGCCTGGGGAACGTTCAAGCTCACGGCGTCATTTGCTTCCGCGAAGTAAATCGAGCGCTGATGTGCGATTTCGGCGGGACGGGACATGGCCGGGCGCTCAGTGGCGCCCACGGGGATAATCAATCGCCCGCCAAATGGTCAAAAAACCTTCGATGGCACAGCCGCCGAGCGCGCTCGCAATTTTCGCCCACCCCGATGACGCCGAATTTCTCTGCGCGGGAACACTGGCGCTTCTCGCCGAACGCGGCGCGAAAATTCAAATGATCACCATGACGGCGGGAGATTGCGGCAGCACCATTTTGCCCGCGGTGCAGATCAGCCGCATACGTCGGGGCGAGGCGGAGCGCGCCGCCCGATTGATTGGTGCAGACTATTCCTGCCTGAACCTGAAGGACCTGGATATTTTTTATGATCGGCGTACTCTTGGAAAAGTAATGGAGGCCGTACGCACCTTCAATCCTTCTCTCGTGCTCACCCATTCGCCGGTGGATTACATGGTGGACCATGAGACTACCAGTCGCCTTTGCCAAACCGCCTGTTTCGGCGCCCTGGCCCCCAACTTCAAAACCGGAATCCGGCACGCCGCCAAGCCTCTTCGGGCCGTGCCCCATCTTTACTACGCTGAGCCTTTCGGAGGCCGCGACATCCTGGGGAATGAATTAGTGTCCAGCGTGTTTGTGGACATCAGAGATACATTTTCCATGAAAGAGCAGATGCTGGCCTGCCACGAAAGCCAGCGCGCCTTCCTCAGCGCGCAGCAGGGGATATCCGATACGGCCGCAATGCTGAGAACCATGGCCGAGCGCGCGGGAAAAATTTCAGGCGTGGGCCTGGCGGAAGGATTCCGCCAGCATCTGGGCCAGGGTTTCCCTCAGGAAAATTTATTGGCCCGGCTTCTGGGCGGATTGGTCCGTCCGGGTGGGATATAAGTTAAAGGCCGACATTCATCTCCGTTCGCTGATCATGCCATAGCCCGTTGGTATGACCGGGAAATTCAAGCCCGCTCCTTTTTGAGGCCTTGAAAAAGTAAACCCCCTCTTCCCGCCAAGCGGGACTGGGGCGCAAAGACACGCGAAGAAAAATTCCTGCATTTTTCCGGCATGCTTTGTCCTGCCTCGCGGGGTGGGGCGTTTTCGCTTTTCAATGGATTTTTTCACCGCCTCTTTACGTTTGCGCCTGCCGTGATGAGAACCGAAGTATAATGGAAGCCTGTAGTACGATTGCTTGATTTGATGGGGTGTCTCCCGAACTCTTGGGCCGAATTTCAAAACTTGATTTCAGGATATTTCCCGTTCCCCATTCCACGAGTTTCTTCCAGGACCGAAGTGGTTTTCCTCCCCTCGCCTTCGCTCGATGCATAGGGCGGGTATTGGCGGGACTCGCCTTCTTAACATTTTCTTTGAACCATGCGGCCGCGGCGGATAATCCCCCCTGGGGCAGCCCGGTGGTCGGCATCCGCCTGCAGGGCGACGTCCTTCTCAACATCAAAAATTTTCCCGATCAGATTGTTCAGAAAGTGGGCGAGCCGCTGGACCGGGCTAAGATTAGCGCCAGCCTTAAAAACCTTTTTGCCACCGGCCGGTTCCTGGAATTGCGCGCTGATGCCGAACCGAAAGGGAACGGAGTTGAAGTCATCTTCGTTTGCCGGGTTCAATTCTTCGTGGGCGTGGTCACCGTGGAGGGAGCGCCCCCATCCTTCGATCCGGTCAGTCTGGCCAACACCGCGCGCCTGCGGTTGGGCCAGCCGATGGAGAATGAAGACCTCGATAATGCCAGCCAGCACCTGGCGGCCACGCTCGCTGAGGACGGATATTACGAAGCCAAAATCACTCACGTCATTGTGCGCCAGGGCGAAAGCCAGGAAACCGAGGCTCACTTCACCATCCAACCGGGCGCGCCTGCCGTCTTGAGCAAGGTTGAGATCCAGGGTCATCCGGTGGTGCCTGCGCAACGCCTCGCCATCATCGCCCGTTGGCATATGGGTCAACGAATGACTTCCGCCAAGCTCGAACGCGGCTTGCTGAGAATTCACCAGTATTACCAGAAACTGGGACGCCTTCAGGCATATACCAACGTTCAAGGCCGCACCTACGATCATGCCCACCACAGCGAGACACTCCAACTGCAAGTGGAGGCTGGCCCCATCATAAAAATACGTGTCGTCGGAGCTCACCTGTCCACTGCCAACATGAGGCAACTCCTGCCCATGTACAACGAGGGCGTGACCGATGACTTTGCCATCCAGCAAGGTGAACGGAATTTGGTGGATTATTTCGAACGGAAGGGGTTTTTTTCCGCCAAGGCAAAGGGTGAGCGTAAAGTGATGCCCAACACTGGAGAAATTGACCTCACTTTCCGGGTGACACCCGGCCCTCCGGGAGAATTTGACGGATACGCATTCAAGGGCAATAAACTGATCGATGAGTCGGACCTGATCCCTCTGGTGACGATACAAGAAAAGGATTTCCCGTTCGTGTGGCACGGCTCATTCAGCCATTCGCAACTTGACCGCGATGTGGCCGCATTGAAAGCGTATTACCTTGGTGAGGGGTTTCCCCAGGCAAAAATAGATCCCGAACTGGATCAGAATTATGGAAATTTGCCCAACCATTTGTTCGTCGTCTTCAAAGTTGAAGAAGGCGCGCGTTTGCACGTGGGACGTTTGACGCTTGAGGGCGTGGACCTCACAATGTCCAGGAACATTGGTTCCAACCTCACCACCAGGTCGGGCCAGCCTTATTCACCCGGCCGCGCGCAGGCCAACCAGGAAGCGATCCTCAGTTACCTCGCCGACCATGGTTACGGCCGCGCCACTGCGAGTTGGAAAGCCACGCCTCCTTCCCCTGCCCACGATGTTGACCTGGAATATGCCATTCAACCCGGCCCACAGGAGATGGTTCAGCGCGTCATCCTGATGGGCAACGCGCATACTCGGGAAAAGATCATTCGCCGCTTTGTCCCATTCAAGGCGGGAGAACCTTTGCGCCAAAGTGACATCTACGAATCGCAGCGAAAGCTCTACGACCTGGGCATATTCAATCAGGTGCAGATTGGCCCCCAGGATCCCCAAAGCCCGGAGACACAAAAGACCGTGCTGGTCAGAGTGGAAGAGAGCCGGCGATGGACTCTGGGGTACGGCGGCGGGATCGAATTTCAGCGCTTGGGAAGCAATCAACCGCAAGGACAACTGAAGGTCAGCCCGCGCCTGCTGCTGGACGTATCCCGATTGAATGTGGGCGGGCGCGCGCAAACTTTTACCATTCGCGGGCAGCTTTCCAATTTGGAAACAAGCGCGGGGGCCAGCTATTTGATCCAGCATTTGCCCGCACGCGAGGATTTGAGTTTGCGCTTTAGCGGCTTATACGACAAGAGCCGGGATGTGGAAACTTTCTCGGCACAACGCGCTGAATCCTCGGTCAGCCTCGAAAAACGCTACAGTTCCTCCACTCTGCTCCTGGCACGTTACACGTATAGAAACGTTCGCGTGGATGTTTCCACCCTCCACATTTCGCCGGAGGAGATCCCGCTCTTAAGCCTTCCGGCGCGGATCGGCATGCTGGGCGCAACCTACATCAATGACCACCGCGACAATCCCGCTGACGCCACCAAAGGCTCATATTCCCTGTTGGACGGGGGCATTTCAGTAGACCGGTTGGGATCGCAGGCAAATTTCCTGAGATTTACCGGACAGAATTCCACCTATTACCCGATCGGAAAACACCTGACGTTCGCGCGCAACACCCGCCTGGGCGTGGAATCGCCGTCCGGCTCGTTAAGGCGGGTGGTCATTCCAGCCACTGCCACCCAGCCGCCAGAGGTTGTTTTGACCCACGAAATTCCTCTACCGGAACGGTTCTTCATGGGGGGCAGCGAATCTGACCGCGGCTTCTCCATCAATCAGGCGGGCCCGCGTGATCCGTTAACGGGATTCCCCGTCGGGGGGAACGCGCTATTCCTGAACTCTCTGGAGCTGCGCGTGCGGGTGGAAGAAGATCGGCTTGGCTTTGTCCTTTTTCACGACATGGGCAATGTGTACTCCAGCGCGCGCCTGATGCGGCTGCTCAAGGTGAATCAGAATTCACCCACGGATCTCGACTACACATCCCACGCAATTGGAGTGGGCGTCCGGTATAGGACGCCCATCGGACCGCTTCGGTTTGATGTCGGTTATAATTTGAATCCTCCGCGTTTCCAATTGCAGGTCCCGGGCGGATTGGGGGTGAGCCAGTTATCGCACATTCAATTTTTCCTAGGCATTGGACAAACATTCTGATTGGGGTTTCGCTGGCACTCCAGACTCCGGGAGCGCCGGGCTCGCCAAGCTCTGCCGCCCCTGAAGTTTTGGACGAAGTGGTGGCGTCCGTGGACAACCAGGCCATCACCCGCAGTGATGTTGAAAACGCCTATGAATTTGAACTTTTTCTGAAAGGGCAGTCACCTGGACCTTCTCCTGACCGTGCCACCCTGGACGAGGTGCGTGACCGGCTGGTGGATCAGATGCTGCTTTTGGACGAGGCGGGCACAGAGGGCATCACGGATGGCGATTTAAATGATTCTTCCGCAGGAACACTCGCGGGTATTCGCAAGAAATTCCAGACCGAAAGTGCATTCCAAGCGGCCCTTCGGTCGCTTGGCTTGGATGAACGGAAGGCGCGGGAGCGCCTTCGCGATCGCCGACGCATTTTGACACTTATCGATAATCGTTTGCGGCCGTCCGCTCGAATTGAGCTTCCTGATATTGAATCGTATTATAAAAACACGTTCGTACCTGAATTCGCCCAGCGGAGCAAAACACCTGCGCCGACGCTCGCCGAAGTTGAGGGCCAGATTCGCGAAATATTGACCCAAAAACGAATTGATGTTCTGCTCTCGTCGTGGCTGGAAGGCCTGAAGAGGAGCCATCGAGTCAGCGTCCATCCTTTCTGAACGAATGCCGGGAAAATCCCGGCTTAAGAGGTCCCGTGATATCCAGGCGCTTTCGCAAAGTCATTTACGTGGTAATGATCCTGGCCGGATTGGTGCTGGCGGCTTATCTGGTGATGAGCACAGCCTGGTTTCGCCAAAAGGTTGAAGAACACGTGATTGCGGAAGTGGCGCACGTGACCGGGGGACGCGTGGAGGTCCGCCAGTTCACCTTCAGTCCCTTCATTTTTCAAGTGACCTTGCACGGGTTCGTTTTGCATGGAACGGAAAAATCGCCGGCCCCCCCACTTTTTTCCGCAGATACCGTGGTAATGGGAATCAGTCCCGCCGCCCTCTACCGGCAGGAGGCGAGCCTCCGGTACCTGGAATGGGAAAATGCGGCTTTGCATTTGCTGACGAATCCCAATGGTTCGAGCAATATTCCCGGCCCGGAAATGCCCTTCGCCAGTGGAACTGCGCTTCACCATATCCTGGATTTATCCGTCCGCAGCGTTACATTTCTTCATACCGATGTATTCTTAAACGACCGGAAGTTGGCGCTCGACCTCCAGGCTCGCAACCTCTCCTTCCACGTGGCCGGAAATTTGTTGCACCAATTCAAGGGAAATTTTTCCTTCCCACAATTGACCGCCAAGGGTATCGGGTGGAGTCTCCCCACCACCACGCTGGCGGCGCAGTTTCATTTCACGCGCACTGATTTTACCCTCGATTCGCTGACTTGGCGGTCTCCTGGCGCAAGCGGAAACTCATCGCTCAAACTGCAAACTCTCCCCGCACTGCAAGCCAACATCAGCTATTCCGCGAGCGGGGATTATCCACAGCTTGCCCGTGCTCTTCGACTCAAGGGCACAGGCGCTGGGAGACTCTCCATTGAAGGCGGCGCTGCATTTGGAAAAAACGGATGGACACTGCAAGGGAGGGTTGAAGGGCGGCAAATCACAATCCCATCCGCGTCCGCCAAGCTCGAACGGGTCGATTTTTCGGCAAACTATTCGGGCGCCGGAGGTCTCCTTAATATCTCCAATCTCAAAATTTCGACTCTGGGTGGAACCGCACTGGGCACGGCGAAAATTTCCATTGAAGGGCCGGTGCCGCAATTTTCTGTGCGCGTGCAGATTCGCGGCTTTGATATGGAGGAATCGTTACGAACCTCTCCTGGCTTGCATACCATTTCTACTCACCTGCCGCCCGCTGCGAACATTCAGGGCACGGTAAATGCCACCTGGAATGGCCGCCTGAATAATTTCAAATCCGCATTTGATCTAACCTTTGATCCGAAAAGCCTCGCCATTCCGGGCTCGGTGCCCGTCTCCGGGCTGGCGCGCGGCACCGCGGCGTTAGACCGGGAATTCCAGGTCGTTTTCCAGGAAGCTAAATTCCAAACTCCACATTCATCCGTCACCGCCCAGGGTAAAGTAGGCGAAACAGATTCGGACTTGGCGGTAAAGCTCACAACTTCCGATTACGAGGAGTGGCGCCGGGTAGCGGAATTTCTTGTCCAAGCCAAGGAACCCATTCCGTTGGAGCTGAAGTCCCCGGCAACTTTTAAAGGAACCATAACCGGGCCGGTTACTTCCACAGACATTCGTGGCCGTGTGGATACCGGACATTTCACCTATCGCGGATGGGATTGGGACAGCTTTTCCGGCAGCGTAGGAGCGACGCGAACCTACGTGGAGATCACATCCGGCCGCCTGCGGCGCGAAAATTCATTGCTGGTTGTGGACGCTTCGGCCCATCTCAGTAACTGGGTGCTTGACCCTGAGGCGCCCGCGCAAATTGAAGCCCGCGCTCAACGCACTCCGATTGAAGGACTGCAAGCCGCATTGCGCCTCGCGTATCCGGTGAAGGGCGAATTGACGGGAGATATCCACCTCAATGGATCTCCCGCCAACCTAGCAGGCGCCGGACAATTCCTCATCGAGCGCGGCCAGGCATACCAACAGACGTTTGATTCATTCTCAGGCAAGATTCGCACCGCAGCCGCGCAGTGGAGTGTGGACGACATTCAAGTGACCAAAGGCGCTGCCCGGCTCACAGGCAAGGGGCAGTACAACACGGCGCAAAAGAATTTCTCGGTTGACCTCCACGCACACGACTTTACCTCTACCGACCTTAAGGCATTGGCCCAATCCGAGAGCTCTGTTGCCAGCCTGCGCGAGATTGAAATGGGCGCCTCCAGCTTTGACCTTCAGGGGCATGGAACGTTTGAAAATGTGGTGCTGAAATCCACACTGGACATTCCTGATTTCAATGTCCACGGGATGGCGTTCGGAAAACTCCACGCTCAATTGGATTGGGAAAATCAAAAGCTTCAAGTGCAACTCGAAAGTCAGGGCGAAGGCGGAAGCGTGCGTCTTAGGGGGGCTGCCCAAACGGAAGGCGAGTGGCCGGCCGAGTTCAGTGGCGAGTATGCGGGATTTCGCGCCGACCCCTGGATGCGCCTGGGCTCAGGCATCAAGTTCAATGGGCGCGCCACCGCCACCGGCTCGCTGAACATCAAGGGACCGCTGAAAAATCTTAATGCGGTGCAGATCTCCGGCCAGACCGCGAAACTTGAAATTCGGCTGGCGGACATGGCTTGGATTAATTCCGGCCCCATAAACCTTCAATACGCGCAGCGAATCCTGACCGCCCGCCCATTTCAAATGATTGGACCATCCACCCGCCTCACGGTTGAGGGCTCTATTCAATTTGCCGATCCAGCCGAGCTCACACTCAGCGTTCGCGGGCAGACGGACAATACGTTGCTCAGCCTCCTCGATCCCGCCCTCCACGCTACGGGCCGGTCCGAACTCGATCTTCAACTCAATGGCAATCCCGTGCAGCCGTTGCTGCACGGCACTCTCAAAGTCCACGATCTGAATCTCGCGTACAGTGATTATCCATTTCACATTTCCGGTTTGAACGGCGAAATTGAATTGGAGGGAGACCGGGCCACAGCCAAATCTCTGAAGGGCCAGGTGGGTGGAGGCATTGCCACACTCTCCGGATTTCTCACTTTCGCCCAGAAGCCCCGCTTTGATTTCCAAGCTAACCTTGACCAGGTGCGCGTCCAGTATCCCGCCGACTTCACATCCCTGTTAGCCGGAGATTTGACCCTGGTCGGGTCCACCGATGGCGGACAGTTGGATGGAGACTTGACCGTCCGCCAAATCTTCGCCAGTGACCGATTCAATGTCATGAATTTGATGACTCAGGAGAATGTCACCGGGGAAGTGCCATCGAGCGTCGAAGCTTCCTCGCTCGCCTCGAAGATACGATTGAACGTGCGCGTGAGTTCAGACCCCGACGTGAGACTTGACACCCATGACCTGAAATTAGTGGCCGACGTTGATTTGGGCCTGCACGGAACGCTGGGGAATCCAGTGGCCCTGGGGACAATTCATATCCTGAGCGGCGAAGCAGTGATCCGCGGCAACCGCTACCGTCTGGACCGCGGCGACATCACGATGCTCAATCCGTTTCGCACTCAACCCCTGCTTGACATGCAAGCGCGGACGCGCATTCAACGTTATGACCTGACCATTGATATTTCCGGACCCATCGACCAGATGAGAGTGGCCTATCGCACGGACCCGCCCTTGCCCACCTCGGACGTTCTCTCGCTCCTGGCACTCGGATACGTGCGCAACACAGGGGAGTTGGCAACCACCAACCAAAGCTTCTCCAACCAGGGCGCCAGCGCCTTGCTCTCCGAAGCGCTAAACACGCAGACCACCAACCGCATTCAGCGTTTGTTCGGAGTGAGCCGCATCAAGATCGATCCCAACGTGGGCGACCCGGCATTCATTTCGGGCACGCGTGTGACCATTGAGCAGCAAGTCTCACACGACCTCACCATTACTTACGCGACCAACACCGGTTCCACGCAACAGCGCGTGATCCAATTCGAATGGGCCTTGAGCGATCGAATCTCTTTGATTGGCGTGCGCGATCAGAACGGAATTTTTGGAACCGAACTCATCTTCCGGCGCAGGTTCAAATAGCCTTTTAGGGGTGGGGCAAAAAGGGGCAAAAAACGGCATCATAAACTTTTTCTGCAAAAAAACGCAGCGCAAGCTAACTGAATTCATACACTTACAGCACTGTGTGACCCGTGTGACTCCTGTGACCCGTGTTACATATTTCGGGGCAGCCGGACCTAGTTACTAGGAATATATTCTTATATATATTACTTTGTGGAACCCCGCGCTCTCCCCGTCTTCGTGCCAGCGGTGCAGGATAGTTTAATCTAAGATAATGCATGAAATAGGATTATGTAATATCATGCAGACCAGCCGCAGAGTCTGAAGGGCGCAGACTCTGCGCTACCGGCTTGGCAATCAAGAGAGAAACCACGCGCTATTATTTATTCAGTCCAGAGGGGGGCGGACACTCTTGGGCCACTGGATTGGATACTGACTTCACGACCAAAGCGAATCGTGACTCTCCTGCGTTTCCATAGCCTCGGCCATGCAATACTTCCGCTTCGCTCACACTATAGAAACGCCCGGTAATAGTCACCGTCATTGAGCAATATCGGTGTGGCACCCAGGGGCTGCCTACGTTCGGTGGGAGCCTGAACTTTTTGACTGGGGCTGCCGTTAAATAGTAATAGAACTTCTCGAATGCAGAATCACGGACAAGGTGAAAGCCTGGCTTCAGTTCGGGAGCGTCGTCGGGAAACTGGATCACCATCCCGCCCCGATATTGCGGCGTGCAATCTTCATAGAGGTCAGTATCCTCCATCCCCCAGAAGATTCTGCCCGTCACGCGCACGATCTTACCTTTGAAATGGGACGGATCTTGCATGATCTTGCAAATCGTGGCCTCGATGGGGGCGATCGCGTGATGAGCCGCTGCAAGCGGACTCAATATTAGCATCACCATAGTAATCGTCTTTAGAGGGCCAGTGATCATGTTACTGATCCTCGATTGGATCCATTGGACAGCAAATGGGGCTACCGCGAAATCCGGGCAAGTTCGAATAGAAATCCTTCCAAGTTTGCAACACACCCAGGGTGAAAAACATCTGGCGGTTTTCGGGGCTCCACGTTTGGTGCCACAAGGTTCCTCGGCCCTCAGGCCACTCTCCTGTGTTTGGTTCAGTAGAATAACTGGGAAAACCAACCCCCTGGGCGGCCCAACTCGAAATCTGGTAGCCGCGATACTCCCTTTGAAACGGGTTTAGCGGAAGCCCACGGTCCGCATAGTGCTCACCCTCGTGGCCTGACAAAACCGCAAAATTGCGGGCGTCGCCGCCGATCCTTTGCGTGTCGAACGTGATGGTGCTTGTCCTAGGATTGAATTGCCCGGCGAAATTGTCGACGTGGCCAAATGCGATTCCGGGCCCGCCCTTGCCTTCCTCTCCATAACTACTAAGAACTCGATCGATTCGTTTGTACTCCGTGGACCCTTTCTTGAAATAGTCGCGGGCTTGTTGCAGGGCCTTCAGGCTGTCCCGAAATGCCTGCCGCCGCGCTTGACATGCCTCGTCGGCTGCCTTGCAGTTTTGCGACCAAGTGTAAAGCCCGCTGGGATCGGTGAGCGTGGTGGGGTTATTGCGCGTGTAGGCATACATGTTCCAAGTCTGCGGGTCGCTGAGGGTGACAGCTTTGGTTCCCGCCGGATCGGGGGAGAGCCAGCGGCCCATCACATGGGCGTACTCGCGATTGGGTGTGCCGTAGAGCACTTCGTCGGTATCCTGCGCGTTCAAGAAACCTGCGAACCCCTGGTCATACAATACGCCCTGCATGGACCACACATCGCCCCAGGGGTAGAACAGCATGTCCATCTTCGTTGCGCCCGTATAGTCGGTCGCCTGCCGCGTGGACCCCAACGCATCCTTGTGCAAAAACGCCGTTTGCATCTCCGAAGTGATGGGCGC
>DASYZE010000003.1:0-90927 GCA_035946625.1 Terriglobia bacterium | reverse complement strand
AGCGGGAATCCAGCACGCGCCCGCAGTGGACCCCCGCTTGCGCGAGGGTGACGACAAACGGCGAACCGCGTTACAACTCGACACCATCCTTGAATACGGCATCGAGATCGCCGGGGCGCTGGCGGCGGCGCATCGCCTGGGAATCATTCATCGCGACCTTAAACCGCAGAACATCATGCTGACCAAATCGGGCACCATGCTGCTCGATTTCGGCCTGGCGAAATTAACGCGTGGCACAGGCATCCTGCCCGTGAGCGTGGGGAGAGGTGAACACGGGCAGGATGCCCGTGTTCAGGCGTCGGAATCGCTCACGGCCCAAGGCGCAATTATGGGCACGCTGCATTACATGGCTCCCGAACAACTCGAGGGCAAACCCGCCGACGCGCGCTCGGACATTTTCGCCTTCGGCTGCGTGCTCTACGAAATGGCCACAGGCAAGCGAGCGTTTGAAGGTGAAAGTTCAGCTCAAGTGTTGGCGGCAATTATGAAGAACGACCCGCCGCCCATGGTAGGGGCGGTTCGCGAACCACCCTCTTCGGACCTTGCTGGGGCCACGCTGACCGACAACACCAGGCCACCCCTACAACGCGTGGTGCTGAAATGCCTGGCAAAAGATCCCGATGAACGATGGCAATCCGCCGCCGATCTGCGTGATGAATTGAAGTGGATCAAAGAAGGCGAGGCTGTAGCGGCGGACTATGTCCGCCGAACGGATGAAAAAATCGGCGATCATAGATCGCCGCTACAACTGAAAATCGCCTGGGCGATGGCTGCGGTCGGCATCATTGCGGCCGTGGTTCTTGCTGTTGTGGCAGCGCGTTTGCTCATCCATCCTGGCGAGAAGCGAGCCATCAGCTTCCTGGTTCATCCGCCCTCATTCACTGCCTCTTTCTATGGCGCCGCCCCCGTGCTTTCTCCAGACGGGCGGAAACTCGTTTTTATCGCCCAGACCCCTGCAGCAGAGCACATGCTCTGGATTCGCTCACTCGATGATCCGGTCGCCAAGCCACTTCCAGGCACAGAAAATGCGTTATCCGCCTTCTGGTCCCCAGACAGCCGCCACTTGGGAGTTGTTTCAGTCGACGGCATTAAAAGGATTGACCCCCGAGGCGGGCCGGTTACAGTGCTGAATAATACTTCCCCGTATGAGGATGCAACTTGGAGCCGGAACGGGACGATTCTCTTCGCCGTTCCGCCTTGGGTCAACGGCCGGATCTACCGTGTGTCGGATGCAGGCGGCCAAGCCACGCCTGTGACGACACTCGATCCCTCAAGACATGAAGTTTCCCACGACTGGCCCAGGTTCCTGCCGGACGGAATGCACTTTCTCTATTTCGCTAACAGTAATGCGTACCCTCAGGGAAATTGGGTGTGTGTCGGCTCGCTCGAATCAAAGAAAACGAATTGTCTGGTGAGGGCAGACTCCGGCGCTCTCTACGCCCCGGAGGGTTATCTGCTCTACTTGCGCGGGGAAGCGCTGGTGGCTCAACCGTTCGACGCCAAGCGCTTCGCCCTAACCGGCGACCCGGTGCCGATTGCTCAACCCGTCGACCCTTACAGCTTTTCAGTATCGGACACCGGCGTGCTCGCTTACCAACAAGGCCGCGCTTCTACCATCAGCTACGAAGGAGGCCGATCTCCTACCGTCGGCCAGCAACTGACATGGTTCGATCGCGCGGGAAAAAAGCTGGGGACCGTGGGGCCGCTCGGCAGTTATTCCAATCCGGCGCTTTCTCCCGATGCGACAAAGATCGCGGTGGACATCCGCGACCCTGAGATCAATACCCGCGATATTTGGGTTTTCGATTTGAAGCGCGCCACAGCCTCGCGGCTCAACTCTAACCCCGCCGACGAACACAGTCCGGTTTGGTCTGCGGACGGTACGCGTATCTTCTTCACCTCCGACCGTAACGGCCAGCGCAACTTTTATCAGAAGGCGGCGAACGGGCTGGGCGATTCGGAAGTCTTGTTCCAGTCCCCGGACTTCAAGAACACTCTCGCACTTTCGTCTGACGGGCGCTATCTTCTGTTCAACAGCTTTTCCGGATCGCAGCCACTGAACGGTTTATGGATTCTCCCTCAGTTCGGCGCGCACCAACCGGTTTCTTTCATTGGGGGGAAGGGGGATGTTGCTGCGGGAGACTTTTCGCCCGACGGACGATACCTCGCCTATGTCTCGAACGAGACCGGCAGACGTGAAGTGTACGTTCAATCCTTCCCGGAGCACCGCGCCAAACTACAGATCTCCGCGGAGGGTGGTGACGAGCCCGCCTGGCGCCGAGACTGCAAAGAGCTCTTCTACCTTGCCGGCAATAAAATCATGGCGGTCTCCGTGAAAGCGGACGGTTCCACCTTCCAAGCCGGGATTCCGCGCCTTCTCTTCGAAGCGCCGGTGACTCCCTTCAATTTGAGGAACCGCTGCGTCGTGACCCCCGACGGGCAACGGTTCCTCTGTATAGTTCCTGAGCGGCAGGAAACACCACCGCCCATCACCGTGGTCGTCAACTGGCCCGCGCTGCTGAACAAGAAATGACAGTCGAAGTCCGCGCCGGTAACCGAAATGCGGAACGGAAGCAATCCGTGAGGGGCAGGTCAGTCTCCCGGAGTATTTTGCAGACCAATGGGAAAAGCAAATCAGGAGAGCGGACATTCAGCTCTGGCTTCGGGTGGGAAAGCTGATGCCCAGCTTGCGAAGCTCGTCGTAATGGTATTTCCGGTAAAGAATGTCCCACTCGTCGCCGCCTTCGGGAATGGTGCGCTTCTGGGAGCTGATGCGCTGGCGCACGGTGGCGTCGATCTTGGCTTCCTCGGCTTGAAGATCGTTGAGAATTTTCAGGATTTCCTGCCGAATGACATTGCGCTCCTCAAAAATCTCGACCTCATCCAGCGCGTCGATGGCGGACATGATCTGGTGGGAGAGTTGAAGAGTTTTTTCCCTTGACATGGGCATAGGTTTATTTTATCACGAGGCTAGAGGACCACTTTGCGGTCGTGGACCAGTTGCTTCTTCACTTTCTTGAACATTTCTTCATAGGACGCGCCCGCCCGCTTCATTTCCTCCGCGTGCTGCTCCAGAATTTTTCGCACGTCATCGTTCAGCCGGTCTTCCACCCCCAGCTCATCCAGCATCACCTGGGTCATCACTTCGGTGACGTAATCCGCCTGGTCAAATTGCACCAAGCCGGAAGCGGTGAGTCGCTTCAGAACCTGTTTGGCCATGTAGGCCACATATTCACGCTGATAGTGCATGGGATTGACGAGCACCTTCCTTGACGCATCGAGCACGCTAGTGTATAGTTTGAGGTTCGGATGTGTCAAGGCATGGCGTGCCGGGAAAGACGCCGCAACTTGCGCAACGCAAATTCTCCGGTATCGTGCGGACTCAGGGCGGTTAGCTCAGCCGGTTAGAGCGTCTGCCTTACAAGCAGAAGGTCATCCGTTCGATCCGGATACCGCCCACCAACTGCAGAAGGCTGAGAGCAGTAGGCAGTACGCAGTGGGCAGCGGCCGGAAAGCATCCCCTTACTTTCAGGGAACGAGGTCGTAAGTTTTGGATCGTGAGTTCCTGAAGGCTGCCTGGTGCTTTCTGCCTTCTGTTCTAAATGGGGACGTAGTTCAGCTGGTTAGAACGCTTGCCTGTCACGCAAGAGGCCGCGGGTTCGAGTCCCGTCGTCCCCGCCAGCTTTTTTTTCCACCCAAAAATACAGGCGCAACCCGCTGAAATGCACTGCCTGAATTTGCGAAGTTGACCGCGCCTCCACAGGGGAAGCGCCCGCCCCGGCCGTGGCGAAGATAAAGCGAACCGTTGATTTTGACCACGTGCCCGCCCAAGTTTTCCACAGAACTCGGGTTGACATGCCTCGCTCAATTCGTCGAAGATAGACACATATGCACACAGCCACAGCCTTAGCGCCCATTCATCCTACTACCTTGCCCGTTTGCCGATTGGTTGTTCACGAAGAAAGGGGCCTTGCCGAAGTTTTCGAATTTATTTCCGCCGGCCTCGAAATCGGACAGCAAGTGGTGGCCATGGCCGGACCGTGTTGTCTAAAGGATATAGCTCTGGGCCTGAGTGAAAATGGTTTGCGCCCCGAAGTTTTGCTTCGCAGCGGGCGCTTGATTTTTCTCACCGCGCCCGACTGTTTGCCGCAATTGGTTCTCCCGCAAGATCGCCTGAAGCGGGGGGCGCTGCGCTTGAACGGCTCTGTGGTGCGGTGGGTTTCTGATTGGTCGTGGGCTTACGGGAACGCGACATCGGCTGCCTCGATCCTGAGTTATCAGTGCCAGGTGCATGACTTTGTGCGCTCCCTAACCCGCCTTTCGCTCTGCACCGTGCATTGCGAGAGGCTGGCGCGAAATTCCCTGCTGGCCATGCTGGCGGACCACCGCCGAGCCGCCAGGTCCGCAGCGCGCCCCGCATAGCTACCAAGCTCACGTCCGACCCCAACAAATCCTGATAATTTTACATGCAAAACGCGCCCCGTCCGTGTATAGATGGAAGTTCGCCACAAGTTGGAAACCCGGGCTGTTTTTGCCTCGAGACCGGGACAATGGCTGGACGGAGATACGCATCATGGCGAGTTGGCTCGATGGGAAATCGGCGGTGATCACTGGCGCCGGCCGGGGGATCGGTAAGGCTACAGCGGAGCTTCTGGCCGCGGAGGGGGCAAGCATTCTCGTCACCGACGTGGATGAGGAGCCGGCTTCAAACACCGTGGCCGCCCTCCGCGCGGCGGGCACCAATGCCCATGCCCTGGTAGGTGACGTCACGGCGCCTGAATTCCCGTCCCAATTGATTGCAACCGCTCTTCGGGTCTTTGGCCGGCTCGATATCCTGGTGAATAATGCCGGGTTCACGTGGGATGGAACGATTCACAAATTGACAGACGACCAATGGCAAACCATCATCGATGTCCATTTGAGTGCACCCTTCCGAATCATTCGCGCGCTCGCGCCTTTTTGGCGCGAGACGGCCAAGCGCGAGATTGCCGAACATGGCACAGCCACGCCCCGGAAGATAGTCAACATCAGCTCCACTTCGGGAACGCGGGGAAACTTTGGCCAAGCCAATTACGCTGCCGCCAAAGCGGGCATCATTGGGTTGACAAAAACTCTGGCGCGCGAGTGGGGCGCATTGAACATTCAGGTGAATTGTGTTGCCTTCGGCTTCATTGATACCCGCCTCACGCAAACCAAAGACGCTGGGGAACGAATTCTCCACGGTGATGCTGAGATCGCCCTTGGCATTCCCTCTGCGATTCGCGACAAGGCGTTTGAGCGCATTCCGCTGGGCAGGCCAGGCACACCTCGGGAAGCCGCCGGAGCAGTATTCTTCCTCGCTTCCCCGCTCTCGGATTACGTCTCAGGCCAGGTGCTCGAAGTTGCGGGCGGAATGTAAAGTAAGGCGGGAATAGTTGGGGTGAGAAACGCACGGGCTTTCGTGCCACTGTCAAACTGACTTATACCCATCAATCCAGCGTAATTCTGAATTGAATTACGGCACCTTTGAAATTATCCCAATGCTTTATTCCGGATTTTGAGGCTGGACTGGCGGCGGAGATACACCCGCTCCACCCTGGAGGCCGCCCGGGCCGATACCGGGAGTCTGTCCTGGACTCTGGCCGAAGCCCCCTATGGGTGGAGTCTGCCCTCCGGTCGTCCCTACTGGCGCCAGCAAACTACCCACTCCCTGCCCGACGGCAAGGAACTCCCATTCGTCATATCGCGTTTTGTTGTTGTATATGCGGATTGACGAACTGTGGCTGGTGCTCGCCACTCCCACAATAAAAGCCCCCAGCATCTGACCGCCGGAGGAGGTTGATTCCCCTGTTTTGGACTCCCCTGTTTCTGAGTCCGAATTTTGGGAAGATGGTGAAGGTTCCCCATTTTGCTGATCCGAAGAATTCATTTCATTGGTGTTGGTTTGGCCAGCTTGCAGCGCTTGTAAGTTTTGTTGGCCCGACAGATTCAATCCATTCATATTGGATTGGCCAGGTTGTTGTAGCTGGTTATTTAGCTGGCCCGGCGGATTCAGCCCATTGTTGTTGTTCGTAGCGGTGGGCAAGGTCATCGTCTTGGAATCGAGCACCATCCCGGCCGCATTGGCGTGAATGAAGCGCCATGTGCCATTGGGAGTCATGGGGTCGCGATAAGCATGGCGCAAAAACCGGTATCCGTTCGTTTTTTTCACCAACTCGTTAACGTTGGAAGGATATCGGCCGAATTGGTTATGAAAGAAAAGGATGGCGCGCGCGTACTCGTTTCCCCTGAAAATCAGTTCCTCCTCCTTTTCGCGCTGGCCTTCGGTATAAATGCTGGGCAGAGCGGCAGTCAGGGAAATCAGAAGGATCGTGACCATCATCATCAGGATGAGAAAGGCGTAGCCGCGTTTTCCGTCATTCTGGGCAGGCATGATAACGATAACCTCAAGGCGCGATGGGCATATCCACGGTTTGTCGCGTGGCTTCGTCATAGATCTCGACCATGGTGGCGGTCAGCTTGCTGACTTTGTACCGCTTGGCGAAGGTTTCGCCTTCGTGGACAACGTAAATGCCGTCTTCGCCTGAAATAATTCCTTCTTTGACTCCGTTCTCCTTCTCGCTGTATCCAATGGCCTTGAGCGGCAGGGGCGGAGGAGGCGGTGGTGGTGCCGGAGGCCTGGGAAGTTGTGGTCCGATGGGCGGGGATATGGGCTTGGGCTTGGGGAATTCAAACGGATTGCGCTCAATCTCAGGAAGCGGGCGCGACTGAAGGTCGCTGAGTAAATCCAGCTTGACCTCAGGGTCGTAGCGCGAGAGGTCATCCGGGGCGGCGCCGGACCGTGGCTGCGTGCGGAGTTTCGCCCTGGCGTGTTCCGCAGCAGGGGTGGGCTTTTCCGTTCCCGCGCCCACGCCGCTGCGCAGCAAGAGGTTTATCGCCAAAACCAGGCACACCACACCCAGCGCACCGCTCGCCCATTTTTCCGCCGCCCTTTTCTTCTTCATGGTGTCAAATAAAAATCCGTCGCCAATCGCAAAGAAAGGTCCGGGCCTTCTCCGGCTTCAAAGCTGAAGCCGCGCAGCACCAGAAAATCATCGGTGGTGGTTTCGAGTTCGTGGGCGAAATCCAGCAGGTTCTTGAATGGACCCTTGACGGTCATGTTCAGGCTCATCCGGTCCAGCAATTGATCGTGTTGCGGATCCATTTGATAATTGATTGCCGAGGGGGGAAGAGAAACCCCGGTCTGGTCGGCAAGCCCGAGAACCAAACGGGTGGTTCTCGAAAAGCTCTTTCTCTTGGACCGTACTTCGTTGCTCAGAAAATCATCCACGTCCTTTCGCATGGAGGGCACGGCATCCGTGTACCACTTCAGCCGGTTCACCCTTGCTTCTTCATTGAGAACCTGAAGGCGGACGGTATTATAGCGTTCAGCCCTTGCCTGCCAACTTCTTTGCAGAGGCAGAAGCACGGCGAAGTACAGCACCACATCGAGAACGACTATGGCCACGGCCGTTCTTTCGATGATTCGCGTCACGGTTTTTCGGCGATCCATGGACATCAATTGACCTTCTTATTTTGCTTCATCCCCCACATAGCGCACGCTGCAATTTATGCCCACCAGCCCGGTCATTGATTTGCCATCCGCCGGCGTCTGATTGGCCACGTTGAGGTCCGTGAAGTCCGCCGCGTCCTCAAGATTTTCGACGAATTTCTCCAATCCTTCTTCATCGTGACTAACCACCGAAAATCGAATGGAAATGTCGGCCTTCGGGCGCGCAACCCGCAGCGAAATCAGACGAACCGACTCGGGCATGAGCTTGGATACTCGCTGAGTCATTGCGGTTACCGAAAATTGCTTTTGGACAATCAGCCCATTTACAAAGTGTGCTTTTTGAAATACGGCTTTCTGCCCAGGCTGGTCAAGGTCCTTGCGCAATGCCGCTTCCCGATCGGTCAGCGCCTTTTCGCGCAGCATTTCAGCATCCAGTTTCTGCTGAACTTTTTGGTACTCGCCCAGGTTGGAAACCATCGAGCGGGCCAGGAACACCAATCCGAGTGCGCCAAACAAAGCGAGGGGCACGGCCCAAGCCAGCGCATAACGTTCTCCAAGACTTGAAGGGGTCGCGAGATTGACGGAAATTTTCATCCTGGTTTTATCCGAAATTGCCTATGAGCCCGGCGATCGGGGCGCCGACTGCATCAAAGGCCGCCGTCTCAGCCGCAGAGAGCTTTGAACTCGGGCCCGGCCTGGGCGCAAGCCATTCCACGTCCTTCCCAATAACCCGGGACAAATCCCCCGCCAACTCCGGCCAGGCAGGGGGCCGCGCGCAAAGGAGGACTCTATTCACCACCACCTGCAAATGATCGTGGCTGCTGGCCAGCACTCTGGCCACTTCGGCCACCACTTCCTGCATCGACTCCTCCGGCGCCGCGCCGTTCAGCTCTTTGTTCCTCCATGACAGGATTCGAGCTCCCGAGGCCACGACCGTGGTCACCCACCCGGAACAGACGTGGACCAGCATCTGTCCGTCGCCTTCCTTTTCAGATAAAAGGGGCATCAGCGCCAGGGTGGAGGGAAGGATTAACTCCGGCCCGCGATTCCCGAGGCCGAGCGCACCATGAAATTCGGCAAGCAGTGAAGTCCTGGCGGCCACGGCCACCACCCCCACATTGCTCGGATCCCTCCATAGGATCTGGCAGGACAGTCTCGCCTCTTCGGGAGGATAAGGCAGGATTTCTTTCATCCTCCAGCGCACCAGCGCGTCGGCTTCTTTCGATTCCTCCTCCAAGGCGTCAAAAATGAGAATGGCGACGCGGACGGAAGCATCCGGAACCAAAAGGCCCAAACGGCCACTTCCATTGCCCAATACATCCGAAACTCCCTGGACGGCCCGGCGGAATTGCTCCACATTTACAATGTTGGTCCCGCTGGGAGTGGGGTTCAGGGTCTGCGGCTCCAACGCACGCGTTGAGATGCGCCGGACTGACCGCCCACCGACATCCAGGTGCGCCCCCACCACAAATCCCGGCTCAATTTCGAAGACTACGGCGGGCAGGACGAAGCGCGACCTTCCTCCCGCGAAACTTGAACCGTTCCCGTTTTTGCCCAAACTCCAATTCATGCGATTGCCCTGCCCGGTTGCGGCAGCCTACTCCACAAAGGTGACCTTATTGATCTCCTTCAAGGTGGTCGCGCCCAGCCGGACTTTCTCCAGCGCCGCCTCGCGCAAGGTTACCATGCCTTCCCCGCGCGCCACATGCCGAATTTCCGACGAAGGTCGCTTGGCCAGGATGACATCACGAATGTGATCCGAAAGGGCCAGGAGCTCGCCGATGGCCGTCCGGCCGCGAAATCCCGTCTGATTGCAGAGGGGGCAACCGGGAGCTTCGTAAAACTCCACATCACGCCAGGCCGCCGGGTCGAGCCCCGATTCCTCAATCAAACCTATTTCAACTTTCCCCGGCCGCTTGCAAGCTTCGCAAAGCAGGCGCACCAGGCGTTGCGCCATAATGCAATTCAGCGCGGAAACAAAGTTGTAGGGTTCCACCCCCATGTTCAAAAAGCGCCCTAAAACATCCACCACGTTGTTGGCGTGGACGGTGGTGAATACCAGGTGGCCGGTCAAGGCGGATTGAATGGCAATTTGCGCGGTCTCGTTGTCTCGAATTTCACCCACCATGATTTTGTCCGGGTCGTGGCGCAGAATGGAACGGAGGCCGCGTACAAAGGTCAGGCCTTTTTTCTCGTTCACAGGAATCTGGGTGATGCCACGAATCTGATATTCCACCGGATCTTCGATGGTAATGATTTTGTCTTCATCGGTCTTGATTTCAGAAAGAGCGGCATATAGGGTGGTGGTTTTTCCGCTGCCCGTCGGCCCCGTCACCAACACCATGCCATAGGGCTCGCGGATAAACCGGCGCAGGCGCTTGAGCTCGCGTTCGGAAAGGCCAAGGACGTCCAGCCGGAGCGAATGGAATTTCTCGCTCAGCGATTCCTTGTCGAGAATGCGGAGGACGGCGTCCTCGCCATGGATCGCGGGCATGATGGACACGCGAAAATCAATGGGGCGGCCTTTGTAGCGCACGCGAAAGCGGCCGTCCTGCGGAACGCGGCGTTCGGCAATGTCCAGTTCCGCCATCACCTTGATGCGGGTAATCAGGCTAGAGTGAAATTCGCGCGCCAGGGGTTGCAGCGCCTGTTGCAGCACACCGTCTATCCGGTACTTGACGGCCACGGCGTTATCCCGGCTTTCAATGTGAATATCGCTGGCGCGCCGCTCGAGGCCGGCGAAGACAATGGAGTCCACCAACCGGATCATGGGGCTGGCCTCGCGCGTTTCCACCATTTGCTGGAGGGTCAGCCCTTCACCCTGACCATCCTCATCCCGAATCACGTCCATGCGGAATTCTTCCGTCGCTTCGTCCAGCACGCGCTGCGAAGGTTCGGTCTTCTTCAGGAATTCGCGCACCTGGCCGGCGGCGGCCACTCGAATCACCAGCCGCCGGTCGAGCTTCATCTCCAATTCGTCCAGGCGGGCAAGGTTGGTGGGGTCGGCGACGGCCACCACCAATTTGTGGTCGTGCGACGAAAGGGGCAGGAACTCGTAGTGCACCATCAGATCGAGGGGAAGCGAGCGCAGCAGCTCCGCGTCCGGCGGCGTTTCGCGCAAATCGACGAAGAGAAACTGATAGCGTTCAGCCGCGGCCCGCGCTAGCTCCATCTCTGCCTTCAGGTCCTGGGTTGGCTCAGCCAAATTCGACTCTCCCGGATGAAACTCTGTTTCAGTGCGATCCAATCTGCCCCGCCAGCGAGAACAGGGGCAGATAGAAAGCGATCAGAACAAATGCCACCACAATGGCGATCGATCCGATCATCAGCGGATCGACCAAGGCGACCAAGGTCGCCAGATCGATGGCCACATCCTCTTCAAAAAACTCCGCCAGGCCCTCGAGCATGGCGGGCAACGCGCCCGTGGTTTCACCCACTTCCACCATGTCCAGGGCGATGGGCGGGAAAAATCCGCTCATGCGCAGGCTGGCGCTGAGGGAGCGACCTCCCGTTACTTCTTTCTGGGCCTGAGCGATGGCCAGCGCAAGGAGCGGGCTGGAAACCGATTCCTTGGTTATCTCAAACGCCGCCACCACCGGAATTCCGCCTTGCAGAAGGGTGGAAAGCGTGCGGGCGAATTCCGCCACCGAAAATTTGAGCAGCAGCTTCCCCACCACCGGAAGCTTGTATTTTAGACCGTCCCATTTCAGCCGCACACTGAGCGACCGGAAAGCCGCGCGAACACTGAAAATCCCAGCTACTATGGCGGCAAAGATGATTACCGCAATCCGTTTGAGGGCCAACGAAATCGCGATCATGATCTGGGTGGGAAGTGGAAGGGCAACTTCCAATGAGGCATACAGGGTAGCGAATTGCGGGACGATAAATCCGACCACAAAGGTGACGAGTATGGTCAGGAAAACCAGCAGGATGGCCGGATAAATAAGTGCGGCCACGAACTTCTTCCGAAATCCTCGGCGGATTTTCTGGTAGGTGACATATTGCGCCAGGACCCGGTCCAGGTTGCCGCTGCGCTCGCCCGCCCGCAGGGTGGCGGTATATATTTTGGGAAAACGGCTCACCGCCTCAAAGGCCTCGGAAATCATGGCGCCTCCGCGCACGTTTTCCTGAACGCCTTGCAGCGCCGCCCGCAACGCGTCGCTGCGCGTCTGCCGGGCCAGGAGATCCAATGATTTCTGAAGCGGGAGGCCTGACTTGGAAAGGGTGAGAAACTGCTGGTTGAAAATGAGGAAATCGTCCGCCTTGATTTTTCCGGCGTTGAGACTGCGCAGCCGCTCCTTGAGCGCTTCTTTGGGGTGGACGGAAAAAACGTAGTAACCCTGGGCCAGAAGGCGCTGGCGCACTTCCGACTCCGAAGCCGCCTGCTCGATCTGGCTCATCATGCGTCCGCCCGCGGTGGCGAATTTGCAAACGTAATCGGCCATAATGGAAGTTGTCAGCGGTCAGCGATCAGTCGAAGACTCCAGGTCATTGAATCACGGTCTGCTTGGAGTTCCTTCGTTCAAACACTCAATCACATATTTCGGCCACTTGAAATAATCGCGATCACCAGGTGCTGTACGCCGTTTGTCCATCGGAGGAGATATCGTCCGAGCCGCTGTGGACGTCCACAATTCCCGAAACCGTCTGGCCGGGACTGAGCGGGACATCTTCCAAAACCGGCACCCAGGTTTCGTTTGACCTTGTAAAAGGGTCTTCGGGCAACGCGCCGTGAAGGTAACCATCATCCACCAAGTCCTGCAGCGTTGCCGGAGGATGCTGCTTGTCGAGCGTGTATTGGTCAATCAAAGTACGCAAGGTGTATAAATCGTCGCGCAGCACCGCTTCCCGGGCTCGAACAATGGCGATGTGATAGGTGGGCGTCACCATTGAGGCCAGAATAAGAATTATCGCCATCACGATCAACAATTCCAGCAACGTGAAACCAGCAATATATTGTCTGCGCCACCGGCGGGTCGATAGTTGACAGTTGGCAGTTGACGGTCCCGCCGAAGAACCGTGGCCGGCGGCCAAGCATGCGTCTTTAACTGTTAACTGTCGACTGTCAACTGAGAACTTCCCCTCACCACGTCGCATAACGAGTCCCATCCAGTGCCGTGCCCTGGCTCTTTGTAAAAATATCAAAAACGTTAGATCCGCCCCAGCTGGTGGAATCCGCATCATCCTGCATGGCGCGCAGGCCCCAGTCCGCATTGCCGGTCATGGGATCCACCGGGATGCGGCGCAGGAATTTATACTTGGCTTCGCTGCTGCCTTTCAGCACCACACCGTTCACCAGAGTGTCGAGGTCGGGAGGATAACCGAAACTATCGGGGGTGGGCGGAATCATGCCCCGGTCGGAAAAGTCCTTGTACCGGTCGATAGCCTCGCGAATCTGCCGCAGCGCCCGCCGCAATTCAAGTTCGCGAGTCCGCTGAACTTGCACGCGCGCCACGGGCAGGGCGACGGTGGTGAGTAAGATCAGGATCACCATGGTCGCGAGCAGTTCCAGCAAGGTAAAGCCGCGGCCCCATTTCCGGGAAGCGTCTTTTACTCTTTGCCGCGTCATCATTCCGGAGGTCCTGGAGGCTGGGGTGGGATGATGGGCTGGCCCGGCACCTCTCCGCCCTGCCCCGCGCTCCTCACCGCCACGCCTTTGCCGGCCTCAACGGAATGTTCCGGCAGCCGGATCACGCGCGGCGTCAACATCACCAGCACTTCGGTTTCGGTCCGATCGTTGTGTTCGGTGGAAAACGCGTACTTCAGAATTGGAATCTCGGAGAGGAATGGAATGCCCGTGACCCCGTGGATAATGGTCGTCTGAATCAATCCCCCCAGCAGGTTCACTTCGCCCTCTTTTAATTGAATGATGTGTTCAATCTTGCGCTGGTTGAATGTAGGCTGCTGGAGGCCACCCAAATTCACCGAAGGCCCTTCCGAAGAAATATCAATGGACGCCTTCAGGTTCACTTCTCCGTCATTCAGCAAGTGAGGCGTCAATTCAAGCTTTACCCCGACGTCCTCGAATTGGAATTGGGTGTTCGACAGTAAGCCACCCCCGAATCCATTATTGTTGGTAGCGGTGGTTCCGGTTGAAGGGAGCCCGCCCAGCCCAAAGCTTCCTGTGGCATAGGGGACGCGGCTGCCGATCGTCACCTTGGCCGTTTGTCCGTCCGTAACTCTCACTTGCGGGTTCTGCAAGATGTGAGTGCGCGAGTCATTCAGCACGGCGTTGGCAGCGGCGCTCGGCAGCACCACGCTGTAATCCCGGTAGGTCAGGTTGCCCAGGCCCACCGGAACCGCCGTAGCCGTGCCCGAGGTGGCGGCGGCGGCAGGATTAAAAGCCGCGGCCGCTTGAATTCCAGGCGCCACTGAGCCCGTGCCGGAAATGGTTGCGGGCGTCAATCCCAAGTCACGGATGCGCTCGCGATCAGCTTCCAGAACCACCACCTCGATCAGGATCTCGGCTTTCCCCTGATCCAGATCGCGAATCATTTTTTCCGCCTCCGCCACCTTTTCCGGGGTATCGATCACAATGATGGCGTTGGCATCAGGATTGTCCACAATCTTTTGCAATTGGAGAATCTGCTTGAGCGCCGTGGTAATCGCGGTGCGGTCCGCGGCCTGCAGGGGATTGGAAAGGTAAATCGTCTTCAGGACCTGATCGTCGTATTCGCGATGGTTTCCCGGCGTATCCTGAATCACCAGAATGGTGTTGGGAGTGATGGCTTTGTAAAAACTCTTGGTCTGGTAGCCGACCAGGCGCAGAGCGTCTTCAACCTTGATTTTCGAGAGATCCATCACCAGGGGGACCGGGCGGAAATCCGAAGTAAACGCCACATTCAAATCCGCCAGCTTGCCGAGCGCTTCATAAACAACCTTGCTATCGGCGGTCAGATGAAAGCGGCCAATCACCTCCTGCGGGAAGGGCTTGAGTTTGACCGCGTTGGAATAGGTGTCTTCTTCGCGCGACTTTAACGCCTCTTTCAGGTTTTTTTCCCTCTGGCTCTTGAGCGCCGCCTCTTTGGCAAGGACTTGGGTCAATTCCTGGGCGGCGGCCTGGTTAGTGGGATCAATGCTCACCGCCTTCTGAAATTCTCCCGAGGCCTCGTCCATCCGGTCACTGGCCAGCAAGGCTCTTCCACTTTTCAAATGGAACAACGAGGCTTGGCTTCGCGCTATTTTTTCGTGGATGAGGTACTGGGAGTTTTCCGGATCGCTCTGAACGGCTTTCTCGTAATCGATAAGAGCGGTGTCGTAATCCTTTTTCAGTTCGGCCTTGTATCCGTCGTGATAGGCGCTGCTCGATCCGGCGCGGCACCCCGCGCACAAGGCCGCCGCCAGAACTGCACCCAAAAACCGGACCTCCCTACCCCGCATTGACTCTCCCCGACGCCTCATATGCTGGTTCGTCTATTATCGCGCAGCCAAAAGCCCAAAAGCAAGCGTCGCGCGCCCACCCGCCCGTTGGCGACCCAGGCGCAGACACTTTGACCCTGCCCTATTGCTAAAGACAGTCTCTCTCTTGTATCCGTTCACTTTATTTTGCTCCGCCGCCAATTATTTCACTTTTGGGTGGATGCGGGCTCGGGAGGAAAGGGTGTCACTCAAAGGTTGGGCACAGGGCATGGGTCATGTCAGGCAGAACCACATTAATTCCACTGACCGCGCGTATTACCTCACTTCGTCGATTCGCCCTTAAAGAAGTGTCCCTCATCTTCCCGTTTACCCTTTGCCATTTAAATTTTGCCTTCCGCCCACCGCCCTCCCGCCTACCGCCAAATAATGGTAGAATCTCCCCGCGAATTTCCGGGCACCAAGGAGGGTGGGATGGCCAAGGTTTTGTGTTGCAGGGATTTTGGATTGAATTGTCCCAAGGAATTACGTGCCGACACGGAAGAGGAACTCCTGAAGCTCGCCGCCGAACACGCCGAAAAAGATCACGGCATGCCGGCCGCCAACATCCCACCCTATATTCTCGATATGGTAAAGGCGGCCATCAAGGACGAGTAGTCCCGGCCGCCATTCCCCGCACGAGGGCATTCGGCGCGGGACCCCGGCCGCGACCCCTGACGGGAGCGGCCCGGGGTATAGTTTGCCGGCGAAATCAAGGCCGATTCCATCTGCTTGAGGGCCCCTATGGCATCGTCACGACTGAAACATTGGGCCGCACAGCTTGCTCCCATCTATCCCGGCGAAGGTGCGGTCGTGGGATTGTGCTTTCTGGTGAACCTTCTCGCCGTGGCGGGCATTATGTTTGGCCGCAACGCCCGTGACTCTCTTTTCCTGGTTTATTTCGGGGTTCAGTATCTCCCTTACATGTATTTTACCAACGCCGTTTTCCTGATTTTGTGTTCGCTGGTTTACACCACCCTGGTGGACAAAATCGACCGGGGAAAATTCCTGGCCGGCGTTTCCTTGATTTTCGTAGCCAGCCTGGTGGTCAGCCGGGTGATCGTTTCCGACCATCCCCACTGGTTTTTCCCCGTACTGTACAACCAGGCGACCGTGATCTGGTATTTCTCTTTGATGCAATTTTGGACTTTCGTCGGCGATCTGTTTGACACCCGCCAGGCCAAACGCGTTTACCCTCTGCTGGCCGTCGGCGCCCTGGTCGGCATGGTGGGCGTCGGCCTGGGCGCCAAACCTATCGTTCATCTCATCGGCACGGAGAACCTGCTCCTCCTTTGGGCGGGATCAATTCTTGCTGCCGTAATCCTGGCGGCAATAACTTACAAGCGTTACAGAGTTCAAACCAGTCCGTTGAAAGGCGTGGATTCCACTATCGAGGCCCACCCTAAGAAGCCTTCCGAATGGGAGAAAATCAAGCACGGCCTGCGCGAGGTCGGTCAGGAGCCTTTGCTGCGTTCCATGGCCGGTTACATCCTGCTCCTTTGGACCGTCTTCTCCATTGTCGATTTCTGTTTTAATAAAACCATGCGCGAGATTTATCCCAACGCGGCCGACCTCGCCACTTTCTTCGGCCGCTTTGTCGGCATCCAGGGTCTCCTCTGCCTGGTGATCCAGGTGTTTTTTGCCCGGGCGGTCATTTCCCGCCTGGGAGTGGGCAAGACCATCAATTTTCATCCGGCTATCCTGGTGCTCGGAAGCGCCTGGATGAGCCTCCGCTATGGCTTCGCATCGGTGTTCAGCACCAAGCTGGGCGACGCTTCCATGCTCTACACATTTTCCGACTCCTCCTACCAGTTGCTCTACAGCCCCATCTCGCCCGAACGACGCGCGCGCGTGCGCGGCTTTATCGAAGGCTACATTCGCCCTCTCTCCCTCGCCGCCGCCGGGGCTTTGGTGCTCCTGGGCAATAATTACCTGAAGCCTATCCTCCTGTCATCCGGGGGAATAATACCGACGGGCCAGCAGCTTGCCTGGGGGGCTTTGATTATGGCCGCCCTTTGGCTGGGGGTTGCCCTGACCGCCCAGAAAGGTTACATACGCGCTTTATTGCGCAACCTCCAGGGGGACAGCCCGGCGTTGCGCCTCGCGGCCGAGACCGCATTGAAAAAACTAAAAGAGGAGGCCAGCGTATCCTTGCTGGAGGATATCCTCCGCAATGAAAATTTGGAGCAGACACTCGCAGCCATCCTGATCATGGAAAGTTTTGGGACGGAAGAAGCGGCGGAGGCCATCGCCAAACTCCTCTCCCACGGCGACCCCCACGTGCGAGCTACGGCCGTGAGTGCGCTTTCCCACCTTGCCCCGGGAAAGTATTTGGACCGGATGGCCCCTCTCCTTGACGATCCCGATCCCCGGGTGCGCTCCAATATCATCGAAGCTTTGGCGGAGGCCAAGGACCCCGCCCTGGCGGAAAAATTGCAACCCTTCCTTAAGGATCCCTCGCGGCGCATTCGAATCAACACCATCCTGACCATCGCTGCCATACAAGGTGTCTCGCCTTCGGAGGAATCGTGGCCGGTCATTTCCGATCTGGCCAGCGGCGACCAGGACGCCCGTTCGGCCGCCGTATTTGCCCTGGGACGTATCTCCCTCGATCAATCAACGGAGTTGCTCTCCCAACTTCTTAAGGATCCTGACCTTAATATCCGTTGCAAAGCGGCCGAAGCGCTGGGCAGGGTGGGTTCGCAGCGAAACATCCCCGCCCTGGTTGAAGCCCTCGCCGGCTCCCCGGAAGTTCGACACCGGGCCCGCCGAAGCATTGTAAGCATTATCAAAAGGCATGGTGGGGATACCGTGCACGACGTGGCACGGACCGCTCTAAGCTCAGAACGTCCTGAAATCCGCAGCGAAATCGCCGACGTTTTAGGACGTTTGAAAGATATTCAAGTGATGGAGACTCTGATTAAACTCTTGAAGGATCCCGAGTGGCGCGTACGCTGGAAAGTTTTGAAATCATTCGAACGCATGGCTCGGGGGGGCCCGCTCCCCGAAAATGCCAGGACGGCCCTCTTTGACTATGCTCACGACGAGCTGCAGTCTTTTCAGCAGAGCGTCCTGATTTCCCAGATCCTTTTTCCGAAACCCTCGGATGTTTCCGAGCGAATGCTGGCTCAGGCCCTCGAAGAAGATCGGGCCAATATCGAAGAGCGCGTCTTTCATATGCTCGGCATTTTGTGCGGGCGCGATCGGATGTTGGCCATCTATCAAAAACTTCGCTCCGGGGACGCGCGCCTTCGCGCCGATGCCCTCGAGGCCCTGGATAATCTTGCCCCCAAGAAAATCTCACGCCAGATTCTGAAACTTCTCGAACCAGCGCCCATCGACACGAGTCTGAAGGTTCCGCCCCCCGCTCCCCTGGTCGCCGGCCTGGCGGTTCACCTGAAGCCGTGGGTGCGCGCTTGCACGGCATATTACCTGGGGTTTCATTCCGTGGCCGGCGCGGAGGGTTTGCTGAGGGGGCTTTGCCATGACTACCAACTTTTCGTTCAAGAGACGGCCCTCTACGCGGGATGGCAGGACTTCAAAGAAACGTGGCGGCCGCAGATTGACAGTGCCCTTCAATCTCCCGCCCTCCCGCTCCAGCGCTGTGCTAAAAGAATACTGGCGGAAATTTCGCGCGGGCCCGGAGAAATTCCGAATGTCGCGGGTGGAGGTGAACCCATGCTTCTGACGGTTGAAAAAGTGCTCTTCTTAAAATCGGTTTCAGTGTTTGCCGCCCTGGGGAGCGAAGAGCTGGCCGCCTTGGCTGATATTGCCGAAGAAAGGGAATTCGAGGCGGGCCAGATCATCTTTAACGAAGGTCAGGCGGCCCATCATCTTTACATCCTGGTCCGGGGTAAAGTCGAGGTTTTCCGCCAGGTGGACTCCACCGAACATCCCATTGCCATCCTGAACGAGAAGGAGAGCTTTGGGGAAATGGCGATCCTGGATGACAAGAACCGATCCGCCACCGTGCGCGCCTTGGACCCGATCGTGGTGTTGAAAATCGACCGCGAAAGTTTCCGCGAACTAATACTTGAGCGGCCCCAGATTTCATTCGCCATCTTTAAAATACTCAGCGACCGCCTGCGCCAGTCCAATTTGGGGGCCGACATTTCACCCGCCCTCGAGGCGCACCGCCAAATCGCGTAAGAATCACCGAGGCCAGGGAAACTCGCTGGTAGTGACCCATATTGAATCTGTAGAGCCGGGCTTTAGCCCGGCATCTGCCACCCTGAAGGGCGGCGCTACATCGAAATGCGTCACTACCAACTCGCTCGAACCATAGACAACAACATTCAAATATTATAATATCTGATTCCGTCGGCCCGAGTCTGCCCACTGGGCATCCTCCGGCTCATTTTTCAGGTGCTCGGGGCAAACTTGATCCAACTCTCCTTCCTGGCCAGTCTCGCCTCATTCCTTGCGGCCGTTCCCGCCGCCTGGTTTGAGGGGCGCTCCAAGCGTTGGCAGGGGCTGCCATCATTCATCCTCATGATCGGGCTCCTCCTGGGAGTTTTCGTGGCCGGAGCCCAGCTGGGAAGCGCTGCGCCGCCCCAATTTGATTTTTCCAAGGTCACGCCCTTTGCGTTTGCTCTCAAGATCGATCGTCTTTCCGCCTTTTTTCTGCTCCTCATCTGTGCGGTGGCCCTGCCCGTGATTTGGTATTCCCGGTCGTACCTGCCCCGGCACTACGACCCGGTGAAGATTCAGTGGATTTGGGCGCTCAGTTCGCTCTTCATCTTTTCCATGGTGCTGGTGGTGGCGGCCGCTTCGGCCTTCAGCTTCCTGATGGGCTGGGAGTTAATGACCCTTTTATCCGCGGCGCTGATTCTGGTGGATGGCACATCCAGGGAAAGGCTGCACAACCTTTTTATCTATCTTGTGATGATGCACGCCGGGGCGGCCGCAGTGGCCGCGTCTTTCTTTATGTTTCTGCCCGTTTCACACGACCTTTACTTTTCCAGCCTGCGGGCCTCCGGGTTTCTGCTCTCGCCCGGCGCACGAGCGGCCATCTTTTTGCTTGCCTTGGTGGGCTTCGGTGCCAAGGCTGGAATTATTCCGCTCCACCTTTGGCTGCCGCGGGCGCATCCGATCGCCCCCACCCCTGTTTCGGCGCTGATGTCGGGCCTGATGCTCAAGACCGCCATTTATGGCTTGGTGCGCTTCAGTTTCGATTTCCTGGGTGGCGGCCCGGCCTGGAGCGGGTACGTGTTATTGACCCTGGGAGCAGTTTCCGGCGTACTTGGGATTCTCTACGCCAGCGGCGAGCATGACCTCAAGCGGCTGCTGGCCTATAGCAGCATCGAAAATATCGGAATCATTTTCATGGGCCTGGGAGCCTCGCTGATATTTCTGGCTGACCAATCCCCCGCTTACGCCGTGCTGGCCCTGGTCGCCGCCCTCTTTCACACCTTGAACCATGCCCTTTTCAAAAGCCTCTTGTTCCTGGGCGCCGGGTCCATCGCGGATGCCACCCACACGCTCGACCTCAATGAGTTGGGTGGCCTGCTGAACCGCCTTCCCAACACCGGGATCGCATTCTTAATCGGCTGCGTCTCAATTGTGGGTTTGCCCCTTTTCAACGGATTTGTAAGTGAGCTTCTCACTTTCCAAAGTTTTCTGGCCGGGGCAACGCTGCATGTACCCGCGGCTCGAATCGTATTGCCGCTGATGGCGGGCACGCTGGCTCTTGTTGGAGGCCTTTCGGCGGCGTGCTTTGTGAATGTCTTCGGGGTCGCCTTCCTCGGCCGTCCTCGCACCGACGCGGCGGAATCGGCGCATGAAGCGCCCCAGGGCATGTTGGCCGGAATGAGTCTTCTCGCCATGGCCTGCATCGCGCTTGGCATCTATCCCCGGCTCGTGCTGGAACCCTTGATCGCTCTCGCTCAAACTCTGATCCCCACTGCCACGCTGCCCGCCGAATTCACCGGTTTGCAGCGACTTCTCGCTCCGGCGGCGGTCGCCATGCTCGCCCTCGCATTAATCACCATGCTGATCCGCGGTCGCCGCCGCGTGACCGCCCCGTGGGCATGTGGTCTGCCCGGCCTCAGCCCACGGATGCAGTACACCGCCACTGCTTTCTCCAAACCCATTCGCAGCGTGTTCGCCGCAGTCTATAAACCTGACCGCGATTTGTCCGTTCTTCCCTCCGACCACTCCTATTTTCCCACCGCGATTTCCTACCGCTCCGTGCGCACCACCTCCTATGAGCGGTATCTCTACCGTCCGGTGACCAACGCCGTGGTGGCGCTGGCCAATCAATTGCGCCGCTTCCAAACCGGCAATATCCAGGTCTACTTGCTCTATATTTTCCTGACCCTGGTGACATTATTGATTCTCCTGGGGCTGCGAAAATGACCATACTGATTCATGCGTTGCAGGCGCTGTTGATCGTTCTCGGAGCACCCCTCCTGCGCGGCTGGGTGAGCAAAATAAAGGCACGCATCCAACGCCGCCAGGGGGCGGCCGTTTGGAGGCCTTACGCTGACCTCGCCAAATTATTCCGCAAGGAAGATCTCGTCCCGCCCCTGGCCTCCGGAATTTTTCTCGCCGCGCCACGGATTGTTTTTTGCGCCACCGCCACCGCCACACTTTTGATTCCCGTTTTTCACCCCGCCGCATTGCTGGGCGCCCCCGGTGATTTTGTGTTGCTGGTCGCCCTGCTGGCCCTGGCGCGATTCGCCCTGGTTCTGGGCGCCATGGACGGGGGCGGGGCGTTTGGGGGGATGGGCGGCAGCCGCGAGGCAATGGTGTCCGCGCTGGCGGAAGGGCCGTTCCTGCTCGGCTTGACCTCGGTTGCCATCCTGGCGCGGTCATCCCAGATTTCGGTAATTACCGGCTGGACTTTGGGCCAGAATTTCTTTGACGTTTCCGCCGTCCACCTTCTCGCTTTTTCCACCCTGGCCATGGTGGCCATCGCGGAAACGGGGCGCATTCCCGTGGATAATCCCACCACCCACCTGGAATTGACCATGATTCATGAGGCGATGGTGCTGGAGCACTCTGGCCCCAGCCTCGCGTTTCTGGAATGGGCGGGCGCGGTAAAACTCAGCCTGATGATGTCGCTGCTGATCGCCCTGTTTTTTCCCTGGGGCATGGCGGACGGCCCCACGCTGCAGGCCATCGCCCTCAGTGCGGCGGCTTTTCTCGGCAAGATTGTGATGTTGGGACTGGTGCTGGCGCTTTTCGAAAGCAGCATCGCCAAACTGCGCACGTACGCCGTGCCCGACTTCCTCGGAATCGCCTCCGCCACCGGATTTCTGGCGGTCGTATTCACCTTGTTTGGGGAACGATAATGCACTTGAATCTCGTTCATCTCGCCGTGGGCAAGACGCTCAGCTCTTCCGCGGTGTTCCTTTTCCTTACCGTGCTGCTGCTGGCGGCCAGCCGCCGGGTATCCACCAGCATCGTTCTTTTCGCCTTGCAGTCGGCCATTATCACCGCCCAAGTGATGGCCACTGCCTACACCGAGGCGTCGACTGAGGCCTGGGTGGTGGCGGCGCTCGTGTTCACCCTAAAAGTAGTCACTATTCCCTCCGCGCTCCTTTGGCTGGTGAAGCGCCTGAAGGCGTCGCGCGGTATTAAGCCCGCCATTGGCAGCGGGGCGGCGGTGTTTGTGGCCGCCCTTATGATCTTTCTTTCCTACCTCGCAGTTCAGCCCTACGCGCGCGCCTCCCGCATTCCGGAAGATACGCTCGCGGCCGCCGTGGCCTTGATCCTTACCGGAGCTTTTCTGATGGTGAGCCACAGAACCGCGCTGATGCAGATTGTGGGGCTGCTCGTTTTGGAAAACGGAATTTTTCTCGCCGCCCTCACCACCACTTTTGGAATGCCCCTGGTGATAGAGATTGGCGTCTTTTTTGACCTTCTGATGGGCATCTTGATTATGGGCGTTTTTGCCTTCCGCATTCGCGACACCTTTGAGCATCTGGATGTGACCCGGCTTCGGCGGTTGCGAGGATAATCCGATGCTCTTGCTACTCCCACTCTTGATCCCGATTGCCGGCGCGGCAATCTTGCTGGCGTTTGGGACCAACGGACGGGCCAGGTTGCTCGCACTGGCGGTCGGCGCGGCGGAAATTCTCTCCCTTCTGCGCGTCGTGTTTGAGGTGTATTTCTCGGGTCCAGTCCAGTTCGGCCGTTACCTTCGCGCAGACGGGTTGAGTGCTTTCTTCCTGCTCAACGTGGCCCTGATTTTCGGGCTGACCCTGGTTTACTCGCTCGACTACCTCCGAAATGTGGCCGAAGAACGCTTCTCCTCCGCCCGCTGGTTTCACGCCCTGCTGCTTTTCTTCGTGTTCACCATCGTCGGAGTGTGCCTCTCGGCCAATCTTGGCCTGCTCTGGATCATGATGGAAGCCACCACCCTGGCGTCCGCTTCTTTGGTGGGGTTCTATAACACTAAAGGCGCCGTGGAGGCGGGCTGGAAATACCTGATCGTGTGCACGGTGGGGATCGCGTTTGCGTTGTTTGGCACCATCGTGTTGTATCTGGCCGCCATTAAGAGCGGACTTTCCCCCCAAAGTGCCCTGGATTGGCCGGCGCTGATGGCGGCTGTTCCGCGCCTGGGAGGCGACGTCCGGCTCTTGCGTCTGGCCTTCGTCTTCGTGGTGGTGGGCTACGGCACCAAAGTGGGCCTGGTGCCCATGCATAGTTGGCTCCCCGACGCGCACGCCGAAGCCCCTTCACCGATCAGCGCTCTGCTCTCGGCCGTGCTTTTGAACTGCGCCATGTACACCCTGCTGCGCTATGACGCCGTCATTTCCCGCGCCTCGGGATCCAATTTCTGCCACTCGTTGTTGTTGGTTTTTGGCGTTCTCTCGCTGGTCGTGGCCGGCCTGCTGATGGTGGTGCAAAAAGATCTGAAGCGGCTGCTCGCCTACAGCAGCATCGAGCACATGGGGATCGTGGCTATCGGCGTGGGCCTGGGCGGCCCGCTCGGCCTCTATGGGGCCTTGCTCCACACCTTCAGCCATTCGCTCGGCAAGAGCATGCTCTTCTTTACCGCGGGTAACGTCCGCGAAAATTTCGGAACTTTGAAAATGGACCGCATCGGCGGGATGGCGCGCCAATTTCCCGGCACCGCCTGGGCGCTGGGCATCGGAAGCCTGGCCATTGTCGGCCTTCCTCCCTTTGCCCTCTTCGTCAGCGAGTTCGCAATTTTAAGCGAAGCGTTCGCGCAATCGCGCCTGTGGGTGGCCGCGCTGTTTCTGTTCACGCTTTCCGTGGTTTTTGGCGGAATGCTTCATCATTTGTTCGATATGTTTTTCCGCGAAACGAATATGGATTCCCCCGCCGCCCCAATGGCGTGGTCCGAGGCCGTCCCCATCGCCCTGGCGGCCGTGGGGCTGCTCTGGTTCGGCCTGCACATCCCGGCGGGATTCACGGAGATGATTCACCGCGCCATCGAGGTCCTGTAGCTGGGTGATGAAAAACACGTAGAGGCAGTTTCCGGCCGCCATCTTTGACTTTTCGTAGGTTTCTATAAAACATATGTCCACCGAGCGAACACAAATTCAGGAGAGTAAGCAGGCCGAGCGGGATCGCCTGGTGACCCTCTTTGGCCGCGTGAACGATGAGGGCAAAAAGCGCGTCCATTACGTCTATGACTCGGGTAGACCCGATTACCTCGAAACCGATATCGACGGCGAGCAACCCGTTCCCTCCATCGCTCCCAGCAACCCATCCGCCTGCTGGTACGAACGCGAAATCCGCGACCAGTTTGGAATCGAATTCACCGGCAGCCCCGACTCCCGTCCCTTGCTTTCCCACCATAACTGGCCCGCTGGATATCACCCCATGCTCCCCCGCGGCATTCAGGATGCGCCCCAGCTTTCGGCGAGCGCCTCCCCGCCGCCCGGCGAATATCGTTTTCTAAAAGTGGAAGGCGTCGGTGTCATTGAAGTTCCGGTGGGCCCTGTCCACGCCGGCATCATCGAACCCGGCCACTTTCGCTTCAGCGTGATGGGCGACAGCGTGCTCCATTTGGAGTTGCGCCATTTCTACACCCACAAGGGCACGGAAAAACTCTTCCAGGGGCGTGCCGTCGATGCCGGTTCGATGCTGGCTGAATCGGTTTCGGGCGACAATTGTTTCTCCCACGCCGTGGCCTACTGCCAGGCGGTGGAGACTGCCTTCAATGTAACCATCCCCACGCGGGCCGAAATCTTGCGCTTGATTGGGCTTGAATTCGAGCGTTTGATCGCGCACGTGGGCGATGTAGGCGCGCTCTGCAATGACGTGGGCTTTGCCGCCCCGGCGGCGCGCGCAGCCGCCCTCAAAGAAGACTTACTGCAAGCCTCGGCGCGCTGGATGGGCACCCGCTATTGGCGCGGAATCTCCATCCCCGGCGGTGTGCGTGCCGGCGCCGGCGCGTCTTCCCCCAGCGACTTTTTGCGCGCCATCAACAAAAATTCACGCGAGTTTGCGGAATTGGCGCGATACATTATGGAAACTCCATCCCTCCAGAACCGTTTCGACTCCGCCGGAATTCTGAAGCTGAAAGTTGCCCGCGACCTTGGCGTGGTAGGCCCGGTGGCGCGCGCCAGCGGGGTTGATCTCGATGTGCGCCGCGATCACCCCTACGGATGGTATGCCCAGTGTGAGACGAATGTTCCCTTCATTCATTACGGAGACGTGATGGCGCGCGCCCGAATTCGCGTGGAAGAAGCGGCGGAATCTGTCCGGCTGATCGGGCAGGCCGCCGAGTCCTTGCCCGAAGGCGACACCCTCACCCCGTTTGACGCCGCTCCCCGCGCGCAAGGGCATTCTGCGGTCGAGTCCCCCCGCGGCGAGCTTTTCTACTGGGTGGAATCACAGGATGGCCTGATCACGCGCTGCCATATCAAGTCTCCATCGTTTCACAATTGGCCCGCCCTTCCTTTCGCCGTAGTGGGCAACATGATCGCGGACTTTCCGCTCATCAACAAGAGTTTCAATCTTTCCTACTCGGGGGCCGACCGATGATCGTCGACGTCCTGAAAAGTAGCCTGACCGCGCCCCGGCGGTTGATTCCCGTAGAGGCGCTGTTCGGTGATGTGCAGGGCAGCCGCATGCCTGAAGTCAAGCCCGCCGGCTTGACGCCCGCGGCGGCGCAGTTGGCCGCCGAGGTCTGCCCCACCGCGGCGCTGGCGATCGAGCAGGACGGAGAAAAACTACGCCTCCAACTCGATTATGGCAAGTGCATTGGATGCGGCCGGTGCGTTCAGGCCGCCCCGCAGGCCTTCGGCGTAGCCGACCGTTTTACCCGCGTGGGAGTTTCCCGTGAGGCCCTGATTCAAAGTTGGAACGTGGGATCCAGCGCGGAAATCCCCCGCGCGTCGATTCCCGAAACCGTGCGCGCCCGGATTCACACGCTGATGGGCAAGGCGCTCAACATCCGCCAACTCGATCCCGGCTCCTGCAATGGCTGTGAAGCGGAAATCACCGCACTGACTAATCCTTTTTACGATCTCGAGCGCTTTGGAATACATTTTGTGCCTTCCCCCAAGCACGCCGACATGTTGCTGGTCACCGGCCCCATTACGCGAAATATGCTGGAAGCGGTGCGAAATACCTTCGCGGCCGTGCCCGCGCCCAAATTTGTGGTGGCCGTCGGAGCGTGTGGCGTGAGTGGCGGCCTCTTTGCCGCCAGCCACGCCGTGGTGGGCCCGGTGGACGCCGTGATTCCGGTGGATGGCTATATTCCCGGTTGCCCGCCTACGCCCGCCATGCTGGTGGCTGGCATCCTTCAGGTTTTGGAGCGACATAAATAGATCCGGCTGATAGCCCTTGCCCCCTTGGGGGAGTGGGTGGCTCGCAGCAGCGAAACGGGTGAGGGGGTGCTTACACAACGCAGTCACCATTTTCACAATTCGCCTTTCGCATCTGGAAATGGAATGAGGTCGAACAACCGTCCCTGATCGTTGCTTAAGGAGGCATGTGTGCCCGAACTAAGTCAATTCAAGGCTGAATTCTTCAAAGCGTTGGCGCACCCGCTTCGCATTCGCATCCTGGACGCGTTGCGCGCCGGTGAGGCGGGCGTGAATGAGTTAATGTCCCAACTGAACGTGGAGCAGAGCAACCTTTCACAGCAACTGGCCGTGCTCCGCAGCCGGAACCTGGTGGTGGGACGCAAGGATGGCAACAACGCCTTCTACTCCGTGCGCGACCCCGAAATTTTCCGCCTGCTCGATGTGGCGCGGAAAATTTTCAACAACCACTTGATCGACGTCCGCAACATGCTGTCGCAACTCAATCCCGCCCGCCGGTGAGCGCAGCGCCGACTTTCAAGTCGGCACCTCCAGTTCGCCCTTTCTCAAACCGGGCTCGACCCAACGCCAGACGCCGGCAACGGGGGCGGCAATGTTTTTCATGTTTCCCCGATATTCTTTGGGTCTAATATATACCGATAGGAGCGTGATGAATGGGGACGATGACGGCAAAAAAGGCCCGGCCTGAAAGCATTTCCGAATACATTAATGCCGCCCCCAAAGACGCTCGGAAGAAACTGCGCGAAATGCTGGCCTGCATTCGCCAAGCCGCACCCGGGGCCAAGGAGGGCCTGAAGTGGGGGATGCCCGCTTTCTCCCAGGGAAGGATTTTGGTCACCTTCGCCGCCTTCAAAAATCACATCGGCTTTTACCCCACGCCTTCCGCGGTGAAAGCCTTTGCGAAAAAGCTTTCGAAATTTGCCACCGCTGATGCCTCCATCCAATTTCCGCTGGACCAGCCGCTGCCTCTTCCTCTGCTCCGCAAGATCACCGCCTTCCGCGTCCGCGAAAGTCTTGAGGAAGACCGGAAATGGAGAACGTAAGACGAGTTGGTCCGGCTGCCCGTCTGTCATTCCCACCCATCATTCTTGCTTAACCCCTCCCAACTGTGATAAAAAAATCATCGGAGTCAGCACCCATAACCTTGTCATTCTTAAGTGGCCGCAGTCGAACCCTGGAGCGTTTCGGCACGCCGGTTGTGTTCAACGAGCAGCGCCGGATTGAGCGCATCCTGGCGGCGGCGCGCACCTTTCTGGCCCTCACTTCATTTGTGGCCATCTGGCTCGATCCAACCCAGCCCGCCCAGTATGCACACTATGCCTATGGCCTGATGGGGTTATATGCAATTTATAGTTTAGCCATACAATACCTGGTGCTGGCGCCCGACCGATCCATGCCCACCCTGCAGCTCACCGTACACGTGGTGGACACCATCTGGCCTGCCCTCATCGGGATTTTTACTTCCGGCCCCGGCAGTCCTTTTTATATTTACAACGTCTTTGTCCTTTCCGCCGCGGCGTATCGCTGGGGGTTCCGCGCCACCCTGGCCACCGCGGGGTCGGCCACCATTCTCTATTCCCTGGAAGGCATTCTGGCGCCCGCCATCCTCGGGTCTTTGCCGGCTTACCTGGGTGAAGGTTTCGAGTTGAACCGCACGCTCTTGCGCGGCATGAACCTGCTGATCATGGGTTACCTGCTGGGCTATCTGGGCGAGCAAGAAAAGCTGCTCCACGCTGAGGCCTCCGCCACGGCGCGCATTACGGGCCGGATTCATTCCGAAACTGGCCTGCGGGCCGCCATCCGGGATGTGATGGATGAAGTGTGCCGCATTTTTGTCTCCCAGCGCGCCCTGATTATCCTGAACGAAACCGCCACCGGACGGCTTGTTGTTTGGGACGCCGCCTGGCCCGTGCGCTCGCAACCCCTGGCGGTTTCATCCCGGGAACTGCTGGGGGATGACCGCGCCCGATACGGATTTGACCCGCCCGCTCCCGCCTGGCACGCCGTCCTGCGTCCCACCCCCGCAGCGCCAAAGAGTTTCGAGTTGGCCTCGCTCGATGAGTCTGGCCGGCGACAAACGACCTCCACCTGGACTCCTCCCCCGGCGTTTTTCCAGGCGCACGATTGCCGTCAGGTCCTTGGAGCATCGCTTCCATCGGGCCACGAATGGGCCGGGTGCGTGATCATATTCGACCCCGCCCTCATCTCCACCCCCCACGCGGCCATGAGCTTCATCCTGGCGCTCTCCCGATACGTGGGTCCGGCGCTTTACAACGTTTACCTCACCCGGCGCATGCGCACCAAAGCCGGCGCCGCGGAGCGGGCGCGGGTGGCGCGGGAACTTCACGACGGAGTTATCCAGTCCTTGATCGGCCTGGAAATGCAGGTGGACGTTCTGCGCCGCCAATCCGCGCCCCCTGCCCCACAAATGGCGGCCGAGCTCAACCGCATCCAGCTCCTGCTTCGCCAGGAAGTCCTGAATGTGCGCGAACTGATGCAGCAAATGACCCCGGTGAACATCGGCCCCAAGCAGCTTCTGGATTTCCTCGCCTACACGGTGGATAAATTCCGCCGCGACACGGGCATCGCCGCCACTTTCACTTCTACTCTCACCGAGGCCGCCCTGCCGCCCCGCGTTTGCATTGAATTGGCGCGCATCCTTCAGGAGGCGCTGGTGAACGTCCGCAAGCACAGCGGCGCGCACCATGTTCTGGTGCGCTTTGAATCCACCGATGGAAAATGGTTGCTGGTCGTCGATGATGACGGGCGCGGATTTGATTTTTCCGGCCACCTCAAGCAAGATGATCTGGATATCGCGCGCCGCGGCCCCGTGGTGATCAAGGAACGCGTGCGCTCCATTAACGGAGAGTTGTGCATTGATTCGGTCCCCGACGGCGGGGCGCGCCTGGAAATCAGTATTCCCAAAAATTCCTATGGATAAATCTTCCTCCCCCATACGCATCCTGATCGCCGACGACCACGCCCTCTTTCGCGACGGCTTGCGCCGCTTGCTCGAAGCCGAGCCGGACTTGCGCGTGGTGGGCGAGGCCGCTGACGGCGATGAAGCCGTAACCCTTGCCCGCCAGCTTCAGCCGGACGTACTTCTCCTCGATCTTGCCATGCCTCGAACCCCCGGGATGGATGCGCTCCAGGAACTTTCCAAAACTTCCGCGCCCGTCCGCACCATTTTGCTCACCGCCGCCGTGGAGCGCACCCAGATTGTGGAAGCCCTGCAACTGGGCGCGCGCGGCGTGGTCATGAAGGAATCCGCCACCCAGCTTCTGCTCAAAGCCATTCACACGGTGGTGCAGGGAGATTACTGGCTGGGACGCGAAAGCGTTTCCGACCTGGTGAAAACCCTGCGCGATCTCTCGCCCTCCGCGCCCGAAGACCCCCGCAAGAAAAGGTTTGGACTTACCCCCCGCGAGTTGGAAGTTATTTCGGCCATCGTGGCCGGTTACAACAACCGGGACATCGCCCAAAAGTATGCCATTAGCGAGCAAACCGTGAAGCACCACCTCACCAACATTTTTGACAAACTCGGAGTCTCCTCCCGCCTCGAACTGGCCCTCTTCGCCGTCAACCACTCCCTCCTCGACCACCGCTTGTAGCGTCGAACTTTGATCGACCACAGAAGAACCCGGCGGTCATAGACCGCCGTTACGGAAATAATGATTTACCATTCATCATCCATCATTTCCCGCCTTGCGCGACTCCCGGAAGCTGGACATAATTCCCCGTCCATTTTTAACCTTTAACCTTCACCCTTTAACCTTTCTTCAAGCTGGCACCTTCGTGCCATCGCCCCCCTACCATCGGGTAATTGGCAGGAATCCGCTCTTCCCCCAAACTGGGAGCGGTAAGAGGGAGTCGCAGGGCGTTATCCATTTCGTCGGTTGATTCACAGCACGGGCCGCGGAGGCCGCCAGTGAAAGAAAAAGGAAAGTCATCCAAGCCGCCAGTGCGTGGTAGTGGGCGCACCTCTCAACGGGCGCAACGCTTCCCCATCAAGCTACCCATGCGCTACCGCAAACAGCAGGAAAAAGATTGGCTGCAGGGGCGCACGGAAAACATCAGCCATTCCGGCCTCTTATTCCAGGCGCCCCAACCTTTGAATCCCGACACCCTGGTTCAAATATGTTTTTCGCTCCCCGTCAATCCGGAGGGCGAAAGCGGGGCTACCGTTCTTTGTGAAGGCCGGACGGTTCGCACCATTCTTCCCGCCGTTTCGGATGAATCACCGTCCATGGCCGTAAAACTTCTGGATTACCAATTGAAACGCACCGAATGAGCCGTGGTAGCGTCGATCTCTGATCGACGGTGAGAAAAGTGGTTCAAATCCACGCCGTCATGCACCGCCGCTGCCACCGGATCGGGATTCCGTCATTTTTGGGTTTTCGCGGCGGGCCTAATCGCCGCAAGGCGATAAGAACGACCAGGCCCGCCGCGGGAAGAGACTGAGGTAACTTAAGGGTAGCGTCCCGATCTCCCCGGGACGCTGCCCTTTTTCCTTCTCTGACCGGCTGCCGGGGCTGACCATGACTTCTTCCGATGCGTTGGTTCAGCCTGCAATCGAGAGAGGAAGCTCTCCGTTAGCGAGTATTCCGCCCCGGTATGTCTTGTTGCCAACAGTCGTGCAGCACGCGCGGCGCTAACATCTGCGCCGCAGCCGATCAGAGGTCTCACGTTAATCCGATCCAACCACGGCCCAGTGCGCGCCAGCTTTGACTTATATTCACGGCTTCATGTAAACACGGCTCTCAACCAAGCCTGAGTCTGTTCCGATAGCCTGAAGCTCTGTCCCTCCTTCATCGACCACAAAATCCGCGAGTACCAGCGCTGTGCCGAAATCATCCGGGAAGGTTACGTTGAGCGTCATGGAGCCTGTGCGATCCGAATTCATCTCGTTGTGCCTTCAATGCTGCCCTACTGCGTCCGCAGCTTCTTGAGAGGGCGCCGCGGATTGCAACCTTGTCTGGGCGGCAGACTTTACCGGATCGACTCTCCGCCTGGTTCTCCGATCGGACTCTCCGCACTTGCATAGCGAGCAGGAGCTCGCGCATAGGCCTTCCTATTGTTGAGCGTCGTTGGGTTGCTCTGCAGTGGCTACTCCGGAAATTGTTCCCGTGAACCCTCCCGTAGCTGCAAAAAAGATGGGGTTGCCATAGGCGTCGGCCACGGGGTCGCCATTGGTGTCGATCGCGACTGCGGTCACGTTCTCATTCATCGTAAGGACACCTGATGCATGCTGGAAACGGCCGGTTCCACGGGTGATGTGAAAGGTCACAGTACAGTGAGCCACGTTCGTGGTGAGATCTATGCAATCCCCTCCTTGCGTGAGAGCGACTTCCAATAGACTGCCATCCTGGAAGCGAAACACGCCGGCGCCGGCCAGTTCCGAAAAAAAGAGCTGATTTGCGCCTGAGCAAGTGCTGGACGTCCCCGGAGAATTTGCGATCGCTCGTACATCCGTAAGGGTGAATGTACCCAGCGTACCTCCTCCGACAAAGTTGTCGCTGTCGCTCGTTGTATCGGGTTGTGGAAGAATGATGGTGCTGGGCGCAGAGGTTCCCGAAAATGTCATCTTTACGGACCCATCTTGCGCGTAGGCCGCTGCGACACAGAGACTGAACATCAGCGTTAGAGATGCTAGGTATTTCATGTGTTCCTCCTATCGTTTTGAATTGGAGGAGATTTCACACTCGGGTGTCCTATTTCTGAGTGCGTGTTCTCCTTCCGCTGATACAGGCGGAAACGGGCGGCAAAAGCGGCCACGGTTTGATATAATTTTTGCCCCATGGGTAAAACGGTGTCGTCCAACGGCGCATTCTCCGCTGAAATCACGGGTTTGTTGAAAGCCTGGGGCAGCGGCGACCAGGCTGCCTTGGCACGGCTGGCGGAGCGAGTCTATCCCGAATTGCGCCTCATGGCGCGCCGATATATGAAGAACGAACGCCCCCCCAATACTCTCCAGACCACCGCATTGGTGCATGAGGTGTACCTCCGCCTGGTGGACGTGACCAAGGTCGAATGGCACCAGCGCGCGCAGTTTTTTGCCATGGCGGCGCAGATGATGCGGCGCATCCTGGTGGACGCCGCACGCGCCCATGGCGCACACAAGCGCGGCGGCAGCGCTCTCAAAATGGACCTCGATGAAACAGCTATCCTGTCGAACTCGCCGCACCGATCGATTCTGGCCCTGGATGAGGCCTTGACAGCGTTCGCGCAGGTTGCTCCGCGACAGGCGAAGGTCGTCGAGTTGCGTTATTTCGGCGGCTTGACCGAGGAGGAAATCGTCGCGGCCTTGAAGATCTCACCGCGCACCGTCCGACGCGACTGGAATCTCGCCAAAGCTTGGCTATTGCGCGAGCTAAGCCACCGGCAAGAGCAACCAACAGCACATGACCCCCGAGCGTTTCCGGCAAATTGAAGACCTGTACCATGCGGCTCGCGGAAGAGACGCCGAAGAGCGCGCGGCACTATTGGCCCAGCTCGATCCCGAATTGCGCCGCGAAGTAGAATCGCTTCTCGCACAGCGCTCTGGCGGCGAATTCCTGGAGCGGGCTGCCATCCAGAACGCCCCACAACTTCTGGAGGATTCGACGGTCACGGTGTTAACCGTGGGCGCATGCCTGGGGCCATATCGTGTCGAGAGCAAGCTCGGCGAGGGCGGCATGGGCGAAGTCTATCGAGCGGTCGACACGCGATTAGGCCGCGCGGTCGCCGTTAAGATCGCGCAGAAGCAATTCATTCAGCGCTTCGAGCGGGAAGCCCGCGCCATTTCCTCGCTCAATCATCCCCACATCTGCACGCTCTACGACGTTGGCCCTAACTACCTGGTCATGGAGCTGGTGGAGGGCGAAACGATAGCGGCCCGGCTCAAAAGCGGACCTCTTCCCCTGAAGACGGCGCTCCTCTATACCTCGCAGATTCTGGCTGCGCTGGCGGAGGCGCACGAAAAGGGCATCATCCACCGCGATCTGAAGCCCGGCAACATCATGATTGCGAAATCGGGAATCAAGGTTTTGGATTTCGGCCTGGCGAAATCGGGCCTGGATGAAACGGTTACCGCCAGCGGCATGGTACTGGGAACGCCTGCCTACATGGCGCCCGAGCAAAGGGAAGGCAAGGCGGCCGATGCTCGCTCGGATATCTATTCGTTCGGCTGCATTCTCTACGAAATGTTAACCGGCGCGCGCGTCACTTTCCAGCGAAGGCGCATCCCCTCGCGGAAGCTGGAAAGAATCGTGAGCCGCTGTCTGCAAGAGGACCCTGTGCGCCGGTGGCAATCTGCCGCCGAGTTGGAGCGGGAACTGGCAGGTGTAACCGCTACTGCAAACCGCGGGAATCGCTCTGCTACCGCCGTTGCTTCCCTCCCCGCAGATTATTCTTATTCTCACCGCGCGCACAAACTCGCGGACAAGAGCACGATTGTTCTGGCCGATTTCGCGAATGCTACTGGCGACCCGGAGTTCGATAGCGCCCTGCGCCATATTCTGGCCGTGCAATTGGAGAATTCCGCTCTTCTTTCTCTGATTCCCGACTCACGGGTAAGCCAGACGCTGGGCCTGATGGGCCGGCCCGCCCATGCGAAGCTCACGCCCGACGTGGCCGCCGAAGTCTGCGAGCGGACAAAAAGCGCCGCGGTGGTGGAAGGCTCGATCACCAACCTCGGAAGCAAGTACATGTTGAGCGTGTGCGCAAGAAATTGCCGAACCGGCGACATTCTGGATCAAGAGCAGAAGCCAGCAACAAAGAGGGAAGAAGTCTCGGACGCGCTGGCCCAAATGGCAAAACGTTTGGGGGCCCGCATCGGCAGATCGCTTCCACGCGCGGAAAACGCGCCCAGTCTCACGACCGAGGCAACGACGTCCTCGCTGGAGGCCTGGAGGTATTACAACGCGGCCATGCAGTCCTTCCAGGCTAAAGCACAAGCCGCGGAAATCGTCTCATTGCTGACGAGAGCCACCGAGATCGACCCGAAATTTGCGATCGCTTACGCTTACCTGGGCCGGATCCAGTCCGACCTGGGGGAGACCGAACTTGCAGCGGAGAATGTGGCCAAGGCCTACGAGCTGCGCGATCGTGTCAGCGATCAGGAGACCTTCCTCATCACTTTCGTATACCACAGGGAGGTAACCAGAAACCTCGAACTGGCGCGGCAGACTTTGGAGGCTTGGATTCAAAGACACCCCGCGGCATTTCTGCCCCACGGTTTTTTGTCTGGCTTCACCTCGCCGGGTACGGGTCAATACGAGAGAGCCGCGCAAGAGGGGCTGAAGGCGATCGAACTCGACCCGGACTTTGCCATCGGCTACGAAAATGTCGCCTTCGCCTATCTTTACGAGAATCGCTTGGCCGAAGCCGAGGCCCTGCTTCGTAAAGCTTTGCAACGCGGGATCGAGGTGGTTCAGTTCTCGCTGGTCCGGTATTTCATCGCTTTTCTCAGGAATGACCAGGCGGGAATGGAACGCGAGGCGACTCAGCGACGGGCAAAGTTGCACGCTCAAGGATGGTTCGAGCACCAGGAAGCGTTGACGTTGGCACATCGCGGGCGCCTCAAAGAAGCAGACCGCCTCTCGGCGCGCGCGGTAAGCCTGGCTCGCCAGGGAGGGTTGGTGGGACGGGTCGCTGCGTTTGATGGCGCTCACGCGGTATGGAGCGCGCTATTCGGGATTGGCGGGGAGGCGCGAAGAAGCGCGGCAGCGACGTTGTCGCTTTTCCGCAGCCGGGATGCCGACTATGGACCTGCTTTTGCGCTTGCGCTTCTGGGCGATTCCGCGCAAGCCCATACCATCGCGGCGGAACTCGAAGCGCGGTACCCCAAGGATACATCCGTCCAGTTCAGTTACCTTCCTACGCTGCGAGCGCTCGACGCTCTGAACCAGGGTGACCCAGCGAAGGCGCTCGAAATGACGCAGGTCGCTGCGCCGTACGACCTGGCCGTTCCGGGCACCGCATACTTTACCGGGGGTTCATTCTTTGGAACTCTCTATCCGGTCTACGTGCGTGGTCTGGTTTATTCTCGGTTAGACCGACCCGGCGAGGCTGCGGTTGAGTTTCAAAAAATTCTCGATCATCCCGGGCTCGTGTTGAACGATCCCATCGGACCAATGGCGCGCCTCCAACTGGCTAGAGCGTTGGCCGCTTCCGGAGATCGCGCAAAATCAGCCGCGGTCTACAAGGATCTCCTCGCCCACTGGAAAGACGCCGACCCTGACATTCCTGTCCTGACGCAAGCCCAGGCAGAGTACGAGAGATTGCAGTAATCGTTTTGCGGATTTTCTCGAAAAAAGTGAGCTGACTCCTGGTCGGCTATCCGCAAGTAATCCTTTTCATCCGTCACGCCGCCCGCGGGCGGCGCGGTCCAGATGATTATTGTAACAGTATTAATCTAATAGTTATATTATCCGTTTCGGCGGGAAAATTGTCACAAGAGTAACAAGAGTAACATGGATAACACAATTTTCCATCTCCACTATTTATAGTAATTTACCGCCAATAAAAATCAGCAAAAAACTGCTTGAGTATCTTTTTCGCCCCTTTTTGCCCCACGCCGTCACTTCCCTACTCTTCGCCTCGATAGTCAAGCTCGGCCACCATCCCTTGATTGTCACGCCAGTTGGGTTGCACTTTCACGAACAGCTCCAGGAAAACCTTGGGCGGAAATAACTTCTCGAGCTCTTGTCGCGCCACCGTCCCAATTTCTTTAATGCGATGTCCGCCAGCCCCAATCACTATAGGCTTCTGCGATTCCCTTTCCACCACGATGGTCGAATGAATTCGAGTCAGTGCTTCCGATGCGTGAAACTCGTCGATCAGCACCGCGGTTACATAAGGCATTTCCTGCTGCGTTTGCTGAATCACTTTTTCCCGTATGATTTCCGCCGCCAGAAAACGCTCCGGCTGGTCCGTGTACATTTCCTCGGGATACAGGGCGGGCCCCTCGGGAAGACGCGCGATGACGGCATGCAGTAACTCCTCCAAACCATCGCCACTGCGCGCCGAAATGGGAAAGATTTCTTCGAATTCGTGGAGCTTCGAATAGCGGTCAATCAGCGGCAGAAGGCGCGGCTTGGCCATTCGATCAATTTTGTTTAACAGAAGAATGGTCTTGGGCGAATATTCCTTCAGTAGTTGCAGAGTGAACTCATCGCCCTTCCCGAATTTCGAAGCAGCATCCACAATCAACACCGCCAGATCACGATCTGCGAGGGCGGCGCGAACATAGCGCATCATCTGGTTGTTAAGGCGGGAAAGTGGCTTATGGATGCCGGGCGTGTCCATGAAAACAATTTGCGCGCCGGGCCGATTCACAATGCCCAGGATGCGGTTGCGCGTGGTTTGCGGTACCGCGGTGACGATGGAGACTTTGGCCCCCACCAGGGCATTGATGAGCGTGCTCTTGCCGGCGTTGGGCCTCCCCACGATGGCAACGTAACCGAATTTATGGATTTCCGGGTTGGGCATGGGTTGGAGATTTGGCCGGCGACGGCGCCGGAATTTTCAGACGGACCTTGAGAACCGTGCGCTGGTCCGCATCCAGGACTTCAAAAGTGGCGCCGCCCATCTCCACTCTTTCGCCCGGTGAGGGAACGTGACCCAGCTGCGCCAGCATCAATCCAGCCACGGTGGAGTAGTCCTGGGCGTCAAACTCAATGCGAAATTGATCCGCCACCTGGGCCAACTCGGTATGCCCGGCAATCAAATAGGTTCCCGCTGGTTCCTTGACGATATCGTGTGCGTGCGGGTCCACTTCGTCGCGGATATCACCCACAATTTCTTCCAGCAAGTCTTCGATGGTCACGAGCCCGGAGACGCTGCCATATTCATCGATGACCATGGCCAGTTGAGTGGTAGATTGCTGCAATTCTTTCAGCAGTTCGTGGATCGGCTTGGTCTCCGGAACAAAAGGCACGGGCCGAATCAGGGAGCGAAGGGTGGTTTTAGATTGTTCCTCAGGCGGCATCTCCATCAAACTTTGCATGCTCACCATGCCTTCAATATGGTCGAGCTGCCCTGAATAGACCGGATAACGAGTCTGTCTTTTTAGACGGAAGAGCGCGCGCAAATCGTCCACCGAAGAATTGATTTCAAGAGCAGCAATTTCAGGTCGGGGCGTCATGACACCGCGCACCACTTTATCAGTGAACTCCACCACTGACTGGAGCATCGCGCCCTCTCCCTTGCCGATCAGACCCTCTTGTTCACCCGCTTCGATCAGCTCCTGCAGCTCATCCTGGGGGTTGGGCGGCTCCGGTTTTTGATCGGGCGACTCCAGCAGGCGGCCGATGGAGGTGGAAACTAAAACCGGAAAAGTCAGGGGCAGAGCCATAAAGATAGCTTGGCGCAGGAAGGGCATCCAGCGCTTCAAGATCACTTCCGGATCGTCATGGCGGGCCACCAAACTGAACGGAATCAGTTGATCAAAAATCGCAATCACCCCCAGTACAATCAACAAAGAAATACCCAAGTCTCCCACCAGGTGGTCCGGCCCCCGCACGACTAAAAAGCCCGTCAGACCCACGGCAAATAGGGCCATCGCGGCGCCGTGCAAAGCGGAAATTGAAATGCCCACCCGCTCCCGGTCCGCCTGGACCTTACGACCTGCGCTCACCTGAAAAAGCTTGCGGCCGGCGACAGGGCTCAGGCGGCGCATCAGAAGACGCAAGTAAGATGCCACCGCGCCCGCGCCCACCAACGCGGCCAGCAGACAAACCCAAAGGATGGTTACCACGATCGTCATGGGTAATTGGGATTTTGGTTTGTCGGTCCAGAGTCGCGCTTCCTCAACTTGAATCGCGATCCCACAAGACGGTTTCCAATTTGAGGCCGTTCCGGACTTGCGACCCAATCCACAATCCGACTCCCTTACATGCTCCCGGGTTACATCTTCATCCGCGCCCGCAATTTATGTTCAAGCTCCGTCATAACACCGCCGTCGCTTTCATGATCGTATCCAAGCAGGTGCAGAGCGCCGTGAAGAATCAGCCAGCGGATTTCGCGCGCAACAGAGTGACCCTCCATCCGCGCATTTCGTCGCGCCGTTTCCACCGAGATCACTATGTCGCCCAGGAAGTTTGAAAATTCGCGCCTTTCAATTTCGCACGAAAAGCGGCCCGTTTTTCTCCGCGTGTCCTTCGCCCGTAACGCGCTGCTTAGAAAAGTATTTTTTAAAGTTCTCCGTTTTTTTCCATTCCCCGCCGTCCAAGGGAAAGAAAGGACATCCGTCGGGTGCGCATTTCCTCGATAGGTAGCGTTCAGCGCAGCAATGACCCTGTCTTCTACAAGGCAAACATTAAAATCGCCCCGCCCGAGTAGCAAGCGCTTTCGCAATTGCCCCACAAATTTCCTGGTTGCACCAAGGTCAAGGCGAATCTGATTCTGCCTGTTTACGATCATTGGCTCCACGGTAAGAAATAAGCTTCCGGGCGCGCAACGATCGCATCCCCATTTCAGCGCCTGGACACGAACTCAAGCATCCGGGTTGGTCGTGGTGCGTTCCTGCCTACCCTCCGGCGAGCGTAACTGGTCGAACTCTTCGTAAGCGCGGATAATCCGTTGCACCAGGCTGTGGCGGACCACATCGCGCTCGGTAAAATAAATAAAGCTGATGCCCGCCACGCGCTGCACCACCTCAATGGCTTCAATCAAGCCGGAGCGCCGCCCGCTCGGCAAATCAACCTGAGTGACGTCGCCGGTCACCACGGCTTTGGAATTGAATCCCAGCCGGGTAAGGAACATTTTCATCTGCTCGCTGGTGGTGTTTTGCGCTTCGTCGAGAATCACGAAAGCGTCATTCAGCGTCCGCCCGCGCATGAAGGCGATGGGCGCGATTTCAATAATCGACTTCTCCACGTAACGCTCCACGCGATCGGGGTCCAGCACGTCGTAAAGCGCGTCGTAGAGCGGCCGCAGATAGGGGTTGATTTTATCCTGAAGGGTTCCGGGCAGGAATCCCAGGCGCTCGCCCGCCTCCACCGCCGGCCGCGCCAGAATAATCCGGCTCACTTCCTTGGTAAGAAGCGCATCCACGGCCATGGCCACGGCGAGATATGTCTTCCCCGTTCCCGAGGGTCCGATGCCAAAAACCATGTCGTGCGTTTCAATGGCATCCACATACCGGCGCTGGTTGAGGCTCTTGGGTGAGATCGTCTTTTTACCAAAAGTTCGTGGCCGCCCCGCCTCCACCAGGCTCTTGAGGGTTGAGCCCGGGTCCTCGCATAATATGCGCAGAAAGGCCTGCACCTCGGCCGGATCAAAGTGGGTTCCGTTCTCCGTGAGTTCGGTATAGTCCTGCACCACCCGCTGGGCGCGATTCACGTTGCCTTCCGCGCCTTCAATGTCCAGCGTTTCGTCGCGGAGATGGGTGGAAACCTTCAGGCAACTTTCAAGCAGCTTCAAGTTCTCATCGAACGTGCCGAACAGCTCCTTGACGCCCTTCCCGATTTTCACACTGGTCTTCATGAGGACCGAAAACCTCGGTTCAGTGCTTCGATCACGGAATTAACACGCACCTGTCGGGAAGTCAAACGGAGAAAGCGCGACGGCCATGAACGGCGAAGATGTAATCATCAAGGAAATAACAGATTAGCGCACGGCAAGGTGGAAGTCAAGCGGCGCGGCTGAATGGCGGCGGTATCATTTGGAATCCGATCCGGTTCGACGCCCGACGCGAGTGGTCGTCGCCCTGCAAAGAGCTCAGTTTGGTTGAAGTCGGAATCCGAGCTGCGCTCCGGCGCGGCGAATGCGATCATCAAGACTCAGGAGCTCCACCCCGTGCACAACCGAACGTACCGCCAGCGCCGACGCCAGGTGAATCGCCTCAAGAGCGCGGACGGGTTCGGCGGGAAACGGACGCCTGGCTCGATCGACAATGTCCGAAGTCACCCGCCACAAGTGCCAATGGGACGCCTCGGCATTCAAGTGCGCCCGTCGGTCGGCGGCCGTGGCTTCATCGGGTTCTTCGTGCGATCAGGAGGCGGTAATCAAAATACGAAGGTGGGAGTTTGAACCGCGCAAGCCCGCCGCTGCCGGATCAGCGCGACCCCGCTCCGGGCCGTTATGGCGCGCCGGATTCAAGTTATAATCCTTTGTTGGGTAGAGAAGGGTCAATCACGCGAGCACAAAAGGCGACTTGGATGGGGAAAAGAAAAGGTACACAAAGAACCGCCAAGCTCAAGTGTTCAGAGAGCTAGGCACGAGGTGTACCAAATATTTTTCACCAGTCGAGAAAAGTCTGGCTGACATTCCCCTTGACAATCTAGAGGGACGGCGTATTCTAATCTCGGCAATCTATAGGAGAGACTAATGGCTGATAGCTCTACGGACCTTGTCTAAGGCACGTTGGACATGCTCATCCTGAGAACCTTAGCTCTGGAGCCGATGCACGGTTACGGCATCGCACTTCGGATCGAGCAGATCAGCAAGGGCGTGTTTCGCATTAATCCGGGCTCGTTGTTTCCCGCCTTCCTTCGCCTTGAGCGCGCGGGATGGATAAGGCCGGAATGGCGCCCGACGGAGAACAATCGGCGCGCTAAGTATTACAGCCTCACCGAGCGTGGGCGCAGGCAATTGAAGACCGAAACCGACGCATGGGGAAAACAGATCGCGGCCATTGCAAGAATTATGGAAGTATCGTAGGAGGTTCGTCATGTCTCCGCTACGAAATCTCTGGGCCGGGCTCCGGGCCTTATTCCAAAGGGACCAAGTCGAACGCGAGATGGATGAGGAGCTTCATGGCTATCTGGATGCCGCGGTGAAAGACAAGATTCGCTCCGGGATGAGCCGAGAAGAAGCTCTGCGCGTGGCGCGGGTGGAAATGGGCAGCGTGGACGCGGTGAAAGAAGAGATTCGCAGCGCAGGTTGGGAATCGATGCTGGAAACATTTTCGCAGGACATTCGCTACGGCCTGCGGTCTCTCAGGAGGACTCGGGCCTTTACAGTAGTGGCCGCCCTCTCTCTGGCTCTAGGCATCGGCGCTAACTCCGCGATTTTCAGCATCGTGGATAGCGAGCTTCTGCGGCCTTGGCCGGTGAAAGATCCCGCGCGCTTGGCCATGGTTACAACGGAGCGGGTCAAAGAGCCTGATTCTTCCCTTTCGTCTTATCTTGATTACCTCGACATGCGCCAGCAAGTCAGCGCATTCTCCGACGTTGTAGCTTATGGCGAGCGGGGAGCTTTCGTGAGCAGCGACGGTCAGCGTTTGGGCCAGGAGCTGTCCGTCGAAGTGATCTCGCACAACTACTTCGCGGCGCTGGGCGTAAGGGCTCTGCGGGGGCGCATTTTCTTACCGCAGCCAGAGGAGGCTTCGGCCGAAGGCCAATCCGTGATGGTAGGCTACAATTTTTGGCAACACTACTTCGGCGGCGACCCCTCACTGCCCGGCAAGGCGATCATCCTCGACGGAAAAGAATTCACGGTGATCGGGATAGCTCCCCAGGCCTTTTGCGGGCTGCGGTCGGTAGGGCCTCCCGACATCTGGCTCACCAAGGAGGGGTGGGAAACGATGGTTCCGGGTGAGGATCGGTGGGATGCTGCCCGCGACAACCGCTGGTTTCGGCTGGCCGGGTACCTACGCCCGGGCGCCCAACTCAGTGAAGTACGCATGCAGCTTGACGTCCTCGCCAAACGGCTGGCGCTAGCTTCTCCTGCCACAAACCAGGGCATCACATTCCTGGTTCGACCTACCTCCGAGCGGGCGCACCAAGGAATGGAGACGGGAATCTACTTGATGGCCATGGCGGGTCTTGTTCTGCTGATTTCCTGTGCCAATGTCGCCATTCTGCTGTTGGCACGAATGGAGCGGCGGCAGCGCGAGATCGCGATGCGCCGGGCGTTGGGCGCGGGACGGCGACGCCTGATGAACCAGCTTCTGACCGAAGGGCTTCTCTTGTCCGTAGCGGGAGGGGCCCTAGGGGTCTTGCTGGCAACGTGGCTTATAAGGCTGGGGCCCACACTCTTACCCGCCCTTTCGGATATGAATCTCAGGCTTGATAGCCGGGTGCTCCTGTTCACCACGGCTATTTCACTCTTCTCGACTCTGATCTTCGGACTCGCGCCGGCGCTTCGTGCCGTGAAGGGCGACTTGACTGCTGCTCTCAAAGGTGAGATCCGAAAACCCATGACGGTGCGGCTGCCACTGCGCAGTTTGCTCGTGTGCGGTGAAATCGCGCTATCGGTGGTCCTTCTGGCAGGTTCGGCTCTGTTGCTGCGCAGCTTGCTGTACAGCCAAGCCATCTACCCCGGATTTGACTCGAAGAAGAATGTGGCGATGCTCTCCGTGGCGCCGCCCATGCTGTACGGTTATGACCAAGCCCAAGCTGGCGCTCTTTATCGTGCATTGGCGGCTCGCGTGGAATCCATTCCGGGGGCAGTGCGCGTCAGCTATGCCCGGCGGCCTCCGTTGACAGAAGCCGAAAGTGGGGAAACACAGGCGATGGTCATTCCCGGAGTGCTGCCGCCTCCCGGAACTGACCATTTCAACATTCGCTACAATATTATCGCCCCGAACTTCTTTGCCACAATAGGCGACCGCATTGAGAAGGGACGGGATTTCAACGAGTTCGATTTGCCATCCACAGCTCCGGTCGTCATCATCAATGGCGATATGGCGCGAAGATTCTGGCCTGGTCAAAATCCCGTGGGAAGATCTATCCGAATCGAGATGAAACGTTACCAGATTGTGGGAGTCGTGGAGAGCGGGAAGTACCGCAACCTTCATGAGACAACCGAACCTTATCTTTTCCTTCCGTTCACCCAAGAATTCTCGTTCGAATGCGTGCTGTTTGTTGAAACAGTCGGTGATCCCCGGTCCTACCTCCCTGGTATCCTGAAAGCAGCGGCGGCTGTCGATCCACATCTTCCCATCGTCAATGCGGTGACGTTCAGAGAATACACGCAGGAGATCCTTGCGCCGGAACGCTCAATGGCGCAATTACTTACAGGTCTGAGTATCCTTGGAATGTTTCTGGCAGCAGTGGGTCTGTTCGCTACAGTAGCTTATCTTGTTAGTCGCCGCACGCATGAAATCGGCGTGCGCTTGGCGCTTGGCGCTAGACGGAATGATATTCTCAGGCTCGTCTTCACGCAGGGCGTGCGTTTGAGTGGAGCGGGGGCTGTTGTGGGCCTGGCGGGGGCTTTGGCCGCGTCCCGACTAATGTCCCAACTCATTTACGGCGTTTCGCTAACAGATCCGTTCAGTTACGCGGTCGCTATCATCATCGCCGTCGCTGTGGCGCTGCTCGCCTGCTACATTCCCGCGCGCCGAGCCACCAAGGTCGATCCTATGGTGGCGCTGCGTTACGAGTAACTCATCTGCTTTGCGCCACAGCATTTGATGTTAACGGGAGGGAGCGAAGGTAAGTTGTCTGCGGCTGCAAGAAGGACGATGCCAAATATTTTTCACCAGTCGAGAAAGCTCTAGCTGACATTTCCTCTACCGGAGGCGTACTGGAGTCATCCTTGCCAGCCTAGACCCAAATATTTTTCGCTAGTCGAGAAACGTCTAACTGACATTCCATGCTGAAACAGCACATCAAGCACAGGCCTTTTCTTCGTTGTCGGCGCCAGGCATCTGCAAAGAAGGGGCCTACCCAGCCGAAATTAAGCAGATCCAAACTGGACCGGCTGGTGGAAGAAGCGACTGTCGATTGTTATAACGAGTCGGAGCAGGCCACGGGGCTTTACACCATGATCGAGGAGAATCTCAACCTTCCCTTTGAGACGGAGGTTCTCGGGGTTGCGGTGACGGTGATAGGGGTTCACATCACGAGCGAAGATCGGATTGTGGCGATCTGCGAGCGTAGCGGGTTGAAACAGAAGCTACCGATCTTGGAGCTGCCGTTGCCCAACCCGCGACCCACAGGGTCCGAATGAATTGAAGCATATCGCCATTGGGCGCGATTTGGATAATATCAGCGCGCCATGGGAAGTGGCGGCGCGAGAGGAAGGAGTCCGGGACGCTGGAAAGAATTGGCGCCTGGATTGAGCCGTAGCAAAGCCCCCTTACCCGTCCCGACTGGATCGGGACACCCTTTCCCCCCACGGGGGCGAGGGCTAAATTATTTTTCTTACCCCCTTTGGCCGCCTCGCCGAGCATCTCAGAACTTGACAGTCGGGACGAGTGGCCTGTGCCAAGCCGCATCATGCGCGAAGCGGCGATGGTGACGACCTTTGATTTAGTAGAGCCGGGCTTAAGCCCGGCATGTGCCACCCTGAAGGGCGGCGCTACGTCAAAATGCGTTGCCACCGAAACGGCAGAACCCTCGACCTCCTGGGGCGCGGGTGGTAAAATAGGCATTGATCAGGGGCGCGCATTCCTGGGATATGGTCCGGCGGCTGCATTTGGGAAGCACTCTATTCAGGGCGTGGTTGAGCGCCGCGAAAAAGCTTGGAGCCACTGACACAGAGGGGTGAAAACATTCCTCGATATTTCCACACTGACGAAAACCCTCACCGCCCGCGCGAAATCAGCCGGGCGATATCGTGGAGCCGTCGCGAGTTTTTGCGCGCCGCCACCGGCTCGACTGCCGCCGGGGCCATGATGGGCTTCGCACCGCTGCGTGGCGTGGCGCAAAAGCGCGGACGCAAGGCCGTGGTGGTCACATTTGGAGGAGGCGCGCGCGACGAAGAAACGTTCATGCCCGACGGGCAGGAAAATATCCCGCACCTGCTGGCCGAACTGATTCCCCGCGCGACGTTTTTTACCCAAGTGGTGAATCGCGGCATCCTGGGTCACTATGTAGCCACGGCCAGCCTGGCCACCGGCGTCTACGAAAGATTCAATAATTTTGCCGCCGTGCCTCCGGAAAATCCCACCGTATTTGAATATTTCCGCAAGGACTTGAAGCGCCCCTCCACCGACGCGTGGGTGGTGGCGCCCAGCAACGGCTTCAACCGTATCGGCGAGAGCGGGGACCGCGCGTACGGGCCGGGCCTGGGCGCGGGCGTGATTCTTCCCAAACGATTGTTGGCGGCAGCGCTGTCATCCGGCCACGGTCTTGATTACAGTCACTTGCTGACCGACAATTACGAAACCCCTTATTACACGCCCAACCTCAGCGGAAGCGAAATCGAACTGACTCAATTGGCCACCATTCTCAAGCTTTCCGTGGATGACTTCGCCACCCACGCGCGCAGCCTGGCCAGTCCGGATGAACTTTCCGTGTATGTTGCCCGCCAGCTTATGCGGCAACTCGCGCCCAGCCTGCTTTGGATCACCCTGCACGATATGGATATCGCGCACGCGGGATCGTACTCGCTTTATGTGGACGGCATCCAGCGCTCGGATCGATTGTGCGCGGAGATTTGGAAAATGATCCAGAGCGAGCCGGAGTACGCGGGCAAGACCACTCTTTTCATCCTGCCCGATTTTGGGCGCGATTCGGACGGTGACTCGGGCGGCAATGGATTTCAGCATCACCGCACCGGCGACCCGCTTTCCCGCACCACGTGGATGATGGTGATGGGACCGGGCATCCGGGAAAATGTGGTGATCGAGCGCCCGGTGGAATCCACCGACCTGGTGCCCACTCTCGGTTCCCTGCTTGGATTCTCAGCGCGCATGGCGCAAGGCAAGCCCCTGGCGGAGGTGTTGTAATCCTCATGTTGCCCAGCCAGCTTCAAATCGAAAATTTTAAGAGCTATCCTCCCCAGGCGCGACAACTGGCCACCGACCGAATCGAGCTTCTGCAACAATTGCCCCTGAGTTTTGTGCCTCTGCTGCTGCGTGAAATTATTTCTTATGACTGGAAATTCCCGGCCGAAAGAAGCGACATGGACCGGCAGCTCGCTTACCTGGGCGCGCTTGCCCCTGCCCAGCGCGACCAGATGATGGCGCCCTTTGCACGCTTAAAGCTCTCCAGCCAGCTCGAGCGCCTCGACTGGGTAGATTCGCCCGGCCAATTTTCAGAACAGCTCACCGCGCACCTGTGGGCCACTCGCCAAATCGACGGCTTCCGTGAGGCGGCTGAAGGCTATATTCAGAAAGTGGATTCGGCGTCACCGGCTGAACCACCGCCCGTTCCGCGATTGGGGGTGGCGGTGATTGGAAAAGGGGTGGCGGAAAACAAGTATCCCTTGTTCCGCAAATTTCGCCCTTACGGGGTGTATTTCAGTCGGGTGAAACCTGAGAACGGATTGGGGATGCTGCTGGAGGCGCTTGGCGCCCGGGCGGCAGCGCACCCGGTTCCATTTGGACATTGGTACATTGACGGGGGAACAAAGGAAAACACGGGGATCGGACAATTGACGTGCGTCGCTTACAATTCACTCGATTCTGTGCGCACCAATTTGTTAAATAAAATCGAAAGAGCAATCCAAAGTGACATTGGCGGGCCGGAAGCGCTGCGCACGATGATGGCCAGGCTGCGTCCGGATGAGCTGGGATTGAGCGACGCTCCGGAAAGCGCGGTGTTGAATCATTTCCAGGTCAGCGTGCTGACGGAAGGCTCGGGCACGCAAATTTTCAGCACCACCTTTGTGCAGTGGACGGCGCGCGAAGCCCTGCGGCGCGCCCAGCCCATCACCCTGCTGACGCGCTACGCGCCGCGCCAGCGCCAGCGCCCGATGAATGAGCTGCTTTCCGGAAAAAAACAGAACATCGAGCTGGATCCGCCCGGCTCGCTGATTGACGCCGACATGGGAGCGTTCTACACCTGGCTGAACCAGCAACGCCTGCGCGGCGCTGCCCAATCATCTTTCCTGGTATGGTTTGAAGATCACTCCGAGGCGCTGGCCATCAGCCCGACGCTCCCTCGCGGAACGCAATCGGACAGCCCGGTGGATATGAAAGGTTTGCTCGCCCAAATCGTTTAAGGCAGGATCGCCGGTTGCAGGGTTGAGCCTATCCCTATCTACTGTTTGCTTTCACCTTTAACCGAATTAACCAAGTCTTTGATTTCTGTACGCGGGTGCCCGGTGTCGGCCACTTGCTGCTTGCGCAGGCGATCGTGAATCTCAAACTCCTGCTGGGCCAGGGTTTGATCACCAGTTCGAATGTAGGCCTGGGCCAATCGGTAGTGCGCGTCCGCCATCTCCGGCTGAACGGCCAAAGCTTGTCGGTATTCCCCGATGGCCGCGGGATATTTCTTCTGCTCGGAATAAAGGTTCCCCAACTCAAAATGGGCGTCAGGAAATTTGCGGTCAACGGCGATGGCACGATTCAATAGCGTTTCGATTTGATTAAAGTTGACCGGGCCGCCCCGGCGGCGCTGGCCTTTCCAAACACTCATGGCGTAATCAAAGTGGGCGAGCGGGTTTTCCGGGTCGAGCTTCACAAAGCGTTCGAGCCGGGTTGTAACTTCTTCGGTGTTCGACGTGGAAACGTTGTACATCTTATCCAGGAAAAAATAAGGGCGTGGGTCGGAGGGTGAAATGTCAGAAGCAGCGCACAGCGCCTTGACCGCGTCATCATATCGGCCGCGCGAATAGAATGCCACACCCAGACCAATAAGAAGCATCGCCGAGCGCGGATAACGGTCCACACCGCTGGTAAACACGGCAATGGCAGGATCCAGGGTCTGGTGCAGAAGTAATTCGCTGCCCCAATCAAAAATGTTCCCTTCGCTCGGATCCATGTGTGCGGCGCGCTCGTATTCGGCAGCCGCAGCCGGGTATTCGCCCGCGTGTTCTTCCACATCGCCCATCAAGTCGTGAAGCCCGGCATTGTCCCGCCGCGCCATCAACCGCCCGAGCTGGCTGCGGGCGCGGGCGAAATCACCGCTCTCCAGGCAGGCCAAGGCCAGGTCATATCCATTATCGTAATGCGAAGAGTCAATATGTTCCGCCTTTTCCAGGTAGGGGATGCCCTGGGTCAGCCGTCCGGCGTGCAGATAAAACTCACCCAGATTGTGATTCGACTCAAAATCGCCGGGTGAAGCGGCCAGCGCTTTCTTGAGGTCCGCCTCCCGGGCCGCGTCGAGGGGCGTCAACGCCGCGGGCTGGGCGGAGGAATTACCCACCGCCGGGTTCTTTAAACCGGCCACGCTTTCCCTCATGGTGCGGGAATTTCCTGCCTGCGCCCCCGAAGAATAACCGCCGCCATCGACGGCGCCATGCACGGCGCTGGGCTTCAGCGGCGTTTCGTCGTCGTAGGCTGGCGCGGCGGCGAGAGGATCGGAGTGCTTCAGCCCCAGGGTCATATCCACCGCGTCCGGGCGCACGCCATCCACCAGGACAATCTGGCGAACGTCTGGGTCAAAGCCGGAACTCTCAGCGGTCAATTTATAATTTCCCGCCTCGAGTTGGGAAAAAGAGTAAGTTCCATCCGGCGCTGTGAAGGTCAATCGGGAAACTTGGCCGTTGCCGATGGTCACCTTGGCCCCGGAGATGGCCACTCCCGCCGGGCTTTTGACGGTGCCGGAGATTGTTCCTGCCCCGCCCCGAGCAAGAGAGTTTGGCGATACGCCAACCAGCGCCATGCAAATCCCGGTGGTGGCAACCAAAAGATAAGATTTCAATCTGGCGCTGCCTTTGGCCCTAACCCAGGATAAACGCTCACTACAGAGGACGCGGAGCCCACCGAGCCGGTCTCTCTCCGTGATCTCAGTGCCCTCCGTGGTGATTTCTTCCCGAGCGGCCATATTCTTCTCTACTCAGGGAATTCTATCATCCCGACTCGGATGTCACAAACGCGCGCTAATCCATCGAGCAAGGCGGTCCCGGCGTCGCGGGACCCCCGCTAATTATGGCCAACCTGTACCATTCCCGAACCGTGAGGAAGATCATTGACCGCCCACAGGATCCTTCATCGAATAGACAAACTGCTTGATTTCCGATCGCTGCTTGTCGATTTCCACCAGGTGCTGCGCGTACAGTTTTTGATGGAGGTCGAACTCCTTCTGTGCCAAATCCTTTTCCCCAAGATGAATATAGGCCTGCCCCAGCCTGAAGTGGGCGTCGGGAAGGCCAGGGGACAATCCGAGCGCCTGCTTATACTCGGGAACCGCCTCAGCGTATTTGTCGCGCTGGGAATAGAGATTTGCGAGTTGAAGATGGGCATCGGCGGAGGAAGGATCAAGGGTGACCGCTCTTTTTAATTGGTTTTCAATTTGATCGAGGTACGCCGGAGAGGTGTCTCCCCGCCGCCCCTTCCAAAGGCTCATGCCGTAATAAAAAGCGGCCTGGGCATTATCGGGATGAAGGTCGGCATTGCGTCGAAAACGCGCGATCACTTCATCGGCCTGGCCGGGAGACCGGTCGTAAGCGATGCTCAGGAAGTAGTACTCGCGGCCGTCGGCAGGATTCAAATCAGTGGCATGCATCAGGGCTTTCACAGCCTCATCGTAGCTGCCATTGAGATAAAGGGCGAGACCCAATCCGATAGCAAGCCGCGAGGAGTTGGGATAGCGCTGCAAGCCATCCCAGAACACTTCGCGGGCGGGGTCGGAAGTTTGATGAACCAGCAGCTCACAGCCCCAATCAAAAAAGTTGGACTCGGTTGGATCCATGTGGGCGGCGCGTTCATATTCGTTCGCGGCCGTTACATAATCGCCTGACTTTTCATCCACGCCGGCAAGCAAGTTGTGCAATTCGGATGTGTCCGTTTTTTCGATCAGTTGCTGGATCAGCTTCCGGCCTGTTTCCAATTGGTCCGTTAATTCGTAGGCCAGAGCGAGGTCATACCCATTCTCATACGAAGAAGGATTTAACTTTTGAGCCTCCTCAAGATAGGGCAGGGCGGCCTCCAGCTTCCCCGCCCCCACGTAATATTCGCCGAAATCGTGGTTGGTATCGTAATTGTGAGGATCGATGGCAATGGCCTTCCTAAACTCAATTTCGGCCTCGTCACCCTTACCCAGTTTTGAGAGGTTCACCGCCAGGTTCGCTCGCGCCGGCCCCGAAGCAGGATTCAGCTGGACAGCCCTCTCAAATTGTGCATGCGCATCTTCGAACCTGGATTCAGCCGCATATACCAGCCCCAGGAGTTCATGGATGTCGAAGTTTGAAGGCGCGCGCTTCTCGAGATTCTCCAATTCCCGGCCGGCATCCTGATACTTCCCGTCTTTGAAATGTGAAACGGCGGCATTAAACTGGCTATCCAGAGCTTGCCTGCCATGATTTGACTGCGCGCACGGGGCAAGAGCGACACAAAATGAAAGGCTCCCCCAAACGGCAATTACCGGCAGGTATTTCCCTGACATGTAAACCATTTTAACACCGCACCTCGAAAGAGACGACGGGATTGGCCGCCCCCAGATGCCACTTTCAGGCGCTGATCGTAGCGAGTCGGCCCAGGCCCAACGACGCGAAAAAATAAAGGGCGCCCCAATACTTCGAGGCGCCCAGGGCTGTGTAGGGTTGCTACTCCAACTAGAAGTAAAGCTTCAAGGCAAACTGGATCTGGCGCGGATCCTGGAAGGGGAAGCGCGTCGAGCCGATTTTGCCGAAGTTAGTACTGGTGAAGTCGGTTGACCCTGGAACAGAAACCACGCCGTTGCCCCCGAAACCCGGAGCGTTAAACGTCGGGTGGTTCAGGATGTTGAAGAATTCGCTTCGGAATTCCATCCGGTACCGGTCGCCTATCTGGAATTCCTTGAACATGGAGAAATCGAGGCGGCTAATGCCGGGTCCCGTCACCTGAGTTGGTCCTCCGCCAAGCAATCCGAGGCCCGTCCCTACGTTCGCGCAACTCGAGGGCTGACTATAGCCCGGTGCCGGGCAGGGCTGAGTGAAACCAGGCGCATTCAAGTATTTATCAGGCGCGCCCGATCCATATCTGCTCACTCCCGGAATGATCATTGCATTGCATCCGAAGCTGCCGTTTGTGCCGCCCTGCGTGCCTTTTGGACAGCCGATGGTCAAAGGTTGCCCGCCTTCGGCTGTCAGGTTCCAAACGGTCTGCCATCCGCCAATGATCTGGTTTGCAACCCCACTGCTGTTGGCAAGGAAGTGTTTCCCTTTGCCGAATGGAAGCTGGTAGCCCCCGCTATAGTGGAAGACACTAAAAATGTTGTAGTCGCAGTTCTGATAGTCGCCCTGGATTCCAAAGCCTGGGAGACCTGGAGCACGGGAACCCTCGCCGATACCTCCATTAAGCTCGTCTCCGGCATCGCCGCGGCAGTGCGACCACGTGTAGTTGGCAAGAAAGTTGAGGCCATTGGCGTAGCGCTTCTCCAGCGTTGTCTGAAGACCGTTGTAATTACTGTTCCCTTGAGTAAATTGGATGCTGTCATTGCAGGCGAGATCAGGGAACGGAGTAATTCCGCCAGGGCCGCAAATTGGCTGGAGCGGGTTGAGCACAATCTGGGTCGGCGAATTCGACGCGCCACCCGTGATCATGTGACGAGACCCATCGCCCACGTATGCAACGGTGAGGGTCGTGTTCGCCGACAGCGCATATTGCAGGGACAAGTTCCAGCCCAGGGTGTAAGGCGTCTTGAAGTTGTACTGCAACCCCTGGGGCCCTATCCCCTCCGGATTAACCAGGGCAGGGTCGAGCGATATGCATGAGAACGTGGCCTCCAGCGTGGCGGCCGGAGTACACGTCGAGCCACCAGGATTCTTGAGTGAAATGGAGTGTCCGCCATCCGGGTTAAAATAACTCAGAGTGAACTGGAAGGGATAATTCTCGCCGATATTGGGGCCGTACCCGGCATTCTCAAATGCGTTGTAAAACATCCCGAAGCCCGAGCGCACAACCAGCTTGGGTGTAAGCTGGTACGCAAGTCCGATTCGCGGGCCAAAATTAGTATTCTGAGAGTTGGCCAGCGCCGGATTGTTGATGTACTTGAGGGCGATTCCGTCCTGAGCCAGGATGGCGGGAAACTGCGGATTAATTGCGATTTGCTCATTCTTCCCATTGGCCGGATACAACATTTCCGCGGTGCTGAAGGGCGTTCCGGGAACAAAGTTACCCTGGCGGCCGTGGTTCTCCTCAATCATACCGAAGTGTTCCCATCGGAGGCCAAGATTCACCGTCAGCTTCGGGCTGAATTTCCAATCGTCCTGGATATAGCCGGCCCAGTAGTTATGCCCGTCATCGGTGGGTGAAAAGTTAGATACAAACACGGAGTCAGCGCCGCCAACGTTATCGATCCCGTTGGGAACGGTCGTGGCCGTCGGCGTCAGGAGCATTTGGGCCATTCCGACGCCCGTGTAGTTCCCGTCAAAACTCACCTGGCCGTGCGACCATGCCGGCTGGAGGGTTGAAAACTTGATATGCTGAAATTCCATGCCCATCTTGAAGTTGTGCTTGCCGTAAATCTTGGTCAAGTTGTCGGTAAATTGGGTGGTCTGCGTGATTTCGTCCGACGGCAGGAAGGCGTTCGATCCGAGCGTGTTCAGGCCGCTGATGCCGATCGCGGGCAGTCCGCCATTTTCCGTGACTTGGGCAATGCCTTGGATCCCATATTGCGCCGGAATGCCCATCTGCGTCCCCACAGGACCGAAACGAGACGTATGGAGACGATCTTCGCCGAACCGCGCCTCATTAACCACGTTGGACGAAAAGAGGTGCGTGTAACTGAGGGCTCCCAGGATGGAAATGGCAGCCTGGTCGCCTTGCTGGAAGGCTCCACCATCCGCAATCCCGGTGAAGGGGGCAGGGATGAATTGCGGATCGTTGACGTAACTAAACGTCCCGAACACTTGGTTCTTTTCGCTCTTATCCCAGTCCATGCGCGCGTCCCAAGCGGTGCGGTTCTCCTGGAGGATCGGGTTCGAAGCCTGGTTATTCACAGTGCCTGCCGAGGTGGAGGCTGGAAAAAGCTGCAGAAGTTTCATCGCGTTCGGGTCAAGCCGATTGGCGGGAAGCTGGTTAAGCTGACAGGTGGATTCGCTGGCGCAGAGATTGACGAAATTGGTCAAATTGCCGACGGCGCCGCCGGTATAAAACGGGTCGTTTACAAAGCCGCTGTTGGTCGCGGTAAGGCCCGTCACCGGGTCAACCATGCCCGCCGTGGCGGTGCGCATGGTCGCGGGATCAAAAACAGTTCCGTTGGGGAACGTCCGGCCCAGGTTGTCGGTGCTCGTGCACGCCCCGCTGCTGAGGCAGGCCGAGTCCGTCTGGCCGAGAATTACATCCGACAAATTGGTGAATCCGCTGCTCCTTTCCAAGTTAGTGGGAACGGAGTTTGTAAAGACGCTGCCCTGCCGCCTGCGCAAAACTTCGAGGTCACCGAAAAAGAATAATTTGTTGTGCCCGTCGTAAACGTGCGGGATGACCACGGGCCCACCCACGGTGAAACCGAACTGATTCTGCCGGTACTCGCCCTTCTTGAGGCCTCCGGAGTCCTCAAAGAAGTCGGCAGCGTCCAACTTGTCATTGCGGAAAAATTCCCAGAGGTCGCCGTGGATCTTGTTGGTTCCTGACTTCATGGTGGCATTCAGAATGGCGCCGCCTGCCCGCCCGTACTGCGCGCTGAAATCGGTTGTTTGGACCTTAAACTCTGAAAGAGCGTCGGTAGGCGGTAGAACGACGAAATTGGTGCCGTTCAGAAAGTCCACATTGTCGGAATTATTATCAATGCCATCGAGCAGATAGTTGTTCTGAGCGGGGCGCAAGCCATTGGCCGAAAAGGCGCCGGTGGCGGCATTACCGCGCGTGTCGGACTGAGGCGTGTTGACTCCGGCCACGGTCTGGGCGAGGAAGGTAAAATTGCGTCCGTTGAGCGGGAGCTCGTTCACTTCTCTCGACCCCACCACCTGACCGACCGATGCGTCCTGGGTTTGAAGCGCCGGGGGGGCCGCGGTGACCTGAACGGTTTCGGTAACCACCCCGGGCTTGAGCGTCACATCCACCACCAATTGCTGCGAAATACTCACTGTGAGGTGGGATTGAACGACTTTGGAGAAACCCTGAGCTTCCGCGCTCACCGAGTAGGTCCCGATTTTGACCGGCGAAAAAATGTAGCTCCCGTCAGCCCCGGAAGTGGTGGACACGGTAAGGTTAGTGCCCTCATTCGTCAGACTCACCTTGACGCCCGGAATCACGGCGCCGCTCTGGTCTTTGACGGTTCCAAGAATTGCGCCCGTGTCGATTTGGGCAAAAAGCCCCTGCGCACCCAGCAGAACCAAAAGCAGGGACGTCGCGAGCAATCCAACCAAACGGAGGGAAACTTTCCTTCGCTGCATTGTCATCTTCTCTCCTCATTCGCGGAAATTCTGGTACTCAGTGACCAGGAAAACGGACTCACCTTGGAGCCCGGCGAGACACCCGCTAAACCCGACGCAATGCGTTTGCGCAATCGGTTGCGCGAACTGGCGACAAGTGTCCACGAGGGATAGTTCTTTGTCAAGCGAAAAATAATACATTTATTTCCCACCAGCAAATTCCTGTCACTCCCCGGCCCACCCTTTGCGCCCTCTTCCCAAACGCTGCGGGCCAGTCCGACCATATTCCCGACCCGCTTCGGCCAGCCCTTGCAGCTCTTATGCCCGGAGTACTGGGGCGCCCGTCGGCGCGGTCATTCAAATATTGAAGGCCCCACGTCACGAAACGAGCGCCCTATGAAACAATCACGGTGCAACTCCGGTTCCAAAGCATCACGGAAAACCAAATCGGTTAACTCCCACATTTCCAACGTAAAAAAATAGCGTTTCACCTCCAGCCACCATAAGACACCTGCGTTCCCCTAAATTCTATATTGCCTTTTACAAAAATCTATATTACTTGAGCCCTTGAATCATAGTAGTTCCAAGCCCTTTATTGTCCGTAGTTGTCCTGAATTCCTGCCGGGCAATATCAGGCCCTTCGCAAGCGATTGCGCAAACGTCTTGCAAAATTTGGCGAGTCGCGTTATGGTGCAGAGGAAAGTGGGGTCACTGGGGGCAGGAATATTTGTGGCGGGATGTGTTTTCCGTGCCCAAAGAGTGATTCCTCAACTGCCCGCTTGCATGCCTCTTGAAAAATGTATTGTGGGTGAGCCTGGTAAACGAAAGCAGAGTGCGAAGTTTATTTAAAGGATCGAACCCGCATGGCGCTTCAAATGAAGGATGTTGCCCGGAGAGCCGGAGTCTCGGTGACCACCGTCTCCCATGTGATGAACAAGACCCGTTTTGTGTCGCCGCAGACGCGGCAGCGGGTTCTTGAGGTCATTCGCGAACTCAATTATCACAAGGACGCTCACGCACGCCGACTGGCCGTCGGGCGCAGCGATTTTTTTGGCCTGATTGTTTCCGACATTGAAAATCCGTTCTTCCCGGAAATAGTCAAGAGTTTTGAGTCGGCGGCCCTGGAGGCCGGATTTGACCTGCTGTTGTGCAACACCAATTATGATCCGAAACGAATCAAGGGCGCGGTCCATAAAATGATCGAAAACAAAGTGCGTGGCGTGGCCATCATGACCTCGGAGCTCGCCACCGAACTCGCCGAAGAGCTCACCGCAAACCAGGTGGCCGTGGTCTTTCTTGACCTGGGGCGGGTTGGACATTATAAGAGCAACGTCCGGGTAAATTATTCGGTGGGCATTTACCAGGCAATCGAACATTTGCTGGACCTCGGTCATACGGACATCGGCTTTATTGCCGGGCCCCCAACCCTGCGCTCCTCCGTCATTCGCCGTGAAGCGTTTGTGAACGCCTTGTCAAGGCGCGGGCTGCCCGCCCATCGGATGCTGGAGGGCAACCACAAAGTGGATGGTGGGATTGCCGCAGCCGGCAATCTTCTGGCGCACGGACCCTTGCCCAGCGCCCTGCTTTGCAGCAATGACCTCACCGCCATTGGAGTGATGAGCGCGTTACATGAGGCGGGCCTGCGGGTGCCGGAGGACATCTCCGTAATCGGTTTTGACGATATCGAATTCGCGCGAATCGCCTACCCTCCGCTGACCACCGTCAACCTTTCCCGCGATCAGGTGGGCCGGCTGGCTTTCCAAGCTTTGCAAAATATCCTGAAAAATAAAAAACGCTTGGGAGCAGAGTACGTGGTGGAGACGCAACTGGTGATCCGGAAATCCACGGCCCGGGCGCCAGAGCATCGCGCCCCCGCTCGAGTCACCAGAGTCCAGGACGTTCCTCAGCCGCCTACCGTGCCGTGACATTAAAAAGTGGACGGGTGGGGAAACCACCAGCCTGGGTCCCATTTGACAATTGGCAACGAAGTCATTCCCCCGCGTCTAAATCTCAGGGGTTCTGATCAATCATCATCGTGGCCGTTTGCAGGAACTGTTGTCGGCCCTGCGGAGATAAAATCCTGGAGGGCGCTGATGGCGAATCGGTCTGGGGCACATTGGCCAAAACCTGGCGAATTTGATTGACGTTCAAGGCACCGTGGGGAAATAGCTCGCTGTAGCGGTCCAGGGTTTCGCGGGCTTGCGCCACCTGCCCCGTTTCAAAATAGAACACGCCCAAAGTTGAATATCCGGTTTGCCATTCGGGCAGGAAATCCACGGCACGGCTGAAGTAATTTGCCGCCGCATCGTTTTTGCCCTGCAGGACGGAAAGAACTCCCATCCCCCAATTCAGCCGACCTGAATCTGGAATTCGCGCCAGGCCATGGTGCAGAGTGGCTTCGGCCGCGGCGGCGTCTCCGGCTTGCATTTGAATCATGGCCAACAAAAGGTTGTATTGGTCATTGTCGGGATTCCTCCCGATCGCCTTTTCCATGATCCTCTGCGCATCCTCCGTGCGCCCCAAATGGGCGTAGATGTCTCCCAACAATCCCAGGTAGGCGTCATCTTCCTGACCTGATTCGCCAACTTGTTGCATCACTTGGAGAGCCTGAGGGTAAGCGCGAGCTCGAAAATACGTATTGGCCAAATCGTATTTGGTGTCATCGGAAGCCGGGTCGGCTTCCAGCGCAACCTGAAAGTGCTTGATCGCTTCAGGATACCTGCCGAACCGCGCCAACAGCACGCCCACCCCGACGGCAGTGCGGGCATCACCGCCGCTCACCTGGTCAAGCTGCGCGACCGTCTTCAGGGCATCATCGGCTCGGCCGAGCTTCAAATAGGCCTCGGCCAGCAGGTAAAGATCGCGGGGCCGATCAGGGTGCGCGGCCACTTCGCCGCGCAACTCTTGCAGGTCTGCCTGCGCCTTGACCTTTGAAGACAAGTCGGCCCGCTGGCCGACGGAATCGAACAGGTGCTGATAAGGATAAGGTCCGGGCTCAGGGTCCTTGGACAAGGTTTCGAAAATCTTCATGTCGCGCTGCGCCGCGTCCGCTTGATGAAGGTTGCGTTCGGCGGTGGCAAGTTTGTAATAAGCTTCCGCCGGGCGGGGGAGCTTGGCCGCGGCGCGGCGCAGCAACGGAATGGCCTCCAGGTATTTCTTCTGTGACATCTTGACGCCGGCCATTTCGTAAAGGGCATCATCATAGTTCGGATTTATTTTCAGCGCCGCCGCAAGAAATTTCTCGGCTTCCGGATAATTGCCCTGCTTGTGCTCGATAAAACCCAGATTATAAAGGCAGGGCGCGTTTCGCGGGTCTTTCTGCAGCCCTTCATTAAAATACTTTTTAGCTTCGTCATATTTCCCCTGGTGCCGGTAACTCAATCCCATGAAAAGGTAGGAGCGCGCCGAAGGCTCGAGTTGGATCAGGGTCTGGAATTCCTGCCGGGCACGATCCAGTTTGCCCGTCGTGAAATAGGATTCACCCAGGGCCGCGTGCAGGTCGGCGCGCCCGGGTGCGATCTTTGCTCCGACCTCAAGGATTTGGATGGCGTCCTCAAAATAGTCCTGCATCATGCTGACCCGGCCCATTAAGAAAATGATGTCGGTGTTTTCGGGCGCAAGCTTATGGGCGCGGACAAGAATCTCGGCGGCAGGTACGTATTTTTGTTGGTCAAAATCGGACTGCGCCAGGAGGTACATGGTACCCGTCGAATCGGGCTGGAGGAGGAGAGCACGGTTGAGTATAGCCTCTGCCCGCGCCGGATTATTATCCCGCAGGTAAGCTTGTCCCAAGTCGTGCAGAATTTCAAAGGTGCGCGGCTGCAAGGAGTCCGCCAACTCGAATTCGCGAATCGCAACACGGTACTGTTTTTCCGAGGCCATTAAGACGCCCAGTGAAAAATGAATGCGAGAGTCGTTCCCCGCCCGATCGGATAATGTCCTGGCCAGTTCGAACCCCAGGGCTGCCTTGCCGGCACGAAAATAAGCCTGGAGGAGGTTCAGAGATACACTGGCGTCAGGAGACGGAATGCGGCGAAAGACCGGAATGGCCTGGTCGGGATGGCCCTGAGCCATCAAGACCAGGCCCAGATTGTAATTCGCGTCGCGGTACTTGGGATCGAGGCGCAAGCAGGACCGGAATTCCTGCGCGGCCAGGTCAAGCTTTTGCTGAGCATAATAGCTATTGCCCAAATTGAAGTGGATAAGGCTGGATCCAGGCTCAAGGCGAAGCGCGTGCTCGAAAGCCGCCCGCGATGGGGTGAAGTCTTTCTGCTGACTGTAGATGATACCAAGCAAGTCATAGCCCTCGGCGCTTCGGGGAGCCGCCTTCAGCCCTTCCAAAACCGAGTCTCGGGCGGCATCCAGGTCGCCCTGGCGCAATAGTCTCTCACCCTCGCTAAAGCGCTGTTTGGCCGCATCGGGCAGAACTTCCTTGGTTGATTGCCTTGCAGCGCCCGAATGTTGCCCCTTGGCAATACGCCCGGAAAGTATGAGCAGAGCCAGAAGACAAACCAGGAGAAAGACAGGCCGGCTACAGCCCTCATGTTTTCCGACCGGGATGGTGGAACTCGTGCTCACTGATATAAACCCTTCATCCCCGGGCCATCCAGACCCATTTCTCCTCCCCACCGCCTCAGTTTACATGAGGCGGGTCAGTCGCACAACGCGAGCTATTTTGGAAGTTTGCTTGACTTTAAGCCTAAAATCGTATTTATTGTTGGGCAAAGCTTTGGCAAATTTTGAATTGATCCGTATAAGGCCATTGGGAGGTCATCGTGGGGACGTGGAGCGATTCCTTTCCGAGCATGCGTTTATTCCGTGGAATGAAAGGCCTGGCGGTTTGCGCATTCCTGGGTCTTGTCACCCTGACGGCTTCAGCCCAATCGCTTATTCTCAATCCCATACCATTCGTTAACCAGCCGCTGGTTCCTGACGCTGTGGCCCCGGGTGCCGCGGGATTCACGCTCACAGTGAATGGCACCGGATTTGTTTCCGGGGCGACAGTAGACTGGAACGGCGTGGCGCTAACCACAACCTTTGTCAGCAACTCACAATTGACGGCCACGGTTCCCCCGACGAATGTCGCTGCGGCCGGTACTGCTGCCGTCACCGTGGTCAACCCTCCATTAGGCGGCGGGAGGTCGAATGTGGTCTTTTTGACGATTGCTAACCCTGCGACCTCCTTTACTTTCGTCAATGCTACTGGCTCTCTGATTCCAGTCGGGACCTCGCCTGAGACCGTGGCAGTGGGCGACTTCAATGGGGACGGGAAGCCCGACTTAGCAGTGCCAAATAGTGGCTCAAATACCATATCGATCCTCCTGGGAAACGGGAATGGGACGTTCACCGCGGCCGCTACGTCCCCAGCAACGGGCAGCACGCCGTTTCAGGCGGCGGTGGGGGATTTCAACGGGGATGGCAAGCTGGACTTGGCGGTGGCAAACTTCGGTAGCAACACGCTGACCATTTTGCTGGGCAACGGTGACGGGACCTTTACGGCAGCCGCGTCGCCCTCCACGGGCACCAGCCCTCGATTCGTGACTGCGGGGGATTTCAACGGAGACGGGAGGCTGGACTTGGCCGTGGCAAATATCGGCAGCGGCACCCTAACAATTCTCCTGGGTAACGGGGACGGGACTTTCACGGCCGCCGCCTCTCCGGCAACAGGCAGTAACCCCATCTCGATAGCGGCAGGGGATTTCAATAGGGATGGGAAATTAGACCTGGCAGTCTTGAATAACGTCAGCGAAGACCTAACGATTCTGCTCGGAAACGGCGACGGAACCTTCACGCCCACGGTCTCGTCTCCAACCACGGGCTTATCACCGCGCTCGGTTGCGGTTGGAGACTTCAATGGAGATGGGAAACTGGACTTGGCAGTTGCCAACCAAAGTTTAGGTTCTTTTCCTGCGACAATCCTCCTGGGGAACGGGGATGGTACTTTCACGGCCACCGCGACTCCCCCATCCAGTGGCCCTTACCCCGAGGCGGTCGCGGTGGGGGATTTCAACGGGGACGGGAAGCTGGATCTGGCATTTGACGATGGCAGCCAATTAATGGTGGCGTTGGGGGACGGCACAGGCAACTTTCCCGAAACAGTGTTAGCTCCTCCTGGGACCGGTTCGGCTGGCTTTTCCCTTGGGGTAGGCGACTTCAACGGCGATGGCCGGCTAGACTTGGCGGCGATTGGTGGCAGCAATAACGTTTCAATTTCGTTGTTATCACTACCCCCTTCGCTTGCTCCGGCCAACCTGAATTTTAGGAGCCAGGTACTATCAACACTCAGCGCAGTCCAAACACTGACTTTGACCAATGCACAGATATCCCCCCTTACAATCTCGGGAATCGGTTTGGGAGGGAATGATTCCGCTGATTTCAGTCAGACTAATAATTGCCCTGCATCGCCGGCGACTCTGGCGCCAGCCGCAAGCTGCAGCATTAACGTCACTTTTACACCCATAGCGCTCGGAAATAGGACTGCAACTCTTACCGTTACAGACGACTCAAGTTTCAGCCCGCAGGTTGCAAGTCTGTCGGGAATCGGCGTCAACGTAGCAAATCTTTCCGTTACCTCGCTGGATTTTGGCAACCAAACCGTCAATACCACCAGCGGCCCGCGCACCGAGACATTGACGAATTTCGGCGCCACCACGATCCTCCTCACTTCCGTCGTGCCCTCCGGTCCGTTTGCCATCGCCAGCAATAATTGCCTGAGTTCTTTGGCTCCGGCGATGTCCTGCAACCTCACCCTCACTTTCACCCCGACCACCTTGGGAACCCAGACTGGGTCAATAACCTTTACGGACAGCGCGCCCTTAAGTCCGCAGGTCATCGCCCTGACCGGAATCGGCGTAGCCGTTCCTCTCTCCGCTTGCCCCGCAACTTTCCAACCAGCGTTCGCCCAGAATTATGGAAACCTGCCGCTTAGCTTCGAGGCCAACTTGGGCCAGACCGATCCGCAAGTCAAATTCCTTTCCCGGGGCAACGGCTACGGATTGTTCCTGACGCCGACTGAGGCGGTGCTTAAATTGCAGGAGCCAGGAGTCAGGAGTCAGAAGTCAGGAGTGGTTTCCCGCTTGCGCGGGAATGACAGTGGACAGACAAAGGACAAAGGACAAGGGACAAAGGACTCTGTTTTAAGAATGCAATTGCTGAACGCTAATCCCGGCGCGAAAGTGACTGGCGAAGACGAATTACCCGGCAAGAGCAATTACTTCATTGGCAATGACCCTGCCAAGTGGGTGAAACACGCGCCTACTTTTGTCAAAGTTCGTTATGAGCAAGTTTATCCGGGCATCGACTTGGTTTACTACGGCAACCAACGTCAACTGGAATACGATTTTGAAGTGGCGCCGGGGGCTGATCCTTCGCAAATTTCCCTCCAACTCGCAGGGGCGGGGCCTGCCCTGCCCAAGAGGGCGCCGCAAGCAGCGCCCCTACGGATCGCCTCGAATGGCGATTTGGTAATCGGGACGGGCGGCGGCGAGGTGCGGTTTAAGAAGCCGGTGGTTTACCAGGAGCAGCTTGGGGTTGACAGTTCGCAGTTGACAGGTCAAGACAACGGACAACTGACAGCCAATCACAAATCCCCCATCACCAATCACAAATTCCTCGACGGCCGATTCGTCCTCACCGCCAACAATCGGGTGAGCTTCGAAGTGGCGGACTATGACCGCACCCAGCCGCTGATCATCGACCCCAAGTTGAGCTATGCCTCTTACCTCGGCGGCAGCGGCGCCGATGCTGCCATAGGGATTGCGGTTGACTCGACCTGCAGCGCTTATGTTTCGGGCGGAACCACATCCATTGACTTCCCGGTTTCTGCCACCGCCAGCCAGACAACACTCGGCGGAACAGGTTCTTCCTGCTCGATCGACAACTTTGACTGTGGCGATGCCTTCGTCTCCAAATTAAGCCCGGATGGGACCGCCCTGGTTTACTCGACTTATCTCGGCGGCAATCAGGACGACACCGCGTGGCTGATCGCTGTCGATGCTTCCGGCGATGCCTACATTGCCGGCCAAACCAGTTCGACCAATTTCCCCACCACCGTCGGAGGCCGCCAAACGGCCCTGGGCGGGCTGCGCGATGCATTCCTGACCCGTCTGAGTCCTGACGGTTCCACCCTCCTTTACTCGACTTACCTGGGCGGCTCGGGAAAAGACAACGCCGTGGGTGTCACGGTGGATGCAAATGGCAACGCCTATATCGCGGGCCGTACCAATTCCACGGATTTCCCCGTCACCGCCGGTGCTTACCAAACTACATTGGGCGACCCCAGCTGCAACATTGGCCATTGTGGAAACGCATTTGTAGCCAAATTCAACACCAACAACACCACACCCACAGGGGCTTTCGCCTCCCTGCTTTACTCCACTTACCTGGGCGGAAATGTGGAAGACGAGGCCAACGGCATCGCCATTGACGCAGCCGGTAACGCCTATGTAACGGGAAGAACACTCTCGCCAAATTTTCCCACGGTCAATGCTTATCAGACCACATATAGCGGGGGGGGAGCCTCCTGCACCAAAAGCACGGTTTGTGGTGATGCGTTCGTCACCGAGCTGAATTCCACGGCCACGGGACTGGTTTACTCCACATATCTGGGCGGAAAGGGTGAAGATACCGGACTGGGAATCACCCTTGATGCCGCGGGCGCGGTCTACGTGGCAGGCGGAACTCAATCGAGCGATTTTCCCACTACCGTCGGGGCTTATCAAGCCAGCTTCGGCGGCACTACACTCGCGGATTGTTCCGCTTCAGGTTTTGCCTGCGGCGACGGATTTATAACCAAGATCGATCCGACAAAATCGGGAACGGCATCGCTGATTTACTCTACGTATTTGGGGGGAGCCAACGATGACATCGCCGTGGGCATTGCAGTGGACTCGAATGGCAGCGCCCACGTTGCCGGTATCACCAATTCATATAATTTCCCCGTGACCCAGGATGCTACGCAAGGCTTTTTCGCCGGAGGCACGATCCCGTGCAACTCGGGCAATATTTGCGGAGACGCTTTTGTCACCAAGCTCCATCCCACGGGCTCGGTTCTGATGTTTTCAACCGATTTGGGTGGGAGCGCAGACGATGGCGGGTTTGGACTCGCGTTGGATTCATTCGGCAACGCTTACGTGGCGGGCGTAACGGCTTCCACCAACCTTGCCCATAACGGTACGGAATATCAAACCGCTTTCGGAGGTGGCGCCAGCGATGCCTTCGTGGCCAGGATTGCCAACATCAAAGTTCCTCTGGTCAATCTCTCGCCTTTGGTCCTGACGTTTCCCACCCAGAATTTCGGGACGACGAGTGCCCCTCAAACGGTGACGCTCACCAACATCGGGGATGCCCCGCTGATCATCTCCAGTATTCTTAGCACCTATGCAATCGATTTTGCCGAAACCAACACCTGTCCGGTGTCACCAGCCACCCTCGCCGCGAACGCCAACTGTACGATCAGTGTCACCTTCTCCCCAAGCAGCAATGGGACGATTTTCGGCAACTTGGATATCTATGACAATGCGGCCGGTGGCTTCCAAAGCGTTACGATGAGCGGAACGGGAGCGGCTGCTGTCGTAAGTGTGACGCCTCCCAGCTTGGCTTTTAGCGCGCAAGTTTTGGGCACCACGAGCGCGGCGCAGCCCATGACTCTCACCAATGTCGGCGCTTTGCCACTTTCGATCACAAGTATTGTTGCCTCCGGCGATTTTGCTGAAACCGATAGATGCCCGCGATCGCTCGCCGTCAGTGCCAGTTGTAACATCAATGTCACTTTTACCCCGACGGGATTGGGGGCGCGTACCGGAGCCATCACCTTAACCGACTTCGCTCCGCTAAGTCCCCAGGCCTTTGCGCTGACCGGCTTGGGAGTCTCGGCGGCGAAGGGTTCCCTGTCCCCTACCAGCCTGACTTTTGCCAATCAAAATGTGGGCACGGTTAGCGCCACTCAGGCCGTAACTCTTACCAACACCGGGACAGGCCCCATGGGCAGCATCGTGATATCCGTCACTGGCGACTTCGCCGAAACCGACAACTGCCCTACCACCGCCAGCAGCGTTTTGGCGGTAAGCGCCAGTTGCACCATCAATGTTACTTTCAACCCGGTCCATCTGGGCGCCTTGACCGGGCAAGTCTCCATCTTCAACGATTCCCTCTTCAGTCCAGTATTACTTGCGCTGAGCGGTACGGGCGGGCCCGTCCCCTTTGCCAAGGGTGAACTTTTCTTTTCCTTGGGCAACGGCACGGTGCTGCGCGAAACTTCCACCGGAAGCCTCATCCAAATTATGGATACGGGGACTGGCAGTTATACCTACGGGATGGCATTTGACAGTGCCCGAAACTTATACGTGTCTGATTTCGGAGGCGATAATGTCAGTAAGTTCTCCAACACCGGCGCCCCCCTGGGATTTTTTGGCAGCGGGTACGGCGGAGGCGTGGAGGATGTGGCCTTTAACAGTGCGGGGGACTTGATCGCCGGAAGCGTGGATGGGGATAATACCATCAGAATATTCGATCCGACTGGGACCCCATTGGCGCATTATGTGGCTGCGCCGCAAAACCGCGGCATTGACTGGTTTGATCTTGCTTCTGACCAGTGTACTCTTTATTACACGTCGGAAGGAAGCAGCATTAAACGATTCGATATTTGCGCGGGAACCCAGTTGACGGATTTTGTCACCAATTTGCCCGGCAGCAGCGCCTATGCCCTTCGCTTCCTGCCTTCCGGCGGCCTGCTCGTCGCGGACAGTGCAGACGTTAAGCGGCTGGACGCCAGCGGCAACATTATCCAGAGCTACGTTGCGCCGGGGGCTGGCGAACTTTTTGGCCTAAACCTCGACCCGGACGGAACCTCATTTTGGACTGGCGACTATTCCACGGCCGACGTCTACAAGTTCGATATCGCCTCGGGCACGCTGCTCCTGAGTTTCCACGTGACCGATGTGGGAGGCGGTTTTGGCATTACCGTCAACGGTGAAATTACCGCCGCCACCGATGCCGATTTGAGTCTGGCGCTGAACGTCTCACCAAACCCCGTGACCGTGAATAACAATCTGACTTACACCCTCACTGCTACCAACAACGGACCCAACCCCGCAGCGAACGTTACGGTAAACGACACACTTCCCGCCGGTTTAACCTTCGTTTCAGCCACACCCTCGGCTGGGACGTGTACGGGAACCGCCACCGTCACCTGCAGTTTGGGTACTCTGGCCAATGCTGCGGCAGCGACAGTTGCCCTGGTTGTTGTCCCCACTGCGCTGGGGACGATCTCCAACACTGCCAGCGTGACTTCTGACGCCGCCGATCCAAATCCGGCAAATAACACGGCCACCGTGAGTAGCGTCGTCGCGCCTGCAATTCCGGTAGCCGGGCTTTCCTCCACCAGCCTGACCTTCCCCGGCCAAGTTGTGGGTACGACCAGCGCAGTGCAGACCGTGACGCTTACCAACTCCGGTACGGGAACTCTGACCATCACCAGCATTGTGCCCAGCGGCGATTTTGCCGTCACCAATACTTGCGGGGGCTCGGTGGCGGTGAGCGGAAGTTGCAATTTCTCCGTCACCTTCACCCCGACCGCGCTGGGGGCCCGCTCCGGTTCGATTATCATCACCGACAATGCCAGCCCCACCACGCAGACGATTACCCTGAGCGGCACCGGGACAACCGCGGCGCAATTAACCCTCTCGTCCACCCGCCTGGTTTTGCCGGGAACGCACATCAACCAAACTTGTACGCCGGGGGTGGTGACGGCCACCAATACGGGCACCGTTCCTCTGACCATTTCGAATATCAGTATCGTCGCCGGGCCCTACACCCAGACCAACACCTGTCCGGCCACCCTGGCGCCAGGAGCGAGTTGCACGGTGAGCGTGACTTTTGTGCCCACCGTCGTCGCCGCCGCCCAGGCCGGCACGCTCAGCATCGCCAGCAACGCACCCGGCAGTCCGAGCACGGTGGCGCTCTCCGCCGACGGTTTGGCGGCGTGCTTCCTGGCGCCCAACTCGGCGGCGGCGGCGGTGCTGCGCGGCTTGAATACGACTACCTTTATCATCGCCCACCAGGCGTGCAGCGCCGCCGGTGCGGTGCATTTGTCTTGCTCGAACCAGAGCCCGGCCACCTGCGCCTTCAGCCCCGACACCCTCACTTCACCCGACATGCCCAGCACTTTGACGGTGAGCAATCTGCAGGCGCTGACCAGCGACTTGAAGTTCGAAGTCCACGCTGACGCCGCGCTGGAGCATCTTTACACCGGACTGGCAGTGGACCTGATGGACTTCCAGATGGCCTCGGCGGCAGCGACCGGAACCATTAACGCGGGCGAGACGGCCAGCTATGCGCTGGCGGTGGCGCCACAAAACGGGTTGCAAGGGACAGTGACCTTCACTTGCCAGGGCGCGCCGGCGGGCGCGACCTGCTCGGTGACGCCGCCGGCTGTGACGCTGAACGGGTCGGGCGTGTCTAACGTGACGGTGAAAGTCTCCACCACGGCGCGCTCGCTGACGCTGCCGCAGCGATGGAAGATGTTGCCGCCGGGCGGGAGTCCGATGGGCCTGATGCTGCTGGCCGCGCTGGGCCTGATGGCGACTCTGGTAACCTGGCCGCGGGCGGGACGAAAAACGCGGGGCTGGAGCGCGATTCGGTGGCGAGCGGCGACGCTGGCGGCCGGATTGCTGGTGGCCATGGTATTGACGTGGGCGGCGTGCGGCGGCGGGTCAGTTGCGCCGGTGGCCTCGAGCGTCAACGCCACCCCGTCCGGCACCTACACCCTGACCGTGACCGGCACTTACACCGCCACCGGGAGCAGCGTGCAGATTACTCATGACTCCACCCTCACCCTCACCGTGCACTGAGTGGAGTTTGCTTGACTTTTGGCCCGTAATCGTAGGAATTGTTTGCAACAAGCGTACTTTTAAGCCGTGCAGCGCGGTCCCGAAGGGATACGGAATTGCTTACGGGATTTCCCTATGGCAGAGCAAGTGCTGCTTGAAATTATCGAGCCAGGAAATCACAGGCCCTGGTTGCCTGAGCGTAGTCGTCCCCATTTTCAAGGGAGAACAAATGTCGTCCGACGGACGGAGGGAGAATATGTTTAAGCCGCGATGGCTGGGCACTATAGTGGCCTTACCACTTCTCTTAACTCTCGACGGCCTTGGCGCTGGCAATCTAAAACGCGCGCAAGTGGTTGGCTCCATTGCTGGCATGAAGGGGATCGTCTTGGTGGACCAGCATCCCGTACTAGACAAGCAGGCGGTCTTTAGCGGCGAAGTGGTTTCGACAGGCGCGTCCTCCGGGGTATTCTTGAATCTTCGCGGGACCGTGGCAATCCTGGTGGAAAACAGCGAACTTGCTCTCACTGGGTCCGGCGAGGCCACGGCCATGGCTCTGAGAAAGGGAGCACTGCAGGTCCGCAGCGGCAGTTCACAACCTGCCCGGATTTATATCGGCAAAGCGTCAGTGGTGGTACGGAACGACGGCGACTTTCCCAGCATTTGTAGAATAGCCTCAGTGGACAAATCTTCGGTGGTTATTGCGGATAGGGGGCATGTGGAGATTCATGGTGCCGGAGCCCCCCTGATTGTCCCACCGGGAAAAACTGTCCGCCTTGAGGATGGAATGCCACAGGCGGCGGGACAATTAGCCGGCAAAGTTTCGGGTGAAATTCCCTCCGCAACAGACCAGCGCGGGGGTTCAGGAAACGTCAGTCCTTTAAATTTGTCGGACGCAGTATATTTGGAAGATCTCGTGGCAACGCAAGCAAACGGACGGGTCCGTATTGCGCTTTTAGGCGGCTCATTCCTGAATGTCGGAGCGCGATCTCAGATGCGGATCGTCCAGCACGATGCGCAATCCCAGCAAACCGAGGTCGAGCTCAAGCTGGGGACACTGCGCGGCGAGGTGGTGAAACTGACCAAGGGGGGGAAATTTGAAACGCGAACCCCAACCGCAGTGATCGGAGTCGTGGGAACAATATATGTGGCCAATGTGACCACCCCGCAAGACACCGGAGTTTGGTCCATCACGGGAGACGTCACCGTAAAGAACATAGATCCTAACGTCCTGGGAACGGTCGTTTTGCACACCGGACAGTTCACCCACGTCGGTTTGGGAGTACCTCCCAGCGCCCCAACAGTTGCCCCCGCGGGCCAGGTGCAAACTCAACTGCAACACACGGATATTGAGGAAGGACAGGCAATGGGAACCACCGCGGGCGTCCAAGGCGGATCTACAGGCGGTGGAGCCACCACGGGCACCCAAGTGGGAACGGGGGGCGGAGCCGCTGCGTCAGCAGCGCCTGGGATATCAATCGGGATTACCGGTGGTCTTGCGGTGGGCGCGTCCGCCATTTCTGCAGTAGTGGGCGGTATTGCCATTCACGGAGTTACCCAGGCTCAAGCCAATGTATCAGCCGCCCAATCAACCCTTTCGGACGCGGCCAATGCTGCCGGACAGGCCGCAATATCAGCCAACAATGCGCAGACTGCGGCCACCCAGGCAGTCACCGCGGCACAGCAGGCCAACAACATCGCAACGACAATAGCCAATCAGGTGAATAGCATACTGCAAGGTTGCGGTTGCGTTTCACCATCGGGCCCTTGACAATAACTGCTGTGCGGTTTGGTTTGGACACCGCGCATTGATGGAAAGTAGTGTCACCCCTTTCTGACCTGCAATCTCAGGATGGCATGCCCAGGGCGTGCCGGTTTTGCGCCGGGCGTCCCATCGATTTCAAAGTGCACCCTGGCGAGTTTCCGATGAGCAGCGAGGCGCCATCCTCTCGGTTGTTCTCCCCTCCTTATTCGAGTTCAGCAAAGTCTGTGATATCCTTGACTTCGATGGGGCAGAATCCGCGAAAGCCGGCCTCTAAACAATTACCTGCCCGGAGTGACCAATGATACTTCGGGGCGCGCAAGCCTCGTCATGGCTGTGGCGATTTGCCGGGCGCCATCGCGCCGGATTGATGATCAGTTCGGCGGTCTGCATTGTCAGCCTCGTCTTGTATGCCTTCCTCTATCTTGGCTCGCGCCCCAATCCTCTGTTCATTTTCCTGTACGAGATCGAACTCAAAACCCTCGATATGCGCTTCCAGCTTCGGGGTGAACGCCCCCCCACGGCCCCCATCGCCATAGTGACAATTGACCAGAAAAGCCAGGACGTGCTCGGACACTGGCCGTTCTCACGGAGTCATTTCGCGGAAGCCCTTGATGCGCTTAAAAACGCAGGGGCAAAAGTGGTGGCATTTGACGTTACTTTCCCACAACCCGACGATAATTCCTCTTTAGAAACCCTTCGACATCTGCAAAAGGAGTACGGTAAGGGCCCGGGATGGAACCCCGGGTTCGCCGCGCAACTCAAGACCCTCGAAGCCGGCGCTGACACCGATCAACAATTCGCCGAAGCCATCCACCGCTTCGACAATACCATCCTGGGGTATTTTCTGCTGTTCAAAACTGATGAGAAAGATTTGAAAACGCAGAATAAGGCTCGCACAGACGAATTTATAAATTACCTCTCATTCCAGGCTCTGCAAGTCGCTCACCCCGAATATGGGAAGTTGATGCACTTCGAGGCGGCAGGCGTGGAGCCCAATCTGCCCAAACTGGCGGAGAATGCGAAAAATTTCGGATTTGTCAACGTGATTCCTGATGCGGACGGAGTGGTCCGGCGCGAACCGATGCTGGTCCGATTTCAGGATAATTATTACCCGTCGCTTGACGTGGCCACCGTCCTGGCCTACAACAATCGTTCCCTCGATCAAGTGGCAGCCATCCTCACTCCGGCCGGCCTGGAACGCATCGACTTTGGACCTCTGGCGATTCCCTCCGACCCCGATGGGTATGTTCAGATCGACTATCATGGTCCCTCCAGGACGTATCCGTGGTATTCGCTGTCCGATGTCATTGCGGGCAAATTGCCCAAAGACGAAGACATGAAAAAGGCTTTTGCCAACAAGATTGTCCTCATCGGCGCGACGGCCACCGGCATTGGAGACCTTAGGCCCACCCCATTTGAGCCAACCAATTTCCCCGGCGTGGAGGTGCACGCCAATTTCATTGATAATTTGCTGACCGGCCAATTTATCCATCGCGGACTGCGCGAAAACCTGATTGATATTGGTTTCATTTTGCTCTTCAGCCTGGTGGCAGGCGTGCTGCTGAGCGTCCTGCCCGCGTCGCGCGCCACCGCGGTCATTGCAACCATTCTTGTCCTCTTTTTGTGGCTGACTTACTATCTCTTCGCCTCGCGGCGGATTTGGATCGCCGCCTTCCTTCCTACCTCCACTCTGGCTCTTAATTACGTTGCCATTGTGAGCTATCGTTTCTTTTTTGAAGAGCGCGAAAAGAAAAAAGTTCGCGCCGCTTTCAGCCAATACGTCGCGCCCGGCATTGTGGATCGATTGCTCAAAGATCCCGATCTGCTGCGGCTGGGCGGCGACGAAAAAGTACTCACCGCGATGTTCACGGACATCCGCGGCTTTACCGCAATTTCCGAAGGATTGTCGCCGGGCGCTCTGGTGGAGCTTTTGAATGAATATCTGTCCGAAATGACCGAAGTGATTTTTCGAAATTGGGGAACGCTCGACAAGTACATTGGGGATGCCATAATGGCTTTTTGGGGTGCGCCTTTTCCCCAACCCGACCACGCCGAGCGGGCTTGCCGCGCCGCGCTGGAGATGCTCCAGGTCTTGAAAAGGCTGCAAGAGCGATGGGTGGCCGAGGGCCGTTCACATATCAACATCGGGGTGGGGCTGAATACGGGCCCCATGGTGGTCGGGAATATGGGCTCCAACCACCGCTTCAATTTCACCATCATGGGAGACAACGTCAATCTGGCGTCGCGGCTGGAGGGCATCAATAAGGAATTCGGGACCCGCCTGATTATCAGCGAGTATACCCGCCAAGCGGCGGGTAAGAACCTGGTGGTGAGGGAGCTTGACCTCATCCGCGTTCAAGGCAAAATGAGACCGGTACGAATTTATGAGCTCCTTGCTTTGGATAATGAAAAGGAAAAATATATTGATTTAGTTGAACGTTTTCACCAAGGCCTCGAATGCTATCGCGGTGGCCAGTGGGACGCGGCCACGGAGATATTTGGGAAACTTGTCGAGGACTATCCGACGGACAAACCCAGCCGTGTTTTCCTCGATCGCTGCAACCATCTCATTGGCCAGCCGCCCGAAGGCGTTTGGGACGGCGTCTTTACCATGACCCACAAATAAGGTCTGGCCCTCGATGGGGAAAAAAGAAAAACCGGGCAGGGAGGCCTCTTCCCATCCTCTCCCCTGCCCGGCGACATAACTTCAAAACGGTCTTAACCAGCTTCTTTATCCACTCTCAAATCATTCGTGACCGAAAACACTCCGAAAACACCGTTGGCCCTGATCCCGGCAAGATTTTTGTCCATCATATTGGCCACCACGCCGGTGAGCTTGACGTTGCCGTTTTTCACGATGATGTGAATCGACGGCATGGACTGGAAGGCGTACCGTTCGAGCCCGGGATATCGATAGATGGCTCGATACTCAGCCAGGCGAATACGATCGTCGAAATTCGAAACCGGCAGCACTTCAATTTGGTTGATCACCCGCTGCACGCCTTCCACCCGTTTCACTGCCCCCTCGGCATCCGACCTTAACGCAGGCCAGGCAACCTGGCCGGTCAAGACGACCGCATTACCTTCTACGCGGAACGATAGGTCGTCGAAAACCGAGTAATAAGGAAGCATGCGCAATTGATGCAAAACTTCCCGTTGAATTCGTTCCTTGCCTGGCGCCCACACTTGTGAAGTGCCCCGTTTGTCGCCCCCCTGCTTGCCCAACTGTGCCCACGCACCCAGAGGGACCACGGCGGCAAGACCCAAAATAACCAGACCCGTTGACACGACGCGATTGAAGTTCCTCATCATGGCTCCTCCTCGCTCAATCAAGGCTGGCTGGAGTCAACTTTCCGCTCCTTAACCAATGCCCCAGGTAGTTAGATGCTTGTATCTAGGCAAAAATAGCCTGAGCCCCGCACGGTTCCGTAAACTATTGATACCACATGGTTTGCCCAGAAGTGTGCAAAAACTAACCCAGAGAGGGAAGCGAAGATATTCGGCACAAGTCTATACTAATTATAGGGTTATCCAAGGGAATAAACTACTTCAGAACTTCCGTGCCCTTCTCCATGGCATTTTTGTGCCGCTTGGGGCGTTTGTTAGCTGCCAGAATTTTCTTGCGCAAACGAATGGAAGCAGGCGTGACTTCCACGAATTCATCTTCAGCGATAAACTCGATGGCTTGCTCGAGGCTGAGCGGGCGGAAGGGAACCAATCGTATGGCCTCATCCGCCACGGAGGCGCGCATGTTGGTTTGCTTCTTTTCTTTGACCGCGTTCACATCCATATCGTCCCAGCGCGCGCTCTCGCCGATGACCATGCCCTCATAAACCTCTGTTCCCGGCCCCACAAAAAGCTCGCCGCGTTCCTGAAGGTTCCAGAGCGCGAAGGCGGTAGCCTTGCCGGCCCTGTCCGCCACCAGAGCGCCGGTGAGGCGGGCGGGGATCTCTCCCTGCCAATCGATGTAGCCGTCGAAGAGGGTGTTGACAATCGCGGTGCCCCGCGTGTCCTGCATGATTTCGCTGCGCAGCCCGATCAGCCCGCGCGAGGGAATGGAGAATTCCAGGCGCACGCGTCCGCTGCCCTTGGCGCTGCCCTGGTTCACCAGCTTGGTGTTGATTCCGCGCCGGCTGCCGATCTTCTGCATCAGCACACCCACAAAATCGGCGGGACAATCGATGATCAATTGCTCGAGTGGCTCCTGAAGCTTCCCACTCCCGGTGCGCCGGGTCACGATCTCCGGCTTCCCCACCATCAGTTCGTAGCTTTCGCGCCGCATCATTTCAATCAGGATGGCAAGCTGGAGTTCGCCGCGCCCCATCACTTTGAACGATTCGGTATTTTCCATGGACTCGACGCGGATTGAAACGTTGGTGAGAAGCTCCTTCTCCAACCGCTCCCGAAGATGGCGCGAGGTGACGTAGTTCCCTTCTTTGCCCGAAAAGGGCGAAGTGTTGATGGTAAAAATCATGGAAATCGTGGGCTCATCAATGGGAATATTGCCCAGGGCCAGCGGCGTCTCCGCGCTGGTCACCGTTTCGCCGATGGTGATGCCCTCCACCCCGGCAATGGCCACAATCTCACCCGCCTGCGCCACTTCAAGATCAATTCTTTCCAGGCCCTCGAAGCCATAAAGTTTGGTGATGCGCGTCTTCTGCATGGTTCCGTCGAGCTTGGCAATGGCCACCTCATCGCCGCGCCGCAGCGTGCCGGAAAAAATCCGGCCAATCGCCAGGCGTCCGTGGTACTCGCTGTAATCGAGATTGGCCACCAGCAATTGCAGCGTTGCCGCCGGGTCGCCGGGCGCGGCGGGAATGCTCTCCACAATCGCCTCAAAAAGTGGCTGCAAAGTTTCGGAAGGATCGTCCATGGATTTCTTGGCGATGCCCCGCCGCGCGTTGGTGTAAAGAATCGGAAAGTCGATTTGCTCTTCCTCGGCGCCCAGCTCAATGAAGAGATCGTAGATTTCGTTTACCACTTCCTGCACGCGCGCGTCGGAGCGATCGATTTTGTTCACCACCACAATGGGCGGAAGTTTCGCTTCCAGCGCCTTGCGCAGCACGTAGCGAGTCTGCGGCAGCGGGCCTTCGCTGGCGTCCACCAGCAGCAGCACGCCATCCACCAGCTTCAGCGCGCGCTCCACCTCCCCACCGAAATCGCTGTGGCCGGGTGTATCCACAATATTGATCTTTACCCCGTGGTAAAAAATGGCGGTGTTTTTGGCCAGGATGGTGATGCCGCGCTCGCGCTCGAGCTCGTTGGAGTCCATTACCCGCTCCACGTGCGCCTCATTGGCCTTGAAGATGCCACTCTGCCAGAGCATGCCGTCCACCAGTGTTGTCTTTCCATGGTCCACGTGCGCGATAATGGCGACGTTGCGAATCAAGTCGTTCAAAGTAAACCTCCGCCTTCAAATTGCAGGTTGTCTAAGGAGATGATCCAGGACAGCCGGTGGCGTCAAGAAAGAAGAATTGCCAAACATCTATTGTAACCCAGAAGACTCAAACTTTATACCCTTTGAAGCGGGCCGTCGTGTTGCCAACTTCGAGATGCTAACACCCCCCTGGTATAGTCATTTCCGCGAAGGCGGGAATCCATCCCGAAATGAATTGTATATGAGCAGACGGAAGACGGGATTCCCGCTTTGGCGGGAATGACTGGCTTTTCGAAAGGGATCCGATTCCAAGATAGGCCACCATGAAACGGGGATAGAGAGCACCTCGCTTTCTTTTTGTTGATTCTAAGGATCATTCCGGCTTCGTTTGTTATACTTGAATCTTCGCGACCAGGATAAAGTGTTCGGGCTGTCAAGACATCTGCTACTGCCCGCGTCGGTCCCTCTACAAGTACAAGAGGTCGACTAAACGTATCTGTTTCTCGATTTTCCATTTTCGAGTTTCCGTCCTAGCGCGCACCGCAATGGCGAGAGATCTGCGACTCATCTATTGATTCTAGAGGACGTTCCCTTTAACGCGGTCGAGGGGCAATTGAAATGAGGGGGCATTGCGTAGCGTCCAAAAACCTCCAATGCGCGACCGAATAGTCAAAACCAGCTTTCCCCCGGTATTTGGACATTCTATTGTATATTACCCGCACGGTCAACAACAATGCATCCAACAGTGTGTTTTCAGGATTGAGTGGTAGCAAACCGTCGGTGAGCGGTAGCATAGCCGAATTCTGTAATTACTCTTGAAGCTCGGAATTCGAGCCTCCATTTAAATGCTACGAGGCACCCGGCCCCACATTTCCGTGAAAAGAGGATGTGCAGGGTTGATCCCCCGGCGACGGGTAGTTAGAATAGAAGGACACTAGCTCTTGAGCGGTTTATAGGCCTCGTCGAGCATATCGGGAAGGGGAGGAGTGCTTTATGGAATCCAGTCGCCTTGTTAGGCTTATGGCCACGGTTGTCCTGGCAGCTAGCTCAGGTCGCTGCCTTTTTTCGCAAACAGTGAAATCGCAGAAAGCGGCAGCGCCAACTGCCGCCATTGTATTGGGAGTTGGTTCGCCGAACGTCGACGCGGAGCGCTCTGGCACAAGCATTGGGATTGTGGCGACTGGCACACTGTACCTATTCGACGCGGGACCGGGTGTGGAACGGCGCATCGCGGAGGCCCATCCGAAGCTAGAGGCGTTGAAGGTCCAGAGATTTGGGTCAGTGTTTATATCTCACCTCCACCGTGACCACACGGCCGGTCTGGCGGCCCTGATCTACTATCACAATGTTGATGGGCCGTTTGTTGTGGGCGGAGACGTCCTGAACATATACGGTCCTGGTGCAGAGAAGGGTTCAAAGTTCGGAATCACTGATGTAGTGAATCATCTCCGAGCCGCATTGGCCGATCCGGGACTGGCCCCGGGAATTGAACCAGGCAGCCCGTATATGATGGAGGGTCCACCGGTCCGGTCCATCGAGATAAAGCCCGGGCTCGTATACAAAGATTCAGCAGTAACTGTCACGGCATTCGAGGTGAGCCACAAAACCCCGATCTCCTTCGGCTTCCGCATCCAAACGGCGGACCGAGTCATCGTACTTTCTGGGGATACTCGTCCTTCGGATGCCGTCGTACAAGCATGCAATGGTTGTGACCTGCTTTTTCATGAAGTTTTCGGCGAACGATTTGGTCCCAACGGGCCGATCGGCCCCGCCCAAGGACACACGAGCGCGGAGGAACTCGGGGATGTCGCCCGGCGTGCGCGGCCAAAACACTTGGTCATTTACCACGACGTTCAGCTGGATCACGACGTCGGGACGCAGATCATCAGGAAAGCGTATACCGGGGAAGTTGCGTTTGCGCGAGACCTCGACATCTATTAGGCAGAGGGCCAGTCCGAGACGCCGAGATCTGGTTTCACCCTAGCTGGAGAGGATGCCTCCCGCTCGTCGGCGGTCCGATTTAGTCAGGCACCAGAGAGCGTTGCGTGAACCTCCGCCGTTGAGGTCCGGGGCTCTTCCCTAGATCGGCATTTAAACCCGCGGACTTCAGAATCGGAAGTTCGCGCTACTTTCCCTAGCGCGCGACCGTTGCCCCAAACGCGACGCATCCGCCACCCGAGCTGGTTGCCACGCTCAACGTTCTTTTGAGCGTGGGCTTTTCCCCGGCGGCATTGCCCAAGGTCAACTCAAGCACGAGTTCGAAGTGGCTTCCGCTTTCGCGTGGTCAGGCGACTTCGGCCATGTCGTAGTGCAGCGTGATGAGTTGATCAGGGCGCAAGGAAAGCGTGGCGTAGGTGCGTCCCGCGTTGTCGCTGAACTCGACCTCAAAAGTCCCGGACGCAAGGGGCTCCACGACGGTTCCGACTTGCCCGCGACGCAATCCCCGCTCTGGCAAGTCTTCAAGAAGCGCTACTACGGCAAAGGGCCTGATGGTTTCCATGGTCATCTCACTCACAAGACGTAGCAACTGGTCATGCGCGGGAAATCTTCCTGGCGCAAGACGATCCAAGTGCTTCGCACCGTTGCTCGCCCTCCCGGGCCTGTCATCTCAAAGTCTACCACGTATCTTTGCCCGTAGTCATCGCGTTCAGTGGCAACAGCCTCTCCCTCTATCGCGGCATTCAACAATGCCTCGCGCAACACCGCTGCATCAGCCAGCGTGATGCCGAGGGCCAAACTAAAGACGCGCGCTTTGTGACGTCCGCGCGGATGCTGCTCATTGAGGCAATAATCCCGCAACTTGGCCATGTCGACAATTGCCCGTTCCGCACCGGGGAGTTTCATTGGTATCCTTGTCCCCGGCCGTTCGTATGGGCGCAGTTTAACTGAGCGCCAGGTGGCATCGCACTTTTATATCATCTTAGCCTAACCCTGTCATGGTTCACTTTGGGCGGGAGCGCTCGCACCTTTTTTCATGCGCGGTGCATCATCAAGGCAGGAGGAACCATGCCAAAAATGCGCGCGGTACAAGTCCCGAAACCGGGCGGGGCTTTCGAGTTGGTGGAGCGGGAGATTCCGGAGCCGGGGCCGGGATTGGTAAGAGTCAAAGTTCAAGCTTGTGGAATATGTCACAGTGATTCGCTGGTGAAGGAAGGCCACTTCCCCGGCATCCAATATCCTCGCGTTCCCGGCCATGAAGTGGCGGGGGTGCTGGATGCCGTGGGGCCGGGCGTGGTTCCGTGGGAACCTGGCGACCGTGTGGGCGTGGGCTGGTATGGCGGGCATTGCGGCCATTGCCCGCAGTGCCGGCGCGGAGACTTTCTTCTTTGCCGCACGGGGCTGATCACAGGATTTTCCTTCGATGGCGGCTATGCCGATTACATGATCGCTCCCGCACAGGCTCTGGCCCTGATTCCGAATGAGCTGGCCGCCGCTGACGCGGGACCACTGCTTTGCGCCGGTATCACCACCTTCAACGCGCTGCGCCACAGTGGAGCGCGGGCGGGCGATCTGGTGGCGATTCTGGGTCTGGGCGGGCTCGGACACTTGGGGGTTCAATACGCCGCCAAGATGGGTTTCCACACGGTGGCCATCGCGCGCGGGCAGGACAAGGCGCCCCTGGCGCTGAAACTGGGCGCGCGCCATTACATCGACACGACCCAACAAGACCCCGCCGAAGAACTCACCAAGCTTGGAGGCGCCAGCGTGGTTCTGGCCACCGTTACCAATGCCGCGGCCATGAGCGCGGTGGTGGGCGGCCTGGGGATTGACGGCAAATTGCTGATCGTAGGGGCGCCCGCCGAGCCGCTGGCGGTTTCAGCCATACCCCTCCTGATGGCCCGCAGAACCATCGCCGGATGGCCCTCCGGGACGGCAGTCGATTCCGAAGACACTCTGAATTTCAGCGTGATGGCGGGAGTGCGCTCCATGAATGAAGTCTTCCCTCTCGAACGCGCCGCAGAAGCCTACGACCGGATGATGAGCGGCCGTGCGCGCTTTCGCGTGGTGTTAACCACCGGGGCGTAGCATTACCAGGCTGAGGAGAACCAGAGTAAGGACGCCGGGAACTTGTCCCCGTGATAGCTGGAGGACGGTATATTGGACTTCAGAGCGGAAGACAAAATGCCGGGCTCCCGATAGGATCGGGACAGGTTCCGCCCGGCGCTACCACGGCTATCAGCATCTTATTGCGGCGGGCGCAAAAGATACAGGTCCGCTGCGCCACTCGGACGGGAGTAAACAATTGACGAGAGGTCGCGAGCGATGTCAAAGGCGTTACCGCTGTAATAAAACCTGAAGGCGAATGGAACCTTGAGGGCGGCCTGGGGTTTGCCCACCAGTTGGCCATCACGCCAACCTTGACGGTAAATGGTGACTTCACCCTGCGACGTCCCCGCATACAGCATGGATTTGCCATCACGGGCGAACCAGAGGCCGAAGGTTACGACGCCGGGGAGCAAGGCGATGCGCTTTTTGTCGGGAATGGAAACCTCGTAGATGCCCACGTCATCTCCGGTAGGGACGAAACCAAGCAAATATTTCCCATCCGGCGAAGCGTCGGTGGCGTAGCAGGCGTTTTCCAGCAACTTTTGCGCGCCGGACCCGTCCGCGTTCACTTTCCAGATGGTGGGGAGCCGCCCGCCTACATCGCTGCTCACATAGAGCGATTTGGAGTTCGGCGACCACGCCGCCCATTCCAAAGATCCGGTAATGCCCTCGATGGGGCGGAGCCCGCGGCCATCGTTTCCTACGATAAAAGGCCTGCTCTGTCCTCCGGTCTCGTCGGAAAAAACGACCAAGTTACCGTCCGGCGACCAGGGTAGAGTTACCAAAGCCCCCGCGGAAGCCAGCTTTAATTTGTTTCCACCCTCCAGGTCGGACACCCAAATTTCGTTCTCGCCCGGCCCGATGAGCTTGACATACATCACGTGCTTGCCGTCCGCTGAAATGACAGGCTGGGTTGCGTCACCGGTCACAATGTCCACGGATTTTTTGCTGCGCGGAAAGTAGGCGGTCAAGAAACCGGACCGCTTCCCATTGACGTAGTAGATCCCTTTGCCGGCCGGGTCCGGCATGGGCGAATAATCCGGGCCGGAGCCAAAAGTCAATTGGGTCAAAGCATGAGCGGCCAGGTCGTACTTCCAAAGGTTGGTGAGTCCGTTGAGCGTGCGACTGAACAGCAAAGTTTTTCCGGGTTCCTCCCACACCGCGTCAAACGGGAATCCATAGCCCGAGAGTGAACCCATCTCGGCAAGGGTATGGCTTGCAACATTCAATCTAAAAAGATGGACCTGCGTGGCGTAAGCGCCATTGAATCCTGAAAAGCCAGCCACGGCTCCCACCAGCAGATTGTTGCCATCAGGAAAGGGCAGAATGGAGACAGGCAGCAAGGGAGGGCTATCAAAGCTGTACAACTTTTCTTCACTCAATCCGGATTTACCGGCGCGGAAGATGGCGCGGCTGCCTGTCTTCAGGTAAAAATACGCATTGCCGTCCGGGGAGGGCGCCAACGCGATGCCGGAGAGTACCCGGCTCGGCGTGCCGCCCAGTGTGGGGACTGACCATATCTCGTCCCGCCCCAGAACCCGCCCGTAATAAATTTCCGTGCCGTCGGCCGAGAAGCTGTCCACTTGCTTGTCGCCTTCGTCACGTGTCAATTGCAAAGGCGCGCCGCCCGAGGTGAGCATCACAAAAACCTGCTCGATGCCGCCTGTCGCCGAGCTGAACGCGACGGTGTGGCCGTCGGGGGAAAGTCTGGCGTACTCCATCAGCCGGCTCCAGTGGCTGATTTGGGTAACTTTCCCCAGCCCCGCTGGCGCTTTGGCGCCCTGCCCTGCTTCGCTCCGCCACTTGTAGATCGCGATCCCAAGGCCGGCCAAAATTATCGTCGCGACGCCCAGCATAACAGCGAGGGCTTTCTTGTGCCGCGAGAGGATGCCGACAATCTGTTGCGAGTCGGAATCGATTTGTAGGGGCGCCCCTTGTGGGCGCCCTTCTTGGTCGGGCAGGGCAACCCCCGCTCCGGAGGACGTCCCTCGGCGATCAGAGATCGCCGCTACAGACGCCGACCGGCCTGAATCCGTATCGCGCTTCAGCCGCTTTAATTCACTGCGCAGGTCGGCGGCGCTCTGGTAGCGCAAGTCACGATCCTTCTCCAGCAGCCGATTCAGGATTTCTTCCAGTTTGGGCGGCAATTCGGGATTCAGGCGCAGAGGCGACATCGGCGCCTGGTGAAGAATGGCTCCAAATATCGCCGCCGCGCTGTTGCCCGGAAAGGGCACGTGGCGCGTGGCCATTTCGTAAAGTACAGCGCCTAAACTAAAAAGGTCGGAGCGCGCGTCCAGTTCTTCGCCCCGCGCCTGCTCGGGCGACATGTAGGCTACAGTCCCCATGGCCACACCCGGGCTGGTCAGGTTCTCCTCGCCCATGGTGGCTGCGTCTTGTAGGGCCGACCCTTGGGTCGGCCTTGCCGCCTGACCGGGCAAGGCCGGGGCAAGCCCCGGCCCTACAATCAATTTCGCCAGACCGAAATCCAGAATCTTGGCCTGCCCGCGCTGGGTAATGAAAATGTTCGCCGGCTTGATGTCCCGATGAACAATCCCCTTGGTGTGCGCCGCGTCCAGCCCGTCGGCAATCTGGATGGCCAGGTCCAGCAGCTCGTCAATCTTGATGGGCGCGCCGGCAATCCGGTGCTTCAGCGTCTGCCCTTCCAGCAGTTGCATGGCGATGAAGGGCTTTCCCTCCGCCTCATCTATTTCGTAGATGGTACAGATGTTGGGATGGTCCAGGGCACTGGCGGCGCGCGCCTCGCGCTTGAAGCGCTCCAGCGCCTGGTGATCGGGCGTGGCGCCACCCTTCAGGACGGCATCTTCAGGGAGAAACTTGAGGGCCACCAGGCGGCCCAGTTTGGTGTCCTCGGCCTTGTAGACCACACCCATCCCGCCCCCGCCCAGCCTTTCGAGAATGCGATAATGGGAAATTGTTTCCTGCATGAAATAGTCGTGCCCGCACCCGTACAGGCATATTATCTGCGCATGAAATAAAGAGTCAAGGTTGGACTACACCTGGGATGAGCGCTTACTCGAGGAGGTATCGGAGACCGTAAAGCCATTTCCGTCCGCCGTAGAGACTCAGGCGCCGCCGGACTTCCGCCTTCTGCTCAATCTGATTTCCTGCTCCACTGTACGGACAGACCACGGTGAGATGCGCACCCAGAGCCAGCATTAGCCCCAAACCGACTCCGATTCCGCCTTTGGAAACGTTTTCGGTGCGGCCAAGCTCCGTCTCTCCCACCTGGTTTCGTACCAGAACCGGGAGCTTCAAGGTGAGTCGCCTGAAAATACGGCGCTCCGTCTTGCGATCCCATTTCTGTGGGAGCACAGCGGGCGGGGGGCTTTCGAGCAAGGGCGGCTGAATGCCCTCGCGCTCTTCTTCGGCCTCCCTTGGGGGCGTGACGGCCGCCGGCGCGTCGTGTTGGATTTCCCCGGGCGCCCCGATTCTCCCCGCCACGCGAACCTCGGCGCCATAGACCCAGGGAGTGAGTTCCCCGCATTTCTCACACAGCTTCTCAATGGCGCCGCTGGAATCGAGCATGTTGACCTCGGTCAGGCTCAAGACCAGGAAACTCTCCTTCCCGCACCCACTACACTGAAGCAGCGCCCCACCTTCGGTGGTTTGGTCAGCCAGTGGCGGCGGAAAATCGATTTCCCAAAGGGTGCGGTTCTTGTCCAGGCATTCCACTCCCCATTCGGCAAACCTGTCCCCTTCCTGACGCGACAGACCCACGACGCGGAAATCATCTTCGCGAAAGTTTTCCAGGTTGATAATTCGAACGATTTGGTTCGGCGCCACGCGGCGTTTCAAGACAATCAGCGCGCCGTCTCGATTCACCATCAGGGTGCGCGTGTCCTCGGAAAAGTCGCCCGCACTCCCACCAAAGGAAAACACCCGGATGGGAATTTCCAGCATGATGCGCTCGGTCCGCCTCAGGCCGGCCCCCGTCTTGGGAGTGTGCGTTTCCATCTCGGGAGTGCCGCTCAGGTCTGGGGCTCGCACGTGGTTTCAAGCAGTCCTGGCGCGCCACGGGCCCAAAAACCTCCCGATGCTTTATCGGATGAGTGCCTGGGCTACATGAATATTCCGGCGCACGCGCCGGAGGGTGGTAGAATATTCAGTTCGATCAGACGTGATTTGCCCGGCCATTCTCTTGCTTGCACTCGATCCAAATCGAGCCGTCCCGCGCCGCAATACTTCGCTCGCATCCTTTCCCCCGCCCTCGCCGTCCAACGCCCAGTCGCGGGCGCCTGGAGCAGATGGCGCAGGACCTCGCAGGGAGGCTCTATGATCGTCGGCATACCCAAAGAGAGTTTTCCGGGAGAGCGGCGCGTAGCGCTGGTGCCCGCCGTCATCCCCAACCTGATCAAAGCGGGCTTTGAGGTTTTGATTGAAGCCGGCGCCGGCGAAGGTGCGGGTTACCCGGACGCGGACTATATCCAAAAGGGGGCCAAGATGGCCGCGGGCCGGCCGGAAATTTTTCAGGCCGCGGACGTGGTGGTTCAAGTCCTGGCTCCGGGTTCGAACGACAAAACGGGGGCGGGCGATCTTCCCCTGCTACGCCGCGGCCAGGTCCTGATCGGTTTTTTGCGCCCGCTCGGTTCGCTTGAAACCCTCCAGACTATCGCCAGCCGCGGGGTCACCGCGTTTTCCGTCGAGCTGGTGCCCCGCATCACCCGCGCGCAAAACATGGACGTGCTTTCTTCCATGGCCACCATTTGCGGCTATAAAGCGGTCTTGCTGGCGGCAGACACCCTGCCGCGAATCTTCCCCATGCTCACCACCGCGGCCGGCACCATTACTCCGGCGCGCATTTTTATCATCGGCGCCGGCGTGGCTGGATTGCAGGCCATTGCCACCGCTCGAAGGCTGGGCGCGGTCGCCTCCGCCTACGATCTGCGTCCCGCAACCAAGGAACAAGTGCAGAGCCTGGGGGGCCGGTTCGTTGAATTGCCCCTGGAAACCCAAGAAGCCGAAGACGCCCGCGGATACGCCAAGGCTCAGGATGAAACTTTTTATCAGCGTCAGCGCGAGTTGCTGGGCCGGGTGGTGGCGGAGAGCGATGTGGTGATCACCGCCGCCGTGGTTCCCGGCCGCAAGCCGCCTGTCCTCGTCACCAGTGAGATGGTGGCCCGCATGGCGCCCGGCTCGGTGATCGTGGACCTGGCGGGCGAGCAGGGCGGTAATTGTGAGGCGACGCGGCCGGGCGAAGTGACCGTCGCGCACGGTGTCACCGTGATTGGCACCATCAATCTGGCCAGCAAGGTTCCCTACCATGCCAGTTACATGTACGCCCGCAATATCTCCGCTTTCCTGTTGCACCTTTTCAAGGACGGCAGAATCCAGACGGGCGCCGAGGATGCCATCATCAACCAGACGTTGGTGACCCACCAGGGTGAGATCGTCAATTCCATGGTGCGGGAATTCTTCAAGCTTCCGCCCCGGGCCGCCGTCACCAGTCCGCCCTGAGCCCGGCGTCCATCCGGCCCGGCATCACATCAAGTAATACGCAGTCCAGTAACATCTATGATCATCATTCAGAGTGTTGGTTCAACTCGGAGGACCCCGTGAGTTCAAATATCATCACCGGACTTTACGTGTTTTTGCTGGCGGGTTTCGTCGGCTTTGAGGTGATTCGGCGCGTCTCGCCCCTGCTGCACACCCCGCTGATGTCGCTCACCAACGCCCTGGACGCCATCGCCGTGGTGGGCGCCATTGTGATTGCGGGCGAGCACAAGAGCACGCTCTCCACCGTGCTCGGATCGTTGGCCGTGGCCGCCTCCATCAGCAACGTGGTGGGCGGGTTCCTGATCACCGACCGCATGTTGAGAATGTTCAAAACCGCCAAAACCAAAAAATCATGAACCCACCGCTGATGTCCGACCAGGTTATTCAGGTCATCTATCTGGTGGCCTCGGTGCTCTTCATCCTGTCGCTCAAGTGGATGAGCTCGCCCTCCACCGCCACCCGCGGCGTGCGCGCCGGCGAAATCGGCATGGCGCTGGCCATCGGCGGCACCCTGCTTTACCACGGCATAGTGGATTACCGCTTTGTGGCCATCGCCCTGGTGGTGGGCACCATCATCGGAATTCCTTTGGGACTCGTCCACATGACCGCGGTCCCGCAGCGGACAGCCTTGAGCCACGCTTTTGGCGCCTTCTCCGTGACCCTGGTGGGCGCCGCGGAGTTCTATCTGCGCACCCCCAACGTCTCGCCCTTCATGATGTCCGTCTTGTCCATGGAAGTTATTCTCGGCTCGCTTACTTTTACCGGAAGCTTGATGGCGGCGGGAAAACTTCAGGAAGTTCTTCCCCAGCGCCCCATAACTTTCAAAGGGCAGAACATCGTCAACCTGTCGATCCTAGCGGTGGCAGTGGCGGTGGCCGTGGTTCTGGTGTTTCATCCTGAGCGCGCGAATTTATTCCCGCTGATCATTTTGATGCCGCTGGTTTTTGGCGTCATGATGATTGTCCCCATCGGCGGCGCGGACATGCCCACGGTGATTTCCCTGCTCAACTCTTACGCCGGATTGTCGGCGGCGGCCATGGGCTTCGCGCTCGATAGCAAGCTCCTGATCATCGCCGGCGCCCTCGACGGCTCTTCGGGCTTTATCTTGTCGGTGATCATGTCCAAGGCCATGAACCGCTCCTTCACCAATGTGCTCTTCGGAGCGTTTGGCCAAGTGCAGGCTTCTGCCACGGCGCAGGGCGAAGCTCGTAACGTGAAGACGGCAACCGCGGAAGAAGCGGCCGGCATCCTGGGCGCGGCCAACTCAGTGGTGATCGTTCCCGGCTACGGCCTGGCCGTGGCGCAGGCCCAGCACAAAGTCCGGGAACTCTTCGAGGCGCTGAATAAACGCGGGGTGACGGTAAAATTCGGCATCCATCCCGTGGCCGGCCGCATGCCCGGGCACATGAACGTCCTGCTGGCGGAAGCGGATATTCCCTATGACCGTCTGCTCGACATGGACGCCATCAACCCTGAGTTTCCCGAGACCGATGTGGTGCTGATTATCGGCGCCAACGACGTCACCAACCCTGCCGCGCGCACTGACCAGAGCAGCCCTATTTATGGAATGCCGATTCTGGAAGTGGATAAAGCCCGAACCATTATGGTGATCAAACGCGGCATGAGCCCGGGCTTTGCCGGCATCGATAACCAGCTCTACTACCTGGACAAAACCCTGATGCTCTTCGGCGACGCCCGCAAATTTGTGGGCGACATCGTCCGGGAACTCGCCGGCGCGGGCGGGCATTGACCTGATCGCCATTCAACTTTATCAGCGACTATCTCCAAAGCGCCCTCCGGCGTTTTCCGATATTGAAGCTGCACGAGTTCCGTTTATCAGCGAAATGCTTCGAGGCGCGCCCGGGCTGGAGGTAAATGCCTGAGGGCGTGCCCCTGAATTCTTTCTTGCATTTTGTTCATGCTATACTCAATATACAAGGATGGTCGAACGCCCCGAATTGCTGAATCGAGTTCGCCGGACACTGCGCATAAGCCCGGTAGTTGTGCTATACGGGCCGCGGCAGTGCGGCAAAACCACGCTGGCGCGGCAGATGGTGGAAGCCAGCTCAGGAGAGTATTTTGACCTGGAAGATCCCGTCAGCCAGCGGCGACTATCGGAACCGATTCTGGCCCTCCGGCACTTGCGCGGGCTGATCGTTATCGACGAAGTCCAGCGCCAGCCCGATTTGTTTTCTGTCCTGCGCGTTCTGGCCGACCGCAAGCCCCTCCCCGCCCGCTTTCTGATTCTCGGCAGCGCCTCCCCCGAACTGCTTCGCCAAAGTTCCGAATCACTCGCCGGCCGGATCGCGTTGATCGAAATGGGAGGCTTCAATCTATCGGAAGCGGGCTCTTCAACCCTCCGCCGCCTTTGGTGGCGGGGGCGCTTCCCCCGTTCCTACCTGGCCCGCAGCGACCGGGAGAGTCGCGCGTGGCTGGAGGATTTTATTCGCACCTTTCTGGAACGAGACATTCGGCACTTCGGAGTTGAAGTTCCTCCCGCAGTCCTGCGACGATTGTGGATGATGTTGGCTCATTATCACGGCCAGATTTGGAACGCATCTGAGCTCGCCCGCTCGCTGGGAGAATCTCACACTACCGTCAAGCGCCACCTTGATATACTTTCGGGCGCTTTGATGGTGCGGCAGTTGCAGCCCTGGCATGAGAATCTCGGCAAGCGCCAGGTGAAATCGCCCAAGATCTACCTTCGCGATTCCGGCCTGCTGCACGCGCTTCTGGGCCTACCGTCATTTCGATATTTAACCGGTCACCCCAAGCTGGGCGCGTCGTGGGAAGGTTTCGTTATTGAGGAAATCTTGCAGCTTGTGGGGGACCGCAACGCCTATTTCTGGGCCACGCAGTCTGGGGCCGAGATCGATTTGGTGCTCATGCTGGGCGGCAAGCGCTTCGGGGTTGAAGTGAAATTCGCTGACGCTCCCGGCATCACCAAGTCCATGCGCGTTGCCCTCGGTGATCTCGATCTGCGGCGGCTCCTCGTCGTGTACCCAGGCGATCGCACCTACGAACTGGACAAGAAAGTTGCCGTCGTTCCCCTGGAGCAGATTGAAGGTGCTTTGAAGGCGCTTTGATATGCACGGATACTTGATGAAGAAGTTGCGCCGTCTTGCTGCGCTAGAGTTTCTAGAACCTCGGTAAAACCCTGATGCTCTTTGGCGACGCCCGAAAATTCGTGGGCGACATCGTGCGGGAACTCACCGGCGCGAGCGGGCACGGATAAATTTCACTGTGAATCGTCTCCGCCAACTGAGGGGCGGTCGGGGGAGTGGAGTTCTGCGGCCGCGGTGAAACGTGGTCAATCCGAATGAAACTAATGATCCTCGAGCTGAATTGACTTTGACCGCAGGGTGTCAGGAGAAATTCCAAGTCTTAAGCATGCGACGAGGCAGCGGCTAAGCCGAAAGGGGCCTTCTTTAGAAATTCTCGATCATCCAGGCGTTGGCGGACTCCGTCGCGCCCTCGAAAGCAAGAAACCGCCCATCCGGCGAAGGGACAGGCTCTTGCGCGTAAGCGACTGCTCCTTCGGATTTCCAAAGCACGTGAACATTGCCGTTGAAGTCGATATTCAGCAAGGACGGCACCGGTTGCGGGCGAGTGAAGGCAAAGAAGCTTTTCCCGTCCGCCGCCCAGACCACATTAAAAACGTTGTTCCAACCTCGCACGGCGATCATCTGTGCGGGCCCGTCGTGCAATGGGACGACTTGAAAACTGTCTTCGTCGGGCGACCCTCCCGCAATGGCCACTCGCAACCCGTCGGGCGAGAGGTCCCAAAAGATATTCTGATTGGGACTGAAGTGAACACTCCTGAGCTCAGGCCCTTTACCTCGTAGGGGATCCAGGGCAAAGAACGTCAACTTCTCCCCCGAATTCTCCCCCAGGACGCAGGAAGCTCCGGCTCTCATAGGGCACCGAAACCAGCTCCCCTGCTCTGGCGTGAGCACTACTTCAGCCGGCCCACCAGCGGTAGGAATGCGCATAAAGCGCAAGGGGCCCAGTTTGGCTCCGACGTGGGGACGCGACCAATACATTACCCATTTCCCGTCCGGCGTAGCGCGAGGGTAAGTTTCCTCATCCGGGCTGTCCATAATGACCTGCGCGTCGCCGCCGCGAACGTCCTGTTTGAAGATGTCCGCCGTACCGCGCCGGTCCGAGTGGAAAAGAACAAAGCGGCTATCGGTTGTCCAACCTTGCGGCCAGTCGTTGGCATCATTCAGGGTCAATCGCCGCGGCGGAGACATGCGCCTTCCATTCTGTTGCAGCTCGCCCACGTAGACATCTGTCTGGGGTTTAGAGCTGAGGAAAACAAGGCGATGGCCATCGGCGGTCAGGGATAGGTCCCAAACTGTAGATCGAATCCAATCAGTGACTCGCTTTGGGCCCCCTGCCGCAGCTCCCGTCTGCGGGTCGGCCCGGACTTCCCACAAGTCGGCATCTTCCAAACGCGCCCTGGATTCCTGGTAGGGGTAGAAGATTCGTCCTCCCGCCGCCCAAGCGAGGTCAATTCGCCAAGGCATTCTCAGCCCTGCCAAGATCTCCGTCCGGTGTTCTCCATTTAGATCGCACGTCGCAATCGTTGCCCCCGGCCCGCCATCGCGGTACGTGACATAAGCGATGCGGCCCCCGGTCGGCGCCCAAGTCAAAGCTCGGACCTGCTCGTCCTCCCCTAAAGTGACAATCTTCCGTGGTACATCGCCGCTCGCCCCCATCAGCCAGATTTCGCGGAAGGTTGGGCCCAAATAAGCGATCCAAGAGCCGTCCGGCGACACGGTCCCCCAAGTGCCCTCCTGGATCCGCCGGGGCGTTTCGCCAAAGATTGAAATGGCCCACAGACTGTCTGCGGTGGCCGCTCCAACTCGCCCACCCACCAGGAGTTTGGTGTTGTCCGGAAACCATCGCAAGGAGGAATAAGAAGGGCTGAATCCCTCTGGAGGCCGCACGGAATGGGTTTCACCGGTTTGTATGGTCCGCAAGAAAATTCCTTTCCGGTCGATGTACGCCAGGAATCTACCATCCGGAGAAATGGCGGCGCCCATAAGCGAGACTTCACTCGAGTTGTAGGTCAGTTGTTGTTGCTTGGGCTCTGGCGACGGCGCAGGCCCTCGGCGGTGATTAAGCTCCACCTCTAATCCCAGCAGGGCCAAGGTGATAGCGGCCACAACCCCTGCGCCAGCCAAGATCTTGGTAGTGGAAAATCTCAGGCGGGAAGAATACTGCGGAAGGGCAAGTCGATGGAAACTGGCTTCCGAGCTTCCTGCCGCAAGGCTGGGCTGCCCCTCCTCGTGCCTGCTCTGATTCTCTTCGACGATGATGCGTGAGACCGTCCGCTTTTCGACAATCAGCTCATCGTCGCTTGCCTCACATTCCGCGCGTACCTCCGCCACGAATTGGTAGCCGCGGCCGGGTACGGTGACGATGTAGTGATGGTCGCCGGGACTCTCGCCCAGGACTTTTCTCAGCGTGGAAATGTGCTGAGCGAGGTTGGCCTCCTCGACAAAGCTGTTGGGCCAGAGCGTTTTCATCAGCTCGTCTTTCTCCATCACTCGGTCGCTGTTTTCTACCAGCAGAAGAAGGGTGTCGAGAGCCTTGGGCGTAAGGGCTACAGTCTGGTTGGCCCGCAGCAAGAGGTGCTTGTGCGCGTCCAGTCGGAATGGGCCAAAATCGTAGAACTGGCCAGTTTCCATTTTGATAGCGCCGTTTAGAAAAATTGAGGAAATTTTAACCTGTTTCTAAAGACTTTTCAAGCCCAATCCGCGCAGGGTGGCGCACAGTTCAGGACAAGGTGTCCGGGAAGGACAAACCCGATTTAAACATTGGAGGGACCGTGGGATCCAAGCGGACTGCGAGCATTCGAATTGAAACTTTTGAAATTACGACCGTGCGCCGTCGCCCTTCCTCCCTGCGCGCTAGGTGCGCGGCCTGCGCCGCCGAGGTCGAGATGCTCTCGCTCAAAAGCGCGGCAGAGTGGGCCGCCCTTCCCCTCGCAACGATTTCCGGATGGCTCGAAGCGGGGAAGCTTCACATGGAGGAAATAGCTCCGGGATGGCTCTACGTCTGCCGGAACGCTTTGGAGCGGCAAGTGAAGGAAGAGGCGGCCAACAAAGAAGTAAGAATCCTGCCCCGGGCAACCGCAAAAGCAAACGCAAGAGGAAATTAAATTCGTCTCTACGAGGAGAACTGCCATGATTGCCATGAAAAAATTCATGTGCCTGTGGGCATTTACAGTGTGTGTGGTTCTTGCAGTTGGGGCGCGGTGTCAGACACAGAAACCGGGCAGCGCGCGTTCCGTTGACGCTTCGCCAACCTTACCTATACCTGTGGAGTTGGATTCTCCCGCCACCAGTTCAGCCGTTGCGGCGGGGCCGCAGGCGGTGGTGCCGCGCCTGATGAAATTCAGCGGCGTGCTGCATGACGCAGCGGGCAAGCCGATGGGTGGCACGGCGGATGTCACCTTCTCACTTTACAATATCGAATCCGGTGGCAGCCCGCTCTGGTTTGAAACCCAAAGCGTTCAGGCTGACGAGCTTGGCCGTTACACGGCACTGCTCGGCGCCATGCATAGCGATGGCCTGCCCATCGACTTGTTCACTTCCGGCGAAGTGCGCTGGCTGGGGATTCAAGTCGGCTCGGAAGCCGAGCAGCAGCCGCGCGTGTTGCTG
>DASYZE010000002.1:0-5576 GCA_035946625.1 Terriglobia bacterium | reverse complement strand
GGCCCCTCTCCCCCAAGGGGGCGAGGGGAGGCAGAAAGGAAAATTTAGCCCTCGCCCCCTTGGGGGAGAGGGTCGGGGCCCCACGCTCTGCCGTGGCGGCCGTCAGCCGACGGACGGGTGAGGGGGGACCTGGATTCATATAACCTCAGAAAGGAATACTAGCTTCCCGCCGCCCGCTCCTCGGGAGGCTTCACCCGGCGAAGGGCCACAAATAGCATAGTGTCGTAAACCATTTTCATCCCGGCGCCGATGTAAAAGGGCGTGGCCATGGCCACCCGCTGCATCAGCGCGCCCGCGAAGGACGGCGTGATGGACCTTGCAATGCTGCGGGTGAGATTGGTTACTCCAGAAGAAAATGTACGCTCCTCCGGTTCCACCACGGCGACCACGTAGGATTGCCGGGCCGGCACGTCCATCTCCACCAGCGCCTCGCGGCAGAGAAGAAACAGGATCGCCCAGCCGGAGGACGGCGCAAACGGCATGGCCATCAGAAACAGGCTGCTGGGAATGTGGGTGAAGATCATGGTGTTCAGCAATCCGATCTGCCGCGAAAGCCACGCGGCCACCAGATAAGATCCGGAATTGAGCACGTGTCCGGCGAAAAACACCAGAGCAAGTTCTTGTTCGGAAACCGCAAACTTGGCGAAAAACCAGTAGGCAATCAAGGCGTCGGTCATCAGCCCGCCCCCCAGGCTGTCCAGTCCCGAAAGTGCGGAGAGCCAGGTAATCACCCGTTTGGAATGGGGAGAAAGCCGCACCCGCTCGGGCTCCGAGCCAAGCGGCTGGTGCGCCACTTCAATTTCCGCGGGAAGGAATAAGTAGGGCAGCGCGCTCAACAAATTGAGGGCGGCGTAAATGCCGAAAGTTACGCGATAGGCAAAAAGCACTTCCAGATTAAACCAATGTTGAAAAACTATGGGCAGGACAGCGGCCAGCGCGCCCAGCGCCTGGCCCGTTTCAATCACCACGTTGTACCAGGAGAACGCCATCGTGCGGCGCTCGGCGGGGACCATCGAAGGGATAACGGCTTGCTCGATGGAAAATATCGGGCCGCGGTCGGCGCCCATCCCGTTCAACATGCCAATGAAGGCGAGAAGGACAATGCTCAGTGCGCTTCCGGTAAACGCAAATCCCAGCCCGCCCAGAGCACTCAAAACGGAAAGACCGGCCAAGGCAAAGCGGCGGCCCAACTGGTCGGCGCGCATGCTTACCAGTAGAGATGCGGCCGCTGAACCAGCCAGGCCCGCCGAAATGACGAAGCCAATGACGGTGGCGGAGAATCCCGCCCGCGCCACGTACACTCCCAGAATCACTCCGGTAAGCCCGACGCCCAGCGAGCGCAACAGGGCGGCAGCGTATATCAAGGACAGTGATGAGTGGCGAGTGACGAGTGACAAGTTTAAGGAAACCCTCCCGGTCAGTTCCCGGCCTCGGTCCTCTTGAGAAGTAGCGCCCAATCTCCGCTGTCCGGCGCGGCGGGCGAAGTCCAGGAGGGTCCTTCTGCCATGGGTGCGGCCATGGACTTGCCGCTGCGGGGATTGAACCACGACGCCTGGTACGGGCCGGGCGCGAGTTTCACCGTCACCTTGCCGCCCATCGGCAAGTAGACCACGTAAAGTTTTCCGACATTCGCCAGGCAAAAATCGTCGGGGCCTACCAACTCGTCGTGCGGGTCAGCCTTCCACCATTCGAAGCTGGAAAAGAAGTCGACCATGTGAGCGTAGCCTTCGAGCATCACCATGCTGTCGTCTCCGCGCCCATTCACCCAGCCTCCACCGGTATCGGGCCAGGCTCCGGTGCCGCGCTTGGCGGTTTCCCCGGTGGTCTGGTAAGTTCCCGCCATGGCCATCTCCCACGCCGCCCGCCGATTGGCGTCGGCGGATGCGCCGTCGGGAAAGCTAGGACTCCACTTGGGATAATGGTCCTCGTAGCCATACTCTTCATCCACCTGCGGGATAATCCTGCCGGTTTTAGCCTGCACGCGGCGCTGGTTCAGCATCCACCCGTGCAGCGGGCGCGGCCATTGCTGAAAGGAGGTGAATCCGAACCAATGGGCGGTGCGGTCCTGCTGCGTGTTGTCAATCGGATGGTCGGTGGCGAGATGGTGATACACGTCCCACTGTTCGAGAAAGGTTCCCATCTGGTGCGACCAATTCAGGCTGCGGTAGGCGCTGATGTCGTCTCCCAGGTCCCAGGTGATGTTTGAGTATGCTCCCAGGCGCGCTGCGGCGTAGCGGTAATAACGTTTTTCGTCTTCGCTCATCTCCGCCGGGTGAGCCTTGGAATCATTCCAATCCATGATGATGGAGATGCCCATATCGCGTTCGCGCGCGTAGCGCAACATGCGCTCGTATTTTTGCCAGTAGTCAACGTTAAATCGGGAGTAGTCAAACCCCGGACTGTCGAGCGAGTCCGGGCGCTGTGCCAACCAGGGATTGAGGCAGACATGGAATTCCCCCGATGGAATAATCGGCTCACTCCAAAAACTCATGCTGGGACGTCCGGCCAGCAGCACGCGCATTCGATTCACCTTCAGCCGGTGCAGGCGGTCAATGGCGGCCTCAATCACTTTTTCATCGGTCCACCCCATCAGCAGAAAGGCGGTGGTGCCGTTCAGGAAGTAATGCTCGCCCGTTCCTTCCCAGATGAAGTGCCAGGGATATTTCGGGTCCACGCGCAGAATTCCGCGCCGGTGAGCGTCAACCGCTTTGAACGTGCCGGAAAAGTCTTTGCGGTAGTCCCCCTGGTGAAAGGTGACGGCGTAGGAGTAATCTCCGGCGGTGGAAGGCATGAAGCGGATGCGGTAAACGCTTCCGTCCGCTGAATCGCTGAAGCCCTCAACGGCGATCGGTTCCGTGCCGCCGGCTATTTGGAAATGCCCTTCGACCGTCGCGTCCACAAATGGGTTGTGGGCGTCGGGCGAGGTGACTTTCAGCGTGACCTCAATGAAGTCGTAAGCGTCAACGGTCGTCGCCGATTGGCTGAGGGTCACATCGCGCGGCGCGGCCCACGCCGGCCTGGTGGCCAGCAATACGAAGCAGGCAGCACTCAAAAGGAGTAGTTTTCCCATCATTGGGCAATGCATCGATGCGACCTCCTGGGACAATTTACTCGATGCTGGGGGCATATGCCAGGCATCGAGTTTACTCGTAGAGCGTTATAAAGGCCAATTCCCAAGGTGGTGGAGCGGGATGCGGATTTGGTGAGGAATTCGTCGCGGTTCAGTTCATACACGGCGGGGAAGTATACGCCAGCCGCAGGTAGGCGATACGATTGTTGCGGCCAAAGAGGCGATCAAAAGTTCAAGGCAGGTTCTTCGGACCGGCGGGCGACGGGCGCGCCACAGACGGCCGACGGGATCATTGCGGCGCGGTCCAGCGCATAGAAACAATTTCCTGGCTGCCAGCGTCTTTCAACAAGAGCGGCGAATCGTCCGGCGTGAGGCCGAGCCATCCACCCCAATAGCCTGTGATCTGAAGGTCGCTCGAGCCCGCAAACTGTTCTGCTTTCCGGCTTGGTATTGCGATCCGAAAGACTGTGCCGCTACCGAGACCTCGGAGGAAATATACAAAACGGCTGTCATGCGACCAGCAGGGGTAGGCCACAATCCCATTGACCAGCACCGACCACTTTGGGGTCTTGAAATCAAAGATCTTCAGTCCGCTCGAGTCCGAAAGCATGGCGATGAGGTAACGCCCGTCGGGCGACCAGCGCGACGAAAACAATCCATTGGAATCCGGCAGCGTGGTAACCTGGCGCGTCTTCATATCAAGGATGTGAATTGCGGTGGATGATCCGGCCGCTCCGCTGAAGGCAAGCTGGCTCCCGTCGGGCGACCAGGATGCATCCTCTTGATTTCCGGTTTGGCTTGGCATCAATTCTTGTGGCGCGCCGCCCGCGGCAGGAACTTCATATATGCGGTTGGGCTTACCCTGCTCGCGGTCGTAAAACGCAATTTGAGTACCGTCGGGAGACCATTCGGGCAACATGGCGTAAATGGGCGGCGAGCTGAGCTGGAGCTTCTCGCTGCCATCCAATTTGCTGCGCCAAAGGATGCCGTCCGGGAAAGAACAATAGGCGACCCACCGCCCATCTTTTGAAAAGGAAACGTCCTGCGCCGAAATGCCGCCGAGATATGAAACGAAGGCTTTCGATTTCGCGTCATAGCGCTCAAGCTCGCCGCGCCTGAATCCGGCTGCCGCAAAAAGCGTTTTGCCGTCTTTGCTGGGCAGAGGATTGCTGTAAGAAACCGTTCCGGCCGTGAGCTGGACGGGTTCGCGGCTTACTTTGTACAGAAGGCTGCCGGCTTCGCGGACAGCCCAGATTTGGCCTTGCGATTCAAAAACAAAATACTCGCCGTCCGGTGTCCAGGAGCCGCAGCAAGAGCCCGCCCGCTCGTGCCAGCCTGGAAACATTTCGTGGATATTCTTGCCGTCCGACGAGAGCTCCCAGAGATGGCTAATGTTCTTTGAATCGCGGAGGTTCAAGGCAATTTGCTGCCCGTCGGACGACCAAGCAGGCGAGGTTCCGCGAATATCGCCGCCGGCACTCGGGCCGGGCAGATCCGCCAGCTTGCGGGACGCGCTGCCGTCCGAGTTGGAGATGAACAACACGTTGCCGGCGGCGTAAATCAGCTTCTGGCCGTCGGGCGACCATGCGCCGGCAATGCCCTCGGTATCCGCCAGCCGCACGGGCGAACCGCCCAGCGTCGGCAACGCCCAGAGGGGGACAGTAGCGCCGCTAAGCCCTTTCATTTGCGCAACGAGCAGTTTGGATCCGTCCGGGGAAACACTCGATATCGCCAACCTGGTTCCCAGACCGGCAGGGGAAGGGATGGGCGCCAAGCTGCCTCCATGGATCGACATCTGAGCGGGTCCAACGCTGCCGTCGTAGAGATACAGCCGCGAGCCGTCGGTTCCTATCAGCCCTTTCCTGACAGCGTCGTTGGTGAGCTGCGTGTAGCTGGAAACGCTCGGCGGCGGGAGCGCGGGTCGAAACAGATAGGCAAGCGCGGCAATCCCGACGACCGCCGCGGCGACACCCGCGAGCAAGCCTTTTTTGTGCCGCTTTACCACCGCAGCAACCAGACGCGAATCGGAGCTGTCTGTTTGCGCTGCCAGGGCGCCGCTCTTCGAGCGACGGCTTTCGGCCGCGTCTTCTCGCCGGTCCCTTCTTTCGTCAGGGCGGGCGTCGACTGGCGCAGCAGAGGCCGATCGGCTGGAATCCGTATCCCGCTTCAGCCGTTTCAAATCAGCGCGCGCCTCGGACGCGCTTTGACAGCGCAAGTCGCGGTCCTTTTCCAAAAGCTTGTTGATGATCTCTTCCAACTTGGCAGGCATCTCCGGGTTCAAGCGCGAAGGCGACGTGGGTGCGTTATGCAAGATCCCGTCGAAGATCGCCGCCGTGGTGCCGCCAGAAAAGGCCTGCCGCCCAGTCGTCATTTCGTAGAGCACGGCGCCCAGGCTGAACAGGTCCGTGCGGGCGTCAAGTTCCTTGCCCAGCGCCTGCTCGGGCGACATATAGGCCACCGTGCCCATCGCCGTGCCGGGGCTGGTTAAATGAGCTTCCACCCCCAT
>DASYZE010000001.1:0-88508 GCA_035946625.1 Terriglobia bacterium | reverse complement strand
TTTCATGCAATACCTTCAATCGATCCCGATCTCTCTGGCTCATCCACAGCTCCTGTTCTTTGTTCATCCCGACATTTTGCCGGTTTCCAACAGGAACTTCTTACTTTGCTGCAATAGGATCTTTTCACTTTGCTGCGACACCGTTTGCCTTCAACGACAATCGACAGGCTGACCTGTGCTATACTCTCGTCTGGGAATTGCCTCCGTATGAAGATACAAGACTACAAAACGATTCTGTATTGCCAAAAAGACGGTTCGTGGGTGGCTGAGATTCCGGTCATCCCTGGTTGCTACGCCCTGATGAACACAAGGGAAGGCGCACTTGAAGAACTTTCCAGTGTATTCGGAATGATTGCGGATGAGTACCGCGAAAAAGACCTCCCTCTCCCCGCCGACACGACAGAAATCATTCATGCCTAGCGCGACTGCCCGTGCATTCCAGCGCCGCCCGCTGGATGTTATACTTTTTATCGGTCCTCTGGGCGGACGATAATGAAATCCCTGGAAGAATATCTCGAACTGGCGGCGAAGAATCACGGGCACATGTGTCCCGGCCAGGTGCTGGGCGTGCGCATGGCGATGCGGGGCTTGAAGGAGTTGGCGATTGACGATCCGGCTGCGCATCGCAGGCGCCTGATCACTTACGTTGAGATTGACCGCTGCGCCACCGATGCCGTCAGCCTGGTGACGGGCTGCCGGTTGGGCAAGCGGTCGCTTAAGTTTATGAACTACGATGGAGGGCACCTTGGCCCAAGCGTCGCCTGGGCAGCCGAGCCGATTCAAGAAGCTCGCGCATTGAACGATGCCCAGATTAAACATTTACGACGAACTCAAACCTCGGCGTAATTCGTTCTGATACGGAGCGTCTCGAAGAGTTTCGACGTACAATCATCCGTAAGAGTATTTACCTAATTTATAATAATAGTAAAGTCTACCAGTTCCTTGTACATAAATCACATGTCGTAAGCCGACTTCACGCTTTCATTCTGTAATCGTGCTCCGGCAGTTCATTTCTCAATCACCTGGGCTGAGAGCGCGGCCAAAACAAACGCGCAGCCGGACTACCACCCAAAATCCACCCGCGTCCGGCGCGTGGCAAATTCGTCGTAAGGGCCGATGCGGAGCGTGCGAATCGAGCGCGCTTCGCTGGTGTAAGCGAGAACCATGGTCAGCACATTCTTTCGTTTGCTGTCAAAAACAAGATAAGGCTCGGGCAGGTAAAAATCTTTTTGCGGGCCGACGGTCACATAGCGGCCCACAAATCTCCCGTTAAGATACAGGAGCGCGTCGTTCCCGGCCTCGAATGTCAGCTTCCAGGCAATCGACCATTCCTCGGGCGGCGCCCCCAGATGGAAACTGGCGCGGCACCAGGTGAACGCCGGGGCCGGTTCTTGGGACGGTTCGATTACCGACAACTCAACCGTCTGCGCGGCGGGGGAGAATTGCGCATCAACCTCCCGGCCCTTCATGGGCGGCGGAAAGCGCTGGAGCTGCCAGGAATCGATGGCGGTCCCGGTCGCGACATCGGCTCCCACACGTACAGAATCAATCCCTTTCAGTTCGCCGAGGTACTCACCAAAATTGGGGCTGCCAAAGAGTTCGTAACTAATCTCAATGGTATTGGTGCCCGCTTGAGTGTGCCCGGAGAGGGCAAACTCGTTTTGTTTTTTTGAATTGGACGCTTCCGCCACCGGCTTGCCATTCAGGAAAACTTTCTTCGCGTCGTCGGCAAAAGCGGAGATGAACATTTTCGCATGCCCGCTATTCGTAAACTGGGCGCGATATTTCACGTAGCCGTAGGGCAGCGGCCCCAGATCTTCGAGCGCGCGCAAGGGCGTGGTGAGCCACTGGCCCGTGCCCGGATCGAATTTCTCCACCCACGTTTCCACTTGGCTCAAGGGAAAAGAGAGGGGGGGCGGGGCGGGCGTGGTGATGTGCAGGCGCGCGGTGTGCAAGTGCCGGTCATACCGAAACGGCACCGGCTCTCTGTCCACCCAGCAATCCGTCGGCACGGGCGGCAAGAGAAGCATGAGGTCGTGCTCGCCGGGTGCGAACTCCATCTCCGCCCAATTGGTTTTCTTGGTGACTCCGGTGCCCAGCATCATCGCGATGTCCGAAATAAACGGGACCGAATAGGGTTTGGTTTCATCCGAGCCGGGAATGAGTTTGGGAGAGAACTCGCCCGTCCATGTCTGCAACGCCCGTTGGCGCGGAAGCAGGACAACCAGGATGTGAGAGTTCAGAAAGAGAATCTTCTCGGTCTCCTCCACTCGGACACCGATGACGACGGACTCGTATTCCGGATCCCAATATTGGTAGACGGTCTCGCCCTCCACGTGCGGCTCCTTCAAAGTCGCCAAGCCGATTTCCACCAGGCGTCCGGGCTCATCGTAGAGAATCAAATACTGCTCGTCGCGATTCACGCCGTGGGCCAGCACCTCCGCCGTGGTGTAGCGAATCTGGCCGCCGGGGATGGGCACCTGCACCGGAAGCATCTTCATTTCATGCGCGCCGATAGTGAGTTCGCCTTCCCGCGGCACGGTGATCAGGCGTCCGGTGGGGCTGTTCGGGTCGCGAAACGTCATCTTGTATTTCTGTTCCGCGTTGGCATTTTCGCGCACAAAAACCACGGCGCTATTGCCGTTCACGCGCTCGGTGACGCTTACATTTTTTTCCGTGGACTGGGCGGGGACTTGCGGAATTTGCGCGCGAGTCAGGATGTTTCCGTACAAGCCCAGAAAGACTCCAATCCCGCGCGCGGCGTAATATTTTTCCCAAAGGCCGCCGGGTTCCCGCAAGGGCGCAGCGTAGTCATAGGTGGTGGTTAATTTCTTTCCCGCCCAGTCGAAATTGGTTCCGCCAAAGCCCATGTAGTAATTGAAATAAGTCACGCCCTGCTCCATCACCGTTTTCGAGAGCGCGTTGAGCTGGGCGCCATTCACGCCTTCCTGGTCCACCGAAAGCTTTCCGCCAAACTCGCTGAACCAACCACCCTGCAGCTCGGTAACGCCAAGCGGAGAGGCGGGTTCTTCCCGCCGCAATTTCGCCAGGGCGGGCAGAACCTCCTTCACAATTCTCCAGCGCGGATAGAAATTACAGGTGTCCATGATCCGGGCCATTTCGATGTCGGCATTTTCGCGCGCCTGCTTGGTCCAGCATGTGATGAGTGGGACATCGATGCCGCCCGTCCACGCCATTTCGGCCAGGGCGCGTATATACGCTTTTCGTTCCGCGTCCGGCAGCTTGGGCCAGTAATCGTATTCGTTTTCCACCTGCATCATGATGATGGGCCCGCCCCTTGTCACCTGATGCCGGCTGATTACAGGCAAAACCTGACTGTACCAGTGGTCGGAAGTCTGAAGGCTTTGGGGATGATTGGAACGCAACGGGAATTGTTTGGCAATCACCCAGTGGGGGAATCCACCCGCGTCCCATTCCGCGCAAACGTAGGGTCCGGGGCGCACGATCATCCAGAATCCCATCTCATGAACGAGTTTGACGAAATCTTCAAACTCGCTCAAATCCGTCTGGCCTTCCACGGGCTCGTGGTAATTCCAGAAAACGTAAGTTTCAAGGGTGTTGAAGCGTGCGCGCTTGAGCTTTTGCAGGCGGTCGCGCCACAACTCCCGGGGACAGCGCGGGTAGTGAAAAGCGGCGCTGAAGATGAAAGCGTCTTGGTCGTTGATGGTAAAACACCTGGCGTCGTAACGAATGAAGTGCGGATTGTCAAATTGTTCTTCGCCTTGCGGGCGCGCGAGCATCGCCAACATGCGCCTGCCCGGACCTCCGAGCGAGGCGGCCAGCGGCGCGCTGAGGGCGGATTGAATAAAATATCGTCGCGTCGATTTCATGGGAGACCAATCCAACTTGGAATCACAAATGTGACTTCAACTTTGAGGTACCAATTTGGCACCTCAAACGAATTTCCTTTTTCCATAACCCTTAAATTCTGAGTCCTTGATCTTTAATCCTCTCATTTCTTAAACTGACGCATATGCCAGCCGGCCTCCCACATATTAAAGAAGCCTTCTTTATAGGGGTGCTCCTTGATCAAGTCCTCATTCAACTCCACGCCCAGGCCCGGCTTTTCCGGCGGAAAGAAATAGCCATCTTTGGGACGCGGGGTGCCCGGCACGGCGTCCACCACCCAGGTTTCGGAGAAATCGTCGAAGCACTCCTGCACCTTCACGTTGGTGGTGCAGAAATCAAAATGCACGCTGGCTGCGGTGCAGACGGGTCCGTTTGAGTTGTGCGGCGCCATGGTGACCGACCGCATGTCCGCGATGGCGGCGATCTTTTTCATTTCCATGATGCCCCCGGCGTGGATAACGTCGGGCTGGAAAATATCCACCGCGCCGGATTCCAACACCTCGCGCACGCCCAGATGAGTGAAGCAGCGCTCACCCGTGGCCACGGGGAGGTTGACGTGCTCGGCGACTTTGATAAGAGAGGGAACGTCTTCCGGCGGGCAGGGCTCCTCAATCCATCCCGGGCGGTAAGGCTCAAGCATCCGGGCTATATCGATTGCTGTGGCGGCGCTAAACCGCCCGTGCATTTCCACGAAGATTTCTACGTCAGGCCCCACCGCCTCGCGCAACGCCGCCACCAGATCCACCGACAACTTTTTTTCTTTGTCGGAGATTTCGAGGCCCCCGGGCCCGAAGGGATCCACTTTGAACGCCTTGTAGCCCTTGGCCAGCACCACCTTCACGCGCTTGGCAAATTCCTTCGGTTTGCGCTCCACCGTGTACCAGGCATTGGCGTAGGCTTTGATTTTTTCGTGGCAGCGGCCGCCGAGGATTTTCCACACCGGCTGCCCGCACGCTTTCCCTACAATGTCCCAGCAGGCAATCTCGATTCCGCTCATCACCGTGGTGGCGATGGCGCCGCCGCGCCAGAATTCGTTGCGATACATGCGCAGCCACAGATCCTCGATGTTGAATGGGTCCGACCCGAGCACATGGCGCCGCGTTGCGCCCTGGATGTAACCAAGCACGCCTTCTTCGCGGTTCTGACAGGTGCATTCACCAATGCCCACCAGCCCTTCGTCCGTCTTGACTTTCAGGAAGATGAGGTTCCGCCAGCTCGTGCCGAGCACCAGGGGTTCAACTGCAATGATTTTCATAGCTCCACCTTTAGATGCCGCGGACATATTTCAAGTCCGCGTTGGGTTTTGATCCGAAAGAAAAATACCGCGAGCCGCTTAAATGGGATCGCGCCATACTCTTGCTTTCACGTTCCAATGCAAACTGGAAAATTTATCCGAAAATCGAGTTGAACACAATGAAGGATTGCCGGTTCGGTTGGCGGTCTTTTGCGGGGCTGGACGGACATTCAAATGAGTTGATGGAAAGCGAGATTGGGGAACTAAATGGCTGTGGCCGGGGCGTTGCCTTCCACCGGCGTTTTACGTTTGCTGGATTCCTTCTCCGCATACATTCGTGCGTCAGCCTCCGCCACCAATTGTTCCGCCGATTGTCCGGGAACGTGCATGTGAAGCCCTAGACTTAACCCCATGGGCACGTCTCCAATACGGTTGTTGCGGTTCCATTCTTCTACTTTCTGATGAATCCGCCCTTTGACGATTTCAGCTCCCGGCTCGTCGGTTTCGGAAAGGATCACCAGGAACTCGTCACCGCCATACCGTACCACAAAATCCGAACCTCGCACGCACGCTTTCAGGATGCCCGCCATTTGCGCCAGAACGTAATCACCCATCAGGTGGCCGTACCTGTCGTTCACCTGTTTGAAGTTATTCAAGTCGCTCATGATGACGCCCAACGGCCGCTTGTTGCGTTCGGCGCGCGAGATCTCGCCTTCCAGAAGGTCGCGCAGAAAACTGCGGCTGAAGACATTGGTCAGCGAGTCGATCATGCTGGCGGATTGTTCGGATTGCGAGGAGAGGGTTTGCTGAATGTTGAGCAGGCGAAGCCTTCGCGTTTCGGTGTCGCGCCGGGTCATGTAGAGGGTGAGCACCACCACCATCATCATGATGACGAACAGGACTTGGGGAGGAATCCGCAATACCAGCTCGTTGTGGGCCCAGAAGCTTTCGGGACTGAGGAAAGAGAGGGCTCCAAAAGCCAAAACCGTTCCCACAAACACGATGAGGATCCATAAATCGCGCTTTTGGGATTCCAGCTTGGTGAGTTCGGCCTGCAGGCGAGCTTTGGGGCCCAACTCTTCAGTTAATCCGGGCTGATTCGCCACTCTTATGCCTCACCACTGCTTTCGTTTGGTAATAAAGGCCCGCTTGGTTCCAGGGAATCCGGGCAATTATACGTTTCCACTGGGATAAATCAAGCTAAATGAACACATTGAAAATGAATAGAATCTCCCCCGCAAGAGCAAGAGAATGCCCTCAACCTGTAGTCGCCACTTTCTCGGCTATGGTTTTGGCCTGGGTAAATAATAACAGGTAATCCGGCCCTCCCGCCTTCGAGTCCGTGCCCGACATGTTGAACCCGCCGAAAGGATGCGCGCCCACCATGGCGCCCGTGCATTTCCGGTTTAAGTACAAATTTCCAGCGTGAAATTCCTCCGCGGCTTGATCCAGCTTCTTCCGGTCTTTGGTGTAAACCGCCCCCGTCAATCCAAACTCGGTGTTATTGGCAATCTCCAGGGCGTCGTCAAAATCTTTCGCCTTGATCACCGCCAGCACGGGCCCGAAAATCTCCTCCTGTGAAATGCGCGCTTTGGGCGCCACGTCCGCGATGACAGTAGGTTGGATGAAGTAACCCGGCCCGGGGGATTCACCGCCTCCCGAAATAACCCGGCCCTCTTTTTTCCCCGTTTCGATATATTCCAGAATCGATTTTTTGGCGGCGGCGTTAATCACGGGTCCCATGTACGTCGCGGGATCCTCGGGCGGCCCCACCGTAATTTTCTCCACGCGGTCCTTGAGCTTCTGGAGGAAAGCGTCGTAAACCGATTCCACCACAATGGCGCGCGAGCACGCCGAGCATTTCTGGCCCTGGTAGCCGAACGCCGCCGCCGTCACTCCGTCGGCGGCGGCATCGAGATCGGTCTCACTATCGACGACTATTGAATCTTTGCCGCCCATTTCCGCCACCACCCGCTTCACCCAAATCTGTCCGGGAGCGTGCTTGGCTGCCAGCTCGTTGATTCCCAATCCCACTTCTTTCGAGCCCGTGAATGCCACAAAGCGCGTTCGAGGGTGTCCCACCAGCACGTTGCCCACCGTGCCACCCGGCCCCGGCATGAAATTCACCACCCCAGGCGGCAGGCCTGCCTGCTCGAGCACCTCCATGAATTTGTAAGCGATGGTGGGTGAGTCGCTCGAGGGCTTCAGCACCACCGTATTGCCGGTCACGATGGAGGCCACTGTCATGCCGGCAAGAATGGCCAGCGGAAAATTCCAGGGCGGAATCACCACCCCCACGCCCAGTGGTATGTATCGCAGGAAATTCTTTTCGCCCGGAACCGGCGTCAGAGGCTGCGGGTGCGCCAGGCGCAGCATCTCCCGGCAGTAGTACTCGCAAAAATCGATGGCCTCGGCCACGTCCGCGTCGGCCTCGGCCCAGGACTTGCCCACCTCATAAACCAGCCAGGCGGAGTAGTAGGGTTTTCTGTCGCGCAGAATTTTTGCCGCGGCCACAACGATTTCAATGCGCGCTTCCGCCGGCGACTTGCTCCAGGAGCGGAAAGCCTCGTCGGCGGCCTGAATGGCGCGCCCGGCCAGCTCGGCGTTGCCTTTGGAAAAAACACCCACCAGTTCGTCCGGCTGGGCAGGATTATGGGAACTGAATTTTTCCGGTGTCTTGATCCGCTGCCCGGCGATGACCAGGTCGTATTCCCGCCCCAGCTCCTTCCGGACTTCCACCACCGCCTCCTGCATTTTCCGGCGATGCTCGGGATTGCCCTTGAAGTCGAGCAAGGGTTCATTCTTAAACTCAGAAAGTTTCATTCAAAAGCCTCCGCTCGCGTCACTTGATACCTCAATGGATGCAAGTGCCGCCCACTAGATACGTTAATTCGGTTGAACGTTCATTATAAAGGATTCGAGGCAGGATGGGTAGCTGTGTGGTCTGTCCCCCTCCACTTCAAGACCCTTCCTTCTTGGCAAAATTCAGGGAGGCCGAATTCATGCAATAGCGCAGGCCGGTGGGCCTGGGGCCGTCGGGGAAAACGTGTCCGAGGTGCGCGCCGCACTTTGCGCAGACCACTTCTTCGCGCCGCATGCCGTAGCTGGTGTCCGATTCCACTGCAACATTCTGCTCGATGATCGGCGCCCAGAAACTGGGCCATCCGGTGCCCGAATCGAATTTCGTTTCCGAGCTGAAAAGTTCATTGCCGCAGCAGATGCACCGGTAGATGCCTTTTTCGTGGTTGTTCCAATACTGGCCGCTGAAGGCGCGCTCGGTGCCCTTCTTGCGCGTTACTTCAAATTGTTGCGGAGTCAGTTGCTCTTTCCACTCCGCGTCGGTCTTTTTGATTTTGTCTGCCATTGGAACTCCTCTCTTCTTCTTTTCTGGCATTTTGGTGAATAACCCACCCGATTGGCATTCCGAGGAGGTCGCCCACCATTAAGATTGGCTGACTTCTAGCCGCGGCGACCGACGAGAGTCTGTCCTGAACATTGCGAAGGAAATCCCGCCTTGGTTCTCTTTTCAGAGCGAGATTCCTCGCGGAATTTACCCTAAAGCGGCCAGAGCGAGATCCTTCGCTTCGCTCAGGATGACAGCAAAGGGATCGGAATGACAAAAGTGGAAAGCGTAATTCAATATACTCCGAATCGGCTATTTCGGCCGCTGGGCACCGCAACTACTTCTGCTCCTTCGCTCGAAACAGTTGATTCATTTCGGCGTGGGGGATAGCACCTTCAGTGAAGGCACGGTAGTGACCGCTCCCCAGGAGCTCTTCCGCAATGCGCCGCGTAAGGCCCATGGTGGCCCGCATGGGCCCTGAGCCGACGCTGATGCGGGCCACGCCCAGCTTTTCCAACTCGGCGGCGGGCGGCGTTCCGGCCATGGCAAGAATGTTAAGCGGACCTTGAATCTCCCGGACCAGTCGCCCGATGGTTTCGCGGTCAACCACGCCAGGCACGAAAAGACAATCCGCACCTGCCTGCCGGTAGGCATTGGCGCGGCGAAGGGCGTGATCCAGGCGCGAGGCCGGCTCGCCCACCGCGCGGAGGAACACATCGGTGCGCACGTTGAGGACGAAGGCGACGCCCGCCGATGCCGCCGCCTCGCGAACCGCCTTGATTTTTTCCACTTGAAGCGAAACATCGACCAGGACTGTCCTTTCGGTCGGCGCACTATCTTCGAGATTCATGCCCACCGCGCCCGCGCCCAGCACGGCTCGAACGGTCGCGGCCACCGCCTCGGGCGTATCGCCATAGCCCGCTTCCATATCCGCCGAGACAGGAATGGACACGGCGCCCGCGATGCGCTGGACCACCTCCAACATTTCCTCCCGGCTTAACTGCTCGCCGTCTCTGCGTCCGAGCGAGAAGGCCACGCCCGCGCTGGTGGTGGCGATGGCGGGGCAACCCGCCACCTCAAAAATCCGCGCACTCGCCGCGTCCCAGGCGTTGGCGAGAATCAGGACGCGCGGGCCGCGGTGAAGCGCAGCGAAATCAAGCGCCTTCTTCTTCAGGTTGGATTCATTGGTCATGATATCTATTTCGAACGCACTTAACTCAATTAGATAACCCCCTCACCCTCCGGCCCCTCTCCCCCAAGCGGGCGAGGGGAAATGAATGCCAAAGTAGCCCTCGCCCCCTTGGGGGAGAGGGTGTCCCGCAGCGGCGGGACGGGTGAGGGGGGTGTTGTCAGACGCTTCTCACATGTAACAAACCTATTTGGTTTTGCATTATGAAGGGCCGGCCACCGTGTTGGTGAGCGTCCCCAGGCCCTCCACCGTGGCGCTGACGGTATCCCCGGCGTTCAGGAAAATTGGGGGCTTGCGGAAAACTCCCACGCCCGACGGCGTCCCTGTGGTCAGAATGTCTCCCGTCTCCCAGGTCAACGATTGCGAGAGGTAGCTGATGAGGAAGGGCACTTTGTGAATTAAGTTTGAAGTGTTGGAGTCCTGCATCGTCTGGCCATTGAGGGTGAGCGAAATGCGGAGGTTGTGGGGATCGGCCACTTCGTCGGCGGTAAGTATCCAGGGACCGGTGGGCGCGAAGGTGTCGCAGCTTTTACCACGAAACCATTGCTTGTCTCCGTGCTGCATATCGCGCGCGGTCACGTCATTCAGATTCATGTAGCCGGCCACGTGGTCGTAGGCGCGATCTTCCGGAATGCGCCGTCCGCCCTTGCCGATCACCACCGCGAACTCCGCCTCGTAATCCACCTGGGTGGAGTTGGGAGGCATGACGATGGGCGCGCCAGGCCCGGAAATGGTGTTCACCGATTTCAAGAAAAATGTCGGAAACGATGGCGCCTCTATGCCCTGCTCGCGCGCGTGGTCAGCGTAGTTCAAGCCCACGCAAACAATCTTGCCGGGGCGCTGGATGGGCGCGCGCAGGCGGGCGGAAGCAAGAGGCGTATAAAGGTTCCTTGCCTTCTTCCTGCCCGAAGTGGATTGCCCCAGGCACTCGGTGATGACGCCAAAAGCCGACCAATACTTCTTGCCCCGCCCCAGCAACTCAATCATATCCAGGGGCGGCGGACCCGCCTTGCGCAGCGTGGCCACGGCCTTGGCGGTTTTTGGATTCTCCATTCGGCCGCGGGCAAACATGCCCAGCGCAGCCTGAACGTCCACAACGTAGTCGACTTCCACCACGCCCAGGCGCAAACTCCTTGCGAATTCATAGGTAACGAACTTCATGAGTGACTGTCTCCAGATTCAGAATTTTAGAAGCTGGGGCTGCCCCGGTCTCATCGCGCCGTCTGCATTGTGGCACGAAAGTTGAATCCGCCCAAATGAAGTTCTGCGCGCCGATGTTAAATATACCGGGTGCGCGATTACAGTTCGCGTCCGCCGGGGCTACTCTCCCTTCAATTTGAAAGAGTAGGTCCCCGATCCAACGTTAAAAATAATAACACCACTCTTTTCTTCGTTGGCGCCAGTGATGCCCTCCGTGCCGCTGATGTAATGGCCATTCGCAAAGACGGTGCGGCTCCCTTCCGTAATGGTAAAGCCGGTGGTGTCATCGTCCTTCCGCATGACGATCTGGGCGTCGCTGCCCACGGGAATCGCAACCTCCAGGGTGATCGTGCCCCTGGTATGGGTCCAGGAAGAAGAGACCGTCCCGCGAATCGTTTCCACCGATCCGCTCGCCTGGGTCAGGTCACGGACCATTTGCGGCTCGATGCGGATGTGCCTGTATCCCACGCTGTCCTGATTCAGATTGATTCCCGCCAGTGCGCGGTAAAACCAGGCGCCCACGCTGCCGAACATGGCGTGGTCGTGCGAGTTCATCGACGGCCCGGTTTTTTCCTGCCACAGTTCCCACAGCGTGGTGGCGCCCCGGGAAATCATGTAGCCCCAGCTCGGGTAGGTGGTCTGGGTGGCGAGGTCGTAGGCCAGGTCTGTCCGGCCTATTTTGGTCAGCGCCTCCATCAGGTGCTTGACCCCGATGAAGCCGGTGGTGACGTGCGTATCGTGCCGATATACGATATCGTTGGTGAGGTTCCCGGCGGCGGCGCCGCGGTGATCGGGGGTGGCCAGGTCCAGGTTCAAAGCCATCGCGTCAGCCGTTTGGGTTCCGTTGGCGTATTGCCTCTTGGCGGGATCGTAGAATTTGCGGTTGAACGCTTCCTTGATTTGCCCGGCGAGTTGGGAATACTTTCCGGCGTCGGCCGTTTTACCCAGAACCCGGGCGATCCCCGCCAGTATTTCCACGTCATAGTAGTAATAGGCGTCGGAAACGTACTCGCCGGGCGTGTTCTCCAAGGCCACCCAATCGCCGTAAGAGCTGAAGCTGAGAATGTTGTCGCTGGCGCGGGAGCGAAGGTACTCGACATATTTCTTCAGCCCCTCGTAATTCTCCTCCAGGATCCGCCGGTCACCATACTGTTGCCACATGTACCAGCAGAGTTGGGGGTAGGCCGTCCCCCAGGCCGGATCAGCGGGCGCGCGGCCATAACGGTGCGGGACGGTATCCGGAACCATACCTTCTGGTGACTGGGTGTCATGGATGTCGCGAATGAAATTGGTGTAGAAGGCGGCCATGTCAAAGTTCAGCATGGCCTCCTCGGCGGTCACTTGCGCGTCGCCCATCCAGCCCTGGCGCTCATCGCGTTGGTCGCAATCGGTGGGAATTCCGAACAGATTGGTAAGCTGCGACCAGTGAATGAGCTTTTGAATCTGGTTCAGGATCTGTTTGGAAGCCACAAAGCTACCCACTGTTCCCACAGAAGAGTGCACCACGCGCCCGCGCACGGAGTCGAGGCTGGGAGTCCCGGGAAAGCCGCGCACTTCCACGTAGCGGAACCCGTGATAGGTGAAGCGGGGCTCATAGACCTCATCCTCGCCGCCGCCGCGCAGTGTATATATATCCCGGGATTTCGCCCCACGGATATTTTCGCGATTGATCATCCCGTTGTTGTAGATGAGCTCGGCAAAACTCATGCTCACCATGGCGCCGCGGGGCCCGCGGACGCGCAGGCGCGCCCACCCGGACATGTTTTGCCCCATGTCGTAAACATATACGCCGGGCTCGGGGTTGGCGATCGATACCGGCACTAGGGTGTCCACCACACGTATGGGCGGCATCATCTGGGCGGAAAGTGTTCCTTGGGGGCCTTCCACCACGTCGGCCGCTGCCCACGCCGAATCGTCAAAACCTGGCTGGTCCCACCCGGGAGTTTCCAGGCGCGCGTCGTAGGTTTCTCCGTCGTACACGCTGTCGCTGGTGATGGGACCATTCCTGGCCTTCCACTGGGGCCCGCTCACCACGCTCATGCGCTTTCCATTCGCCAGCTCAACGTTGATTTGCAATAGCAGCGCCCGCGAGCCATACCAGCCCTGCCCCAGCATCACGCCCACGGCATTGGCGCCGCTTCGCAAACGCCGGGTGACGTTGTAGGTTGAATACAACACCCGCTTGTCGTAAGTGGTCCAGGCGGGATCGAGAACGTTTCTGCCTACTTTCTCGCCGTTGATGCGAAGTTCGTAGTAACCTAGGCCGGAAATGTAGGCGCGGGCGCGAACCACGCCCTCGGGAAGCTGGAATTCGGTGCGCAGTTGGTTGGCGCCCCCAATCCATTGTCCTTTCCAATCTTCGCGGGACAAGAGGCCCATTCCGAATTTCGCCGTCCTGCTGTACGCACTTGCGTTTCCTTCCTTATCCCAGTACTTTACTTTCCAGTAATAGGTTTGGCCGCTCTCGAGCGGTTTGCCCTTGTACTCCACCTGGGTCGAATCGTCCGACGCTACATGGCCGGAGTCCCACTCTTCGCCCTTGTCCTTTTGGAGGGAATCGGGTCGGGTGGTCACCAGGACTTGGTAGGCAGTTTGTGTTTCGCCGCGTCCACCGTGCTCGAGCACCCAGGAAAATCGCGGATGAATCACATCGATGCCCCCCGGGTTCGTCAAGTACTCGCAGCGTAAATTGGAGGGCGGTTGGGGCCCATCCGAGGCGGGCGCGAAGTCCACCGTGGCGGAAGCAAAGGCCAGCAGCCCCACCAGGAAAACCATCCGCCAAATCGTTTTCGTTTCCATCATGGGTCACCTCGGTTCACATCGCGGTGTAGCCGCCGTCCACCATCAAATGGGTGCCGGTAATGTACGAGGCATCTTCGGAAGCCAGAAAGAGAATTGCCGCGGCCACTTCGCGCCCTTTCCCGATGCGTTTCAGAAATGTCTTGGCGCCTTCTTCGGCATCGAACTGCTCCAGCGTCATCCCTGTCTTCTCCATGTGGCGGTATGATGCGGGCGTCAAAATTGTTCCCGGACACACGCAATTCACTCGAACGTGATAGGGCGCGAAATCCATGGCCATGTTGCGAGTCATTTGCAGGATCGCCCCTTTGGTGGCGCTATAGGTGATGAAATTCGGCTGGCCCACCCAGCTTGAAATCGACGCCAGGTTCACAATCGCCCCGCCTCCGCCTTTCTGCATGGCCACGATGGCGTACTTGGTCACCAGAGAAGTTCCAATGATATTCACGCCCACCGAGCGTTCCCAATCTGCCACGGAGGCGTCAATTCCCTTCAGCACAAACGTGGCCGCGTTGTTGACCAGGATATCCACCCGGCCATACGCTTTCAGCGCTTCAACGGTTATCTTCATCGCCGCTTTTTCCACGGAGATGTCCGCGTTCACGAAAACGGCTTTGCCTTTTTCCTTTCTGATTTCCAAAACCGTTTTTTGCCCCGCGGCGGCATCGATATCCGCCGCCACCACCTTGGCGCCTTCCTCGCCGAACAAGAGTGCGGTGGAACGGCCGATTCCTGATCCCGCACCGGTGATAATGGCCACTTTATTTTTCAGTCTCATGTTTCCTCCACCAGGCGTGAAACGATCTCGGCGCCAGCGCCGGCAAGTCCCGACCTTCCGTCCAGCGCGAGAGCGGGTAGGCGGAAAGGTGCCGAATCCAGCCTCCGCGCGCATAGAACCGTTGCCCCCATCGCGCCAAGACTCCGCCGAGCTTGTAGATGAACGGATGCTTCATCGCCCATGCCCACAGCCGCATGGCCGTCCGCTCTTTCACCATGGCGCCCTTCGGTTTGGGAGCGGGCGTCTGCTCCTGCACCTCGCTGCGCAGGTGCAGCAGCAAATCGGGAATATTAATTTTCACCGGGCAAACGTCGCGGCAGGCTCCGCACAATGAAGAGGCAAAGGGCAACTCGCGCGCCCCCGCCAAGCCCGTCAGTTGCGGCGTGATCAACGCACCAATAGGCCCGCTATAGACCCATCCGTAGGCGTGTCCGCCGATCTTACGGTAGACCGGGCAGGCGTTCAGGCACGCTCCGCAGCGGATACAAAAAAGCGCTTCGCGCATCTTCTCATCCGCCAGCGTCGCGATGCGTCCGTTGTCCAGCAAGACCACGTGCATTTCTTCCGGGCCGTCCTCGCCTGCCCGCCGCGGGCCGGTCAATAGGGAGGTGTAGGAGGTCAGTTTCTGGCCTGTGGCCGATCGGGGCAGAAGCCGCAGGAAGATTCCAAGGTCGGCGAATCGGGGGATGAGCTTTTCTATGCCCACCAGCGCCACGTGCACGCGCGGGGCGGTGGTGCAAAATCGAATGTTGCCCTCGTTCTCAATCAGCACCACCGTTCCCGTTTCCGCCACGGCAAGATTGGCCCCGCTCAATCCCATTCCGGCCTTCTGAAACATTTCGCGCAGAGCCCCGCGCGCGATCTGGTTGAGCCGCTCCGGCTCGGCCGTTGCTTCGGATTTCAAATGGGCCGCAAACAGGTCGGAAACATCATGGCGCGTCATGTGAATGGCGGGCGCGACGATGTGCGCGGGGCGCTCGCCGGCAAGCTGAAGAATGAATTCCCCCAGGTCGGTCTCCACCGGACGAATCCCTCCCGCCTCCAGGGCGTGGTTCAATTCAATTTCTTCGCTGACCATCGTCTTCGCTTTCACCACCTCGCGCGCGCCCGCGCGCCGGGCCAGATCGAGTATGATGGAGCATGCTTCCTCGCTGGTGCGCGCCCAGTGAACCTGCCCGCCGTTCCGTTCCACGCTGTCGGCGAATTGCGCCAGGTAAAAATCCAGGTGCTCGATCACTTCATGTTTCAATTCGCGGGCGCGATCGCGCAAACGTTCGAAGCCGGGAACTTCTGCGAGCGCATCACGGCGATGCGTCAACAAACGAAGCGTTGAGGAACGATACGCCTCCTGAAGGTGCGCGTCGCCCAGCGCAACGTTTCCACGCTCGTGGATTTCCCCGCTTTGGACTCCGGTTTCGCTCATAAGTGCGGTAGGTCGTAGGTCGCATGTGGTAGGTGGGAAGAAAACCCACATGCCACATTCTACCTACCAACTACTCCTGCTTCGCAAGCAACTCGGCCAGGTGCATCGTCTGGAGAGGCAGCCCCTGGCGGTGAATCACGCCGGCCAGGTGCATCAGGCACCCGGAATCGTTGGCCACCAAAATATCCGCGCCCGCCTCGCTGGCCGCGCGCAGTTTGTCCTGAGCCATGGCCACCGATACTTCCGGAAATTTCACCGAGAACGTGCCCCCAAATCCGCAGCAAAGTTGGTTGTCTTTCATTTCCACCAACTGGATCCCGCGCACGGAGCGAAGGAGCGTCCGGGGCTCTTGCTCGATCCCCAGCTCGCGCAGGAGGTGGCAGGAATCATGATAGGCCACCCGGCGCGGGAAACTTGCGCCCACGTCCTCCACTTTCAAAACTTTCACCAAAAATTCGGAGAATTCAAAAAATTTCTTTTTCAGTTCCAGCGCCTGCCGCAGGTGTTCCGGCTGCTCGGCGAAAAGCTCGGGATAAAAAACCCGGACCATCGTGGTGCATGAGCCGGAAGGCACCACTACGTATTCCGCGTCCTGATATAAATCCAAAACGCGCGCCGCCACTTGGCGCGCCTCGTCGCGAAAACCGGTATTGAACGCGGGCTGGCCGCAGCATGTCTGGGCGGGATTGAAAGAGACCTCCACGCCGAGGCGCCGCAACACGCTCACCGCGCACGCCCCCACTTGCGGGAAAAACTGGTCCCCCAGGCAGGTGATGAAGAATGCCGCGCGAACTTTCTGTGGACTCATCGGGTTGAGCACCCAAATGCAAGATCCGGCAAGAGTATCCCCGCCGCTGCCCCCTTTTTACGCTCGACCACTGGAGGGCGTTTTTTATTGGGCGAAGGCGCAACGCTACTTGAATTCAAGGAGTAGGTCAAGGAAGAAGGCTGAGCGAGCCTGACTTACCTTCAGTTTCTTGAAAAACAATTCCCAAGGTTGTCATTCCGATCCGTCAGCCGACGGAGAGGAATCTGGCTCTGAGAACTTAGGCAATGCGAGATTCCTCGTCGGTCGCCACGGCGACCTCCTCGGAATGACAACTTGGCGAGTTTTCAGAAAACTATCAGGGGAGGATTTTGTGAACCATAAGATCGCAAAGTCATGGTATGCTTTGCCTATGGAGTTGTTCACCTATCCAATTACCGTAGAACGAGAGGGCCGGAAATACTGGGCGTACAGCGAGGATTTTCCTGGCGTGTACGGACTTGGGAGTTCCATCGAGGAAGCCAAAGCCAGCATTCTGGAATCGATGAGGCTTTATATCGACGAATGTCGGGCCAAGCACCAGGCCATACCTCGGGCCCGCACGGTCTACACGGAAACCGTTTCAATTGCAGTCTAGAGTTCAGCTTCAAGCTTTTCCCTTTTTCTTTTTGCCTCCAAAGAAATCCTCTTCTGAGAAGCCCGCGTCCTTAAGAACGCGCAAGAACAATCCTCGCGGCACGTCGCCTGAATGAATCGGCACAATCAGCATCGGCCTGTCCGCATGTGTCAGCCCGCCTCTCCAGAGAGGCCAGCTTTGAACCTTGATAATTCCCCCACCATCGTTCATCATCATATTGAGAATGAGCTTTCGTGACCGGCTTCGAACGGTATTCCGGCTATTCGCCCTCTTCACGGTGATGGTAGCGGTGGCGCTGGCCAGCGCCATCACCACCATTCGTTTAACCATCCACGGCCATCAGGAAGAGACTCCCAACCTGGTAGGAGTTTCGCTCGACGCGGCGGAGAAGATCACCAGCGGCATGGGCCTGGAGCTGATAGTGGAAGACAAGCTTTACAACAATCAATATCCCGCCAACCAGATTATTTCCCAGGTGCCCTCGCGGGGCTCGCGCGTGAAAATGGGTCAGCACATCCACGTGCTGGTCAGCCTAGGCGCGCCGCGCGTCCACGTGCCGGAATTGGTGGGTGAGACTGCGCGCACCGCCCAGATCACGGCCGTCGAACGCGGCTTGACCCTGGGCGATATCGTCCAGGTTCACTGGCCGGCCGGCGATCCCGATCAGGTGCTGGCCCAGGACCCACCCCCGACCAAGGCTGAAGTCCAGAGCCCGGCGGTGAACATCCTGGTTTCGCTGGGGGAGCCGCCGCCCGCTTACATGTGCCCAAGTTTTGTCGGTAGCCTTTTTTCGGATGCCAGCAAGGTTCTGGATAAATCCGGGTTCAAAATCGGGCAGATTACTCCGGTCACCACCGACCAGGTCCCGGCCGGCACCATCCTCACTCAAATCCCCCTGGGCGGAAGCAAAATCGGCGCGGACGCCGTTTTCAATTTCCAAGTGGCAGGACTGCCATCGAGCATCCCGCCAGTGACGGCATCACCCGGCGCGCCCCTCCCCCATTGAGGACGATGCATTCTCAGGGCAAATCCGCAAAAGGCATGGTGAGCGGGGGTTGGGCCAGGAAGGGCAGGCGCGCGATATCCGCCACCGCCCGCTCAACGTATTTTTGCTGGACGGGTTCGAGCGTCATGACGAAGGGCAAGTGTTGTTTCTGATGGCCGGGCTCCTGCAACACTGAATCAATATTGATGTGATGGCGGGCCAGGATGGCGCAGACCTTGGCCAGAATGCCCGGATGGTCGCGGACCACCAGCCGCATGTAAGTGCTCACCACGCTCTGCTGGTCGGTGGCGATTTTTGCCGGATGCCAGTCGGTGTAACCGAGCGCCGTGGTGCTGTGCCCTCCCGCCACCATGTCACGCGCGATTTGAACCACGTCTGACAATACGGCCACGCCGGTGGGCTCGCCTCCGGCGCCGCGCCCGGTGATGGTGGTGTTCCCGCCTTTATTACCCACCAGCAGGACCCCGTTCGTCGCCCCCAGTACTCCGGCCAGTTGGGCGGCGCGCGGGATCATCATGGGTCGAACGAAAACTTCCAGGCTTCCGTGCGATCGCCTGCGCGCCGCGGCGATCAATCGAATGGTGTGATGGAGTCGGTGGGCGTATGCAAAGTCCACAGCGTCGATCCGGGTAATGCCCTGCACCGGAATGGCTTTCACGCTCACCGCCTGGCCGAAGCAGAGCATGGCCAGAATGGCAATCTTGTAGCGCGCGTCAAACCCTTCCACGTCGAAAGTGGGATCCGGTTCCGCAAAGCCCAGAGCCTGGGCCTCCTTCAGCACCTCTGAGAAGGAGCAGCCGCGTCGCTCCATTTCTGTCAGGATGTAGTTGGTGGTCCCGTTCAAAATGCCGAACACGGCGGTGAAATGCTCGCTCGATAGGCCCTCACGAATGGCGTGCAGAATGGGCATGCCGCCGGCCACACACGCCTCGATGCCCAGATTCACTCCGGCCGCCCGGCTTCGCGCCACCAAGTCCATGCCGTGCTCCGCCACCAGTTGCTTGTTGGCGGTTACCACGTGTTTGTGCGTGCTCAGTGCGGCGCGGGCAATGGCGCGCGCGGTGGTGAGCTTGCCCACCAACTCCACTACAATATCAATCTCCGGGTCATTCACCACCCGCTTCCAGTCGGTGGTTTTTTCCACCGAGCGCCCGATCCAGGAGATGTCGCGCTTGAGGATGCTGCGCGAACAAATCGTTTTAAGGCGCAACTCGCAGCCCAGGCGCCGGTCGATTTCGCGCTGGTGTTCGAGCAGCACCTTGATGGTTCCGGTGCCCACCGTCCCCAGGCCAATCACGCCCAGCCGAATCCTCCGGCGGCGTGAAGGCGGAACCAGGTCTGCAATGGCAGTGCGCAGTTTACGCAACGGCGGCGGATTTCCCAGAACGGGCTTCGCCAGATGCTGAATTGGTTTACTTGATCGGTTTTTCAAGCAGCCTCACGAAATCTCGCCATCGTTTCCTCACTGACTTGATCTTTTTCACCTTCGGCTACCATTCGACGCTACCTCGACCGATCAGTAGAGTACCCAAGAGCTCGTCTCCACGTCTAGCCTGAATCGCTAACCAGTCTTCGCTTTTTCGTTTTGTCAGTTCCATAAACCCGGGGAACGTAACCGTCACCGTTGTTTCTTTCCTCTTCGCCATATAGGAACGCAACCTTTGTCGTAGTTTGCCAGCCCGCTGTTAGTACAGGGCAATTGATCTCCACGTTCCAGGACAGACGAAAACCTGTATCGCCGGCCTTGGCGCACTCATTCCTCAGATTTACTGCTTCGCTTTCCCCTGATTCGCCACTGCCTCCATCGCCTTCTTCACGCGCTCCGGGTCGCCAAGGTAGTAGCGCGTGATGGGCCTGAGGTTGGCGTCCAATTCATACACCAGTGGCATTCCGGTGGGAATATTCAATTCCACAATTTGCGACTCCGGGATGTCATCCAAATATTTCACCAGGGCGCGCAAGCTGTTTCCATGCGCGGTGATCAACGCGCGCTGGCCCCTCGCGACCGCGGGAGCGATGGCTTCATGCCAGGCGGGCAGGAAGCGCGCCACGGTGTCCTTCAGACATTCGGTAAGAGGAAGTTGGGCTTTGCTGATGCCCCGGTAACGCGGATCGTGGCCGGGAAATCGCGGGTCGCTTTCTTCGAGCGCCGGGGGCGGGATGTCGTAACTGCGCCGCCAGATCTTCACCTGTTGCTCACCGTATTGGGCCGCCGTCTCCGCTTTGTTGAGCCCCTGCAACGCCCCGTAGTGGCGCTCGTTCAGCCGCCAGTCGCGGATCACGGGAATCCACATTAACTCCATCTCATCGAGCGCAATCCACAGCGTGCGGATGGCGCGTTTTAAGAGTGAGGTGTAGGCTACATCAAAAACATAACCCTGCTCCTTCAGCACCCGCCCGGCTTCTTTGGCCTCGTCGCGGCCTTTTTCCGACAGATCGACATCGGTCCATCCGGTGAATAGGTTTTCCTTGTTCCAAACGCTTTCGCCGTGCCGCAGCAAAACAACTTTGTGCATGCTCGACCCCTTCGGGAAATTTGATGCGCCACTTCAGGCATCCGCCTGCCGCCCAAAACATAGTAGCGTCACCAATGTATCATTTTTTGCTGATGCGTTTCGCGTCCTGACCCAGGGGGTGGCAAAAGTTTTTCCCCAGGCCCTTGTCCTATGACGCCCGAAAGTGGCATGATGGCCCACTTTAATCGAGGAGGGACAATGCGCTATATCCGGTTTTTGATAATGCTTGGGCTGCTGGCTGGGTTCGGTCTGTCTGCGGCCGCACAACAGGAAGAGCGGTCCCAGGAAACCACGGCGACCGCGGCGTCAACGGCCGGGCAACCCGCGGCAGGGAAGAAGGAAGAGAAAGCGAAGGAGGAAAAAAACAAGGAAGACGACAAGCCGCCGGTGGTCACTCACCATGAGATCCATGTCCACGGGGCCTCGCTGAAGTACACGGCGACCACGGGCATGATGCCCATCTCGGACGATGACGGCAACACCGAAGCCCACATTTTTTTCATTGCATATACCCTGGACAATCCGCCCAACGCCCGCGCCCGCCCGCTGACCTTCTGCTTCAACGGTGGGCCGGGATCGTCCTCCGTTTGGCTGCACATGGGCGCCATCGGCCCGAGAAAGGTCAAGTTAATGCCCGATGGAGACATGCCGCACCCTCCCTTTGAGCTGGAGGACAACCAGGATACCTGGCTGGATCAGACCGACCTTGTTTTTATCGATCCCGTGGGCACCGGTTACAGCCGGGCGATGAAAAAAGAATTGGGCAAGAAATTCTGGAGCGTTCAAGGGGATATCGCGTCAGTGGGCCAGTTCATCCGGCTCTACCTATCACGCAACGAGCGCTGGATGTCACCCCTGTTTCTTGCCGGTGAAAGCTATGGCACTACGCGCGCGGCCGGCCTCTCCGGCTACCTGGTTAACAACGGGATCGCAGTGAATGGCATTGTGCTGGTTTCCACCGTGCTCAATTTCGAAACGCTGGAGTTCACCCAGGGCAACGACCTGCCCTACGTCCTCTATCTCCCCAACTACGCCGCCACGGCGTGGTACCACAAAAAGCTTTCGCCGGATTTGGAGCAGCAGGATGTGGCTAAGATTCTTCCTGAAGTCGAGCAATGGGCTTCCAACGAGTATGCCCTGGCGCTGGCCAAAGGCGACGGGATCTCGCCTGCGGAGCGGCAGTCGGTGATCGATCACCTCTCGCGTTACACCGGCCTCCCAAAAAGCTACATCGACCAGGCCAACCTGCGGGTGAAGCAGTGGGAATTCTGCAAGGAGCTGCTGCGCGATCAAAACCGCACGGTAGGCCGCCTGGACAGCCGGTTTGAGGGCATCGACGAGTCGGGTATTTCCGAGGCGCCCAACTACGACCCGAGCGAGGCCGTCATTCGTCCGCCCTTCACTTCCGTGTTTAACAACTACGTTCGCGCCGATCTCGGTTACAAGACCGACCGGCAGTATTACATTTTGGGCGGAGGACTCAGGGGATGGGACTGGGGATCGGCGGGCCAGGGCTTCCCCAACGTCAGCCCGCAACTGCGCACGGCTTTTGTCAAAAACAAATACATGAAGGTGTTTGTGGCCGAAGGCTACTACGATCTCGCCACCCCATTCTATGCCGTGGAGTACACTTTGGCCCACCTCGGCCTCGACCATGCTTTGCGAGGTAACATTACGACCGGGCGGTTCGAAGCGGGACACATGGTCTACATCGATGCCAAATCTTTGGACAAGCTCAGGCAGGAAGTTGCGTCGTTTATGAAATCCGCAGCCAAATAAGCCACTCCATGCAGCCGAGAAGTTCAAAAGGACTTTATCGGCCTTATGGGATTGCGTCATGACCGCAGCCCGGCAAATTACCGAAGTGGTGAATAAAGAGATCCTCGCCCGGGATACGCAAGACGTCGAAATGCTCCTTTCACTATTCCATCCCGGCATGATGTGGCCGTGGCCTCCAACACCAAAGTCGCACGATCCAATCGAGTGGTTAATGGAACTCGGCAGGTTCAATCGAGAAAGTTGGGGAAACTCCTGGCGCCATCTTTTTGCCACCCACAGGCTGATCCACAATCGCCAGGCGATTAGCCGGATTGAAGAATCCAGGATGGAAGACGCCGCATTTGTCGTGGTCGATGTCGACACCTTATGGAGCACGCACGATGGAATGGACTTTCATTGGAAAGGAAGGGTCTGGAAGGTTTAAGCGAGGGTTGACGGGGAGTGGAGAATGACGATGCACACCGGAATACTCGATTACGGAAACCCAATCTGATCCATTAAGCCGTCCGCGCGATTAGCTTGCTCTTTCTTTTTATGTTATAGTAGATGTTTCGAACGGAAAATTTCTGATACGGAAGATCTCCTTGTTCGTTACGCCTCAAGCCAAAAATAACGGCGCAGGGACCCAAGGGAATTTCGCGGGACGTTAAGATCCCTTACTCAGGGAACTGCTCCTTGGGGGGCGCGTGTCGGTAAGACTTCGGGCTGACCCGGCGCGGCCGATTATCCATAAACCTGGTAGACTCCGCCATGAACGCTTGGCAAGAAATCCTGAACTTTCTCAAGACTAAAGTAAACACCCAGAGTTACCAGACCTGGCTGCGTCCCACCAGCTTCGAGCGTGAGGAAGGCGGCACGTTGATGGTGCGCGTTCCCAACCGCGAATTCCAGGAGTGGATTCAGGAGCATTACGCCACCCACATCAAGGAAGCCCTGGAACGCCTTAAGCTTGACTTCCGCGAAATTCGTTACGTCTTTGAGGAGAGCGGAGAGAAAAAGGGCCCTGAAAACGGCAAACAAAAGTCGATGCAGGGAAAGCTGGACTTCGCCTCGGTGGATCACGAGCTGAATCCGCGTTACACCTTTGACACGTTTGTGGTGGGTTCGTGCAACCAGTTTGCTCATGCCGCCGCGCGCGCCGTCGCCGAGCAGCCTTCCAAAGCCTACAACCCGCTTTTCCTGTATGGGGGAGTTGGCCTCGGCAAGACGCACCTAATGCAAGCCGTGGGCCACATGATCAAGAGCCACTCCAAAGACATGCGTTTGGCTTATGTCTCGTCCGAGAGGTTCACCAACGAGGTTATCAATTCGCTCCGCTATGACCGCATGATCTCCTTCCGCGATAAATACCGGACGGTGGACGTTCTCTTGATTGACGACATTGAGTTCATCGCCGGCAAGGAGCGCACCCAGGAGGAGTTCTTCCACACTTTCAACGCCCTTTATGAAGCCCAAAAGCAGGTGGTGATTTCAAGCGACTGCACGCCCAAGGAGATTCCTGGGTTGGAAGAAAGGCTCCGCTCACGTTTTGCCTGGGGACTCACTGCTGACCTGCAACCGGCCGACCTTGAAACCAAACTGGCGATCCTGGCCAAGAAAAGCGAATCTCAAAACGTCACTTTGCCGGATAACGTGGCCATTTTCATCGCCACTCGCATCAAGTCCAGCATTAGGGACCTGGAAGGCGCGTTGATCCGCCTGATCGCCTATTCATCGCTCACCGGCGCCGAAATCTCTTTGGGGATGGCCCAGCAGATTCTCAAGAATCTAGTGGATTTACAAGAACGGCGGGTCTCCATTGAAAACATCCAGAGGACGGTATGCCAGGAATTCGGCTTGACCGTTTCCCAACTGAAGGCCAAGAACAATAGCCACGCGGTCGCTTACCCGCGGCAGATCGCCATGTTTCTGACCAAAGAGTTGACCACCGCCTCCTTGCCGCAGATCGGAAGAGAGTTCGGAGGTAAGCACCATACCACCGTTCTGCACTCGATCAACAAAATCGGGCACCAACGCAAGGCGGATAAAGATTTAAACAGAATTATCAACAAGCTGAGTGACGCTCTCCGTTGACTTTAGCGTGTTATCGACAAATGGATTCTGTCGAAGACTTGTGAATCGATTTAAAAGGTGCGATTTTTGCACAGGGATTCACAGGAAGGATAGTTACATTCACAAAGTCAGAATCGGCAACCGGATTGGTTTCAATTCTTTTTTGACTTTTCCACAAATTCACAGGCACTACTACTAATACGATTCTGGTAGGATATTAAACCTATGGAATTCTCAGTTCAGAAGTCAGATCTTTTGAGTGAATTAAACCTTACCCAGGGAGTGGTGGAACGAAAGACCACCATTCCAATCCTATCCAACCTATTGATCGAGGCCGCTGAGTCAAATCTGCGGATTAGCGCCACCGATTTGGAATTGGGCATTCGTTGCGGTTGTCCGGCCAAGGTCAAGAAAGAGGGGTCGGGGACTATTCCGGCGAAGCGCCTGCTGGAAATTGTCCGCTCCCTGCCCGAAGCGGAAATAAAATTCAAAGTTCTAGAGAACCACTGGGTTCAGGTGAACTGCGAACGCTCCGCCTTCAAGTTGGTGGGCATGGCGAAAGACAGCTTTCCGGTGCTTCCGGCAGCCCCCAAAACCCTGGCGGCAATTCCGGCCAGCGTTTTTACTGGCATGATTCAAAAGACCATTTTCGCCATCTCCAGTGAAGAATCGCGCTACACGCTGAATGGAGCCCTTTTACTGCTAAAGCCTGATAGCGTCGCCATGGTGGCCACGGACGGGCATCGTCTGGCTATGGTCGAAAAACAGACGCCGATTGCGGGCCTTTCGAATGAACTACGCGTTCTGATCCCCAAGAAGGCGATGGCAGAACTCCAGCGCCTTCTTCCGGAAGCCGATGAGGCTGCCCTTGTTCAGTTCTCCAAGGACGACAGTCATCTTTATTTCTCGGTGGGCGAGCGAGTCCTGATCTCCCGAATGTTAACCGGGCAATTCCCGAACTACGAGGCGGTTCTCCCCCGCGACAACAAGAAAACGGTCGAACTGGAGAAGGACGCCATCACCGCCGCCATCCGGCGCGTCGCCCTGCTCGCCGATGAGCGGTCGCGCGCCATCCGCCTTCAACTCGATAAAGACAAATTAGAGGTTTATTCATCGAGCGGTGAGTATGGCGAGGCGCATGATATTTTGGATGCGAAATTTCCCCACGAGGCTCTCCAGATCGGTTTCGATTACCAGTACCTGTTGGACTTCCTGAATGTGGTGGGCGAGGGCGGCAAGATTCGCCTGGAATTGAAAGACGAACAGAGTGCCGGCCAGTTTCGCCCCGGCGACGAGGAAGAGTACCGCTATCGTTATGTGGTCATGCCCATGAGGATTTGAGAAAGCGCGTGATGGGTCGATTCCACCACAGGGAGTTCGATGGCTCGAGGCCGGCAGGGATTTACTTTTTCTGCCGGTCTTTTGGTGTAAGGCGTTTTGCGGCGGAGCGCTCAGCGATTGAGCGGAGACCAGGCGCCAGCCGTGATTTGAAAATCGAAAGAGTTTGGAGGTTGGGGATCTAGTGGCGGAAACTGAAAAGAAAAAGGCGGCAAGCCAGAATTACGACGCAGCGAGCATCAAGGTGCTCGGCGGCCTGGAGGCGGTCCAAAAGCGGCCGGCGATGTACATTGGCTCCACGGGTCAGACAGGCCTTCACCACCTCGTTTGGGAAGTCGTGGATAACGCCGTGGACGAAGCCCTGGCGGGGCAGTGCGACAAGATTGACGTCACCGTGCATTCCGATAATTCCGTGACCGTGATCGACAATGGGCGCGGTATCCCTGTGGATATCCACAAGGAGGAAGGCCGCTCCGCCGCCGAAGTGGTGATGACGGTGCTGCACGCGGGCGGAAAATTTGATACCGAAAGTTACAAGGTTTCCGGCGGGCTGCACGGCGTCGGCGTCTCCGTGGTGAATGCGCTCGCCGAGTGGCTGGACCTGGAAATATGGCGTGAGAGCGGCAAAGATCCAATCCACTACACCTGGGAGCAGTCCTACGAGCGCGGCAAGCCCCTGGCGCCCCTGAAAAAAACGGGCAAGACCGAGCGCCGCGGGACCAAAATCACTTTTCTCCCTGACTCAAAAATTTTCGACACCATCGAGTTTAATTACGACACCCTGGCCCAGCGCCTGCGCGAGTTATCGTTCCTGAACAAGGGCTTGACCATCCGCTTAAAAGACGAGCGCAGCAACAAGCAGGCGGATTTTCACTATACCGGCGGAATCTCCGAGTTCATTAAACACCTGAACAAGAACAAAGAAGTCTTGCACGCCACGCCCATTTACGGCGAAGCGGAGAAGGACGACGTTTCCATGGAGTTCGCCCTTCAGTATAACGATGGGTACGCCGAGACTGTCTTTTGTTTCGCCAATAACATCAACACCGTCGATGGCGGCACTCACCTTTCCGGATTCCGCTCGGCGCTCACCCGGGCCATCAATCAGTTCGGGCAAAACCAATCGCTCTTCAAAGACGTAAAGGAAAACCTGCAAGGTGAAGACGTTCGCGAGGGCTTGGTGGCCGTGATCAGCGTGAAGCTGCCGCAACCCCAGTTTGAAGGCCAGACCAAAGGCAAGCTGAACAGTGACATTCAGAGCACGGTGGCCAGCTTCGTTTACGAGAAGCTGATGGAAAACTTTGAGAAAAACCCCACCGTCGGCCGCAAAATTTGTGCCAAATCCATTGACGCCGCGCGCGCCCGCGAAGCCGCGCGCAAAGCCCGCGAGTTGACGCGTCGCAAGGGTGCTCTCGATTCGGGCGGCCTGCCCGGGAAACTGGCCGATTGCCAGGAAAAGGATCCTGAACGCTGCGAACTTTTCCTTGTCGAGGGTGAGTCCGCCGGCGGTTCCGCCAAGCAGGGGCGCGACCGCCGCTACCAGGCCATTCTCCCCTTGCGCGGCAAGATTTTGAACGTCGAAAAAGCGCGCTTTGATAAAATGCTGGGCCACGAGGAAATCCGCGCCCTCATCACCGCCCTCGGCACCGGCATTGGCAAAGACGATTTCGATGTTACCAAGCTGCGTTATTCAAAAGTGATCATCATGACGGACGCGGACGTGGACGGCTCTCACATTCGCTCCCTCCTGCTCACGTTCTTCTACCGCCAAATGCGCGAGCTGGTGGAGCGTGGGCACGTCTACATCGCCCAACCGCCGCTCTATCTCTTCAAGAAAGGAAAGAGCCAGAAGTACATTCGTGACGAAAAGGAATTCCGCCGCGAAATGATGCGCCGCGCCACTGAGGACCACGCCGTGGAAATGGGCGAGGGCAAACAGAAAACACGCCTGGAGGGCGGCGACCTCACCAATTTCCTCATGGCGCTCGCCGAGTACGTGGAGCTCTTTGACAAAATGGAGAAGCGGATCGGCGACGCGCGTCCGGTGAACGCCATGCTCAAGAGTGAGCTGGGCAAGAAGGCGGAACTGGAGGAAAAGGACAAGCTCGAACAGGTGGCCAAAGAGCTAAAGGCCGAAGGCTTTAAGACCACCGTCAAGCTCGACCCGGAACACAACCTCTACACCCTCACTTACACCAGCGAGAGCTTGGGAGACCGGGTGATCGATTGGGACTTGGTTTCCACCGCCGACTACCGCCGCCTGCTTGACCTGCACCGCCGCGTGCGCACCAACGACAAGCCGCCCTTCCTCATCACCTCGAACGGCGACAAGGTCAACATCGAGGGCCGCGAGGAGCTGCTCGATCACGTGATGGCCCTCGGCAAAAAAGCCTTCACCGTGCAGCGCTTCAAGGGTCTGGGCGAAATGAATCCCGACCAGCTTTGGCAAACCACCATGGACGCCGAGCAACGCATCCTGCTTCAGGTGCGCGTGGAAGACCAGGTGGAAGCCGACTCCATCTTCACCATCCTCATGGGCGACGTCGTCGAACCGCGCCGCCACTTCATCGAAGAAAACGCCCTGGAAGTGAAGAACCTGGATATTTAAATGTGTTCTTCGTCTGGTGCCGGAGTCTTATTCATCGGTTGAAGGCGGAGCCGCTTTTAGCGTTTTGTTATGCATAGCTTTGCGCAAGGCACGATCGCGCTTGCGCTGGGCAATTTTCCGCTTTCGGTCTTTGCCGAACCTCGCTTTATCACCATTTCTTGCTGACATAGATCTCCTGTCCTGCTTTGTTTTTACTATGATTATTTGCCGCTGCCAATTTGGGCTACTGTCTTATCATACCGCGTGCCGGGGGTAACCGCCCAGGAATAAGTAGCGGCAGGGAATTGAGTATCCATGAGCATGGAGGCTTTCCCAAAAGCCTGCGATAACGCGTCGGCGTGGTACAATTAGATTTGGTGTTGGCGGGTGGGATTCAAGCTCGAGATGACCAGTAATCACCAATCCAGAAGAGTGAATGAGTCCGCGACCGCCAGTTTGGAGGGTGCGTTGCCCACGGATGAAGTGTATACTCTGAAGTGTACACTTCGCAAGGATGGTGACGCATGACGGTAACCGCGAAACAGCTCAGGCTCAAAACCTCGCAGGTGCTGAAGAAAGTGCAGCAGGTTGGAACGCTGACAGTGACCTTGCGCGGCAAACCGGTGGCCAAGCTCCTCTCTCTTAACTCCGGGAAGGAGAAGAAGCTTTCGGAATATCGCGCCATTGGGATGTGGGCTGATCGCGAGGACATGAAGGATGTTGATGCCTGGCTGAGGAACATTCGGAAACCACGGTACGTTCGTTGATCTTCGACACCGACATTGTGGTATGGATGCTGCGAAAGCTTCCCGGAGCAATGCGCTTTGCCGCAGCCGTGGAGCCTGCTGACAGAAACATTTCCGTGATTTCCCATCTTGAGCTCCTTCGTGGGTGCCGCGACCTTCAGGAACTCCTGGACTTGCAAGAATTGATTGCGGGTTGGTTTGTCGAGGTTCTTCCTGTGACTCGTGATATCAGCGAAGCGGCCCAGGAAATCATGGCGGAATTTGCCTTATCGCGCCGACCCGGCATGGGGGACGTCTTGATCGCAGCCACTGCCCTTGGCTGCGGCGAACCAATGGCTACCTGCAACCGGAAACATTTTGATTTTATCCCAGGCCTTGATCTGAAAGTTTTTCGGCCCTAACGCTCAGGAGAGGATAGAGATACATGGGTGACCAGGAAACACTTCTACCGTCGCGCAACGTTCCGGTAAATATCGAAGAGGAGATGAAGAGCTCGTACCTCGCTTACGCCATGAGCGTGATCGTGGGGCGGGCTCTCCCCGACGTTCGCGACGGCCTGAAGCCCGTCCATCGGCGGATTCTTTACGCGATGTACAAGGAAGGTAACACGTCGGACAAGCGCTACATCAAGTGCGCCGGCGTGGTGGGCGAGGTGATTAAAAAATATCACCCGCACGGTGACAGCGCGGTTTACGACACCCTGGTGCGCATGGCGCAGGATTTCAACATGCGCTACATGCTGATCGACGGCCAGGGCAATTTCGGCTCGGTGGACGGCGACTCCGCCGCCGCCTACCGGTATACGGAGTGCCGCCTGTCGCGCGTGGCGGAAGAACTGCTCGCCGACATCGAGAAAGACACCGTCAACTTCGTCCCCAATTTCGACGAGTCCACCGAAGAGCCCACCGTCCTTCCCACCCGCGTTCCCAATCTCCTGATCAACGGCTCGGACGGCATTGCGGTGGGCATGGCCACAAAAATTCCTCCCCATAACCTGACCGAGATCATTGAAGCCACCATTCTGTTGATCAGCAAACCGGGGGTGGGGCTCGACGAAATACTTTCCATCGTCCCCGGCCCCGATTTTCCCACCGGCGCGTTCATCTACGGCAAGAGCGGCATCAAGGCCGCTTACCAAACAGGCCGCGGCCAATTCACCATGCGCGCCAAAGCCGCCATCGAACGCCCGAGCAAGGACAAGCAGCAGATCGTGATTACCGAGATTCCCTTCCAGGTGAACAAGTCCACCTTGATCAAGCGCATCGCCGAGTTGGTGCTGGATAAAAAGATCGAAGGCATCTCCAACGTGCAGGACGAGTCGGACCGCGACGGGATGCGCATTGTGGTGGAGTTGAAGCGCGGCGAGCAGCCGGAAGTGATTCTGAACAATCTTTACAAGCACACGCAACTCCAGGAAACCTTCGGCATGATCATGCTGGCCATCGTCAACGGCCAGCCGCGCGTGCTTCCCTTGATCGATGCCATCCAGCTTTTCATCGACCACCGGGTCACCGTGGTCCGCCGGCGTACTGCCTACGATCTGCGCAAGGCGGAAGAACGCGCCCACATTTTGGAAGGATTTCTGAAGGCACTCTCGCATCTCGATGCCATCATCAAGTTGATCCGCGCCGCGCCATCGCCCAAGGAAGCGCGCGAAGGCTTGATCGCCCGCTTTGAATTCTCGGAACCCCAGGCGCAGGCCATCCTCGAATTACAATTGCAGCGGCTGACCGCCCTCGAGCGCGAAAAGATTCAGGCAGAGTACGACGCGCTGCAGAAAAAAATCGCCGAGTACAAGGAAATTCTGGCCAGCGACAAAGTCTTGAAGCGCGTCATTGTGGACGAGCTCAAGCAGGTGCAGAAAGATTATGGCGACGTTCGCCGTACGGAGATCATCGAGGAGCAGGCGGAGATCAAACTGGAAGACCTGATTGCCGACGAAGAGGTGGTGACCACCGTCTCGCATTCCGGCTACTTGAAGCGCACCCCGCTTTCCATCTACCGCCAGCAGGCGCGCGGCGGCAAAGGGCGCATGGGGATGAAAACGCGCGACGAGGATTTTGTCGAACAACTCTTCATCGCCAACACCCACAGCTATATCCTGGTGTTCACCAACACGGGGAAACTCTACTGGCTGAAGGTTTACGAGATTCCTGATATCGGCGCGGCGGGAAAAGGCAAGCACATCCTGAACCTGGTGAATCTGGCCAAGGGCGAAAAAGCGGCGGCGGTGCTGGCCGTTAATAAATTACCCGACGAGCCCAGGGATGTCACCACGGACGGCGAAACCTTTGCGGCCGAAGGCTACGTGCTGTTGGTCACCCGGCAGGGGATCATCAAGAAAACCCGGCTGTCCGAATTTGCCAACCCGTCGTCGCGGGGGATTATCGCCATGGGGATCGAGCAGGGCGATGAATTGATTGCCGCCAAGCTCACCAGCGGACGCGAAACTGTTTTCCTCGCCTCGCACGAGGGCATGGCCATCCGTTTTCCCGAAGCCGATGTGCGCGACATGGGCCGCTCCGCCTATGGCGTCTATGGCATGGACCTGGACAAGGGCGACTACATCGTGGGCATGGAGATCGTGGGCGAGAAGGAGCTCATCCTCTCCGTAACCGAGAAGGGCTACGGCAAACGCACCGCCATTACCGAATACCGCCAGCAGTCGCGCGCCGGCAAGGGCGTGATCAATGTGAAAACCGCAGAGCGCAACGGCAAAGTGGTGGGCGTGCTCAGCGTCACGGAGGAATCTGAAGTGATGCTGATCTCCCAGCAAGGCAAAATTGCCCGCCTCGATTCCAGCACCATCCGCGAAAGCGGTCGCTCCGCACAGGGCGTGCGCTTGATTAACCTGGACGAAGGCGATCAACTGGCCGCCGCTTGCCTGGTTCGCACCGATACCAACGGCAACGGCGGAGGCGCGCAAGGAACACTGATTCAATAGCGGATTGGGCTTTGCGAATTTTTACCGCTGCGATATCCTGACGATGGATGTGCAATCCTGTGGACCAACTCGCAATCAAAGAAAAGCGTCTGGATGAGGCGCTCAAAGAAGTTCCATCTATCATCGTCGCTTATTCCGGTGGCGTGGATTCGGCGTATCTGGCTTACGCGGCGCACAAGGCGCTGGGCGAGCGCATGCTGGCCGTCACGGCGCTGAGCGCGAGTTACTCCGCCCGCGACCGCGAAGAAGCAGAGAAGGTCGTCACGCGCTTCAACTTCCGCCACGAGTTCATTGGGACCGACGAGATGGCGAACGCCGCCTACCGCGCCAACAATCCCGACCGCTGCTATTTCTGCAAGGATGAGCTTTTTGAAAAGCTCGATGATCTGGCTTCAGGCCGCGGCTTTGCCGCGGTCGCCTACGGGGCGAACATGGATGACCAAGGCGATTGGCGCCCCGGCCAGCGCGCGGCGCGCGAACACAAAGTCCTGACCCCGCTTCTGGATGCGGGGATGACCAAAGCCGACGTCCGAGAACTCGCTCGCCGGGCGGAGTTGCCGGTTTGGGACCGACCCGCCTCCGCCTGTCTCTCTTCGCGCATCGCCTACGGAATTGAAGTCACGCCGCAACGATTGGCTGTCATCGAAAAAGGCGAAGAGGCATTGCGCGAGCTTGGCTTCCGGCAGTTTCGTGTTCGCCACCACGACAAACTGGTGCGCATCGAAATCGCCCCGGAAGAATTGCCCCGCGCCTTGACTCCTGGAATGGCGCAAGGGTTCGTCGAGATTTTCAAACCTCTCGGATTCACCTTTGTGACTTTGGACCTCGAAGGCTATCGCAGCGGTTCGCTGAATACCCACTTAGTTAAACTGGCCAAAGCATGAAAAAAATAATTATTCGCACTTCCCGGTTTTTTTCAGCCACGCTCCTGATGCTTATGGCTGTCGGAATTGCGGCAGCCCAGCAGAAAAACGTCGCCGAACGGCTGGGCTATCCCGCCGACGCGAAGCTGGTGATCCTCCATGCCGACGATCTTGGGGTGGCGCATTCAGTGGACATGGCGAGCTTCGCGGCCCTCGATCAAAAGGTGGTCAGCTCGGCCAGCGTCATGGTGCCGTGCCCATGGCTGACCGAGGTTGCCGCCTACGCCAAGGCCCACCCGGATGCGGACATCGGCCTGCACCTAACCTTGACCAGCGAGTGGAACACTTATCGCTGGGGTCCGGTGGCGCCCAAAGATCAAGTGGCGAGCCTGCTCACGACGGACGGATATTTCTATCCTGACGTTGCGCCGGTTGCCCTGCACGCTACGCCGGAAGACGTCGAGCGCGAAATCCGCGCCCAAATCGAGTTGGCGCTTAAGATGGGCATTCACCCCACCCACCTTGACATGCACATGGGAACGCTTGCCGCCAAACCGGAGTTCTACGCGGTGCTGGTGAAGGTCGCGCACGAATACCACTTACCGTTCCTTGCCGTTCACGTCCCGGACGCGCGGGAAAAAATGATGGAGTCTCTGCTCTCGCCGAATGACGTTGTGTTCGATTCGCTGGTGATGTTTGACTCTAGAATTCCGGCCGGCCGCTGGACGGAATCTTACGTGGCCGCCCTGAAAGCCATCAGGCCGGGGGTCCACTACATGATTGTCCATCTGGGCCATGATGACTCCGAGCTCCAGGCGGTTACGATGGGCCATCCCGATTATGGCGCCGCCTGGCGCCAGCGCGATTTCAACGCGGTCACCAGCGCACAATTCAAAAAGGCCCTCGGAGACAATCACATTATTTTGATTGGGTGGAAAGACCTGAAAAAGCTGATGTGACGCGCCCTCCAAGCCCACCCTGGGCGTCCGGGCCATGAATTCGAGGATTCTTTCAATCCTGCCTTAGTGCGCAAATTCCCGGGCAATTGAAATGGTGCTGGTGTGGATTTGGATGGTGTCCTCCAGCCGCCGCGCGTAACCGCCCGCCAAAGTGACGGCAACAGGAGTTTTCTTTACTCGCGACTTTTCAAAAACCAGCCGGTCCCGCCTTTGCAATCCATCCAGGCTGAGCTTGAGCCCACCCAACTGGTCTTCGCGATAAGGGTCGGCGCCGGCGAGGTAAAAAATCAAATCGGGTTGAAATCCGGACAATGCCTCTTCCAGCCCGTCTTCGAGCGCGGCCAGGTATTCGTCGTCCTCCACCCCATCATGAAGATTGATGTCCACGGTGCTGGGGGGTTTGGGATTGGGATAATTATTTAGTTGGTGGATGGAGAGGGTCCGGACATTTGGATCGCCGGCGAAAATGGCCGCCGTGCCGTTGCCATGATGCACGTCCACGTCCACGGTCAGGGCGCGGGTGATGGCTTTGTCCTTTTGCAGGCGGCGAATCGCGATGGCCACGTCGTGTATCACGCAGAACCCTTCGCCGTGGTCGGGATAAGCGTGATGGAACCCTCCGCCAATGTTCGCGGCGGCGCCCCCTGTGAGGGCGAGGCGTCCGGCAAGAATGGATCCGCCCGCTGACAACCACACGGCGCGAATCAGTTCAGGCGAATAGGGAATTTCGAGCTGAAGGACTTCCGCGAAGCTGAGCGTGCCGGTCTTGAGTTTGCGAATGTAATCCCGGGTGTGCACCAGAGCGACGTCTTCATCATCGGCGGGGGAGGGCTCCACAAAATCTTCCGGGAGAGCGGCGCCGTCGCGCAGCAATTTTTCCGAGGTCAATTTGTATTTGACCGAAGGAAAAACGTGCACGCCTAGATTGAGATCGTATTGATCGGAGTAGACGAGCTTCATTGAGCCTTTTTACCACCAAGCCCCCAAGGCACAAAGGAAAAAACCGGGCCAGCTTCAAGAGGCTTGAACCGCAGTTTTTTCTCCGTGATCTTTATGTCCTGGGGGTTCAAATTCTCACTCCACCGTTACAGACTTGGCCAGGTTCCTCGGCTGATCCACGTCGCAGCCACGCAACACGCCGATGTGGTAGGCCAGCAGTTGGAGAGGGACGACTTCAAGGATCGGTGAAAGCAGCTCATTGGTGTGGGGCAGGGCAATCACATGGTCTGCCATGTCGCCCACCTCCTGGTCGCCTTCCGTCACCAGAGCAATGATGGTGGCGCGGCGCGCGCGTGCCTCCTTGATGTTGGAGAGTGTCCTTTCGTAGCGCACCTTCGAATCGGCGGCGTTCCAATCGCAGGTGGCGATCACCACCACGGGCAGCCCGTCGGCGATCAGGGCGTTGGGCCCGTGCTTCATTTCCCCCGCCGGATAGCCCTCAGCATGGATGTAGGACACCTTCTTCATTTTTAGCGCGCCCTCGAGGGCCACGGGAAAGTGGACGCCGCGGCCAAGAAAATGGAAGGCGGCGGAGCGATAAAAATGGCCCGCCAACTCTTCGCACTCGTCCTCTTTGAGAAGAACGGATTCCAATTGGCGGGGTAGCTCCGCGAGATCGGCCAGCAGCAGCCTGGCTTCGGCAGCGGTCAACGTGCCGCGTATTTCCGCCAAATGGATGGCGAAAAGATAGAGTGCCGCCAGTTCGGCCGTGAACGTTTTGGTGGAACCCACGGCGATTTCCGGGCCGGCGTGGGTATAGATCACTCCATCCGCTTCACGCGGCACCATGCTGCCCAGAACGTTGCTGATGGCAAGTGTCTTTGAGCCTTTGGCCTGCGCCTCGCGCTGCCCCGCCAGCGTGTCCGCGGTTTCACCCGATTGGGTCAGAAGGACGGTCAAAGTGCTCGAATCCACCAACGGGTCGCGGTAACGAAACTCGGAGGCGTAATCCACCTCCACCGGAACGCGCGCCAGCCGCTCAATAATAATTTTCCCCGCCAGACCGGCGTGGCGCGAAGTCCCGGCAGCCACCAATTTGATTTCGCGAAACGACTTGAAGTCTTCCCGCGTAATCTCCATCTCGTCCAGCCAAACTTGTCCGGTCTCGGGCGAGAACCTGCCCAGTGTCGTGTCGCGCACGGCGCGCGGCTGTTCGTAAATTTCCTTCACCATGAAGTGGCGGAACCCACCCTTTTCCGCCAGGATGGGGTCCCAGGTGATGTGCTGGACCCGGCGCGAAACGTTATGGCCATTGAAGTCGGTGATTTTCACGCCGGTGGGGCTGAGTACCGCCAGGTCGCCATCCGCCAGAAAAATGAGATCGTGCGTATGGTAGAGAATTGCCGGAACGTCGCTGGCGACAAAATATTCATCCTTGCCCAGGCCAATCACGGCCGGAGGTCCGCGCCGCGCCGCCACGATTTTATTCAAGTCCTGGGTGGAAATAATGGCCAGCGCAAAAACGCCGGCGAGCTCGCCCACGGCCGCGCAAACGGCATCCTCCAGGCGGACCTGATTCGCGCTTGCTCCTGCCGGCCCCGCCGCGCCGCCGGTGTGATATTTTTCAATCAGGTGGGCGATAACTTCAGTGTCGGTCTCGGTGGAGAATTGGTGTCCCTCTTTCTGTAAAACTTTTTTCAGCTCAAGATAGTTTTCAATAATGCCGTTGTGAACCACCACCACGGTGGAGTGGCAATCACGGTGGGGGTGGGCGTTTTCTTCCGTGGGTGCGCCGTGCGTGGCCCAGCGCGTGTGCCCGATGCCGTAGGTTCCGTCCAGCGGATTCAACCGTATCACTTCTTCCAGGTGGCGCAGCTTTCCCGTCGCCCGCCGAATCTCGAGATGATTTTCCTTGATGACCGCCAGGCCGGCTGAGTCGTAACCGCGGTACTGGAGCCGCTGCAAGCCTTCCAGCAGCACCGGCACCACCCGTTTTTTTCCGACGTAGCCGATAATTCCGGACATGGACCACCCACTTCCGGCGAATCGTGCAGTCTTGCACACTCTGCGGTGGAGTGGTCCTGCAAATTCGTAGGAAGGTGTGATTATAACAGACCGTTCAGCCGAACCCAGGCAATGCTTCCGCCGCGAGTGGGCTTGGCCGGCACGGGATTGTTGGATAGAATGCGTCCTGGCTTGAGACGGCATGGAAAAGCCAACGCAATATATCGGCGGATTGATGTACTCCAAAGGGGGAGATCGATTGAACAAGGGAAGAGTTTTGATCGTGGGCGCACTTTTGATTTGTGGAGTCGCCGCGTCGCTTGCCATTGCCCAAACAAAAGAGGGCACAAAAAACACGCTCGCCCCGGTGATTGATTCCTTGTTCGCTGTTCGGCACATCAAGCAGGTGAATATCTCGCCCGACGGCACGCACGTGGCCTGGGTGGGCGGGGCGATTTACGTGCAGGACCTGAAAGATTCATCGGCGCCAGCGCGACGGTTCGCCGACGGAAGCGATATCGCCTGGTCGCCGGACAGTACCCGCCTTGCCTTTATATCTGACTCTCATCTTTACGTCGCTCCCTTGGCAGGCGGGCAGCCCAAGCGGATAACCGAGCTGGCCGGGTTTCTCGCCAAGCCGCATTGGTCTCCTGACGGAAGAACGATTGCGTTCCTCTTTACTGAGAATGCGCCCCGGGCCGCGGGGCCGCTCGAGCCCATGACGCCGGACACGGGTGTGGTGGAGGGACACATCTACGAACAGCGGCTGACGACGGTGGATGTGGCGACGGGAAAAGTCCGCGAGCTCACGCCCGCCGACCTTTACGTTTATGAGTACGATTGGTCTTCGGACGGCAAAAACTTTGCGGCCACCGCCGCGCACGGCAACGGTGACGACAATTGGTACGTCGCCGAGCTTTACATCATTTCGGCAGCGTCCGGGCAAACGAATTCGATTTACAGACCGCGGTTGCAGATTGCCGTGCCGCGCTGGTCGCCGGACGGGAAAGAAATTGCATTCATCGGCGGCTTGATGAGCGACGAGGGTTCCACGGGTGGCGATATTTTTGTGATTCCCAGGGCGGGAGGCGAGCCGCGCGACGTCACGCCGGGTATGCGCGCATCCGCGAGTTGGCTATCTTGGCTGCCGGCCTCGCGGGAAATCCTGGCTGTCGAAATCGCAGACGGGTCTCCCCGCGTGGCCAGGATCGACGCTGTGGGGGATCACGCCGAAACCTTGTGGACGGGGCCTGAAGTTATTTCGGATGGCGAATTGGGCTCCGGCCTATCCCTCGCCGCAGACGGCAAGAGTTCAGCGGTGATTCGCAATTCCTTCCAGCATCCGCCTGAAGTTTGGGCGGGACCACTGGGCGATTGGAAGCAGGTGACACACCTCAATCAGAAACTGCGCCCTCCCTGGGGCAAAGCAAAAAGCATTCATTGGTCCAGCGACAATTTCCGCGTGCAAGGCTGGCTACTTTATCCCACGGATTTCGATCCGGCCAAAAGATACCCCCTCGTGGTGGTGGTGCATGGAGGCCCGGGTTCGTCCTTTGCGCCTCGCTGGCCGGAGCCCTTTTTTAATTCTTCGGTCCTTTCCAGCGCCGGTTATTTTGTGCTGATGCCCAATCCCCGCGGGAGTTTCGGCCAGGGCGAAAAATTCACTCAGGCCAACGTGAAAGACTTCGGCTACGGAGACTTGCGTGACATTCTGGCGGGCGTGGACGAGGTGGAGAAAACTCTGCCCGTGGATAATGATCGAATTGGCATCACGGGATGGAGCTATGGCGGCTTTATGTCCATGTGGGCCGTCACCCAGACGCATCGGTTCCACGCCGCCGTGGTGGGCGCCGGACTGGCCAATTGGCAAAGCTACTACGGGGAAAATGATCTCGACCAGTGGATGATCCCCTTTTTCGGCGCCTCCGTTTACGACGACCCCGCCGTTTACGCGCGGAGTTCGCCCATCAACTTTATCAAGAACGTTCATACGCCCAGTCTCATTTTGGCGGGAGACCGTGATGGCGAGTGTCCGGCGCCGCAGTCCTACGAATTCTGGCACGCGCTAAAGACCCTGGGAGTGAAGACGCAGTTTGTAGTTTACGCCAACGAAGGCCACTACATTGCAAAACCCGAGGACGAGCGTGACATCATCCAGCGCATGGTGGGATGGTTTGACCGATTTTTGAAATAGTCTGCAAGGCTGGGCTTGATTATCCAGCGAGCGCACGGCGCGCGGTGCTACGTCCGGTAGGATGCATTGATGTCGATATAGCCGTGGGTGAAATCGCAGGTCCACAGGCGCGCGCAGGCTTTCCCTTCGTGGAGGTCCAGCCTCAGGGTCAATTCTTTCGCGGCCAATACGTTTTGGGCGGCGGTTTCATCAAACCCGGAGTCGAGCCCTTTCCGGCAGAGCAGGAAACCATTGATCCCGATATCCACCTTTCCCGGATCGAAATCACCGCCCGAATAGCCCGCCGCGCAAATAATGCGCCCCCAGTTCGGATCGCTTCCGGCGATGGCGGTTTTCACCAACGGCGAATTTGCGATGGCCCGCGCGATTCGTTCCGCGTCGGAACGGCGGCGCGCGCCGTGCACTTCCACGGTGACCAGTTTCCCCGCTCCCTCGCCGTCTTTGGCAATCATTTTAGCCAGTGACTCGCAGAGTTCGGTGAGGCCGGCCAGAAAATGTTTGCCCTGCGGGGAATGTTGGCGCACGGCAACGCCCGAACGGCCACTCGCCAAAGCTATCACAGTGTCATTAGTTGAGGTATCGCCATCCACGGTGACGGAATTGAAAGACACGCGAGCCGCCGCGCGCAGCATGTGTTGCAGCTCTCGGGGCCGAACGGCTGCGTCCGTGGCGATGAAACTCAGCAGGGTGGCCATGCGCGGATGAATCATCCCGGAACCCTTGGCGATTCCCGCCAGATGAACCGTCTTGCCGTCCATTCGGGTGCGCCGCACTGCGGATTTCGGAACCGTGTCCGTGGTCATGATGGCGCGCGCCATGGACGCTGCGTTTTCCGGGGATAGTTTTTCTTTCAAGCCCGATAGTTGGTTGAGGATCAACTGCACCTTTAATGGCACGCCGATCACGCCCGTGGATGCTACCAGAACTTCATGAGCCTTCAGACCGAAAAGGCTGGCGACGGCGCTCGCGGTCGCTTGAGCGGCGCGGGCGCCCGCCCGACCTGTGCAAGCGTTGGCGTTCCCCGCGTTCACGATGATCGCCCGCGCGCGTCCGCGCCCCGCGGCCAGGTGCTGCCGGCAAAGGAGGACAGGCGCCGCTGCCGCCAGGTTGGTGGTGAACAGGCCGGCGGCGGTGGTTTCCGGCGCGTCCGAAATGATCAAAGCCAGGTCCAGCGCGCCTTCATCTTTCTTGATCCCCGCGGCCACGGCCGCACCTCGGAATCCCTGCGCGGTGGAGAGGTTTCCCTCGACGGTTTCCCACTTGGGCATAATAGGTTTTTGTTTTCCTCTTTACGGGGCGCTGCTACCGCAGATTACTTACTTAGCCGTCTGTATCCGCGCGGGGCGGAAAACGATTCCAATTTTCCGGCGCTGCCCTTCGGATGTTTCCACTCACAGGCACACCGACGGTCCTATTTCTTCGGGATGATGCGCGGCGGAGTTGTCCCCGGTGGGGTGACGCCCTCAAGAACCGGTGTGGAAGATGCCGTCCCCGCCACCGTTATCGAGCGCAGGGATTCGTCGCAAGCTTCGAGCAACAGCGCCTGATCGCCTCCGCCCGTGGTGCAGTCCGCGACGATGATCCGGTCGGGCGACATCACGTGGGCGGTGAGCCACAGGGCGTGGTCCTTGTAGCGCTGGATCAGGACCGCATCCCGGTCCGCCAGCTTGGTGTGGTCGAAACGGTAGCGCGGAATATTCTGCAAAACGCCGTCAGTCTCCCATTTCGCCAGTATCTCCTGCGAGAATTCGCTGGCATGGTCCACATTGGGCTCCGAAGTGATGATGAGTGACGGTCCTACTCCCCAGAACCGAGATCTGGAAATTTTCACGCCTCCGGCAAAGTTTTCCACTTGCCCGAAGATCCCGGCCGCCACCTGGATGTCGACTCCAAGTGATTGGTTGTGATAGGGGAGTTGCTTCAGGGTTTCGTCCACCACGCGTTGCTTGTGCAGCGGAGCCCACTTCACCAAAAAGTATTCCCCGCCCAGCAGGACGCCGCCGATCAGTAGGATCCCCAAGCCGACATACAATTGCATCGGTATATCTTTTTTCATGCGGTTCCATCTTATCCTGTGTCCCATTTTGGCGCAACGCCGCGGGCGCCTTTTTGCTTCGACTCCGCAGAACAGTGAAATTCAATGGAAGGCGGCTCGATATCTCGGGCTGGGCCGCGGGCGAATTCGGTTAACCCGTATTTTCCCCTCGCCGCGCTTTGAAATGCGGGGATGCGCATTGACGAAGTTATGAAAATTGTTAACATGGGTGCGCCCCGGGAATATCAGCAGGTGGAATGCTGAGGAGGAACAGGTGTCCGTCTCGAAATCGATCCGATGGTTGTTTGGAATAATTCCATTGTTTATTCTGGCGCTCTCCTGGAGTCCGGCGGCCGGCCAGAGCGAGAAATCCGGGGACGCCAGCCCGCCTGCGCCGGTGAAGATGACCGACGAACAAGACCATCAGCGCATGATGGACCTGCTGCACATCACTGCCATTCGGCGCGGGGCGGATGGCAATCCCAAGTCTCCTTATGCGGCCAATTACGACGAGTCCAAGGCCAACCCTTACCCCACTTTGCCCGACCCGCTGAAATTGAACGACGGCAAGAAGGTCAAGAGCGCCAAAGCTTGGTGGATGCGCCGCCGGCCGGAGATCGTCGAATATTTCGACCGGGAAATTTATGGGCGGGTTCCCGCGCACACGCCCGCAGTAAATTGGGAACTCACCAGCACGGTTCAGGAAAAAAACGGCGTGACGCCGGTGATCACCCGGCACCTGGTGGGGCACGTGGACAATTCCTCCTACCCGGCCGTGAAGGTGGACATCCAATTGACGCTCAGCACGCCCGCCCACGCTGCGGGTCCGGTGCCGGTCATCATGGAATTCAGCTTCGACCCCGCGCTCTTCGCCAAATTCCGCGCCCAGATGGAAGCGCGCGGCATCAAGCCACCGCCTCCGCCGCCCGGACCGACGTGGCAACAGCAGGTGCTGGCCCGGGGCTGGGGTTACGCCTCGATCATTCCCACCAGCGTGCAGGCGGATAACGGCGCCGGGCTGACCGAAGGCATCATCGGGCTCTGCAACCAGGGCCAGCCGCGCCAGCCCGATGATTGGGGAGCGCTGCGCGCCTGGGCGTGGGGCGCCAGCCGCGCGCTCGATTATTTCGAGACGGACAAATCCGTGGACGCGCGCCAGGTGGGCCTGGAAGGCCACTCGCGCTACGGCAAGGCGACTCTGGTGGCCATGGCGTATGACCAGAGGTTTGCCGTCGCTTTCGTCAGCTCCTCCGGCGAAGGAGGCGCAAAACTCTATCGCCGTCATTTCGGGGAGACGGTGGAAAACATTGCCGGGCTGGGTGCGTACCACTGGATGGCCGGAAATTTCATCAAGTACGCCGGCCCTCTCAACGCGGGAGACCTGCCAGTTGACTCGCACGAGCTGATCGCCATGTGCGCACCGCGCCCCGTCTTCATCAGCGGCGGAGCCACCCAGGGTGACGGTTGGGTGGACGCCAAAGGCATGTTCCTGGCCGCAGTGGGCGCCGGGCCGGTGTACAAACTGCTGGGCAAGCGCGATCTCGGGACCACCGAGTTTCCACCCATCGAAACGCCGCTGATTGACGGCGATATTGCCTTCCGCCAACATACCGGCGGACATACTCCACTGCCCAACTGGCCCACCTTTATCAAATTCGCCAGCCGCTACCTGAAGGCTCCGCCCCCTGCAGAAAAGGCCAAAGTTGGAGACTGAGTGCGCGTGTGAAGGCAAAGCGACATTGGAAAATCGAGATTGGAAAATCGATGTCGGAGAATCCAAATTTGGAATTTCCAAGTTCGAAAATTATTTTGGAAGTTCGGCGCGGCATTCGATTTGGCTTATTGCCGGTCAATAGCCAACAAAGCCAACTTTCATGCCATTTTCAGTCTCAGTTCCTGCGGTATCGCCATGGTAATCAGGATGTTACAGCCAAAGCCAAAAAGCCACCGCTTGTAAGTCTATTTAAATAATTATGTTATAAGCAATTTATGAGCAAAAAACATACTTGCGCTTGCCCGAATAATGGGCAAAAACAGGCCGTTATTGACGGTAATCAACTGATCCTAAAAGACATAGGTCAATCTAGTTCGTTTTGAAGGCCACATTTTTAAGCAGCTTGTTTTCATATGCTTGGTGGCTTTGATTTCAAAAAACGTCTCTAACATTATGCCGATTTTCGCCCTAAACTCACTTCCACCCAATAATTATGCGGCTTTGCTCCGTGTGTGGTGCACGTAAATGGGTCATCTGAATGCGCGCCGCGCTCAATTATGGTCCCTCTCGTCGCTGACCTGTAACCGTTACAAGGCTCTTGAGCGGGCCGCGCCTCGAGTTCAGAAGATGCCAAGTCGCAGTCAGGCTCAATCATTGTGGCGACCATCCCCGATCGCATCGAGGCTGCCCCCCGACCCCCACGCGGGACGAGGGCGGGCGGCTGGCGCATCAACATACATTCCCTCCTGCTTGCGCCCTGCGCCCCGCTATAAAGATGCACCAGAAAGATTATATTAAGGTTACTACATTATGCGGTATTTTTTAAGGATAAAGTTCGACATCCGTTGGTTAGGCGGAAGCTGGACCCCCGCCTTCGCGGGGGGGGACAACGAGGGGCTTCCGTCATTCCCGCGCCAGCGGCAGTCCGTTCCGGCGTCAGCGAGAGTAGCGAAGACCTCCGCTGGAGAGGTCTGTGGCGATTCCTCGCGAAGAACCGCGGACCCCAGGAGCGGGGGTGTGCGCTACCTGCTTCGTGGAGGTTCCGAGACGGGGAAGCCACATCGTCATGCAAGCGAATGTGCCTGAGGGCACGGCAAAAAGGCAATTTACCTACCATGGCGCGGTGTGCTAACCTTCAATTCTTATGGGATCCAACATTGCCAATCCGCCCACTCATTCGAGGCGCGTCGAGGCTTGGGTTTGGGCCATTCTCAACCCAGTCATAGACGGCCTGCGACGTGAAGTCGGACTGCTAAGTAAAGGCAACCTCAGTTGGCGTTCCTATTCCAGGAACTTTGAGTCCATTCGCCCAATCCGGGAATACATTGAGGCAACCCAACAGCCGAATTATGAAGATTTTTTGGCAGACCCGTTGAACGTCACTTTCGAGGAAGCTTTCAAAAAGCACGATGAACAGGTCATCAAAGTCGAATCATGCGCCGCTCGGTTCTTCGATGGACTAATGCAGACGGAGCCGTTTCGGACACAAGTGGCCAAATCGCTGGAAGAGTACGAAGCAAAGCTAAGCAGTGATGACCCTCAATACCCGAAACTAGAGTCGTTCAGAGGCGAGATCCCCAAGATGGTCGCAGAATATCTTATCAATCGGACGGAGGTTCTACCTCAGCATTACATGACGTACAAATTCTGGGAGCACTACAGAAGCCAGTTCGGGAAGTTCTTAAAGGATGAGTTTGAGCCCTACCGTGAGCGAACGTCCTTTCAGACTCTCGCTGTCGCGGTGAAGACTCTGCACGATGATTCGAGTAAACTCCTCGCCGATTTAATTAATCATCGTCAAATGTTGTGCAGCACTTACGACATTCCCGCCGCACCAGTACCGCTAGACAGGGGCAACCCAATCGATGCCCTCTTCTCCTGAGCCAATCCGACGGCGCGAATTACTGATCCTTGATACGGGCCCGATTTGGGAACTCGTGCTCTTCCACGCGGTCGACCAATTCGGCTTTGAGCGGTTGAGGCGGGAATTGCAATTTATCAAAGACCAGCAGTCTTATGGGAGGTGCGGCCAATTCATCGGCTCATTCAGAAGGAAGACGACCAGCGCATCAGTAGTCGCAGAGCTCGGTTACCAAATCCGAAGGCCTAAGCTCGGGGGCCAGGAGAAACTTTGGAATCGGGTCTATGAAGAATTTCAGAACATGGGAATGGACGAAGAAGTCATCCGGCTGGTGGAAATGAGTCGGCTCCTGGTGGTGAGGATGGGTCCAGTGGACGTCAGCCTGTTGGAACTAGCTCGGCGTCACGCAGATGAGCTGCCTGTTGTTCTTACCGTCGACTCCGCCTTATACAGAGAGTGTATGAACGCAGGACTCTGCGTATCCCTCCTCCAAGAGCTCACAGCCATTTGGGAGCCCTTGCCGAAGTGACCGTGGCTTCCGCTACCTTGCTACCCTATATCGTCGCACCTTCCTGGCGGGGGGAAGGAGAGGCGCAGTCAGTTTTTCGTAGAGGGCGAAGAGGTGTTCGACGCGTTGGCGGTCGTTCTCGAAAGGCTGTGGGCGGTAGCAGAGGTCAACGGCGCGGTCGAGCGCGGCGTGGGCTTTCACCAGCGCGGGCGGCATCGACAACGGGTCGTAAAGATCGGCCAGCGTCGAATCGGGAAATTTCTTCCGCGCGTCCAACACCGCTTGCGCGGCGGTTTTCACTGCGGCGCGTAGTTTGGCACTGGGCGCTTCGGGCCAAGGAAAGTTGTTATAGACGAGCTTGTTTGAGTAGCGATAGCGTGATTCCAAGCGTCCGCAAATTTGTCTAACCCACGCCATGTGAGCGGCCGAAGAAACTATCCCGAAATGGTAAAGCTTCGCTTCGGGAATTATGAGGCAAAGATTGCTCGCAACTACCTCTCGGGGCATGAACCCCATCGGAATATAAAGGCGGCGCTCTGAGGAGACGGACGGAATTAGGAGGTAATCCGTTTCGGGGTGGCTCACAAACGCGAACTCGGTCGGAGTGGTCGCGAGATCGCGTGTCGCGGGTCGTTTACTCGAAAGGCGGAACTCGCGCACGTCTTGAACTCGGTGCATGACTTGAGGCATCGCTCGCAGGTCCGCCGGAGACACGCCGCGCAACCAAAGACACCACCTCTCTCCTCCGTTGATGAACTCTTCGGCGCCAATAAATAGGCGAAGGTACTTCCTTGCCTTTGGCTCCTTGGCCAAAAGCTCGTCTTTCTCCTCCAGATCAAGTAGCAAGTGTCCGCCGTCGATTGGCTGGTTTCCAAACCGGATTTCAGGCGCGGCACTCACGGGCGAGCTTCGATTTGTGATGGCTCTATCCGCCCCCTCGACCAAGTAGGGGCTTATATTGCTGGCCGCTGCGACGACCGGATGTTGCGCGTTCGAGTCGTAATCGTAGATGCGCTTGTTCCTAGGTTCAAAAGCGCCGAAACCAATAATGACAACGTGGACGTGAGCCTTTCCACGCGCTTCGCTAGCCCATGCGAAGCTGCGATGGCCAAAATGAATTTTCAGGTGCTGTTGCTGGAATAGCGGCTTCCATAACACACCGACCTGTTCACCCTGTGTTATAGAGCTGGTGGAGACGAAGCCTGTCACGATGTGGGCTCCTTCGACATATCCAGCTGCCTTGAAGTACCATCCTGTTACGTAGTCTAGCAGGCCGTAATGTTCCACTGTTCCGGCAACAATGCTCATGTCTGATCGTTGCTCGCCTGTCTGGAATTTTGCGCCCACAAACGGTGGATTGCCAAGGATGTAGCTGCACTTGTCCGGCGAAAGAATTTTCTTCCAATCAAGACGGAGCGCGTTGCCGCAGACGATAGTCGGAGATTTCTTCAGCGGGAGTCGCACGAAGTATTGGCCGAAGGCTTCGGAAAGCCGAAGGTTCATCTGATGATCCATCAGCCACATGGCGACTTCCGCGATACGCGCGGGCCACTCGCTGATCTCGATGCCGTAGAAGGCGTCCACATCAACCAGGGAGAGAGGCCGGATGTCCAATACCTGGTCCTTGCCGGGGTAGAGCAGCTTGAGAATTTCTATTTCCAGCAAACGCAGCTCGCGGTAAGTGATAACGAGGAAATTGCCGCAGCCGCACGCCGGGTCCAGGAAGCGAAGTCCCGCGATCTTTTCATGGAACCGCTTCAACTCTGCTTTGCTGCCTTTGGCGCGCTCGAATTCAGCGCGCAAATCGTCAAGGAAAAGCGAGCGAATGACTTTAAGGATGTCGCGCTCGTTGGTGTAGTGCCCGCCGATTTGGCGCCGCTCTTTCGGCTCCATCACCGCCTGAAAGAGTGACCCGAAAATGGCAGGAGAGATGCGCGACCAGTCAAAGTGCGTGCAAGCGAGCAGCACGTTGCGCATGTCGCTGTTGAAGTCTGCGAAGCCCAGGTTTTCCTCAAAAAGCTCGCCGTTGACGTAGGGGAACGCGCTGAGAGTTTCGTCGAGATTTTTCTGCCGACTTTCAGGCGGCTTGTTCAGGATGTCAAAAAGGCGGGCCAGATGCAGTCCAAGGTCGGAACCGTCCTCGGCAGTGCGATTAAGCAGATAAAGCCTGAATGCCTCCGGCTCAAAGATCCCTGTGTCTTCGGCGAAGAGACAGAAGAGGATACGAACCAAAAATCGTTCCAGTTGATGTCCGGAGTAGCCGCCGGCCTCCAGCGTGTCGTGCAGGCGACCCATGATTTCAACCGCTTCGATGTTGATGGGGTCTTGTTCTTCGAACTTGTGTTGCTTGTAGCCAGGGATAAATGCGAAGGCATGAATGTGTTTGTGAAAATCGGCCAGCGGAAATTCAATGCTCGCCACTCGCCAGTTGCCGAATAGTGGGAGATGTTGCTGGTCTTCCGGTTCGAGGTCGTGAAGCGCAATCCGCCCGAAGTCAGAAACAATGACGTAGCGGGGAATTTCATTGGTTCGGCCTTCGCGCGCCAGGTCTTGGAGGTAACGGAAGGCCTGCGACTCGGCTTTGCTCAGGTCTTTGCCGCGACTTTTGTGTTCCACCAGCACCTTGCCCGGCCAGAACAGATCAATGAAGCCGTAATCGCCGGAAAGCCTTCTGACTGGTTCCTCAAAGCTGGCTACGGCGCGGCGGGGGACGCCGAAGACGTTGAAGAACTCGTTCCAAAACGTCTGCTTTTCAGCCTGTTCCCGCTTGGCGCCGGTCCAATCTTTTGAAAAGGCGATGGCGCGGTGGCGGATCTCATTCCAAGAGAGCGGCATGGGTGGATGATAGCAGGTAGTCAAGACAAGCGCATTATTGGCGTGGGCACCCACGAGGGGATGCCCCTACTGCTGCATTCCGTGAGTCGAAGGCGGTAGCTGTCCGTCGGCTGACGGATACCGCACTCCAAGGCGGGCTCCGCCCGCCGTCGGGGGCCTTGGAGTGCGGCAGTAAAGCTCCCGCCTTTTCCGGCAAGTACGAGCTTCCGGTTGGACGTCAACTCAATCAATATTTCGGCAGAGGCACTGAAATTTGGGTGTATATTTTTCCCGCGAGGGGGCGAAAATATGAGAGTACGGGGCAATTGGGGGACTAACATTCCCGCCTTCGTGGGCTGCATGGTTTTCCTGCTGGCGACGGGGCGGGTTGCGCTTACAGCATCGCGGGGCGCGCGGCACTCTACCGCGGCGGCTAAATCCGGATCGGCGCGCGCTAAGTCCGATCGTTTGGCGACGACGCCGCCCATGGGGTGGAACAGTTGGGATTCGTATGGCTTGTCCATCAATGAGCAGGAGTTTAAGGCCAACGCGGAATGGATGGCAAAACATCTGAAGCAGTTCGGCTGGCAGTATGCGGTGGTGGACGAAGGGTGGTTTCTCCAGAACCCGGAAAGCGGAGGCAAGCCGGCGTGGCAATACAACCTGGATGGTGCCAGCCGGTACATGCCCGCAACCAATCGCTTTCCGTCGGCGGCAGGCGGCGCGGGGTTCAAGCCGCTGGCCGACTACGTTCATTCGCTTGGCTTGAAATTTGGGCTTCACATCATTCGAGGGATATCGCGGGAAGCGGTTGCGAAAAATCTGCCCATTGCCAACTCGCCCTTTCACGCCGCCGACGCGGGCGACCCTTCCGACACCTGCCCGTGGAACTCCGACAATTTCGGCGTTAAGGACAACGCGGCGGGGCAAGCCTACTATGACTCCGTGGCGCGGCTTTACGCCGGTTGGGGCCTGGACTTCATCAAGGTCGATTGCATTTCCAGCCGCCCTTACAAGGAAAGCGAGATTCGCCAGATCAGCGCCGCGCTAAAGAAAGCGGGCCGGCCCATCGTGCTCAGTTTATCGCCAGGGCCGACTTCGCTGGCCAACGCGGAGAATGTGCGCAAGTATGCCCAGATGTGGCGCATTTCCGATGACTTTTGGGATTACTGGGACCACGCTAAGAGCCACGACGATAATTGGACGCAAACTTTGTACGGGCAAATGGCGACGGCAACCGGCTGGGTGCCCTACGCCGGGCCGGGCCACTGGCCGGACGCCGACATGCTGCCCATCGGTTTCATCGGCCCGCGCCCGGGCCTGGGGCGGGCGCGCCAGACGCGCTTGACGCATGACGAGCAGCGCACGCTGCTCACTTTTTGGTCCATCATCCGCTCGCCGCTGATCTTCGGCGGCAACCTGACGCAGAACGATGAATGGACCACCGCGCTGCTGACCAACGCGGAAGTGATCGCCGTGAATCAGCATTCGACCGCCAACCGGCCGTTGATTGTGACCAACGGCACGGTGATCTGGTCGGCGCGTCCGGACGACGGAAGGGGCATTTATCTGGCGATCTTCAATAGGGGCGAGACACCACAGAGCATCCACCTTCCCTGGAACGAGGTCGGGTTGGCGGCGGGCAAGATGTATGAGGTGCGCGACCTCTGGGAGCACAAGGACCTGGGCTCGGAAAGCTCCTTCAAATTAACGCTTCAGGCGCACGCTTGCGCGCTCTACCGGTTGACTTCAGGGAAGTAAAGACATCGCAAGGTCCGCGCGGCGGTTCAATGTCAAACGGCGGGCGGCACCAATCTCCACTTCCCGCTGGTAGGCTCGGGACGAAGTTGCGCGATCCAAAGATCAATCCCCACTGTGGTTTCGGGCGAGCCGAGGCCCACAACTTCCTGCGAGCCAACTCCGCCTTCCGGTGGCCATGGCCAAGCGCGGCAGGTTCGGTCGCCCAAGCCGTTAAAGTTCCCAACCGTCGCGGCGTTCGGGGCTGACGAAAGCCTGGGCCGCCGCGTCATTAGTTACCTTAAGGTTGGGGCGGTCCCATTCGAGCCTACTTCCCACGCGGGTGGCGACGTTGGCCATTTGGAGGGACTCCGTGACCATGCCGGAAAACTCGAAGTTGGCGCCGGGCTTCGTCTTGCCACCCTTGCAGGCATCGAGCCATTCGCGATCGTTGCCGGGCGAACGCGGCAGGGTTTTTGGGGGAGGCTGGAAAGCGGCCATGGCGGAAGCAGGAATCAGTTTGGGATGCTGGCCTTCAAAGCCGCAGAGGATTTTTCCTTGGTCACCGATGAACAGCAGTCCCTCGTTCTGCTCTCCCTGCATGGACTGATGTTCGTCCATTTCTTCGGGCCGGGCGGGCAGCAAGCCGCCATCGTACCAATTCAGTTTGACCGGCGGCATATCCCCGCGCGCGGGGAAGTTGAAGCGTACGATGCAGCCCAGGGGATAAGTCTCCGGATGGCGCTCGGTGGAACTAGCCTCGACGCTGGTGGGGGCCTCAAGTTTCAGCACGCGGAAGATGGTGTCAAAGCTGTAGCACCCCATGTCGCCGAGCGAGCCGCAGCCAAAGTCGTACCAGCCGCGCCAGACAAAGGGCAGATAAGCGTGATTGAACGGCCGGGTGGGGGCGGGGCCGAGCCAGAGGTCCCAATCGAGACCCTCGGGCACGGGTTGAGTTTCCGTGGGGCGGTCGATGCCCTGCGGCCAGAACGGGCGGCTCGACCAGTTTTCGACCTGGCGCACGGGGCCGATGGCGCCGGCCCAAATCCACTCGCACAACTGGCGGGTCGATTCGGAAGCCTGGTTGCCGACCGCCACCTGGGTGGCCACACCCGTCTGGCGGGCGATTTCCGCAATGCGACGGGCCTCATAAATCGTGTGGGTCATGGGCTTCTGGCAAAAAACGTGTTTGCCCTTCTTCATGGCCGCGGCGGAAACTGCCGCGTGCAGATTGTCCGTGGTACACACCACCACCGCGTCCACGCCCTTTTCTTTTTCCAGCAACTCACGGAAATCGTTGTAGGCGGCGCAGCCGCGCGCCTGGCCGGAGCGTTTCTGCGCGCCGTTGTAACCATCCACAATTTTCTGGCAGGCGTCGCGGCCGGCCACGCCGCCGGTTACCTTCAGCGAAGGCGTCAACTGAATGGGCTTCTCGGGGCTGAGCCAGTCCCAACCCGTGTCCGTCCCGATCAGTTTCCGCACCGAATCGCGAAACTCGTGTTGCGCCCACTGGGGATAATCGTCGCTGCCCTGGTTCACATCGCAGACCGCGACGCCCTGCACGTCCGGCTCCTTCAGAAATTCGAGCATCACGCGCAAGCCCTGCGCGCCCACGCCGATGAAGCCGATGTTCACTTTATCGCTGGGCGCCACGTACCCCGCGCCGCCCAGCACATGACGCGGCACAATGGTGAGGCCCGCCAAGGTGGTGGCGGCGCCACTCAGAAACTTGCGCCGGTTAACCCGTTGTTCCGGACTGCCAACAAACTTATTTTGATTCTTCATGACCCTGCCCCCCTCATTATTGAGTTCACAGATTCTGTGTCCATTCATGCCATAAAAGGAAAATGATCCATAAGTTCTTCCCGAAATTATTCAATTGCAGATCAAGCAGGCGGTTCGGTCCTGCATATAGTACACCCGCGCGGCGCTCAATCGAGAACCAGTTCCATGAAAGAGGCGCCGGGAACCGGGTTCCTGCGATAGGCCGGGATGGGCTTAAACCCAAGGGCGCGGTAGAGTCTGATGGCGCGCTTCATCGCCGGAACCGTATCGAGCAGGATGCGCTTGTATCCAATCTCCCGCGCCTCACCCATCACCAGTGTCGCCAGCCGTTTCCCCAAACCCTTGCCGCGGAAAAGCGGGCAAACATAAAACCTTTTCATCTCGCAATCCTCATCCGATAATCTTCTTAAGGCGATGCACCCCGCGGGGCGGCCCTTCTCAAAGGCAAGATACAATCGGCCGCCGGGCGGGGCGTAATCACCGGGCAGTTCCCTTAGCTCCTGCTCGAAATTCTGAAAGGAAAGATCAAAGCCCAGCGAATCGGCGTACTCGCGGAAAAGCGCGCGCGCGATATCAAGGTGCTTCGGTGTTTTTACGCTGTCAATGACCATCATAAGATCGCGTTCGATATCATGCGAGGGCGTGGCAGTATTATTGGGACAACCCCGGAGCGCAAATCCAGTCGAGCGGGATTGCCAACCGCACCCTTTTTATTGAACTCGCAGCAGAGGTTTGCTTTTCTCAATGACTTCCCCGATATCCCGCGCGGGGACTTGATTCCCGAGCAGACGGTCCACCAACCGGGCGGCATCGTCGCCGCTGACGGCCAGCAGCAGGCCGCCGGAGGTTTGCGGATCGTAAAGTAGGTTGCGAATATCCTCCGGGACGGTGTCCTCAAACTCAACACAAACGCTGATGAACTCGATATTCCGCTTCAACCCGCCAGGCAGGAAATTGCGGCGCGCGAGCTCGCGCGCCTCGGGCAGAAATTCAATCCGACCATGATCGATGACCATGCTGACGCGGCTGGCTGCCGCCATGCCACGCGCGTGGCCGAGAAATCCAAAACCAGTGATGTCGGTCGCGGCGTGAACGGAGAATTGCAAAGCGGTCTCACTCGCCCCACGGTTGAGGGTGGACATGGAATTGACTGTGGCGCGTACTGCCGCATCGCTGGCGGCGTTGCTTTTGAGGGCGGTGGAAATGACGCCGGTGCCAATTTGTTTGGTGAGCACCAGGTGGTCGCCGGGCCGCGCTCCGGCATTCGACAGCACCCGGGCAGGATTCACCAGGCCGGTGACGGCGTAGCCAAATTTAATTTCGTCGTCCCCAATCGAATGCCCGCCGATTACCGCGCAGCCGGCTTCCTGCATTTTCGATAGTCCGCCCTGAAGGATGCGCTCCAGAATGGAAATGTCACGCCCCGTCTGGGGAAAGCCGACAATGGAAAGCGCCGAAATCGGCCGACCGCCCATGGCGTAGACGTCGCTGAGCGAATTGGCGGCGGCAATTTGCCCGAAGGTGTAAGGATCGTCCACGATGGGCGTAAAAAAATCCACCGTCTGTACCAGCGCCAGGTCGGGCGCGAGTTGATACACTCCGGCGTCGTCGGCGGTATCATAGCCGATCAGGACGTGCGGGTCGGATTGTTGGGGCAGCTTGCTGAGCACCGAGTCCAACAACCTTGGACTCAACTTGGCCGCTCAACCCGCCGCTTTTACCATCGCCGTCAGGCGCTCGCGTTCGTCAGTCATGGTCCCGATTATATGCGAATGTTTGTCAGTAGTCAGTTGTCAGTAGTCAGTTGTCAGTTGAAAGAATTCATTGCACCACGCCAACCTGGCCCTCCCAACCCACACCAGCCCTGGAGAGAGTACGACGTACAACTGACAACGGACGGCTTTTAGCCGAATTCATTGATACAATGGCCCAATGATTCAATCTCCAATTCACTCAATGAATTTCGGGGGCCTTCATGTTTCAATTTCGCGGCGTTGATTACATTGGAATTGATTCGCTGTTGAGCGACCAGGAAAGACTCGTGCGACAGACGGTGCGCGAATTTGTGGAAAAGGAAGTGATCCCGCACATCGAGGAATGGAGCCGGGAAGGAAAATTTCCCAAGCACCTGGTACCCGTGATGGCGGGGCTCGGGCTCTTTGGCGCCAACATGGAAGGTTACGGCTGCGCCGGCATGTCGAATGTAGAATATGGGCTCATCATGCAGGAGCTCGAGCGCGGCGACAGCGGGCTGCGCAGTTTTGTTTCCGTGCAAGGGGCACTGGTGATGTACCCAATCAAGCAATATGGTTCGGAAGAACAGAAAAATCGCTGGCTGCCCGCCATGGCCCAGGGCAAAGCGCTGGGTTGTTTTGGTCTTACCGAGCCTGATTTCGGGTCGAATCCGGCCGGCATGCGCACGCGCGCCGTGAAAGACGGCGACCATTACATTTTGAACGGCGAAAAAACCTGGATAACTTCCGGAACGATTGCAGACGTCGCACTGGTATGGGCGCGCGCGGAAGAAGGCGTGCGCGGATTCCTCGTCGAGCGCGGGACGCCGGGCTACTCCTCCAAAGACATCAAAGGCAAAATGTCATTGCGCGCTTCGGTCACCAGCAGCCTGTCGCTTCAGGACGTTCGCGTGCCCGCCTCGTGCATGTTGCCCGGGGCACAGGGGATGAAAGGCCCCCTCAGTTGCCTCACCCAGGCGCGCTATGGAATCGGTTGGGGGGTGATTGGCGCCGCCATGGCGTGTTATAACGAATCGTTGGAATATGCAAAGATTCGTAAACAGTTTGACGACAAGCCCATCGCCACGCATCAATTGGTTCAGGCGAAATTTGCCGACATGATTACGGAAATCACCAAAGCGCAGTTGCTGGCTTTGCAGGTGGGCCGGCTGAAAGATAAGGGCCGGGCCGACCATGCCCACGTCTCTATGCTCAAGCGCAACAACGTGAAGATTGCGCTCGATGTTGCCCGCGCCGCACGCGACATTCTGGGCGCCAACGGCGTGGCGGACGAATATCCCATCTTCCGGCACATGTGCAATCTGGAATCGGTGATCACCTACGAAGGCACACACAATATCCATACACTTATCATCGGCGAGCGCGTGACAGGCGTTCCGGCATATAAATAGGAATTGGCAAATCGGAAAGTCAGAACGGGGTGAGAGTCATTTCATCTCGGCGGCCTGCGCGGGCGGGAACCCAGGGAGGTTTCCAGCAACTCGAATTTTCCTTCCAGGCGCGCTAGGCGTTCGGCGTGGCTTTCGAGTCTCGCGGCCAGCTTGTCCGTAGTATTCTCCAGCCGCTGAGAGACAGCGTCCACGACCTTCGACAATTCGCTGATTCGAGCGTCCAGCGTGACCACTTTCTTGAAGGCGTCAAAAGTGCTCTGTGTCAAGCTCATCGAGTCTCCGATCAATCCCATCCATTTTCTTAACGGTGGTCTTGAGCCGTGCGATGGTTTCGTCGATGCGGGCTATGCTCCGGTCGGCTGATTCCGATGCTTCCAGCGCCAGCGACTCCATGGCCTTCTCATCGAAGTCGGGCGGAAGATCCAGATAGAAGTCCACGGCTGCGCGCAGCTCCTCAGAAAAACCTGTCCTGCGTTTTCGTGCCTTCTGAAATAACCCCTTCCGTTGTCGGGGCGTCAGGTAAACAGTCGTCGGGCTGGCCGAGGTTGCCATTGGCAGTCCCCCCTATATTGCAAGTATATGTCATCCGCTCAAGAGAATCAAATCGCGGGTAGTGTCGCTAGAGTTGGGCGACAAATCTGGCGCTGCGCCGTTTCAACAATCTGCTTTCAACTTAGACTTCTTAAGCTAAACTGGGCGCGGTAGACAGGATGGATACTACTTGAACCTGGAGAGCGTGCGCGAATAGGGGGCTTGATGGAAGGCGAACTGTCTCTCGAATTTGTGCGGGTGGTGGAAGAAGCGGCGATTGATGCGGCGCGGACCATGGGCCGCGGCGACCGCCATGATGCCGACCGGGCCGCCGTGGAGGCGATGCGCCGCGTGCTCGACACGGTGCCCGTGGCCGCCACCATCGTGATTGGCGAGGGCGAGCGCGACGAAGCGCCCATGCTTTACATCGGCGAGAAAGTGGGCCTGAAGAAAGAGTACAGCGACACGGTGCGCGAGATTGATATCGCCGTCGATCCCCTGGAGGGCACCAACCTCTGCGCCACGGGAGCGCCAGGCGCCATTACCACGCTGGCGGCTTCGGAGCACGGCGGGCTTTTGCACGCCCCGGATTGCTACATGGAAAAGATTATCGTGGGCCCGGCGTCCAAGGGCGCGGTCGACTTGGACGCTCCCGTGCGCGACAATCTGCGCGCCATCGCGCGGCGCATGGAACGCAACGTGGAAGACCTGGTGGTGATTGTGCTCGACCGCCCGCGCCACGAAAAATTGATCGCCGATATCCGCCAAGCCGGCGCGCGCATCCGGCTAATCGGTGACGGAGACCTCTCCGCCGGCATCGCAGCCGCCGTGGTGGGGCGCGGAGTGCATGCGGTGATGGGCATTGGCGGCGCGCCCGAAGGCGTTCTGACCGCCGCGGCGCTGCGGTGTTTGAACGGGGAGATCCAGGGGCGGCTGGTGATTAAAGACGCGCAGCAAGCGGAAAGAATAAAGTCCATGGGCGTGCAGGACCTGAAAAAGGTTTATTCCACCCACGACCTCGCGCCCGGCAATGAAATCATTTTTGCCGCCACCGGCGTGACCGAGGGCAGCCTTCTGAAAGGTGTGCGCTTTTCCGGCGACGGCATTCGCACCCAATCGTTGGTGATGACCTTGAGCACGCGCCAGGTCCGGTTCATTGACTCCGTACATCTCTCCAAGCGACCGGACGTAAAAGTAAGGTTTTAGTGGCCCGCGGGCAGGGGTCAGCCATCCGTTGTTACTCCGGCCGACCGTCGCCGCCGAGGAACTTTAACCGGACGGGAAACGTATTCTTTCATGGAGGGCCGAGCTGGGTGGGACAGGTATGGGAAAACGTTTTCTGGATTGGGCTGTAACTGAGCACTGATAACTGACCACTGACTTCCGACAAGGAGGACTTATGGCAACCATTCCACAACCGCCGCGTCCGCCGGCCCCGCCCGCGCCCCCACGAACGGGCAGCCACGTCATAGCCATCGCCCTTTTGGTCTTGGCTTTCATTGTTTTGGTTTCGTTGATGGGAATTTGGGTGGGGTTTCGCATTCTCACCCACGGCCTCAATATCCAGGTGAACGACCAGGGCGGGGACAAGAAGGAAGTTTCCATCAAGACCCCATTTGGAGGGATCGAAGTCAACAAAGGGGTCAACGAGGCGAGCCTGGGCCTCCCCATTTATCCCGGCGCCAAAACCGTTTCCGATCATAACGATGCCACAGTGAATATGCAGTTTGGGGACAACATGGCACGCATCGTGGTGGGCAAGTTCGAAACTCCTGATGCCTTCGATAAAGTCAAAGACTTCTACCAGGAACGGCTGACCGCCAGGGAGGGCAAGTTCATTCCCAAAAGCGGCGATTTTGATTCGGGCCACTGGGGCAAGGAAGATGGCAACTTCATCCGCAGGGACAGAGAAGGGCGAACCGTCTTCGAAATCAAGCGGAGCGAGAGTGAGAAAGTGGTATCACTCAAGGACGAAGGCAGCACTACTCGTATCGAGCTTGTCCGCATCAGCCACGGCAAAGAGGAAACTAATTAGGCCCGCCCTCGCGCCCTCGTCATAATGCCGGGCCCTGATCCTATCGGAAGCCTTGCCACCCAGCCCCGGTTGGACACTCACACCGTAAACCTGCCTCACGCTCCACCAGCCAGCAGGTTCGGACAAGAGCGGCACTTTTCAGTGCCAGGTCGGCATAGGATGGCCTTCGATTTTTGCGATCGCCTCCTCCGCGATGTATTTCACGCGCAAGTGTTGCACCGTTTTCAGGGCCGGGATGGCGCTGCGCGCGTCCGGACCAATGTCAGCAAGGGCGTTGACCACGTTGCGCAGCACCTGCACTTCCGCATTCGAAAGATCCTGGGGGTTGGGAACTTCCAGCTTGCTGGCTAGCGCCGGAACCGCGGATTTGGCCGATGAACCCATCTTTCCCAGCGCCACCGCCGCAGACATGCTGACGGATGGTTCCGGATCGCGCAACGCCGCACAGAGTTCTGGAATAGCAGGCGCGGCACCTTTGCCCATTCCTCGCAGGGCGAGGGTGGCAAATTCGCGGACCTGAATATTTTCATCCTTGAGCAGCCTGGCTACCTCGCCAACCGCCGGCGCACCTTTGGGGCCCAAGCGGTAAATCGCCCAAGCCGCAGCAGCTCGCACCTCCGGATTGGGGTCGGAGAGGGTGGCGGTGAGGCGGTCCAGTGCCGGAGCCGCGCCTGCTTCAAACGACCCGATTGCCCGCAATATATCCGCGCGCTGCGAAGGTGTGGCGCTCCCGAGTCGATTGACGTAATAGTGCAGGGGTTGGCCGCGATAAACGATGCCGATGTCCGGCGGATGCGCGGCGACCGCCGCCTCCGGAGTTTCGTAACGAGGCAAGCCGGCGCCGGTGACATTCGCCATCGCCTCACCATTTTTAACTTCCTCCAGCACCACCGCGTCGATCCCCAGGTTGTAGCCGCTGGAGAGCGGGTCTTTGCCCACGCAGGTGAAAGTAAGGATGTGCCGGCCCTTGCTGAGCTTGAACCAGCCCAGCCGGTGATCGACGCCCACAAATATTTCCTGGTTATAGTTGTGGATCACTTCCACCGGAGGCTCCTGCGTACGGAGTGGCCCCCAGGTAATCATCGTCGAGTTGGTTTTTTTGCCGTCGAGAGTAGCCACGAAGTCGCCGTAATCCGGCGCCTGCGCAATCAGGGCTACCACTTCGTAAAACCCGTCTTTGGGCACATCGAAAGGGACATTCATTTTGGCGCCCGCGTCCTGCCCGTGCAAAAAGAGCAGGTCTTTCGACCAGAAGACTTCCTTCTGCACCGACGCTTCGCCTTTTTCCGTGGTCACATATTTCAGGTTGTTTTCCACCTCAATCTGCAAGGCGTTGCCCAGAGGCAGGCGGGCGGAACCATAAGGAGGCTCGGGCAGGTCCTGGTTGACGCCCTTCTGATACCAGAAGGCCACGCTGGAAAAAAAGTCGGAGCGCTCCTCGAAGCCGGAGCGCGCAGTTCCGTCCGCGTTATACGTCCAGCCAAAATGTTCGATGCCGACGCGCAAAGATTTCTTGAAAGGCACTGGGTCCACCACGTGCCAGCGATAACCGGTGAGGCGGGCGCCAAAGCCCTCGCCTTCGGCCACCGGGATGCCGGTCCACGCGCCGTCGGAAACGCGCAGCCCCCACGCATCGTTGAAATAGTCTTCGGTCCCTGTGCCCTCAATTCGTGGCGTGGCTTCACCGTCCACATAGAACATGTCATCGCCCTCGCCAAACCAGCCCATTTGGGTTTGGACGATATTCAGCACCGTGCCCACGTATTGGCCCGCGCCCTGAATATTCAAAAACGTATAAAGTTTCCCCGTCGGCGGTGGCGTGCCTTGCCGATAATAGGCGTGAAAATACCCAATATCTTCCGGCAACGAATCGTGCTTTTGCCAATCCACATGATAGTAAAGGCTGGAAACGGGCCGGCGGCCCTCATTGGTGATAGTGATCTTGCAGGATTTCCTGAAAGGCATGGGCCAGTAGGAGTTGCGCGCGCGGCCCAGCGAAGCGTCCCGAACCATCATCGAATTCAGATCGCGCTCGTAGCCGTGCCCCACTCCGAAAAAGTCGCCGAGCGGAACGTCCACGCTGGGGGTCTTGCTCCCGTCGTAATAAACGCGCAGCCGCAAAAGACGCGGCCACGCGAACTCATTGTCCGCAACCGTCACCCAGATGTGGGTGACGATGCCCGGCCCTTTCAGGTCCGCCAGCACCAGCACCTCGCCCGGGATGGGATGCTTGCTGTCGTCATTGCTGTCCTGATAGAGATTGTTGCTGGAGGAGCGGTAGGCCCCGAAAGTCTTGATCCGCGAAAACTCCAGCGGGTCGAGCGGGCCGGTGGCGCCGCTCTGCGCCATCGTCACGGCAGGAATCAGCAGGCAAGCAGTTAAAATGAGGCATCGCATACGGGTCCTCCTGGGTGGGGCGCTCCGGGACAATACCCCGGCGTGGAAACAATATCTCAATTCATCCGATTTGCCTATTCAAGTGGCAGGGGTCACTGGCGAAGGGAAAAAGGATTGGTGGACCTGGGGAGGATCGAACTCCCGACCCCCTGGTTGCAAATCGGACTCAAGCAAATATTGGAACCTATTAATTTTTGCTGACTATAAGTGATTGGAAGGAAAAGCTTTGCAGCCGCGTCTTGACCTTTGTTGAATCTGATTGAAACAAGATGCTTTGACAGCGACAAAATCAGCTACGGTTAATTCGCTCCTTAAGTTGATATAGCGCTATTACCCGCCTTACGAAAGAATCGGCAGATGACCAAATCGTCCGTGGTGATCTGACGCAAGCCCGCACATCCGCTTCCTCAACGCGCGGCCTTTTCAAAAGGATCGAGTACTTGGATACGACGCCATGGCTTATTCATGACGGAGCGCGGAAAGTGGCTCGGTGAGCATCGCGCGTCGCGCAGGCCAGAAGGAGGCGATAAAGGCAACTCCTAGGAATAAGAAACCCGAAGCCGCGAAGGTTGCGGGGTCGGTCGGCGTCACCCCAAAAAGGTAGCTCCCCAGTATTTTTGTGCTGGTAATTGCGCCCGCCAGCCCGAAGAGCACGCCGACGACCGTCAGCAGAAGCGCTCGGCCAAGGATGAGCAGAAATATAGAGGACTGTTGTGCGCCAAGAGCCATGCGGATTCCTATTTCCCTAGTCCGCAAGGCAGTTGAATAGCCTAACACGCCATAAATTCCGAGCGTGGCAAGCAGGAGCCCCAGGGCGCTCGTCCCCGTACCAACAAGCATCAAAAGCTTATTGGAACCTTTGCCGCCGATTGCGGCCGTCGCGCGCTCCTGTAGAGTCTCAGCGTCATCGACGGTTACTCCGGTAGCAACCGTTCGGACGACTTCTTGGGCGGTCTTGGTCAACGTTGAGGGGTCTCCCAAAGTTCGCAGGAAAAAGGATTCCGAGAATATAGCCATACCGCGGGGGGCCTGTGGATAGGGATAGTAAATAGTCGAGTACTGCAGCGGCAGGAGTCCGAAGGTTCGCGTTGCCTCAACTACACCTATAACTTGGCGGGGAATTTGGTCCCAGGACGCAGGATCCTGGAACAGTTTCCTGATCGCACCGTGTACAGGGGAGGCAACGAGCGCCATTTCCTTGTTCCAGGCGGCCAATCGCATTTCCGGCAAAACCAATATTTTTCCCACCGGGTTTTCACCGGGCCAAAGTTGACTCGCTAGGTTCTTGTCGACTATGATCGACTTGGGGGCCTGCTCGTTATCGGATTCCATAAACTCGCGGCCGCGGAGTATCCGAATTCCAAGCGTTTGAAAATATCCTGGCCCTGCGACTGCTTGCCAAACGTCCATTGTCTTGCCATTTAGCGTCATCGAACCCGGGGCGCCTGAGTAATGGCTAATCAGCGAACTGTGGCCGAAACTGACAGACTCAACCCGTGGCAACGCCCTCAAGGATGGCAGCACCTGCCTGGCAAGCGCCGCCTCGCGGGCGCCATCGTTGTGGAACAAGTCGGGCCAGTCGACGTCGACCACCAAGATGTGATCTGTACGGAACCCCCAGTCGAGGCGTGCCAGCCGAACGAAACTTCGAATCAGTAACCCCGCCCCAATCATAAGGACAAATGCAAAGCTGATTTCGCTTACCAAAAGCAGATCGCGTAGGTTTGACCCGACGCCGCTCGAATATGAAACGCCGCCTTGCTTGAGTGATTCGATCAAGTTCGGCCGAGAGGTGTGCAAGGCGGGTGGCAGTCCGAAAAGTATTCCAGTTAGGAACGAGACGGCCAGACAAAACAGGAGGACTTTACCGTCCATCGTTGCTTGGCCAAACCGCGGGATATCCGAAAACCCCAGGGCCAATATTAGGCGTACTCCCCAGAAGGCAAGCAACGCACCTAGAATCCCTCCTCCCATGCCGAGAAGCACGCTTTCCGTCAGCAACTGCCGGAAAATTGCCGCACGCGAAGCACCGAGCGCCACGCGAACAGCGATCTCGCTGCTGCGTTGGAGGCCGCGCGCCAGAAGCATATGAGCGATGTTCGCACACGCAATCAGCAGGAGGAGCGCGCTCCCGCCGAAAAGAGACCATAGCGCAGCCCTATAATCGCCGACGATCTCATTCACAGCAGGAAAAAGGCCAATGGTCAGGTTCTTGTCAGTTTCGGGATATGTCGATGCCATGCGACGCACGATTGTGTCAACTTCGGCTTGGGCCTGGACAAGGGTTACTCCCGCCCTAACGCGTGCCACAGCGTGTACCATCGGGGCGCCGCGATCAGGGAGGATCTGGGAGGGCAGGATGGGCAACCACACTTCGACCGTCTCGTCAGGAAAAAAGAAATTCGGAGGCATAACACCGACAATTATGTAACGCTCGCCGCTGACCGAAACGGCGCTCCCGACCGCTGCGGGATTTCCTGCCATTCGGTTCATCCAAAACAAATAGGAAAGCACAGCCACCTTCTCTGCGCCGGGGTGATCCTCGTCGGGTCGGAAAGTCCTGCCCAGGTACGGTCTTACTCCCATCAGAGAAAAGAATCCTGCTCCTACGTAGAATCCATACACTTTTTGCAGTCCCTCGTTGCCGAATTCGAGAGGCTCACCACTATATCCGACGTATGGAACAACGTCCTCAAAGACTTTGTTCTGGGAGCGTAGGTCAATAAGGTCCGGCCCTGATAGTCCGCGAGTTATTTGTTTGGTCTTCGAAGCCCACAACAGTACCATCCGTTCTGGATCTCGGTAAGGGAATGGCCGAAGAAGTACTGCGTCTATGAAGCTGAAAACGACAGTGACGCCACCCACGGCCAAGCTGAGCGAGAGGACGACCATCGATGTGAAAAGAGGACTCGCTGAGAGGGTCCGGATCGCGTACGACGCATCTCGCCGCAGGCTTTGCATCAAATCACCCCAAGGAGTGTTCAAGACCAAGGATGACTGCTTAACTCCCAAGGAACACACCCCTCAGATATAGTACCTTTTAGCGTGTTCACCACCATTTGTCAAATGCCGCTTTATTAACTTAGTTGTTTCCTTAATAAATTAATGCTACAAATTTATCTCCGCGACTTCGGAACGGTCGGGGGAGCCCATGTGTGCGTCGAAACCTTTTTGAAGGTCGAATTATGCGACTAGTTAGGACATCGACACCCCACCTGACCACAAGGCAGATTGGAGATTAGGCGAGAATGCTTCGCGGGGCCAAGCGGCGGAGCAAATGACCATCCGCGGTCAGGTTGCGTCCCGTCCCTATCTCATATACTGTGAAAATGGACGACCGGATCAGACAAATAAGAGAGATCCTGAAAAGCTCCCCGGGCTCACCCGGCACAATGAGCGACCTGGCGAGGTCGGTGAACCTTTCTCGTCTTCCCGACTCCTCCATCTCTTCAAGCGCGACTCCAGCGCATCGTTGGGGCAGTTCCGAAAATCACTCAGACTGGAACATGCGAGGACCATCCTGGAAGGTTCATTTCTTAACGTCAAAGAGGTGATGTCGCAAGTGGGTTTTTCCGACGAGTCCCATTTCACCCGCGAATTTAAGAGGAACTTTGGCCACACGCCAGGACACTACCGCTCCCATTTAAGGCGGCATTCGGGAGGGTAGCGGGCCTAAGCCTTGCGTAGCAAATTCGACCTATAAATAGCAACTTTAGCATACGTTTTCCGCTTTCAGGCTTTGCGTAAAATTTAGCACTATATGACTTATATTGTTGATAATATTGATTAGTTGTGAAAATATCTTGCGTGGCATGTAAAATTCTAAGTCACAAAAAGAGGAGGTTACGGTTATGCGTGCAACGAGTCGACGAAGTCTCATAAAGACGCTGGCGGGCCTACCAGTCTTTACCGCGCTTTCAAGATTGAACGTGCCGGCATTCGACCCGCGCGGGAGAGTGGACCAGGCTGGAGATGCGTTCGATGACAATTTCCTCGCTATCCAAGTTCTCCGATGGGTTAATACGGCCCAAAGATGCCACTTTGAGGCCAGCGGTCAGTACACGGAACCGAGGAATTTGCTGAAAGTGGAAAAAGTTCGACAATTTATGGAGAGGGTGGAGCACGCAAGGCGAAACCCAAAGCCGCAATTCGAGCGAAACGAGATCGTACCTGGGTGGCGGTTTCGATTTGCATTGGAAGAAAAGGAGAGACGGCGGTACCTGGTTACGATGCAGCGTACAGCGGGCGCAGGCGGAGGTGCACTTTCAAGCGACGAGACCGGTGTTATTTTTGAAGGTGATAGATTGTCGCCCACCGACTCGACATCTGCATGGCCAACCGCGGGCTTCGTACTCGCGGGAGGGACCGTCATCGGGACGGATGCCAGGCGGTCGCGAGGGGTAACCGCGTTTCTAAGAACGGTCGCTCTTGGCGGGCCATTTCCTCAGGGTGGCTGTTGCAATGGTTGTTGTTCCGACTGCTCGTGCAAAGGAAAGTATAACTGTGGTTGCGTCCCCTGCACTTGGTGTGACGTATCGCAATAATCGCGTTTTCCGAATTAGGACAGTGCGGCTCCAGGCGGAGGGCTCGAAAGGGCTGGAAAGGGGGTGGCTTGTGAGCCTAAATGCCCCTGAACCGCCTGCTATGCGAATGTTTTTCACCGCTCGGCGTGATTTTTCTCCTTTGAGGCGATGCCTCTCGGGTCGAGGTTCACTATCACGTCGTGATGGGCGGCATTTGTGGCCAATACCGTGCATATATTAAGCCTCGTATCGAGCACACTCATCGGCGCGATACTTGCGGTGGGCGCCGTCATAAAGTTCCTCAGTTTCCGGTGGTTTGTTGGAGTCATTAGGAAGTATGACTTAGCTCCATGGGGAACAGAGGCTCTAGTGGCGCTTTTGGTTACGTCATTTGAGCTGATGGTGGGAGTACTACTCCTAGTCCGTGGTTGGTTGCCATGGATGGCGTACGGGGCCCTCGTATTGCTCCTAGCCTTCACGACCGTGGTTTTTGCGAGCCTTGTAAGAGGGAAGTTCGACATCGCATGCGGCTGCAACGCCATCCGGAAAAACACTAGAATTGGATGGCACATCGTTTTACGAAATCTGGGGCTAGCCGGGTTAGTATGGTTGACTATTGATGGCGCAGGCCGCTCGATTCTAGGAATCTATGTACCACTCCTGGTTTTCGTAGTGTCCTTGGTGTTGGTTTCATTGCCTTTTATCACGAAGCGATCTTGCGCGTGATCTTTTGCAAGCTTAAGAGGAATCGACCCATACGGGTGTCGGTTCTCCTCTTCCACCCGCCGCAGCCGCCGTGCCTCGCTGTCCTCATAAACCCCCAAATTTCGCCTTCCGCTTGTAATACGTCGCGGCACTGACCCCGTGCTGCCGGGATACCTCCGCCGTCTTCATTCCCCCTGCCGCTTGCTCCAACACTCCAATCATCTGCTCCTACGTGAATCGACCCTGCTTCACCTCGGGTCCGATCAACCCTCGGAGCCGGTTGTTGCCTTATATATCATGAAGTAAGTTTGCCGCCGCGACAAACCACCCTGATATACCCCCGACGGATTTTAGGTTAAAGATTGTATTAGGGCGCGCCCCCATTTGACCTCTTGCTCCTGGTGATGTTTCGAGGCGTCAGGCTGACGGTGGCGGGCGTCCTTGCCAGAGGCGTGGTGGCATTGTCCCTTTCGCGGCGCCTCGGATATTTGTAGTACCACGTCAGTCCGTACCATCCCATGATCTTCGCCTCAGCACGCCTTCTGGTGTCCGCGGCTTCGCTCGCCGCCTCATTCATACCGGCCTGGCTCGCATCGAGGGCTGATCCGTTGAACGCCCTGCGGGTCTGAAGCAGTTTGGGCCCGTCCCTCTATACCTCAGATCTGCAATTTGAATTGGGCTAGACAGAGTGCGGGCCATCCCGGCTTGATAAGAGCCCGCGGGAACTCTACAACGGAGGTCGGCGCGGCCGGCCGAACGCGCGACTCGACCTCTGCGTCCGCAAAACTTTTTCAAAGACACACGATTAGAATATAATGCCGCGAAGTTTGCCGCGGCCATGACAGGCGCGATGAAACGACGATGGCGCGAAGGGTCAACTTATGCGTGAAAAAATCAACCGAAGGAGCTTTATGAAAAGGAGCAGCATGGCGGCGGGCGGGAGCTGGCTGGCGGGAGGAACGCGAGTCCACTTGATGGCGGAAGAGCAGGAAGCGCCGCCCGCAGCTCCACGCACGGCGAATGACCAAATCCAACTGGCGCTGATTGGCGCGGGCGGACAGGGGCAGTATGACACGCGGGTGGCGCTCGAAGTTCCCGGGGTGCGTCTGGTGGCGGCCGCCGACTGCTACGATGGCCGGCTGACGCATTGCCGCGAGCTTTGGGGCGACACCCTCTACACTACCCGCGACTATCACGAGATTCTGACGCGCCCGGATGTGGATGCGGTGCTGATTGCCACCCCCGACCACTGGCACAAGCAGGCGGCGGTGGACGCGATGAACGCGGGCAAAGATGTGTATCTCGAAAAACCGATGATCCACCTTTACAGCGACGGGCCGGAGATCATCCAGACGGCGCGGAAGACGGGACGAATCCTTCAGGTGGGCAGCCAGCGCGTCAGCTCGATGATTTACCGGAAGGCGAAGCAACTGATCGATGCCGGCGCCATCGGGAAGATCATTGTGATCAATGCCTGGTGGGATCGCAACACCTACGACCCCATCGGCGCGTTCGATTATTCGATTCCCCCGGACGCCTCGCCCGCGACCATCGACTGGCCGCGCTTCCTTGGAACAGCGCCCAAGATTGCGTTCAATAAGGAACACTTTTTCCAGTGGCGCAAGTGGAAAGCCTATGGCAGCGGCGTGGCCGGAGACCTTTTTGTGCACCTCTTCAGCGGCACGCACTTCATTACCGGGTCGCACGGACCCACCCGCGCCACGGCTACGGGAGGGATTCGCTTCTGGAAAGATGGCCGCGACGCGGCAGATGTGCTGCTAGGACTGTTCGATTATCCGGAAGGATTCAATCTCCACCTGCGGGTGAATTTTGTGAGCGGCGCGCCGGAAAGCGAAGGATTCATTTTTAACGGCTCCGAGGGCACCCTGCAAATCGGCGACGGCGTGAGTGTCACCCGAGCGCCACGGCAAACCGAGCCGGGCTATAACGTGGGATCGTGGGCCAAGGCGACCCAGGAAGAATATTTGGCTGAATACAAAAAGAAATATCCGCCGGTGCATCCGCAGGGCGATCCGCCGCAGGCCGAAGAGCGCTATGTGGCGCCGCCGGAGTACAACGACAGTTACGATCACTTGAAGAATTTTTTTGAGGCGGTGCGGAGTCGGCGAGCGGTGATCGAAGACCCGGTGTTCGGATTTCGCGCGGCCGGCGCTGCTCTGCTGGCCAATCTGAGCCTGGAGCAGGGCAAAGCCGTTCGCTGGGACCCGGAGAAGATGAGACTGGGCGCGTAAGGGGGCACGGCATTCCAGATTCAAGATTCCAGAGCGGCGACCATCCCTTTAACTCCGCTCCTAATTTTGGGAGGGGAAGACCGGAGGCGACCACCCCTTTAATTCCCCTCCTAATTTAGGAGGGGAAGACCGGAACGGTCGGGGTGGTGCCGTCGCCGCGCGCGGGGGTGGACCGTAAATTTGAGATTCAAGATTTCAGATTTGAGAGTCACGGCATTTCGGATTTGCGAGTCATGCCGGCGTGTTTGATGGGTTTGCAAGGCCCGCGCGGCGAAAAAATCCCTCCACTTCGCGTAAGTCCTCCTCCGTATCGACTCCGATGGTGTCTTCGGTTGTTTCCACCACCACAATAGGGACGCCGTTTTCGAGGAAGCGCAATTGCTCGAGTTTTTCCAATTGTTCGAGCGGCGAGGGCGGAAGAGTGCGGAATTTCTCCAGGGCCGCGCGCGAGTAGGCATAGATTCCGAGGTGCTTGTAATACCGGGCGGCCCCCGTCTGATCACGATCGTGCGGGATGATGGCACGGGAAAAGTAGAGCGCGCGTCCGTTCACATCGGTCACCACTTTCACCTGATCCGGAATTTGCGCCGCCTCGGGATCCATCGCGACTTTGAGGGTAGAAACCTGGGTTGAAGCGGACTGGCTGAAGGGCGTGAGGAGCAATTCGAGATGCGCGGCGGTCACCATGGGTTCGTCGCCCTGAATGTTCACGCAAATATCCGCCGTCTCGCGGGACATGACCTCGATCAATCGATCCGTGCCCGATCGATGTGAGGAAGATGTCATTTGCGAGGGGATATTCGATTGCCGGCAATAATCCAAAATCTCTTGCGAATCGGTGGCCACCAGTAAATGGCTGAGGCACGCGGCCTGGCGGGCGCGGGTGTAAACCCACGCGATCATGGGCCGGCCGCAAATGGACCGCAGGGCCTTGCGCGGCAAGCGCTGCGATTCAAGACGCGCCGGAATCACTCCCAGGACTTTCATAACGTGAAGGCAGATTACGCCGGAGGGCTCCAGATTGGCAAGCCCCATTCGGTTGGGTTCCGCCAAAGGCGCACCCATTTTATGGAACCTCTCACCCGTCCCCGCGCTGCGGGACCACTCTCTCCCCGTGAGAGGGCAGGAATTTTGATTTTTGTCCCTCTTACAATGAAGAGGTGCGGAGTCCCCGGTTCTGCTCCGGCAACCATTGCGTCGCGGGTCATCTCTTACAGATATGGGGCAGGAGGCGGAGTAGGCACGAGCCAGGCTCCGTGCCCTGCTGCAAGTATGGCGCGCGCTGTCGTTGCGAACGGGCCGGCAATGGTACAGTTTGTTGTAGCGGCGCTCTATGAGCGACGAGAATGATGGCAGACCAAAGGCGGCGGGCATAGACCACCGCTACAACAAACTTTACCCATCCCTACGGGGCTGGGCGCCTTTGACAGGTCCTCACCCGTATGCAATAATTCACAGGTAAAGACTCAGTGGTCCAGAGGTGTCATGCCAACATTATTCAAGAAGTTTGGGGCGGGATTCATTCTCTTATTGCTGGGGACGGCCTGCATAGCGAGCGCTCAAAACAGCGCTTCGAGTGGTTCGTCGCAATCTGCCGGCCAGACCTCGAGCGCGGAGCCTGACCACAGCAGGGCCTATTACCACTACATGCTGGCTCGGCGCTACAAGGAGCTGGCCGGAATTTACAATCGCAGCGATTACGTGGAGAAAGCGATTTCCGAATACAAGCTGGCGATGGAGGCCGACCCTGATTCGCTTTTCCTGCGCGTCGAGTTGGCCGATTTATATTGGAGGGTCAGCCGGGTCGGTGACGCGGTCCGCGAGGCCGAAGCTGTTTTGAAAATAAACCCGAACCAGGCGGACGCGCACCGCCTGCTGGGCCACATTTATTTGCGCAATCTGGGTGATGCCCAGCCCGACCAGGCTTCGAAGGAGAGCCTGCACAAGGCCATCGAGCATTTCGAAGCTTTGACCAAATTGGATCCTTCAGACAGCGATTCGTTTGTAATCCTGGGGCGGCTTTACAAACTGAATAACGAGCCCGCCAAGGCTGAAGACGCTTTCAAAAAGATTCTTGCCTCTGACCCCTCCTCCAGAAATGCCATTTCCAGCCTGGCCCAGCTTTATACCGATCAGGGCGACTACGCGCGGGCCATCGATCTGCTCACCAGGATTCCGGACAGTGATATGGACGGTCCTTTGCTTGGGATGCTGGCCTATGCATACAGCCAAACTCACAAATCCGATCAGGCCATCGCAACCTTTGAAAAGGCGATGTCGAGGGATCCGGAAAACCAGGATATTCGCAAAGCCTACGTGGAAACGCTGATGGAGTCGGGCAAGGCGGATGAGGCTCGTGAAGAGCTGCAGAAAATACTGAAAGCAGACCCGGAAGACGGGCAAAGTTACATGCGCCTGGGGCAACTCGACCGCCAGGAAGGACGGTTTGAGCAAGCACGCCAGGAGCTCGAGCGAGCCAAAACGTTAATGCCTCCTGACAGCGCCGAGATTCCATACCAGCAAGTGATGCTGGAAGATGCTGCGGGTAATCCGGACAAGGCCATCGAAATACTGCAAGGACTCCTGAAACAGACGGAGAACCCGAAAGGCGACTACACACTGGCGGAGGCGAACAATCGGGCGATTTTCCTGGAGCGGCTGGGAGAGATTTACCGCGAGCAGGAAAAATTTGACCTGGCCATCGCGTCCTTCAAACAGATTGAGACATTGGGCAAGGAAGAAGCTCCGCGGGGCGAAGGCATGGTCATTGAGACGCTCCGCCTGAGCAAGCAGCCGGAGCAAGCCCTGGCGGCGGCGGAAGCGGCGGTAAAAAAATATCCGGATGACCGCTCACTCCGCTATCTCCGGGCCTCGCTGCTGGGCGAGCAGGGACACGTGGACGAGGCCATCCAACAACTGCAAGGCATGGTGAACGGGAGCCGGAGCGATAGTGAGATTTATCTTTCCATGGCCCAGATTTATTCGCAGGCCAAGCGTTATGCCGACGCCGAAGCCGTGACCAACAAAGCCCTGGGTCTGAGTTCCAAGCCGGAGGACCAAAAGGTGGCGCGCTTCATGCTGGGTTCGATTTTCGAGCGCCAGAAGAAATGGGATTTGGCCGAGGAACAATTCAAGCAGGTTCTGGCCATGGATCCCCTGAACGCTCCGGCAGCCAACTATCTGGGTTACATGCTCGCCGATCGCGGCGTGCGGCTGGAAGAGTCGGTGAAGTATATTCAGAAGGCGCTTGAGATTGACCCAAACAATGGCGCTTATTTGGACAGCCTGGGGTGGGCGTACTATAAGATGGAACGTTTTGATCTTGCCCAGGCACCTTTGGAGAAAGCCGTCCGACTGTTGGGCGGAGACCCCACCGTGCAGGAGCACCTGGGCAATCTCTATTTGAAGCTGGGGAAAAAGGCGGAAGCGGAGAAGCAGTGGGAGCAGGCGCTGAAAGAATGGCCCTCCGCGGTGGGCAGCGACTTTGATGAGCACGAAGCCGACAAAGTGCGCAAACAGCTTGACGATTTAAAGCAGAGCATGGCCAAGGGAAAACCGGAAACGCATTGAACGGTGAAACGGAACTCGCGGTGAGTCGAGGGGGGCGCCGCGAGGAGCTTTCCAGGAGAATGTTGAAAAAGGCAATCTTGTCATGCTGAACGAAGCGAAGCATCCCTGCATTGCATTGAAAACAAATGCGGGAGATTCTTCGCTGCGCTCAGAATGACAGACTCCCGAGCGTTTTTCAGCATCCTGGTAGCGCGTGAGCATCCCCTCGCACCCCTCTTGAAATCCTCTATCCGCGTTCGCGCCTTTGCCAAGATCAACCTGGGGTTAAACGTCCGCGCGCGGCGCCGGGACGGGTTCCACGAGATTTTCACCGTATACCAGACCATCGCGCTCCACGACCGCCTGACGATTCACCTTGCCCAAAGTGAGAAAGGAATTCTGGTGCGGTGCGATGACCCAGGGATTCCGTCGGGGAGGGAAAACCTGGTGCATCGGGCGTGCGCGCTGTGGGCGCGCGCGCGCCACTATGGCGGCGGCATCAAGGTTGAGTTGGAGAAAAGAATTCCGGCGGGATCCGGCCTCGGCGGTGGCAGCAGCGACGCCGCCGCGGCGCTCCTGGGGCTTGAACGCCTAACCGGCGATCGTTTAGGTTTAGCCGCCCGCCTCAAGCTGGCGGCGCGACTTGGTTCCGACGTCCCGCTTTTCCTTTGGGGAGGGAGAGTGCTGGGCTGTGGACGGGGCGAAGAAGTCTATCCGCTTTGGGATTTTCCACGGCGTCCGTGCCTGGTGGTTTTTCCGACCTTCCCGGTTTCAACCGCCGAAGCTTATCGTGAGCTGGACCAACGATCGAGAGTAGCGAGGCAGTTTGCTGCAGCGGCGGTCTCTGACCGCCGGAAAAGATTGAATCAAAAACCGACGGTCAGAGACCGCCGCTACAAAGGATCAAGCTGTACCACTACCGCATTGAATTTAGGATTGACAAAAGAGTCCAAACGCTCTAATATCTGTAGCTTTGGTGCGTGGCCACATTTTCCCCTGGAATTCTGGGGACCGGCCGAGAACGACTTCGAGCAAGTCGTTTTCGCGAGGTGGCCAGAGCTGGCGGGTTTGAAATCCCAGCTCATCCGGGCCGGAGCCGAAACAGCCTCCCTGACGGGTAGTGGTTCCGCTGTCTTCGCCCTCTTTGACTCCGCTCCAAAAATGATTCGCGCTTCTAAATTGATTCCTGCCCACGGGCAGGTTTTCAAGACAAACACGCTTCCTCGGGATGAGTACGAGCGCCTCATTTTTTGATGGGGGCGTTGGGAGGTCGTCCAGTGGTAGGACACATGCCTTTGGAGCATGGAACTCTGGTTCGAATCCAGGCCTCCCAGCCAGATTGGATGGTCAGGGGCTGAACGCAAGGAGCATACGGACGCAACGATGGGCAATCACACGCGACATTCGTTGAAAGTTTTTACCGGGAATGCCCACCCGGCTTTGGCACGCGAGATTTGCAAGGACCTGGGCGTTCCCCTGGGCAAAGCGAATATTGACCGCTTTCCTGATGGCGAGGTGCGGCTGCAGATTCAGGAAAATGTCCGCGGCACGGATGTGTTTGTGATCCAGCCCACGTGCAGCCCGGTGAACGAGAACCTGATGGAGCTGCTGATCATGCTGGACGCTTTTCGCCGCGCCTCCGCCAACCGGATCACCGCCGTCATGCCCTATTACGGATACGCGCGGCAGGACCGGAAGGACCGGCCGCGCGTCCCGATTTCTTCCAAAGTGGTGGCGGACTTGCTGACTTCGGCGGGGGCCAATCGTGTTTTGGCGCTGGACCTGCACGCCAGCCAGATTCAGGGCTACTTCAACATCCCGGTGGACCACCTTTATGGGACCCCGGTGACGGTGGCCTATTTCCGCACCCTCAAGCTCCGCAACGTGGTGGTGGTTTCTCCGGACCCGGGCGGGGTGGAACGGGCGCGGGCCTTTGCGAAAAAATTGCAGGCTCCTCTGGCCATTATTGACAAACGCCGCGAAGACGCGCACACAGTGGAAGTGATGAATGTGATCGGCGATGTGCGGGGAAAAATCTGTCTGATTGTGGACGATATGATTGACACCGGCGGAACCCTGGTGCGGGGCTCGAGAGCTTTGCTTGAAAAGGGCGCCCAGAGAGTATACGCCTCCTGCACGCATGGCGTTTTTGCCGGGGACGCCATTAACAAGATTTGCCATGCGCCCCTCGAACAAGTGGTGGTGACCAATTCGATTCCACTCTCACCCCTTGGGCAGAAATGCAAAATGATCAAGACGCTAAGCGTGGGCCCCTTGCTGGCGCACGCCATCAAATCCATTCACGATGAGACCTCGGTGAGCAAGCTGTTTATCTGAGGCGGAGGAGAATTGACGATTGCCGATTGCTGGTTGACGATTGCAAGAAGGCTCGCAACCATCGGTTATCAGCAGTCAGTTAGGCAGGCTAATCTGGGAATGCTTTTAACAAGCGGCTAATTGCAACACGCTGGCGGGTTCTTTCAATCGGCAATCGTCAATCATCAATCGGCAATAAAAGGGGAGTAGAAGGCTATGGCTCAAGCATTGGTTGTGGAAGCGGAACCCCGCGAGGAATTTGGCAAGAACGCATCCCGGCGCCTGCGCCGTGACGGCCGCGTTCCGGCGATTGTCTACGGCGATCACGGCCCCTCGATTCCGGTGGCCGTCGAGCCCCGCAAAATCCTGTCCATTCTCCAATCCGAAACCGGACACAACGCCATCTTTAATCTGGAGATCAAAGGCAAAGCTCCGGCGCGCGTCATGCTCCGCGACTGGACGGTGGATCCGGTCACCGGCGGGTTGTTGCACGTGGATATGGTTCGCGTTTCCAGGGACACCAAGTTGAGGCTGAAGGTGCCCATTCACATTACCGGCGAAGCTCAAGGCGTGAAGGTGCAGGGTGGAATATTTGAATTCTCCCTTCGCGAAGTGGAAGTGGAATGCCTTCCCGATGATATTCCGGAGCACATCTCCGTGGATGTGACTGAGCTGACCATAGGCAAGAACCTTCGCGTCTCTGACCTACCCTTGGGACCCAAAGTGAAAGTGCTCACCGATCCCGCCCGCGTGGTGGCGCACGTGGTGATCATTAAGGAAGAAGAAGAGAAACCGGCGGAAGTGGCAGAGGCGGCACCGGCCGAACCCGAGGTTATTCGCAAGGGCAAGGGAGAAGTGGAAGGGGAAGAAGGCGAAGCCGCTCCCGAAGAGGGCAAGGAAGGCAAGAAAGAGAAACAGGGAAATCGCGAGCCGAAGAAAGAAAGCAAGAAAGATTAGCGGGGGGCGTTTCCCGGCCCGTATCCATCCCCGGGATTTGGTGCGGACGATTAAAAAGGCGTCCGTTGCCTTGGAAGGGGCGGCTTGAAACTGATCGTGGGGCTCGGCAACCCTGGCTACGAGTATTACCTGACGCCGCACAACCTGGGTTTTATGGCGGTGGATCGGCTGGCCGAGGATTGCGGGGTGGAAGTGACGCACCGTGAGGCCCAGGCGCTGACCGCATTATCGGAAATTGAAGGCGAGCAGGTGGTTCTGGGCAAGCCGCAAACGTTCATGAACCTGAGCGGGATGTCCGTGTCCCGGCTGCTGGACAAATACGGGCTGCCCGTCGAGGACCTGATCGTGCTGGTGGATGAAGTGAATCTTCCCCTGGGATCGATTCGCGTCCGGCCGATGGGAAGCGCGGGCGGTCACAACGGTCTGAAGTCGATCATCGGCGCGCTCCAGTCCGACGAATTTGTTCGAGTCCGTTTGGGGGTCCAGCCGGAGCGGCCCGTGGAGGACAAAGTGGACTACGTCCTGGGCCGATTCAGGAAAGCCGAGCTGGAAACCGTGGTGGAGATGGTCGATCAATCGGCGGAAGCAGTCCGCTGTATTTTGAAAGAAGGCGTGCAGAAGGCAATGAACCGCTTTAACCGGCGGAATTCACCAACGCAGTTGTGAGGTTTCATGCGCAAATACGAGATTATCTTTATTGTTCGCCCCGATATGGAGGAAGAGGAATTGGGCAAGCTCGTCACTCAAATGGAAGGGGTGGTGACCGGGGCGGGCGGCAAGATGGAAAAAGTGGACCGGATGGGGCGACGCCGGCTCGCCTATCGTGTCGGGCGCTTTCAGGACGGGCATTATGTTCTTTTCGTCCTGGAGGGCACGGGCGACACGGTGAAGGAGTTGGAGCGCCGCCTGGGGGTCACCGACAGCGTCATCAAATTTCTCGCGGTGCGGATGGATGAAGAATTGAAGCGGGCGGAAAAGTACAAAGCCCAGCGGGCGGCGCGAGAGGCCAAAAGGCCGAAAGCCAAACCGGCTGCCCCGTCCCCATCACCTGTAGCGGCCACAGCACCGCAGTTGGAGGAGCAGCCTCCCCAAGCTTAAAGGAGCCATAAAACATGCCAGCACCCAGAGGAAATTCAAGGAACGCGGGACGCCCCAGCTCAGGCCCGAGGCGCGAAGGCGGCGGGCCTCCGGGCGGACCGCGCAAGCAGTATTTTCGCCGCCGCAAGGTTTGTAAGTTTTGTGACGAGAAGATCGACATCATTGACTATAAAGACATCAAGTTGATCGGACAGTTCGTGGCGGAGCGGGGGAAAATCCTTCCCCGGCGGCTGACCGGCACCTGCTCGGCGCACCAGCACGCGCTGACCACCGCCATCAAGCGCGCCCGGAACATCGCCTTGCTGCCTTTTGCGGCGGCGGTTTAGTCACCCGAGTCCGGTTGGGGCGGGTGGCGCCCGCCCAGGCCGAAGGCCGTTCGGCCCTACAGTGGCCTGGAAAGTTTCAACATTCAAGATTCAAGGGGATTTCACATGGAAGTCATTTTATTGAAGGACATGGAAAAGCTCGGCAACCGCGGGCAGGTTGTGAAAGTGGCGGACGGCTACGGACGCAACTACCTGTTGCCGCAAAAAATGGCGGTGGAGGCCACCGCCCAGGGCCGCAAGTGGGTTGACCAACAACGCGTCCGGTTTCTGAAAGAGGAAGCCAAAGAGAAGGCTGACGCGCAGGACCTGGCCAAGCTCATGCAAGGCGTTTCGCTCACGTTCACCCGCAAATCGGGCGAGCACGGGACGCTCTTCGGCTCGGTAACCGCCATGGACGTCGCGGAAGGACTGGCGGCGAAGGGATACAAGATCGACCGGCGCAAAATCCAGCTTGAGACGCCGCTAAAAGTTTTGGGCGAATACGATGTGACGGTGAAACTCCATCGCGAGGTCACGGCCACTATTAAAGTTAATGTGGAGGCGGAAGGTGGATCGGCCGCGCCTCCAGCCGCAGAACCCACTCCGCCGGCAGCGCAACCCACGCCGTCCGCCGCAGAATAACACGGCCCTGGCTTACGCGATTTCGCCCTTTGGCAGAGATTGGAGTGGGGGGGCCGGTTTGCCTTTCCCCTCCATCCGCCAGGACCAAAAAGCCAACTATCCGCGGCCCTCCCGGCCCGATAAAATTTTGCTGTTCCCTTTTCGCCACCTGATATAATCTCCCCACTCCAGAAATTTTGACCGCAGGGAAGTTTTGCAACCCATGGCGACCACTACATTCTCCGAAATAAAATCTCCGCACAGCTTGGAAGCTGAACGCGCGCTGCTCGGGTCCATTATTCTGGATAACGGCGCGCTGAACCTCGTCGTGGGCATCGTGAACCGCGACGATTTTTTCTCCGAAGCCAATCGCATCGCCTTCGGAAAGATGCTGGAACTTTCGGAAAAGAACCGCACCATCGATGTCTTCACTCTGTTAGATGAAATGGGCAAGGCTGAATTATTAGAGAAAATCGGTGGCGCCACATATCTCGCTTCGCTCACCGACGGCGTGCCGGTGGGCAACTATTCGGCAGTCAGCGAGTATTGCCGCATCGTCAAGGAAAAATCCATCCTCCGCCGGTTGATCACCGCCTCCAACAACGTGATTGCCCGCTGCTTTGAGGGTATCGACGATCCCGACGTCTTGATTGACCTGGCGCAAAGCGAGATTTTTGAAATCGCGGGGGAAAAAGTTCAGTCGGGATTTTTCAACACGAAACAGATCGTCGATTTAAGCTTTGGAGGAAATATCGACGTTCTATTCAGCCATGGCCGGCATGTGACGGGAATTAAAACCGGCTTTGAAAAGCTCGATGAAATGACTTCGGGCCTCCAACCTGGCGAACTGATCATCATTGCCGCCAGGCCGTCGCTCGGCAAAACCGCCCTGGCCCTCAACATCGCGGCCAACGCCGCGGTTGAACTGCAGAAGTCGGTAGGCGTTTTTTCTCTCGAAATGAGCAAGGAATCGCTTTTGATCCGGTTGCTCTGTTCTGAAGCACGAATTGACAGTCACAGACTCCGAACTGGGTTTACCAATGATGACGAGTGGAAAAAAGCGGTCCGCGCGCTGGGGCGGTTGAACATCGCTCCGATGTATATCGAAGATACGCCTGCCTTGAGCATCATGGAAATACGCGCCAAAGCGCGGCGATTGAAGGCGGAGAAGGGACTAGATCTCTTGATTGTGGATTATCTCCAGTTGGCAACAGGGCACGGAAAATTTGAAAATCGTACCCAGGAAGTTTCCTTCATTTCACGCGGCTTGAAGAGCATCGCCAAAGAACTTCACGTGCCGGTGATTGCCCTGTCGCAATTGAGTCGCGCGCCGGAGGCGGGCAAGGGCCGGGACCCCATGCTCTCCGACCTCCGCGATTCCGGCTCCATCGAGCAGGACGCGGATGTGGTTATTTTTATTCATCGGGGTCGTCCTGCCGAAGATGGCGAGGACAATGACCCTGGCATTCCCGTGGAACTAAACATCAGCAAACAAAGAAACGGTCCGACCGGCTCCTTTAACCTCATCTTCATTAAACCTCATGTGCGGTTTGAAAACCCAGAACCCAGCGCAAACTTCGACCAAGGATTGAGATGAGGCGGTTCCCCGGATGCCTCGGAAGCCTATCGCATGAGGTGAAAAAGTTCTTCCAAAATGCCGGTTCATGGGCGGTTGGTAGGGGGATGGATTGAACTCGCCTGCCGACAAACTTTTGCGTCCCACCTGGGTTGAAATTTCGCTGGGCAAACTGCGGCGGAACTTCGCTCGGGTGCGCGAGCTGGCCGGGAAGCGCGCGGTAATGGCAGTGATCAAGGCGGACGCCTACGGGCATGGCGCGGTGGCGGTGGCGAAATGCCTGGGCGAATGCGGAGTGGATTGGTTTGGGACGGCCACGGTGGAGGAAGCGCTGGAATTGCGAGCCGCCGGCATTGAGCAACCCGTGTTGCTGCTCGGCGGTCTGTATATGAGCGACCCCGCCGACCTGATTGAGTATCGGCTGACGCCTTCCGTCTCCTCCACCGCGCGGCTGGACACTTACGCCGAGGTGGCGCAGCGTTTCGGCAAGCGCATAGAATTCCATCTGAAGGTGGACACCGGCATGGGCCGCCTGGGCATGCCCCCTGACCGGCTGACTTCGTTTGTGGAGCACTACCGCGAGCTCCAGGGTCTGCGGATGACGGGAGTGTTCACCCATCTCGCCTCTGCGGAAGATCTGGTGGCAACCCAGACGGACGAGCAATTGGCGCGCTTCCACCAGGCGCTTGAAACCTTGCGGACATTGAAAATCGATCCCGAGTGGGTTCACATCTCGAACGCGGCGGCGCTGCTCACCCGCCCCAACTTGCCCGAGAACCTGGTTCGCATCGGAGCGCTGCTCTTCGGCTATTGCCTGCCCATCAGTTTTCCGCACGGAACCAAGCCGCCCGAAATGCCCGCCTTCGAGCCGGTTCTCGCTTTCAAATCGCGCGTGGTTTACCTGAAAGACGTTCCCAGCGGCACGCCGCTCGGTTACGGGGCTGCGTTCCACACTCGGCGGCCCTCGCGCATTGCCACGGTTCCGGTAGGCTACGCGGATGGCTTGAACCGCGCGCTTTCCAGTCGCGGCTACGCCATCGTGCGCGGCCAGCGCGGGCGCATCGCGGGCAACATCAGCATGGACCTGACGCTGCTGGACGTGAGCGATATCCCGGGAGTCGCGGTGGGCGATGAGGTGATTCTGATCGGTGGTTGCGGCGCCGCCAGCATCAGCGCCCTGGATATCGCGCGCCAGATCGGCACCGTGCCTTACGAAGTCCTTTGCACCATCGGCAAGCGCGTGCCGCGGATTTATGTGGATTGATCAGGACTTTAACACAGAGGACGCGAAGCAAATCAGCACCGAGGCCGATGAGACCCGGGACCTCGTTCCCTTCTCCACCCAAGGCCTTTCCGAGAGGTATTTACTCTGTATCCTCTGTGTTAAATCTTTTCTTGCCCGATGTGAAAAGATCTGAGGGCAAAGTTTGGTGAATAATCCGGGCCAAGCCGCCGGCGCTACGCCAAAACATGATCGACCCTCCACCCGAATTCTCCCCCTTCGTGCCGCGGCGCGGCCTGCGCGGAGGCCACGCGCAGACGCTGGCGAGTTATTTTATGCGCCGGCGTGACCGTCTGCCCGTGGCGGAGAGGCGCTTTTTTCGCGTGGCCCAAGATACTGAGGTGGTTTGCGATTGCCACTGGCAGGCGGACAAAACCGGGGCGATGACGGCCGTCCTTGTCCACGGACTCGAGGGGTCGAGCGAATCATCCTACATGCTGGGAACCGCTGCGAAATCCCTGGCCGCGGGCATGAACGTGGTGCGCATGAATATGCGCAACTGCGGCGGCACGGAAAAACTTACGCCCACCCTTTACCATTCGGGTTTTTCCGGTGATCTGGCGGCAGTGGTGAAGGAACTGATTCAGAAAGATGGTCTGTCGCGAATCGGGCTGGCGGGCTTTTCCATGGGCGGGAATCTGGTGATGAACCTGGTGGGGGAATGGGGCGCAGCGAAACCTCACGAAGTGCGCGCCTCCGCCACGGTGAGCCCGGTGATGGATCTGGGTCCCTCCGCCGACGCGTTGCACAACCGGAGCAACCGGGTTTACGAAATCAAATTTGTACGAGGGTTGGCGCGGCTCTTTCGCCGCAAGGCGGAGCTTTTTCCGGAGCGGTATGATGCCAGCCGGCTGAAAGGGGTTCGCAGCATCCGGGAATTTGACGAGCAGATTACCGCGCCCTATGACGGTTTTCGCGACGCCGATGATTACTACGCGCGGGTGAGTTCGTCGCGCCTGGTGGAACGGATTACCCTGCCCTCACTCGTCATTTATTCAACCGACGATCCATTTATCCGCCTTGTGCCCGGCACGCGCGCGAAACTGCGCGGCAACGCGGCGGTGAAATATCTTGAAACCCATCGCGGCGGACATTGCGCCTTCCTCGCGGCGCCCAACGGCTATGACGGGCGCTGGGCGGAACGCAAGGTGGTTGAATTCCTCAGTAAATTCTGAATCGCCAGGAAGTTTGTTGAAGCCATCGCCCGCGCCAGGCTCGTCTTTTCAGAGCGAGATTCCTCGCTTCACTCGGAATGACATGCGCGGAAAATGTTTTTCAACAATCTTCTACGCGAAAAGCTCGGGAAAAAATTTGCGGTAAATCGACATGCCGAGCGCGGCGTGCATGTCGATGGCGTCGAGGGCGCGGATTTCCTCGTCAGTGGTGATGCCACCCGCCGCCGTAATGGGCCATTGGGTGGCCGCGCGCAGTTGGCGAAACCAGTCCAGATTGGTACCTTGCAATTTCCCTTCCACCTCAATGCAGGTGCAGAGGAATTCCGAACAGTAGGGTTCGAGTTGGGGAAGCGCGTCGCCTGAGGTGAGGGGGAGGACTTCGCTCCAGCCGTGGATGGCCACGCGATCGTTCAGGCAATCCACGGCAATCATCAGCTTTTCCCGAGGTAGGGCGCCCGCCAGGGCGCGGAGAAGGGCATGATTAATTCCCTGCGAGCCGAAGGCGGCGCTGCCCACAATAACTTTGCGCGCGCCGGATTCAACCGCCGCGCGCGCGCGTTCCACACTGCGAATGCCGCCCCCCACGCGGCAGGGCTTGCGCGCGCAGAGCTGGCGCACCTGATCCGACTGGCCCGCGCGCCCCATGGCCGCGTCCAGGTCAATCACCTGGATCTCGGGGAAGTCATGAAACTTCTCCAGCACGGCGAGCGCGTCGGGCAATTCCAAGGCTTTGTTCCGGGGATTGCCCTGAACCAGTTGGACCACTTTGCCGCCCATCAAGTCGATGCAGGGAATGATCATGTTAAAGAAAGGTAAAAGGATAAAAGTTAAAGGTTAAAAAAATCAATTCCGATTCAAGGTTCATTTTTGAATCTTGAATTGCTAATTCTTCATCAACCTCACGGGCACGCCTTGAGCAAACAAATATTCTTTCAGGCTGCGGATCGAATGTTGCCCGTAGTGAAAAATTGAAGCCGCCAGCGCCGCGTCCGCCGCGCCGCGCATGAAAACTTCGGCGAAATGTTCCAGGCTTCCGGCGCCGCCCGAGGCAATCACGGGGATATGAACCGCCTTGGAAATGGTGGCGGTCAACTCACAATCGAAGCCGCGCTGAGTGCCATCGGCGTCCATGGAGGTCAACAGGATCTCGCCCGCGCCCTGCGATTCAACGCGGGCCGCCCACTCGACCGCATCGAGAACGGTCTGGCGAGTGCCGCCGTAGGTGAGGACGTTCCAGCGCCGGGCGGCATTACCGCCTGACGGTGAGGACGAAATTCCAATTTCCAATCGCGCGTCAATCGCCACCACCACCGCCTGTCGCCCAAAGCGCGCCGCGATCTCACCGATGAGTTGGGGCGTCTCCACCGCCGCGGTGTTGAGGGCCACTTTATCGGCGCCGGCGGAGAGGAGTCGGCGCGCGTCATGGAGAGTTCGCACTCCTCCGCCCACGGTGAGAGGAATGAAAAGCCGCGAGGCGACGCCGTGCACCGTATCCATCAGCGTGGCACGCCCTTCGCGCGAGGCAGAAATATCCAGCATCACCAGCTCATCCGCGCCCTCGTGGTTGTACATCTCCGCCAGCTCGCCGGGATCACCTGCATCGCGCAAGTCCACGAAGCGGACGCCCTTCACCACCCGCCCGTCCTTGCAATCGAGACATGGAATAATGCGTTTGGCAAACACGAAAGGACGTCCTTCGTTAGTGGTCAGCGGTCAAAGAGCAGAGCTCGCAACTGACCAAATACCGGCGAAAAATTTATGCATCCAGAAAGTTTTTCAGAACTCTGAGTCCCACCTCACTCGATTTCTCGGGGTGGAACTGCACCGCCCACACCGAACCCAATTCCACGGCGGCCGCGAAGGATTGTCCATAGTCGGTTGTGGCCGCGCACGGTTCGGTTGCCGGCCCGTAGTACGAATGGCAATAGTAGACGAAGCTGCCGGGTGGCACGCCCGCCAGCAGCTTGGACTCGCGGCGCAATTCCAGTTGGCTCCAGCCCACGTGAGGAACTTTGAAGACGCCCTCAAAGCGCTTGACGCAGCCCGGGAGAAAGCCGAGGCCGCGAATTTCGGGAGCTTCCTCGCTGCCTTGGTAAAGCGCCTGAAGTCCCAGACAAATTCCCAGGAACGGTTTGCGCGCGTCCAACATTTCGCGCAGAGGCTCAAGCAAGCCGCGCTCGGCCAGGGCCGCCATCATCTGCCCAAAATGACCCTGGCCGGGGAAAATGATCTTCGTCGCTTTTTTCAACAACTCCGGTTGATCGACGGCTTGGGCGGAATGGCCGAGATAGTTTACCGCTTTCAATACCGAGCCCACGTTGCCGGCGCCGTAATCGAGCAGCGCGATCATAGCAGTCCCTTGGTGCTGGGGAGCTGGCTCTTCAGCCGCGCGTCGCGCGAGCAGGCGAAACGCAGGGCGCGCGCAAACGCTTTGAACAAGGCTTCCACGCCGTGATGGCTGGAGCGCCCGTAGGCGATCTTCAGGTGAACGTTGGCACGGGCGCTGGCGGCAAACCCGTGAAAGAAATCCTCCAGCAACTCGGTTTGCAAATCGCCCACGCGCTTGCTCTTGATGGGCGCGTTCAGCACCAGGTAGGCGCGCCCGCTCAAATCGATGGCGGCTACCGCCAGAGTCTCGTCCATCGGCATCACGAAATATCCGGCGCGATTGATGCCCTTTTTTTCGCCCAACGCCCGGTGCAGCGCCTCCCCCAGAACAATGCCCACATCCTCCACCGTGTGATGCTGGTCCACGTCCAGATCGCCGCGCGCGGCCAGTTCCAGGTCAAAGCCACCGTGGCGGGCAAAGAGTTCGAGCATGTGATCGAGAAATCGAATGCCGGTGGAAATTTTGTAGCGGCCGCGGCCGTCGAGCGCCAGCCGCAGGCGGATATCCGTTTCCGTAGTGTGGCGATGAATGCGGGCGGTGCGTGTTTTCATGCAAACCATCCGGTGGAGGAATAAACCACAAAATTTTTCCAGGCGCGCACGCCGTGGCGGAGATCGAACAGGGACTCCATCTTGTGAAGCTCTTTCACCAACCGGCGCGTCTGCCGGGTGGAGCCGATGGTAATGCGAAGATAGCCGCGTAGGTGTGGATCGTAGCTCCAATCGCGCACCAAAATGCCAGCCTGGCGCAAGCGCCGCCCGATTTCCGGAGCGCGCTCGCCCACCCGCGTCAGCACAAAGTTGGAGGAGCTGGGCACAAACGGAATCCCCATCACTTCGAGCAGGCGGCAGAAGTGTTTACGATTGGCGCGCACCTGGTCCGCATAGCGGCGGACGTAAGCCGGATGCCGGATGGCTTCGCAGGCCGCGGCCAGGGCCAGCGAGTTGACCGCAAAAGGGTTTTGGCCGCGGTGCATGCACTCGGCCAGCCCGGAATTGGCGAAGAGACAGCCCATGCGCAGCGCGGCCAGTCCAAAGGCTTTGGAAAAAGTACGGGTCACCACCAGATTCGGATATTTTCTGATCCAGGGCAGCACGGTTTCGCCGGAGAAATCGAAATAAGCTTCATCCACCAGCACCACGGTTTTCGGGGCGGCGCGCAGGATGGTGCGCAAATCGTTTTGCGGAATCATCGTTCCAGTGGGGTTATTGGGATTGGCAAGCGCCAGCCAGCGGGGATGTTTTTTGAGCGCGGCCAGAAGTTGGGGGAGGGGCAGCCGGAAATTTTCGTCATAGGGAACGCGCGCCACTTCGCCGCCCGCCACCTCGTGAAAAAACTTGTAAACCGGGAAGGTGGGCGAAGGTTGCAGCAGAACGTCGCCCGGGTCTACAAAAGCGTCACAAACCATTTTGATGGCGTCGTCGGTGCCGTTGGTCAAAAGAAGTTCTTCTTTGGCCACCTTGAAATAGCGGGCCAGGATGGTCCGCGCCTCGTCGTACTCGGGATAGCGGGTCAAGCCTTCGGCGCTCAGGCCACGCCGAAGGGCGTGAATTACCTCCGGCGCGCACCCGACGGTGTTCTCATTGAAGTCGAGGCGAAGCTTGCCGCCGCGCCCTTCGAGCGGGGGACGGTATTTTTGCAGGCGTGCGATGGCGGGCCGGGGTCGGATCATCCAACTTTACCTCGTCTCTTCTCAAATCGTGATTCCACCGAATCGGCGTGGGCCCACAAGCCTTCCGTTGCCGCCAGACGCACAATGGCGGGATGCAAACTCAAAAGGCCCGGGCGGGTGAGTTGCTGCACGGTGATGGTCTTCACAAAGTCGGCCACGCTCAGCCCTCCGCGCCAACCTGCCCCGCCCCCGGTGGGCAGAATGTGATTAGTTCCGGAAGCATAATCCCCGGCGGCCACCGCGCTGAATTCGCCCAGGAAAATCGATCCGGCGGATTGAACCCGATCCAAAAACCCGATGGCGTCTTCAAGAAGGATCAGGTGTTCGGGAGCGAAAGTGTTGGCGAGCTGCACCGCCTCGGAAATATCACGGGTGAGAATGATCGCGCCCTGCCGCGCCAGCGCCTGCTGGGCGATGGGCAGGCCCAGCCGCCGCAGAATTTTGGCGGCGGAAATTTGAACATCTGAAGCAAGCCGTGCCGAGGGCGTGATGAAAATGGCCACGGCGTCGGGGTCATGCTCCGCCTGGGCCACCAGGTCAGCGGCAATCCATTGCGGACAGCCGCGCGAGCCCACCACCACGAGCTCGGTGGGGCCGGCGACAAAATCAATGCCACAATCCCGAGCCACGATTTTCTTGGCGGCAGCCACAAAACGATTTCCGGGGCCGACAATCTTTGCCGCGCGCGGCACGCTTTTGGTTCCATAGGCGAAGGCAGCGATAGCCTGCGCTCCTCCCAGGCGGTAGATCTTGTTGATGCCCAAGAGGTCCGCAGCCACCAGCACAGCGGGTGCGGGGCGCGGGGAGGTGACCGATATTTCCTGAACTCCGGCCACCTGGGCGGGAATCACGCTCATCAGCACGGTTGAAGGCAGGGGAAAGCGCCCGCCGGGAATGTAACAGGCGACGCTTTCCAGAGGCCGGACGATTTGCCTGACCACCACTCCGGCCGTGGTTTCAATTCGCCACGTGCGGGGCAATTGGCGGCGGGCCACGGCGCGGATATTCCCTTCCGCCAGGCGCACCGCGCGAATGAAATCCCTCGGCACCATGCGGTAAGCTTGCCGAATTTCCTTGCGACTGACCGCAAAGCCCGCTTGGCGAAGATCCGTTTTGTCGAATTGCCTGGTGTAGCGAATCAAGGCGCGGTCGCCGTTGCGCTTGACATCATCCACAATACGGCGGGCAACGGCTTCGGCGTTTTCAAGGCCAACGTGGCGCGCCCGCAATAAACGGGCCATGCCCGCGCGGTGTGTGCTTTGAATAATTTTAATCATTTACATCACAATTTTGTTGAGCGGATATTCCACAATGCCCTGGGCGTTGGCTGCTTTCAAACGGGGAATCAATTCCCGAACCGTTTTCTCTTCGATCACGGTGCTGACGGCCACCCAGTCGGGGTCACTCAGGTTTGAGACTGTAGGACGTTTTAGCGCGGGCATTACGGCGAGCACCGCTTCCAGGTCCGAGCGTTTTACATTCAGCATCAAGCCAACTTTGCCCGAGGCCTCGATGGCGCCGCGCAACAGCATGACCAGCGTTTCCATTTTTTCGCGTTTGGCGGGGTCGTCCCATGCGGCAAGATTGGCAATGAACTTGGTGTTCGATTCGAGCACGGTTTCAATAATGCGCAAGCCGTTGGCACGAAGGGACGAGCCGGTTTCCGTGACTTCCACGATGGCGTCCGCCAGCACGGGCGGCTTCACTTCCGTCGCGCCCCAGGAAAACTCCACTTTGGCTTTCACGCCGTGGGCGGCCAGGTAGCGCTCCGTCACGCGCACCAATTCGGTGGCCACAATTTTGCCTTGCAAGTCCCGAACGCTTTGGAAAGGCGATTTTTCCGGCACCGCCAGGACCCAGCGGACTTTTCCGAAAGTCTGCTTGGAGTAAATGAGGTCGGCCACCTCGCGCACGTTGGCTTCATTCTCCAGAATCCAATCCTTGCCCGTAAGGCCCGCGTCCAGGATTCCGTCTTCAACGTAGCGCGCCATTTCCTGGGCGCGGATCAACATGCAGGAGAGGCCTTCGTCGTCGATGGAGGGAAAATAAGAACGCGGGTTCACGGTGATTTCATACCCGGCGCGGCGGAAAAGCTGCAACGACGCTTCCTGAAGACTTCCCTTGGGGATTCCCAACTTCATGCTCATGATATGCTCTCCTTTCCGGACTCGCCGTAAACTTCGGAAGGATCGAATTCGCGCTCGGCGATGATTTCTTCGCCCTGGGGCGTCACCTTGCGGTAAAAGCAGGACCTGTATCCCTTGTGGCAGCATCCGGGCCCGGTTAGCTCGGCCTGAATCAGCAGGGCGTCGCCGTCACAATCCACGCGGACCTCGCGCACTTGCAGCCGATGGCCGGAAGTTTCTCCCTTCACCCAAAGTTTTTGGCGGCTGCGGCTGAAGAAAGTCACCCAGCCGGTGCTCTGGGTCTGCTCGATGGCGGCATGGTTCATGTAGCCGAGCATCAAGACCTTGCCGCTGCGCCGGTCTTGAATGACGGCGGGAATAAGTTCGTTCTCGAATTTCAGCTCCATGCGTTCAATGCCCTCCCCTGTGATTGTCCCATTAAGTCTCGTACCCTGGCGTCATTCGGGAGGAGGTTCATTGCCAAACGCCGGTCACTCCCGCCCTCGGTCATTCCCGCGAACGCGGGAATCCACCGCGCAAGCCATTGGCATTGTGTTCTAGGCGGACTGGATTCCCGCGTTCGCGGGAATGACTGAACATCGGAGCGCCCACGCCTAGCAAATGACACCAGCACCAAACTTAGTAAAGCCCTGCGGCAAAAGCAAAAAAGCCCGCCGATTATCGTATCAGCGGGCCTTTGAATCTTTGAACACTGTCTGCGTTTTATGCAGACGCCCACTGACACGCCACCCCAAAGCTAAAATGGTGATGATGTTGTGCCAGTGTGCGGCTCATAGGTCAAAAAATGATATTACAAGGGGAGATCCGAACTGTCAATAGCTGATTTTTGCCAGACATTTTCGAACGGACAAGATCTGGGAGAAGAAAAACGGGCGGGTCCAACAAGGCACCGAATGAAGCAAAATCAATGAGCCCAATATCATTTTCAGGCTACGCCCCGGTTAGGAGCCGCCCAGGTGTTGGAGAGTTTCTTCCCGCTGGACGTGCACTGGCGTAAGTATAGGTTGATCAGCGTTTGATAGCCAATCCCAGTTTCATCCGCCATGCGCCGAAAGTAAGCGATGGTATCCTGGTCAAGACGGATGGTCACTTGCTGCTTCAAGCGCCGGGCGTAAGGATTCCGTTTGGCGCTCGAGAAGTCGTAGTGTTTCCTCATTTTGTCCACCTCACTTCGTACATCTCGCGCTCCTTCCGGTCAGCCCGCCGAGCCGAGATGAGCCGAATTACATCCCCGTCCCGCCGATAGTAATGGCATACCACCAACGTGCGGAGCGCACTGCTCAACCCGAGAAGCACGAATCGCTCTTCGTCCTCGGAATGGTCGGGATCGGTGACTAGAAGCGCCTCTTCATCGAAAAAAACCGTTTACGCCTCCTCGAAGGAAATACCGTGTTTGCGCTTGTTCTGAGATCCCTTCGTGGTGTCCCACTCGAAGCGTAGCACGGCCACCCCATGCCAATGTACTTACATTGTAGTTAGAATGCAACAGGAAACTGGCGGGGAGGTCGGCTCGAAGTTTGTTGAAAAACCATCTCCACCGGTGTCATTCCGAGTCGTCAGCCGGCGGAAAAGAATCTCGCTCTGAAAGGACATACAGTGCGAGATTCCTCGTCGTCCGTCAGCTGACGGACTCCTCTGCGGAAAGTCGATGCGTAACTCTTTTGGATTCAACAAAGCGTCTCTGGGCAGGAGCGACGACTTTCTGCTCATCATGGGCAGCCCTGCGGCTGTCAATGCTCGGAATGACAATTTTGCGGTTTTTTCAACAAACTTCTAACATTACTAGGTTAAGTATCTGTTGACAGCTTTTGTGGCGTCTGGTACAGTTTGGTCATGACACCGCAGAGGCTGAAAAGCCTGGATCATCGTTTGCAACACTTCTTGAAAGATGTTCTCGAACCGATGGGGCGCAGCGAACGGCGGCACTGGGCCGAGGTTTACCTGCGGGGGCTGCTGTTGGACGGAGAGCGCAAATCGATTGAGCCGATGGCGGCGCGCTTGCCGGGCGCCGACGTGCAGGCCCTGCGCCAGTTCGTCGGACAGAGCCCCTGGGCCGTGGAACAGGTGCAGCGTCGCTTGGCGCAGAAAGTGGTCGACCTGCTCAGCGAGCCCGAGGTCTGGGTGATTGATGAAACCGGCTTCCCCAAGTCGGGACAACACTCCGTGGGGGTGGGCCGACAGTACTGTGGCACGCTGGGCAAGATCGCCAATTG